>NZ_JBEPOT010000009.1:0-303686 GCF_040546905.1 Bradyrhizobium sp. S3.3.6 | reverse complement strand
CTATTGGTCGCATCGTCGACACCTACACGCCCGCAGAATCCACAAACTACTTCGTGGCCGCAGGGTACTTGCAACCTGATCGGCTAACGCTCTAGGGAGCGTACCTACCCCGGCAGGAACAGAGCAAACGGCTCTTCCACCGTGCGACGCAGGTGACTGCGATACAATGCATGGTTGGGGTTATCCGGTGCGATCCGCCCCAGCGTCGGCTCTCGGACGTTCTTCAGCGGAACATAGGCGATGGGCGCAGCTATCGGCGTCAATTGCGAGCCGGGGCCGGCGCGCAGCGACGAGATGATGCCATACATCTCGCCGTTCACCGTCGGGCGCGATACCGTGATCACCCGATGCTGGCCATGCTTGTTGATGACGAGGTAGATGAACCCCGACTGATGCGGCACCGCGACTTCGCCGGTGTGCTCATAGGCGGCATCGGTCCGCTCGCCCTCGCGGAAGACCAGCGAGGAGACTCTGGGCTCCCAGACGATCTCGGTGCGATAGGCGAAGATCGCGTCCTTGTCGCCAAAGGACGGCCGCAGCGTGATGTAGACGTCCTCGATCCAGGTCACCGCGCGATGCGAATAGGAGCCGAGACTGTCGGGCGCGACATCGTTGCCGGCCGGGGGCGACGGCGCAACCGTGCTGCTCTTGCGCAAGGACACGCCCAGCGCCTGCTCGAGCCGGACCGTGGTTGCCAGCGTGAACGGGCGGCGGCCGCCGAGCGCCTTCTCCAACGTCGACAGGCTGAGCTTGGCCTGCTCGGCCAGCGCCTGCCTCGAAATCCTGCGCCTCGCGATCTCCTCGCGGATCGTCTCCGCGACCTCGCGGCTCTGCTCGTCCGAAAGCTGCCCGTCGTTGAGTTTATCCGGCGTCTGCATCGTTAGCCCTGCTTCCCACGGGCATCATTCTAGCAGGGCGGACAAGTCAGCACAAAACCGGACATCGCCGTCAAAGCGGCGGCCTGCCCGGGCCAGCCGCGGCAGAACATTGCCGATCATTCTGCTCGCGAAATCGCTCCCTTCCGACCGATGCTCGGCGTCGTCAACCACCTTTCGGGAGCAGGCCAAATGGACAATTGCGATACGGTCGACAGCAACGGGCACCCCTGGCTCGGCAGGCTGGTCAAGGTCGGACTGTTCCTCCTGGCGCAGGGCATTGCCGTGCTCCTGGTCAGCTTCGTGGCCCTACTGGTGAGCTTCGCACCTGGCTGGTCGGCGACGACCGAGCAGGCAAGCCTGCTCCAGCCCGGCGATGCCAAGTCCGGCAGCCTCCTCCTGAAGGAGGACGGCGCTTACACCGAAGCCATCCGCCTCGGGATCGACGTCGACATCACGGTATCAGGCCCGACGCTGCGCACGCGCGTCACGCAGATCTTTCGCAACCCGACCAAGGACTGGGTCGAGGCGACCTATGTCTACCCGCTGGCCACCGACGGCGCCGTCGATACGCTGAAGATGGTGGTCGGCGACCGCGTCATCGTCGGCGACATCAGAGAGCGTCAGCAGGCACGCGTGATCTACGAGCAGGCCCGCCGCAACGGACAGAAGGCCGCGCTCACCGAGCAGGAGCGGCCCAACATCTTCACCAACTCGGTCGCCAATATCGGTCCCGGCGAAACCGTGCTGGTGCAGATCGAATATCAGGAGCCGGTGCATCAATCCGGCAACGAATATTCGCTGCGCGTGCCGCTCGTAGTCGGACCGCGCTACAATCCGGCGCCGATCGTGCAGAGCGTCGACTTTCGCAAGGACGGCTCCGGCTGGGGCGCGACCAGTTCAGACCCGGTGCCCGACCGTGACCGCATCTCGCCGCCGGTTCTCGATCCCGCCAACACTTCTCCGAACAGCGCGCCGATCAATCCAACCAGCATCACGGTGCACCTCAAGGCTGGCTTTGCGCTTGGCGAAGTCAAGAGCCACCATCACAACGTCAGGATCGAGAGCCCGGACAACACGACGCGCGTCGTGACGCTTGCCGACGGCACAGTGCCCGCCGACCGCGACTTCGAGCTGACCTGGAAGCCTGTGGCAGAAAAGGCACCGTCGGTCGGGCTGTTCCGCGAACATGTCGGCGATGCCGACTATCTGCTCGCCTTCGTTACGCCGCCGTCCGCCGAGCAAACAACGCAGAAGCCGCTGCCGCGCGAGGTGGTGTTCGTGATCGACAATTCCGGCTCGATGGGCGGCACCTCGATCGAGCAGGCCAAGGCGAGCCTTCTTTATGCCCTCGGCCGCCTCCAGCCGAACGACCGCTTCAACGTGATCCGCTTCGACGACACCATGGACGCGCTGTTTCCGACGTCGGTGCCAGCCGATATCGCGCATGTCGGTGAAGCGACGTCATTCGTCAGCACATTGCAGGCGCGCGGCGGCACCGAGATGGTGCCGGCGATGCGTGCGGCACTGACTGACACGATCAGTGACACCAACATGGTCCGGCAAATCGTGTTCCTGACCGACGGCGCGATCGGTAACGAGCAGCAATTGTTCGAGACGATCACCGCGATGCGCGGCCGCTCGCGCATCTTCATGGTCGGCATCGGCTCCGCGCCCAACACCTATCTGATGACGCGGGCTTCCGAGCTCGGCCGCGGCGCCTTCACCCATATCGGCTCGGTCGAGCAGGTCGAGGAGCGCATGCGCGGCCTGTTCGCCAAGTTGGAGAATCCTGCCGTGACCGGCCTCACCGCAAAATTCTCGGAAGCCAAAGCCGACGTCACGCCCGCGATCATTCCCGATATCTATCGCGACGAGCCGCTGGTGCTCGCGGCAAAGCTCGACAAGCTTGCGGGCTCGCTGGAGATCAAGGGCCGCGTCGGCGACCGGCCGTGGTCGGTGACGCTGCCGCTGCAAAATGCCGCCGAAGGCGAGGGCCTGTCAAAACTCTGGGCCAGGCGCAAGATCGGCGATGCCGAGGTGGCGCGGACGCTCCGCGAGATGACGCCGGAGGACACGGACAAGACGATCCTTGCGCTGGCGCTCGACCATCAGATCGTCACGCGCCTGACCAGTCTCGTCGCGGTCGACAAGACGCCGAGCCGTCCCGAAGGCCAGCCGCTCAAGCTCAGTGAGCTTCCGATCAACCTGCCGGCCGGCTGGGATTTCGCGAAAATGTTTGGCGAACGGCCGCAGCTGACGCCGACACAGTTGCGCGAGCGCCGCGCCGATGCAGGCCAGCCTGCGGCAAGGCGTCCGGCTCCTGTCGCACCCGATGCGATCCGCCTGCCCAAGACCGCGACTGCGGCCGCGCTGAAGATGATCGCAGGCCTGATCATGATCGTTCTCGCCCTGATCCTGTTCGTGTTCAACCGGCGTCAGCACTTGCTCACTGACGCCGCTTGAGAGAGGAGCGCCCCAACTCCTCTTGCTTGGCGCGCGCGGCTGCCCGTCCCGATACCAACGGCCGCGCGCGCCCTTTTTTTTCGGACGGTAGACACGATGCCCCGCCTCATCTTTCCTCTCGCTCTCGCCGTCATCGGAACGATCCTGTTCGGCGACGGCGCCTACATCCACGCCAAGGCGTGGCTCGCGCAGGTGCTCCTGGAGCGTGCGTTCGACCGGAGCGTTGCGACGGGCCGGCCGGTCAAGCCATGGTCCTGGGCCGATACCTGGCCGGTGGCGCGGATCGAGGTGAAACGGATCGGCGCCAGTGCCATCGTGCTCTCCGGAACGAGCGGGCAGGCGCTCGCCTTCGGCCCCGGTCACATCAACGAAACGGTTGATGCCGGCGAGCGCGGCGTTGCCGTTTATGCCGCCCATCGCGATACCCATTTCCGCTTCCTGCGGGATGTTACCATTGGTGACGTGATCGATGTCACGCGCAGTGACGGTGAACGCTTTCGCTATCGCGCGGATTCCTCAAGCGTAGTCCGTTTCGACGCATCGGGCATCGATCCCGCGACGCAGGATTTCGAGCTTGTCCTTGCGACCTGCTGGCCGTTCGACGCCGTTACGTCCGGCCCCGAACGTTACCTCCTGCATGCCATCCTGATCGATGAGAGGGACTAGCCGTTCGCAATCGACCCCGTCCGGGATCGATCGAGCTCTCGAAAACCGGGCTTGGCGCGCGCGATTGAAGTCGTCGCTTGCGATCCGCCACGCATTCCGCCGTGCGGCATGCAGCTCCACCGGTTGCCACTCCACCGAACTCGCCATAGAACAACGTTACGCGCCACCAAGAAGAACAAAAGGTGATGTCAAACCATGGAAGCCTCTAAAGCGCAGGTCTTTAAAGCGCAGGTCTCTGCTGCATCGGTTCCTGCCCGCTCATGGTCGCCGCCGCCCGATGCCAGTGACATCGTCAAGGGCATCCACGCCATGCTGCATCCGCGCAACATCGTGCTGGTGGGCGCGACCGACAAGCCGGGCAATTACGCCGAGCGCATCTGGAACAATCTGGCCAGATATGGCTTCCAGGGCGGGCTCTATCCTGTCAACGCCAGGCGCGAAACCATCTGGGGCGTGCCCTGCTACAAGGATTTTACGAGCCTCCCCGAGAAGCCTGATCACGTTCTGGTGCTGGTGCCCGCACGCTTTGCCGTGCAGGTGATCCGCGACGCTGCTGCTGCCGGCGCGCGGTCCGCCACCATCGTCACTTCGGGCTTCAGCGAGTTGCAGGATGAGGAGAGCCAGATGCTCGCCTCGGAGCTGCAACAGGCGGTGCGCGAGACGGGACTAGCCGTCACCGGCCCGAACTGCCTCGGCAATTTGAGCGCCTGCGAGAAGCTCTTCACCAACATCGACGACCGCATCGTCACCATGGAGCAGGGGGCGGTGGCGATCGCCGGCCAATCCGGCGCCATCGTCATGGCCATCCGGCAGGCCCTGGAGGATCGCGGCGTCGGTGTCGGCTACATGGTGACAACAGGCAACGAGACCGGGCTCGAGACACCCGACCTGATGCGCTATTTCGCCGAGGATCCGAGCGTCAAGGTGATCGTGGTCTATCTCGAAGGCGTGCGTAACACCAAGGCGTTTCGCGACGCCTGCAAGGCCGCGCGCGCCGCGAGCAAACCGGTGATCGCGCTCAAGCTCGGATCATCGGAAGGCGGCCGCGCCGCCGCGATGGCGCACACCGGTGCGCTGGCGGGCTCGATCGAGACATTCGACGCGATCGCAACCCGCGAAGGCGTGATCCGCGTGCGTGGGCTCGACGAATTGATCGAGACCACCGAATGCTTCGTCCATGCCGCCGTGCCGAAGGGCGACCGGCTCGCCGCAGTCACATTGTCCGGCGGCAAGCGCGGCATGCTAATCGATGCCTTCTATGCAGAAGGCCTGAATTTCGCGCCGCTCAGTCCACATGTCAGCAGCGAGCTGGCGAAGATGCTCGGCCCCGGCTCGATCGTCGGCAATCCGCTCGATGCCGGCTTTGCCGCGGTGGTCGATCCCTCCGTCTACATGAGGTCGATCAAGCTGATGATCGACGACCCCGATATCGACATCGTCATCATCGACGCCGAGTTTCCAAAAGCGCCGCACGAGCAGCGCGAGCGCAATTTGCGCATCGTCGACGAGATGGCGAGCCGGGCCGCAAAGCCCGTGATCTATATCAGCGCGATGTCGATCGGCTTCACCGAGTTCACCAAGGGCCTGCGCAAATCGCTGCCGCATCTCGCAGTGATGCAGGGCATGGACCGCGCGGTGACTGCGATCAAATCGCTGCTCGCCTATGCGAGACTGCGCAAGGAAGTTCCCGACATCGTCTCGAGCTCGAAGCCCGCCGCGCGCGCCGTGCTGGAGAAAGCAATGGCATCGGCGAGCGGCGCCGCGCTCGACGAGGTCGCCTCGAAGAGGCTGCTGAAGGCCTATGGCATCCCGGTCTCGAAGGAGGGAATCGCGCAGACGGCGGCGGACGCGGTGAAGATCGCCAAGCAGATCGGCTTCCCGGTCGTGGCCAAAGTCGTCAGCGCCGAGATCCTGCACAAATCCGACATCGGCGGCGTCGTGCTGAACCTCAACAGCACGACTGATGTGAAGAAAGCTTTTTCCGACATCACCGCGCGGGTGAAGAAGCTGAAGGGCAAGCCAAAGCTCGACGGCATCCTGATCGCGCAGCAGGTCAAGGCCGATCTCGAGCTCGTGGTCGGCGCCTCGCTCGATGCCGAGATGGGACCGGTCGTGCTGTTCGGCACCGGCGGCATCGATATCGAGCTGATGAAGGACGTGGCCCTTGCCGGCGCGCCGCTGGACGAGGCCGAGGCGCGGCTCCTGATCGGCCGCACCAAGGCCGGCATCAAGATGCGCGGCTATCGCGGCAAGCCGGCGCTGCACGAGGCCTCCGCCGTGAAGGCGCTGGTCGGCCTGTCCAACCTGATCGCGGATGCCGGCGACCGCATCGCCTCGATCGACGTCAATCCATTCCTGATCAATGCCAAAACCGGCGTCGCCGTCGACGCGCTCATCGTGCTGAACAATGCCGCAGCAAAACGGGCAGCGCGCCATTGATGTCGCGTAAGGCGGACGGTCGGTGAGAAAATGGCGTGTTGCGCTTCCGCCCTCGCCCTTCGAGCTACGGCGGACAAGTCGTTAACCCGCCCCCGTTAGCATTGCGGCCATCCGGGCTCCTTCCAACTTCGCCACTTTGGTCGTAAAATCGCACCCGCATGGCACGCGCGAGCAATCTGGTGATCGGAACGGCGACGCTGGCGGTGATCGCCCTGGCGTTCGGCGGCCTGCTCGGCGTGCAGAAATGGCGCACGATCCAAAGCCGCAGCCAGTTGCGCGTCGTGTTCGAGGGCGGTTCCGCGAGCGGCCTGCGCCGCGGCGGCCCGGTCAATTTCGACGGCGTGCCGGCCGGCCAGATCCTGTCGATCAAGCTGGACAGTCCGCGCAAGGTCGTGGCGCTGGTGTCGCTCGACAACACCGCGCCGATCCGCAAGGACACGGTCGCCGGCATCGAGTTCCAGGGCCTGACCGGCGTCGCTGCGGTCTCGCTGATCGGCGGCGCCCCCTCCGCGCCGCCGGTGCCGCTGGATCCGGACGGCATTCCCGTGCTGACCGCCGATCTCAGCGACGCTGAATCCATCGTCGACACGCTGCACAGCGTCGATCGCACGATCGTCAGCAACGCGCCGGCGATCAAGGGCGGCCTGCGTACGTTCGAAGACTATACCGCCGACCTTAGAGGCAAGGGCGACCAGATCGACGCGGTGATGCTCAAGGTCGACAATGCATTTGCGGGCTTCGACAAGGCCGTCACGAAGATTGAGGGCGTGGTCCCCGGCTTCGTCGACGGCAAGGCCGACGAGCTGTTCGAAAAGGTGACGGGGCTGCACGAGCTCGCCGACACCATGAGGAAGAAATCGGTAAGCTTTCTTGAGGACACGCGCCGCTCGCTGCTCGATGTCAGTGAAGCCGCCAACAAGATGAGCGGGACGCCCGCGCCTGCCGCCGCCCCGCGTCCGCCGCGCAAGCCAACGCAGCAGAAGCGGTAGAGCCTACCAGGTGTAACGCACGACGCCCTTGCCGGCGTAGGATCGCGTGACATTCGAGAACTCGCCCTCGAAGGTTGTCGACGCGGACCAGCCGTTCATCCAGTACATCTGCACCGACGCCGTGGTCAGTGCGGAATCGCGCGCCAGCGCGGCACCGTTCACGACGAAGGCCGATCCAGGCAGCGTCTGGAACACCGCGCCGACCGTGCGATCCGGACTGAAATCATGCGCCCATGCGGCGCGGCCGCGCAACGTCAGCACACCGCCGGCGGTGGCAAACGATCTGTCGGCGCGCAGGCCGAGCTCGGTGCGGGTGCTGGTCACGTCCTTGGCGGCATAGTTGAGCGCAAAGGCGTTGTTGCCGACCACGGCGAATTCCGAATAGCTCGGCAGGCTGAACATCGTGGCCTGGAGCGCGGCATAGGGCGTCAGCCCGATCCACGGCATCGCCTGGCGATAGCCGCCCTCGATACGGCCTGAAACGGCGTTGGCATTGAACTGCGCACGCAGCTGATCGGTGCCGGCGGCCGTGACGATGCGGTTGGTGGTGACATCCTGCCAGCCATAGGCCAGTGCGGCCGTGACATAGGCAGGCCCGGCATTGTGGCGAACGAACGCGCCGGCCTGGAACAGATCCGAATGGCCCCAGCCCAGTCCGTTGACGCCGAAACCGGTGCCGCCGCCGGCGAGCGCGAAGCCCGCGACTGTCGCAGGCGAGAAGCGATAGTCGAGACCGACCGCGGTTCCGTAGACGCTGCTGGTTGTGTTGTTGGAGCCGAGTGCCGCGCGACCGTCGGTGGTCTGCGAGCCGCCGAAGCCGGCCGCCCAAGCATCCCAGCGCTGCTCGAATGTCGGCGATGGCACCTTGCGCTGGATCGAGGCAAAGGCGTCGCTCGGGCGCTTGCCTGATGCGGCGTAGGCAGTCGCGCTGGTCTCATCGGCATAAGGCGTCGCGCCGGGCGTGCCGCCGCGCCCCGAGCCGAACACGTCGGTCAACAGGCTCATGAACAGGTTCATCGCATTGAACGTCGTCTGCTGCGATCCGGTTGCGGATTCGCCCGAGGCCTGAGTCAGGCCGGATGGCGAGAGGTTCGCCAGCGTCAGGGGAAGGCCACCTGTGGTGTTGAAGTAGCGTGTCAAAGCATTGGCGACGTTCTGCTGATTGATATTGAGACCGCCGCCATAATTCAGCGCGAGATCGAGGAACACATTGTTCGGGTCGTAGCCCAGGCTGGCCTGGAGATTCGGCGAGAGCCCCGCCACGACCGGGTTGAACCTGTCGGGCAACGTGCCCGCAGTCAGGATCGTGTAGTGCTTCGCGATCGATCCGGTCGGGACGACCACGACCGTGGCGCCGCCGAGCGTTGCCGTTCCCACCACGACCGCGATGCCATTGCTCGTGCCAGACACCCGCACCACGTAGCTCGACGTCGGTGTGAACGAGAGACCACCTGACACGGTGAGCGTGCCGGTTGGGCTGCCCGGCGCCAGCGCGCCGCCATTGATGGAGATGGAGCTTCCGACCGTGCCGACCCCGCCAAACGTACCGCCCGCCGCGACGCTCACATTGCCGTTGATGGTGCCGGCGAGCATCAGCGTGCCGCCGAGCACGTTCCAGTCCTGATTGCCGGTGCCCGTCACCGTCCAGGTCGAGCTGTCGACCTTGTTGAAGGTCGAGAAGCCGTCGTACTGGAGGCCGGTGCCGATCAGGCTGAGATCGAACGTATCCTTGCCGGTGCCGCCGAGCTGGAAGGTGTCGGTGCCGGCGCCAAGCACGAATCCGTTGATGATGCTGCCGGGCCCGAGGGTCAGCGTGTTCGGGCCACAGCTACAGAACTCGATCGCAGCAAAACCGGTCGCGGCGTTGATGGTTCCCGAGTTGAAGACGCTCGCCCCACCACTCACGCTGATGCCGACACCGCTGGCCCCGACTGTGATGGTGCCGGTATTGACGACCTGGTTGGTCGTACTCAGTGTCGTCACGTCGATGCCGACGCCAGCGGCCCCGACCGAGATCGTGCCATTGTTGGTGACAGTATTGGAATCACCGAACACCACGATACCCTCGGCGAAATCGGTCCCCGTGATCCGCCCGCTGTTGGTGATCGCGGAGGACAGGCCGGAATAGGCGATGCCCGCACCGCCTAGGCCAACACTGATCGTCCCGCTCTGACTGATGACGGCCCGATCACCCTGCACCGAAATGCCTGCCGACCCGCTGTCGCCCGTCGTGATCAAACCGCCATTGGTGACCTTGGCGTCATCGCCAAATAGGGCAATACCGACGCCGAAGTCGGCTGCCGTGATAGCGCCAAAATTGCTGACGGTTTGAAAGTTTCCCTGCATGAAGATGCCGGCGGCATTCTGCCCGACCGAGATCGTGCCGGTGGCCGTGTTGACGACCGTGTTGTTGTTGTTGGTCGCGAGAATGCCGCCGGAGAATCCGGTGGAATCGCCGACGGTGATCGCGCCGGCGTTCGTCACGGTCGCACCGCCAAACGCGAAGATCCCGATCGAATCGTTGGTGCCGGTGATCGTGCCTGTCGCGGCATTGGTGATTGTGTTGGCCTGTCCCGCGAAGATGCCTGCGCCCGACGCCCCGACGGACAGCGCGCCGCTGTTGGTGACGGTGTTGTTGTCACCTACCGAGATCGCGGCACCGCTGTCGCCGGTCGTTATCGTTCCGGCATTGGCAATGACGTTGTGATCGAGCGCGGAGATGCCGAGGCCGTTGTCAAGCACCGTGATGATGCCGTTGTTGGTCACGGTATTCGAATTTCCCGCGCTGACGCCGGTCAGGCCCGAACCTGCCGAGAGCGCCCCGCTGTTGGTGACGGTGTTGGAGTCGTTGAGGCCGATCGAGACTGAGCCGTTGTCATTCACGGTCGCGCCCGACAGCACGTTCACGGTGAGGCTGTTAACGCCAGCGCCGGCCTGAAAGCCGTCGGTATCAGTGCCGCTACAGGTGACGGTCTGGCCGCTCGAGACCGGATCAGGCACGCATTGCGCAGTGGCCGGCGTGGTCGAAATGCCGAGACCGAACACGAGCGTCAGGATGGCCGATGCGCCAGCGCATGACACGGCGCCATACCGGCGCAGTTCACCCTGCGGCCTCCATAGCCCCACGCCCCTCACGTCACACTCCCCCAGTCCCAGCTGTTCCGCCAGTGAACTTAGGCCAAGAGAACGTTCCGTAGAACTACGGTCGGGTCGGAATGCGTCCGTTTGGCGTACAACCAGGGCAGAATCCGACAGCTATGTTGCAACCGCGCCACGGTTTTGCCGGGCAAACTTACCATTCCGCGCAAGATACGGTTGCTCACCGACCCGGATATCGGCCGTCGTGACCTAGTAATTGCTCGGCGCGGCCTCGTTCGGGATGCCGTCGATCGGGCATTCGGCCGTGCCCGGCGTCGAGCGCGTCATCGCCTCGACCATGTCCCGCGTGCCTTCCGGATCCGCGATCCAGTTCTTGTAGAAATCATAGGGACAGGCCGCGACGCCGCGCGGGCTCTCGCCCGAATTGATCATGCCGGTGTAGCCGCGGTGGACCAGCTTGTAGAGATGGTTCTGCGACTGGCCGTTGCGGCGGGCATCACGGATCAGATGCTTCGAGAGCTGCGCATACTGGATGCCGTAGTCCTCCTCACCGCACTCGCCGAGCGTGCGACCGTCGAAGCCGATGATCGCGGAGTGGCCGAAATAGGAATAGACGCCGTCGAAGCCGGCGGCGTTGGCAACCGCGACATAGACATTGTTGGCCCACGCCATCGCCTTGGAGATCAGGATCTGCTGCTCCTTGGCCGGATACATGTAGCCCTGGCAGCGCACGATCAACTCGGCGCCCTTCATGGCGCAGTCGCGCCAGATCTCAGGAAAATTGCCGTCATCGCAGATAATCAGGCTGACCTTCATGCCCTTCGGGCCATCGGAGACATAGGTGCAATTGCCGGGATACCAGCCCTCGATCGGCACCCAGGGCATGATCTTGCGATACTTCTGCACGATCTCGCCCTGGTCGTTCATCAGGATCAGCGTGTTGTAGGGCGCCTTGTGCGGATGCTCCTCATGGCGCTCGCCGGTCAGCGAGAACACGCCCCACACTTTTGCCTTGCGGCAAGCCTCGGCGAAAATCGCGGTCTCCTCTCCGGGCACGGCCGAGGCGGTCTCGTACATCTCCTTGGAGTCGTACATGATGCCTTGCGTGGAATATTCCGGGAAGATGACAAGGTCCATGCCGGGCAGGCCGGCCTTCATGCCCACCAGCATGTCGGCAATCTTGCGGGCGTTGTCGAGCACCTCCGCCTTGGTGTGCAGGCGGGGCATCTTGTAGTTGACCACTGCGACGCCGACGGTGTCGTTGCTGCTGGAAATATCGCCGTGAAGCATTTGAGCGCTCCTGTCTTTTATTGGTTTGAGGTCATCGCGTTTGTCAGTGGCTGATCATCCAGGGCCGCGCCGTCGGAAAGCCCTTGGCGCCGCTCCTGGTCTTGGTCACCAGCCGCGCCGGCTTCGTCTTCTCCGACGTGCTCCTGTCCTTCACGGTCTTGCCCGACGAGCAGCAGCCGCAACCGGGGCCGTGCGAGGCCTTGTATTGCGCGAGCGTCTGCGGCGCGTGCGAGCTGCGCTCGTTGACGGCGTGAGCCTTGCGCTTCTCCGTCGGCATGCAGAAGAAGTTTGGTGCGGTCAGGATGACGCGTGGCGCCATCGCCTCGCAATGCGGACAGTTTTGCGGATCGTCGCATTCCGCCATCGGGCGCAGATCCTTGAACGGACCGCAATCGTCACAGAGATATTCATAGACCGGCATCTTGTGTCCCTTCGCGCTCGGTGATGTCCGCTGACCTCTCCCCGTAAGAACGGGGAGAGGGAGAGCAGTGATCATTTGTCCGGCGAGATCGGCATCTCGATATCGCCGGTGATGTGCTTGATGGGACCAGCCGCCGACGGCATCACGTCGAAGTCGAATATCTCCGTCGGCAGCCATAGCGTGGCGCAGGCATTGGGCACGTCGACCACGCCGGAGATGTGGCCCTGAACCGGTGCGGTGCCAAGGATCGAATAGGCCTGGGCGCCGGAGTAGCCGAACTTCTTCAGATATTCGATCGCGTTGAGGCAGGCCTGACGATAGGCGATGGTGACGTCGAGATAGTGCTGCTTGCCCTGCTCGTCGACCGAGATGCCTTCGAAGATCAGATAGTCCTTGTAGTTCGGCGTGATCGGCGACGGCTTGAAGATCGGGTTCTTGATGCCGTATTTCGACATGCCGTCCTTGATCACCTCGACCTTCAGATGCAGCCATCCGGCCATCTCGATCGCGCCGCAGAAGGTGATCTCGCCATCGCCTTGGCTGAAGTGCAGGTCGCCCATCGAAAGACCGGCGCCGGGCACATAGACCGGGAAGTAGATTTTCGAGCCGCGGGAGAGATCCTTGATGTCGCAATTGCCGCCGTGCTCGCGCGGCGGCACCGTGCGCGCACCTTCGGCGCCGATCTTGGCCTTGACGTCTCCCTTGGCACGACCGCCATGGGCCGTCGCCGCAAACGGCGGATTGGCCAAACCGGGCACGCGGGTCGGGTCGGTCGAGATCAGCTCGGCCTCGCGCTTGTTCCAGGTCTCCAGCATCTTGGGATCGGGCAGACAGCCGATCAGGCCGGGATGGATCAGGCCTGCGAAATTCACGCCAGGCACGTGGCGCGACGAGGTGTAGAGACCCTTGATGTCCCAGATCGACTTCTGCGCCAGCGGGAAGTGGTCGGTGAGGAAGCCGCCGCCATTCTGCTTGGAGAAGAAGCCGTTGAAGCCCCACAGGCTCTCCTTCATCGGGCCGACGTCGAGCAAGTCCACCACGAGGAGGTCGCCAGGTTCCGCGCCCTTGACGCCGATCGGACCGGAGAGGAAGTGCACGATCGAGAGATCGATATCGCGCACGTCGTCGGCGGAATCGTTGTTCTTGATGAATCCGCCGGTCCAGTCATAGGTCTCGATGATGAAATCGTCGCCGGGATTGACCCAGGACACCATTGGAATGTCGGGGTGCCAGCGGTTGTGCACCATGTCATTTTCGTAAGCCGACTTGGTGAGATCGACCTTGATCAGTGTCTCTGGCATCGAGAAGCTCCCCTTTTACACGGTTGGTTAGACGGACAGATATTTCGAGACCTGCGCAGCATCGACGCTGTCGCGCGGGTCGTCGCGCACGATGGCGCCGTTCTCGATCACCAGCACGCGGTCGGCGATATCGAGCGCAAAGCTCAGGACCTGCTCGGACACCACGATCGACAGGCCCTTTTCATCGCGGATGCGCTTGAGCGTCCGCGCCATCTCCTTGATGATTGACGGCTGAATGCCTTCAGTGGGCTCGTCCAGCAGCAACACCTTCGGCTTGGTTGCGAGCGCGCGGGCAATCGCCAATTGTTGTTGTTGCCCGCCGGAGAGATTGCCACCGCGACGATCCTTCATCTCCAGCAGAACCGGAAACAGCTCATAGATGTCGCTAGGCACCTCGGTCCCGCCGGAGACGACGAGCCCGGTCTCGATGTTCTCCTTCACCGTCATGGTGGAGAAGATCATGCGGCCCTGCGGCACATAGGCGAGGCCTTTGGCCACGCGCTCGTAGCTCGGCAACCCGCCGAGCTCGGCACCGTCCATGGTCACCGAGCCGCTCTTCGCCGGAAGGATACCCATCAGCGATTTCATCAGCGTGGTCTTGCCCATGCCGTTGCGGCCCATGATCGCGACGATCTCATTGGGCGCGACCTTGACGTTGAGCCCGTGCAGCACCTCGCTCTGGCCGTAGGCGACGTGGAGATCTGAAATTGCCAGCATTGATGCGCTCCTAGGCCCGGTGTGTCTCCCTTCTCCCCTTGTGGGAGAAGGTGGCGCGGGCGAAGCCCGCGACGGATGAGGGGTCAGCATCCGCGGATTCGACGGGCAGTTTGATGCGCGGAGAGATACCCCTCACCCGGATCGCTTGCGCGATCCGACCTCTCCCACAAGGGGAGAGGTGCACCGTCGGTGCTGCAGCAGACTTGCTCGAATTCATCATGCTCAATGCCCCAAGTACACTTCGATAACCTTGGGATCGTTCTGCACCTTCTCCATGGTCCCCTCGGAGAGGATCTGGCCCTGGTGGAGCACGGTGACCTTGTGTGCGATGTCCTCGACGAACTTCATGTCGTGCTCGATCACCAGCACCGACCGATTCTTGATAATGCGGTTGAGGAGCTCGGCGGTCTTGGCCCGCTCGGACACGCTCATCCCGGCGACGGGCTCGTCGAGCATCAGGAGGTCCGGATCCTGGATCAGCAGCATGCCGATCTCGAGCCACTGCTTCTGACCATGGCTGAGCAGATCGGCGCTCATGTTCAGCCGATCCTTCAGGAAGATCATCTCGGCGACTTCGTCCACCCGGTCGCGCACGGCAGCATCGCGGGTGAAGGTCAGCGCGCCGAACACCGAACGCCCGCGCGGATAGGAGATCTCCAGGTTCTCGAACACCGTGAGATCGTCGTAGATCGACGGGTTCTGGAATTTGCGGCCGACGCCGGTCTTGACGATCTCGTTCTCCTTCATCCGCGTCAGCTCCTTGCCGCGGAACTGGATCGAGCCCGACGTCGCTTTGGTCTTGCCGCAGATCAGGTCGAGCACCGTGGTCTTGCCGGCTCCGTTCGGACCGATGATGACGCGGATCTCGTTCTCGTCGACATAGAAGGAGAGATCGTTGACTGCCTTGAACCCGTCGAAGGAAACGGTCAGGGCTTCGACAGCGAGCAGGAATTCCTTGGGCTGATGACCGACGAGCATGATCTATCTCCTCACTGCCAGCGTGGCATCGGCATCGTGATGACCTACGAGCATGATGATCTCCTCACTCGGCCGGGGCGCCGTCGGCGACCGAGCTGTCGGTCCAGCCTTCAGGCTTGGGTTTGCGCGGCGAGATCAGGCGGTCGATGCGCGGCTGCACATAGTCGCCCCAGATTCCGGCAAGACCGTTCGGGAATGCGAGAACCACGGCGATGAACAGGCCGCCGAGACCAAACAGCCACAATTCGGGGAACGTTTCCGACAGGCTGGTCTTGGCGAAATTGACCAGCAGCGTGCCGTAGACGGCGCCGAGGATCGACAGCCGGCCGCCGACCGCGGTGTAGATCACCATTTCGATCGACGGCACGATGCCGACAAAGGACGGCGACATGAAGCCGACATTGAGGGCGAACATCGCGCCGCCGATCGCAGCGAATACGGCGGCGATGCAGAAGGCGAAGATCTTGAAATTCGCGACGCTGTAGCCGGAGAACCGGACCCGATCCTCCTTCTCCCGCATCGCGACCAGGATGCGCCCGAGCTTGGAGTGCCGGATGAACTGCGCGATCATGATGCAGACGAACAGGCATCCGACCTCGAAGAAATACAGCACGACCTTGGCGTGATCGGGCCGGATGTCCCATCCCTTCAGCGTCCGCAGATCGGTCATGCCGTTGATGCCGCCGGTGTAGCCTTGCTGGCCCACGATCAGGATAGTGAGGATGGCCGCGACCGCCTGGGTGATGATGGCGAAGTACGTGCCGCCGACCCGGCGCTTGAACATCGCGGTACCGATGATCAGGGCGAAAATGCCGGGCACCAGGATGATGGCGGCGATGGTGAAGGTTAAGCTGTTGAAGGGCTTCCAGAACAGCGGCAGTGCCGTGATCTGATTCCAGTCCATGAAATCTGGAATGCCGGGGGTCGACTGGATCTTGGTGTTCTCCACGCTCGATGCCTCGAGCTTGAGGAACATCGCCATGCAGTAGCCGCCGAGCCCGAAGAACACGCCCTGGCCGAGGCTGAGAATGCCGCCATAGCCCCAGCAGACCACCAACCCCAGCGCGACGAAGGCATAGGTCAGGTATTTCGCGACCAGGTTGAGCCTGAAGACGTCGAGCGTGAGCGGCAGCACCACCACCAGGAAGACTGCGAGCACCAGAATTCCGATGAGCTCCGATCGATTGAAGAACCGATTGTCGGTCATTGCATCAGCCTCTGTTTCTCACTTGCGGACCTTGAGGGCGAACAGCCCCTGCGGACGCAGCATCAGGATTCCGACAACGGCGAGCAGCGTCAGCACCTTGGCCATCGAGCCCGACATGAAGAACTCGAGGGTGGATTGCGTCTGAGAGATCGAGAAGGCCGAGGCGATGGTGCCGAGCAGGCTTGCGGCGCCGCCGAACACGACCACCAGGAACGTGTCGACGATGTAGAGCTGCCCGGAGGTCGGCCCGGTCGAGCCGATCATGGTGAAGGCGCTGCCGGCGACGCCGGCGATGCCGCAGCCGAGGCCATAGGTATAGCGATCGACTTTCTCGGTGTTGATGCCGACCGCGCCGGCCATGATGCGGTTCTGCACCACCGCGCGGACCTGGCGCCCCCAGCGCGATTTGTACATTACATACGCGACGGCGATCGTGATCAGCAGGGTCAGGCACATCACGAAGACGCCGTTGATCGGCACCTCGATGCTGTCGGTGACGTGCAGCGATCCGAGCATCCATTGCGGCAACTCGACGCCGACCTCACGCGCACCGAATACGGAGCGATAGGCCTGCTGCAACATCAGGCTGAGGCCCCAGGTCGCAAGCAGCGTATCAAGCGGGCGCTTGTAGAGATGCCGTATCAGCACCCATTCCACCAGCATTCCCAACGCGCCGGATGCGACAAAGGCGAGGATCATCGCGAGGAAGAAGTAGCCGCTGAACAGGCTCGGCAAATAGGCCTGGAAGAAATTCGATGTCATCCAGGTGACGTAGGCCCCGAGGATCATGAACTCGCCGTGGGCCATGTTGATGACGCCCATCTGGCCGAAGATGATCGCAAGACCGAGCGCCATCAGCACATAGACAGAGAACAGGATCAGTCCTGCAAAGCCCTGCATGACGAAAATGGAGCCAAGGTCACCAAGCGAGTAGTCGCCGAACATCGATGTCCTCCGTCAGGGATGAGGTCCCGCGTCGCGAGCAGATTCGCGACGCGGGGGTCTTGGGCATAGACTTGCAATCCATGCCAGGGAGCGGCTCGAGCTTGGGGAAACCGCGGCGGTCGCCGCGTCTCTTACTGGTAGCCCTTGGGGAACGGATCCGGCTCGACGAGATCGGCGGTCTCGTAGATCAGCTCGAACTGGCCATCGAGCTTGGCGCGTCCCACCCGGGTCTTCGACCAGAGGTGATGGTTCTCGTGGATGCGCACGTAGCCTTCCGGCGCGCCCTTGAACTCGACGCCGGGTGAAGCCGCCGCGATCTTGTCGACGTCGAACGAGCCGGCCTTCTCGACCGTCAACTTCCACAGCCACGGGCCGAGATAGGCAGCCTGGGTGACGTCTCCGATCACGGTCTTCTCGCCCCACATCTTCTTGAACGCGGGCACGAAGGCCTTGTTGTTCGGATTGTCGAGCGACTGGAAGTACTTCATGCAGGCATAGGCGCCCGCGATGTTCTCGCCGCCGATGCCGTCGATTTCGTCCTCGGTCACCGAGATCGTCAGCAGCGCCTGCTTGGAGAGGTCGATGCCGGCGGCCTTGAGCTGCTTGTAGAAGGCGACGTTGGAGCCGCCGACCACGTCGGTGAAGATCACGTCGGGCTTGGTCAGCTTGATCTTGTTGATGACCGAGTTGAACTGGGTGTTGCCGAGCGGATAGTACTCCTCGCCGACAACCTTGCCCTTCAGCACGTTCTCGACGTGCTTGCGCGCGATCTTGTTCGAGGTGCGCGGCCAGATGTAATCGGAGCCGACGAAGAAGAACGACTTCGCGCCCTTCTCCTTGGCGATCCAGTTCAGGCCGGCGAGAATCTGCTGGGTCGCTTCCTGGCCGGTATAGATCACGTTCTTGGACTGCTCGAGGCCTTCGTAGAAGGTCGGGTAGTAGAGCATGCCGTTATACTGCTCGACGACCGGCAGCACAGCCTTGCGCGAGGCCGAGGTCCAGCAGCCCATGATCGCCGCGACCTTGTCGTTGACGAGCAGCTTCTTGGCCTTTTCCGCGAAGGTCGGCCAGTCGCTGGCGCCGTCTTCCTGGATGAACTTGATCTTGCGGCCGAGCACGCCGCCGGCGGCGTTGATCTGCTCGATGGCGAGCTTTTCGGCTTCGATCGAGCCGGTTTCGGAGATGGCCATGGTGCCGGTAGCGGAGTGTAGGATGCCCACCGTCACCTCGGTATCGGTCACCGCGAGGCCGGTGGTGTTGATCGCCGAGGTCGCCGGGGTCTGCGCAAAGGACGCCCGCGGCAGCATCGTGATGGCCGGGACGGCAGCGATTCCCATCAATAGTTTGCGCCGGAGCGGCGACAAAAGGCCCTTGGTTTCTTCGTCTGACATGAGCACCCCACTGTTTGTTCGAGGACACGCGATTGGTACCGTGAGGATGGCTCGAATTTGTGCACTGCAAGCATACGCAAGATCGCGTATACTGCACCGCAAAATAGCGACGTAGGCTTTTGGTACGGGATTTGCGAGTTCACGAGAGGTTCGGACGAGTTCGGGAGTGGGGTGTAAGTGGCAGGGCGGCAGCGAATAGACCGCGTCAGGCGCCAGTACAATCAATGGGTCGCCAACCAGACGCTGGAAGACTACGCGCTGCGCTTCACCGCCAAAAGCGCACGACGCTGGTCCGCTGCTCGCGTCGCCAACACCGCGATTGGTGCGATCTCCTTCCTGGTGCTGGAGGCAATCGGCGGCACCATCACCCTCAACTACGGCGTTACCAACGCCGCAGCCGCAATCCTCGTCGTCTCCACCATCATCTTCTTCTGCGGCGTGCCGATTGCCTATTATGCAGCCAAGTGCGGCATCGACATTGACCTGCTCACGCGCGGCGCCGGCTTTGGCTATATCGGCTCGACAATCACCTCGCTGATCTACGCCTCCTTCACCTTCATCTTCTTCGCGATCGAGGCGGTGATCCTGGCAACCGCGCTGGAGATGTGCTTAGGCATCCCCCGCCCGATCGGCTACCTCATCAGCGCCGTCGCGATCATTCCGCTCGTGACCTACGGCATCACGCTGATCAGCCGCTTCCAGCTCTGGACACAGCCGCTCTGGGTCGTCCTGCACATCCTGCCTTTCGCCGCGATTGCATGGGCCAGCCCGCACTCCTTCACGGAATGGCACAAATTCGCCGGCGAGCACGGCGACCTCGGCGGCCATTTCGATCTGTTGCTGTTCGGCGTCGCATCCTCCGTGGTGTTCTCGCTGGTGGCGCAGATCGGCGAGCAGGTCGACTTCCTGCGATTTCTGCCGCGCGACCGCCGCACCTCCAGGGCCTCATGGTGGATCGCGCTGATGAGCGCGGGGCCGGGCTGGATCGTGCTCGGCGCGCTGAAGCTTCTGGCCGGCTCGTTCCTCGCCTTCTTCGCGCTGAGCCACGGCGTGCCACCCGAAGAGGCGGCCGAGCCCGCACATATGTATGTCGTGGCCTTTCGCTACGTGCTGTCGGACCCGGATCTCGCGCTGGCCTTGACCGGCTTCTTCGTGGTGCTGTCGCAGATCAAGATCAACGTCACCAACGCCTATGCCGGCTCGATCGCCTGGTCGAATTTCTTCTCGCGCCTGACGCACAGCCATCCCGGACGCGTGGTCTGGCTGGTGTTCAACGTGATGGTGGCGCTGCTGCTGATGGAGATCGGCGTCTACAAGGCGCTGGAGCAGACGCTCGCGCTCTACTCCAACGTCGCGATCGCCTGGGTCGGCGCGCTGGTGTCCGATCTCGTCATCAACAAGCCGCTCGGCCTGCGCCCGCCGCAGATGGAGTTCAAGCGGGCGCATCTCTACGATATCAATCCGGTCGGCGTCGGCGCGATGACGCTCGCGATCATCGTCTCGATCGCGGCATTCTACGGCCTGTTCGGCCCGACCATGAAGGCTCTCGCCGCCTTCGTCGCGCTGACGGTGGCCTTCGTCACCGCGCCGATCATTGCCTGGCTGACCGACGGAAAATTCTACATCGCGCGCAAGCCGAAGCGGAGCTGGGCCAATATCGAGGCGATCCAGTGCTGTATCTGCGAGCACAGTTTTGAACCGGAGGACATGACGTCCTGCCCTGCTTACGCCGGCCCGATCTGCTCCTTGTGCTGCTCGCTCGATGCACGCTGCCACGACCTCTGCAAACCGCACGCGCGGGCGCAGGTGCAATTTGCGGACGCGCTCGGCAAGATCCTGCCGCAGCCGATCTATGCGCGCATCAACTCGCAGTTCGGCCACTATATCGGCGTCTTCGTGGTCTCGGCGGGTCTCGTCGCGCTGGTGCTCGGGCTGATCTATCTGCAGACCTCGGCGAGCGTGCATGGCGAGAACGCGCTTGTCTCCAACGTGCTGTGGAAGGTGTTCTTCTCGCTCAGCATCATCATCGGCGTGGTCGCCTGGCTGTTCGTGCTGGCGCAGCAGAGCCGCCGCGCCGCGGAGGCCGAGACACGGCGGCAAACGACGCTGCTGATCCAGGAGATCGACGCGCACAAGCGCACCGATGCCGAGCTCCAGCGCGCCAAGGAGGTCGCCGAATCCGCCAATCTCGCCAAGAGCCGCTATGTGGTGGGGCTGAGCCATGAGCTGCGCTCGCCACTGAATGCGATCAGCGGCTATGCCCAGCTGCTGGAGCAGGATTCAACGCTCAACACCAAGCCGCGCGACCAGGTCCGCGTCGTCCGCCGCAGCGCCGATCATCTCTCCGGCCTGATCGACGGCATCCTGGACATCTCCAAGATCGAGGCGGGACGGCTTTATCTGTCGCGCGACGAGGTGCGGCTCAGCGAATTCCTCGATCAGCTCGTCGGCATGTTCCGGCTTCAAGCCGGCGCCAAAGGCATCGACTTCGTGTTCAGGCGTCCGGCGACATTGCCGACGGTGGTCTATGCCGACGAGAAGCGGCTGCGTCAGGTGTTGATCAACCTTCTCTCCAACGCCATCAAATTCACCCAGATCGGCAGCGTGCAGTTTATCGTGCACTACCGCAGTCCTGTTGCCGAATTCGAGGTGACCGATACCGGCCCCGGTATCCAGGGCGACGATCTCGAACGCATTTTTGCGCCGTTCGAGCGCGGCGCGCTTGGAGTCTCGCAACCGCATACGGGCACAGGACTGGGGCTCACCATCAGCCGGTTGCTCGCCGGCGTGATGGGCGGCGACATCAAGGTTGCGAGCACGGTCGGCCGCGGCAGCACCTTCAAGGTGAAGATGCTGCTGTCGGAGGTGACCAACCCCAGGCGCATCGCGCCGGTGGAGGCCCCGGTCTCCGGCTATCACGGCCAGCGCAAGACCATCCTCATCACCGACGACGACCCCGTGCATCGCGACCTCCTGCGCGAGGTTCTGACCCCGCTCGGCTTCATCCTGCTCAGCGCTGCCGACGGACCGGGCTGCCTCGCGCTGGCGCAGCATTGCCGGCCCGATCTGTTCCTGCTCGACATCTCGATGCCGGGCATGGATGGCTGGACCGTTGCGGAGCAACTGCGCGCAAACGGACATCATCAGGCGCGGATCCTGATGGTGTCGGCGAGCGCGCTGGAGGCGCATGGCGCACCGCTCGCACAGCCCTTCCACGACGGCTATCTGATGAAGCCGATCGACATCCCGCGGCTGCTGGAAACTATCCGCCAACTCCTCAAGATCGAATGGCAATATGGCTCCGACGAGATCGTCGTGCCGTTGTGGCACCCCGAAAGCGGCTCACGGCCACCGGTCAGGCACATCGAAGCGCTGATCGGGCTCGGCCAGATCGGCTACGTCAAGGGCATCCAGCTGAAGCTCGACGAGATCGGCAGCGAGCATCCGGAACATGCCGACTTCGTCGCCCAGATGCGATCGTTGGTCGATCGCTTCGATCTCGACCAGTACATGACCACATTGAAAACATTGCATGCTTATGAGCATTGAGACAAAAAAGCGCGACGTCGCGCTCGTTGTCGACGACTCTCCCGAAACGCTGCGGCTTCTCACCGATGCGCTCGACGGCGCCGGGATGACGGTGATGGTTGCGCTCGACGGCGCGAGCGCGATGCGCATCGTGGACCAGATCACGCCCGACATCGTGCTGCTCGACGCCGTGATGCCCGGCCTGGATGGCTTCGAAACCTGCCGGCGGCTCAAGCGCGACGCGGGCCTTGCCAATGTCCCCGTGATCTTCATGACGGGCCTCGCCGAGACCGAGCATATCGTGCGCGGGCTGGACGCCGGCGGCGTCGACTACGTGACCAAGCCGATCGTGATCGAGGAGATGCTGGCCCGCATCCGCGTCCATCTCGGCAATGCGCGGCTGACCCAGAGCGCGCGCACTGCACTCGACGTCTCCGGCCGTTTCCTGTTCGCGGCCAACCGCCTGGGCCACATCCTGTGGGCGACGCCGCAAGCGCAAAAGCTGCTGGCCGATCATCACGGCGCGCAGGCCGACGACTTCGTCCTGCCGGCGTCAATGCTGCAATGGTTGGAGCAGGCGAAAGGCAAGGGCAGCGCGAAGTCGCAGGCCGCTTCCCTGCCCGACAATCCGCAACTCCGGTTCTATTACATGGGCGAGACCGCGCCGAACGAGTTCCTACTGCGGCTGTCGAAGGAGTCCGGCACCGCGCTGCCGCCGGAGTTCACCAGCGAGCTCGGCCTCACCACCCGTGAGGGCGAGGTGCTGGTCTGGCTCAGCAAGGGCAAGACCAATCGCGACATCGCGCAGATCTTGGGCCTCAGCCCGCGCACCGTCGACAAGCATCTCGAGCAGATCTACGCCAAGCTGGGCGTAGAGAACCGGACCGCGGCGGCAGCGATCGCGACGAATGCGACAAGGAGGAATTCGTAGTTTCGCTAGGACGAGTTGGGGTGCTACCGCCCACAAATGCTGTCGTCCCGGACAAGCGCAGCGAAGCGGAGCATCGATCCGGGACCCATAGCCACGGGGAGATGTTTGGCGAAGGTTTGTAGTTGCGGGACGGTCACCACCCGCAACCGATAGATTCCGCGGTATGGGTCCCGGATCTGCGCTTACGCTTGTCCGGGACGATAGCGGTGTGTGTGGCAACCGCTACCGCCCCCCAACGAACAACAACCTCACCCATAAACAAACGCCCCGTCATCCAGATCTGTCTTCGGGATCTCGTCCTTCTCGGTCCAGTAGTCCTGGCTGTGCTGCCATTCCGGCTTGTCGCCGCGCTTCGGCAACAGCTTCATGTCGCGCATGATATAGCCGGGGTTGAAGTTTTCCGGATCGATCCACGGCAGTATCGGCATGTTGTGGTCTTCGGCGCGCAAGCTCACCTCGACCTTCTCGCTGCCCTTCGCCTTCATGTGGCCGAGCAGCCGGCAGACGAAGTCCGCAACGAGATCCACACGCAGCGTCCAGCTCGCGCGGAAATAGCCGAACACCCAGACCATATTCGGCACGCCTGTGAACATCATGCCGCGATAGGTCACGGTGTCGCCGAAGGCGAGCGGCTTGCCGTCGATCTCGAAGGCGATGTCGCCGAGTGCCGAGAGGTTGAAGCCGGTCGCGGTGACGATGACGTCGGCCGCCAGCAGCTTGCCGGATTTGAGCTGGATGCCGTTCTCGACGAAGCATTCGATCTCGTCGGTGACGACCGAGGCCTTGCCGCCGGCAATGCCCTTGAACAGATCGGCATCGGGAACGAAGGCGATGCGCTGCCGCCACGGGCGATAGCTCGGCGTGAAATGCGTCTCGACGTCGTAGTCCGGGCCGAGGACTGCGCTGATCTGGCCGATCAGCTCCTTCTTCACCTGCTCCGGCTTGGACAAGCAGAGCTTTGTGAACGCGTCCTGCTCGAACAGAATCTTGCGGCGGACGATCTCGTGAATCCAGGCTTCGTCGACCTGGAGCCGCCGCAATTCCTCCGCGATCTCGATGGCGTTGCGGCCCAGGCGGAAATAGGTCGGCGAGCGCTGCAGCATGGTGACATGCGCGCATGTATCTGCGATGTTCGGCACCAGCGTCGCAGCGGTCGCGCCCGAGCCGATCACGACGACCTTCTTGGCCTTGAGATCGATATCATCCGGCCAGGTCTGCGGATGGACAATGCGCCCCTTGAAGCGGTCCAGGCCCTTCCATTCCGGCGTGTAACCTTCGGAATGGCGATAATAGCCCTGACACATCCAGAGGAAATTGGCGGTGAAGGTCTTTGTCTCGCCGGTGTCGGTCGTCACCGCCTCGATGGTCCAGAGGTTCTGCTCGCTCGACCAGCTCGCCGAGTTGATCTTGTGCTTGTAGCGGATGTGGCGGGCGATATCGTTGTCGTCGATCACCTCGTTCATATAAGCGAGGATCTCCTCGGCGGTTGCAATCGGCGGCCCGACCCAGGGCTTGAAGCTGTAGCCGAAAGTATGGAGATCACTATCCGAGCGAATGCCGGGATAGCGATGCGTGCTCCAGGTCCCGCCGAACGTCGCCTGTGTCTCCAGGATGACGTAGCTCGTGCCGGGAAGCTGCTTCGTGACGTGATAGGCGCTCCCGATGCCGGAGATGCCGGCACCGACGATCAGCACGTCGAAATGTTCTGAAGCCTGTTTGGCCGTGGCGTGACTGCGAACAGCGACATTCATTGTTGCTTCTATGCCTTGTCTTTTTCAGGTCGCCCTTGATGGGCAACGCGTTTCCTCCGCGACGGGCATGGTCCCCAACCGCGCTTCCTCCGCAAAATGGCATAGATCAAGTCGCGATCAAACTACAACGCCGCGCCCCAGCTCCGCGCGGTCTGCAAGATCCAGTCGCGGTAGAGCGTCAGCGGCGTGACCCCGGTCAATCCGCCGCAGCCGGCGGCACCATTCGGTCCCGTCGACCAGCTGATGACACCGACCAGCACGGCACCGTTCGGCTTGTCCTCGAACACGGGGCCACCGGAATCGCCGGTGCAGGCGCCGATTCCGTCGCGAACACCGTTGGTTACGGGATCGACCAGGCGGATCTGGAGCGTGCCGGGCTGGCCCGTGGCAATGAGCGCAGCAACCCGCGTCGTGCCGCCGCTCTTGCCATCGCCGCGCACGGTGACGCCGATACCGGCGATGGTGAAGCGGCTGCCAACCGGGATTGGAATATTCGGCATACCGACCGGCACCGTCGATTTTCCCTTGAGTGGAATTTCCAGTTGCAGCAATGCAACGTCGGCCGTCGCGCGATGCGCCTGCATCGCCTGCATGTTGAAGCTGGGATGGATCGCGACAGTTCGCACATTCAGTAGCTGTGGCGCGCCATCGGGGCCATGATCAACGATCTTGTAGTCGGCGCCGGGCTGCACGCAGTGCGCGACGGTGAGCACCAGTTTCGGCGCAATCAGACTGCCGGTGCAGAAATTGCCGCGCGAGCCCACGATGGTAACGACTGCGCGCGCGACGCCGTCGGCTTGCGGCGTGCCGCCACCGACGATGGCATGAGCGGGCGTCGCGAGCGTCAGCGCGGCTACGGTGAGAATGACAAGCTTCTTCATGGGAACACGCCTTGGCGTCAGCATGGGTGCAGGCGCGGGATTGCTTCAGACTGGCCCTTGCCGATAGCGCATGCTAGCCCTCTTGGAAAGGAACTGACGAGGGCAGGATAGTGGCGATCGAGGCTGTGATCTTCGATTTTGGCGGCGTGTTGACGAGCTCGCCGTTCGAGGCGTTCGCGCGATACGAGACCGAGCGCGGCCTGCCCCTCGACATCATCCGGCGCACCAATGCCGCCAATCATCTGGAGAACGCCTGGGCCAAGTTCGAGCGCGCCGAAGTCGATATCGATACCTTCGACAAGCTGTTTGCCACGGAGTCGCGTGCACTCGGCGCAGAGGTGCGCGGGCGCGACGTGCTGCCGCTGGTCCAGGGCGATTTGCGTCCTGAAATGGTCGAGGCGCTGAAGCGCATCAAGGCACAATTCAAGACCGGCTGCATCACTAACAATCTGCCGGCCAACGCTATCGGCAGCATGACCGGGCGTTCACTCTACGTCGCCGAGGTCATGGTGCTGTTCGACCACGTCATCGAATCCGCCAAGATCGGCCTGCGCAAGCCCGACCCGCGCATTTACCAGCTGATGGTCGAGACGCTGAAGGTCGATCCGGAGAAATGCGTTTATCTGGACGACCTCGGCGTCAATTTGAAGCCCGCGCGCGAGATGGGCATGACCACGATCAAGGTCACGAGCGGCGCGCAGGCGATCAAAGACCTTGAAGCCGCAACCGGATTGAACCTGAGCTAGCGCGTCATTCTCCGTCATTGCGAGCGCAGCGAAGCAATCCAGAGTCTTTCCGCGGAGACGGTCTGGATTGCTTCGCTGCGCTCGCAATGACGACTGTGGCGAGAGGTCACCTAACCAAACCTACTCCGCCGCGGCGGCGATCCGCTCGGGGAAGGCGGCGGCGAGCGAAGCACGATCCGGCTTCAGCACGCCGCGCTCGGTGATGAGGCCGGTGACGAGACGCGCCGGGGTCACGTCGAAGGCGTAGTTCGCGACGGGCGAGCCCTCCGGCACGATGCGCACTGTCTCCAGCCGGCCATCGGCCGTGCGGCCGGTCATGTCGGTGACCTCAGCGCCGCTGCGCTGCTCGATCGGAATGTCGCGAATGCCGTCATTGACGGAGAAGTCGATCGTCGGCGACGGCAGCGCGACATAGAACGGCACGTCGTTGTCATGCGCGGCGAGCGCTTTCAGATAGGTGCCGATCTTGTTGCAGACGTCACCATTGGCGGCGACGCGGTCGGTGCCGACGATGGCGAGATCGACCATGCTGTGCTGCATCAGATGTCCGCCGGTATTGTCAGGAATCACCGTGTGCGGCACGCCATGATGCCCGAGCTCCCAGGCGGTAAGCGAGGCGCCCTGGTTGCGCGGCCGGGTCTCGTCGACCCAGACATGGATCTTGATGCCGCGCTCATGTGCGAGATAGATCGGTGCGGTCGCGGTGCCCCAGTCGACGGTAGCGAGCCAGCCGGCATTGCAATGGGTCAGCACGTTCACCACTTCGCCCGGCTTCTTCTTCGCGACGATCGCCTCGATCAATGCAAAACCGTTGGCGGCAATGCCGCGGTTGATCTCGACATCCTGCTCGACGATCTCGTCGGCGCGGGCGTAGGCTGCTTCCGCACGTTCCACCGGGTCGATCGGCGCGAGGGTCGCGCGCATCTCGTCCAGCGCCCATTTCAGATTGATCGCGGTCGGCCGCGCCACGACCAGCGTCTCGTAAGCGCGCGCCAGGCCGGCGTCGGAGGCGTCTTCGCGCATCGCAAGCGCCATGCCGTAAGCCGCCGTCGCGCCGATCAGCGGCGCACCACGCACCAGCATATCGCGAATCGCAACTGCCGCGTCTTCGCATGAGGTCAGCTTCGCAACGACAAACTCATGCGGCAGCCTGCGCTGGTCGATCGCGCCGACCGACCAGCCGTCGCGCTCGCGCCAGATGCTGCGGAAATTCTTGCCGTCGACCTTCATGGCATTTTGCCTTTCGTCTCAACCGCGCAGGATGCGCCCCGCCACCGCATCGAGCTTCTTCAGAATCTCGGGATCGCGCGCCTCGGGCGCGGTGATCAGCGCGGTGTCGAGCGCACGGTCCGAACCGATCGGGCATGGCTCGTGCTCGCGCGGAAAATCCTTGGCGAGGCGGGCCACCAGCGCCTTGGCCTTATCGGCGTTGGAGGTCAGCACGCGGATGATGTCCTGCACGGTGACGGCGTCGTGATCGGGATGCCAGCAATCGAAATCCGTCACCATCGCGACGGTCGCGTAGCAAATCTCGGCCTCGCGGGCGAGTTTCGCCTCGGGCATGTTGGTCATTCCGATCACCGAATAGCCCAGCGCCTTGTAGGTCATGCTTTCCGCATAGGTGGAGAATTGCGGCCCTTCCATGCAGACATAGGTGCCGCTGCGCGCGATCGCGATGCTCTCGGCCTCGGCCGCCGCGGCAAGGTGAATCCGCAGCCGCGGCGAGACCGGATGCGCCATCGAGACATGCGCGACGCAGCCCTTGCCGAAGAACGAGCTCTCGCGCTTGTGGGTGCGATCGACGAACTGGTCGACGAGAACGAAGATGCCGGGTGGCATCTCCTCCTTGAAGGAGCCGCAGGCCGACAGTGAGATCAGGTCGGTGACGCCGGCGCGCTTCAGCACGTCGATATTGGCGCGGTAGTTGATGTCGGAGGGCGACAGGCGGTGGCCCTTGTCATGACGCGGCAGGAACACGATCGGCAGGCCTGCGATGGTACCGCGCCGCACGGGCGCCGACGGCTCGCCCCAAGGGCTCTTGATCACCTCTTCGTGCGCGCCCTCGAGACCCGGCAAATCGTAGATGCCGGAGCCGCCGATGATGCCCAATACCGCCTGCGTCATGCCTGCTCCACCCCGTTCGCGACCCGCGACATGGTTAAGCTATGCCAGTTTTGCGGCAGTTTTGGAACGGGTGCTGTGGTCTTGCCGGGCCGAAAGAAGCCTGCGCCGAACTTAGGCCGCCGTCGCCGGCTGCAGCTGGGTGGCGACCATGCGTTCCAGCGTCTCGACGGACTGGAAATTCTCCGGCGTAATCTCGGTTTGCGGAATCGTGAAGTCGAACTCGGCTTCGACGCCGAGCATCAGATTGACCATGTCCATCGAGGTCAGGCCGGCATCGACGAGTTTCGTCGACGGCGTGACATTGGCGGTGAGCGCGTTCTGCGCGAGGATGCCCTTCACCAGCTTGGTGATGCGATTGCGCAAATCGGTATCGAAGGCCTGCATCGGCAAATTCCCATCTGTCTAAAAAAGGTCGGACCGGTTGCCGGGTACGATGGGCACGACGGGCCGGCCCCGCAATGGGCGTCACCATTACTTCGCGTTTCTTAGTAAACGATGAGTCAGATTGTCCGAAATTCCGGCTCCTTCCAAAACCCTAACACGACACCCGGACTTTCGGCGATGCAAACAACCGGGCCTTAACTGTTCGTTCGGAATTGCAGTTCGTTTACCTTCTATTTCATCGACGAATTTGAATTAAATCCGTAGCCTCCAATCACAAGCAAAGATGGTCGGATGATTGCGAACGGCATCGCAAATGATGCCTGCGGTCTCGAACGACGAAACGGAGGCGGACGAGCATGAACGTGCGTGAAGCAGTCCTGACTGTCGACGAGACCCAAGCGAGCCTTCTCGAAGGCCCCTCCTTGATCGAGCGTGCGGCTCGCACCGCCACCGTGGCAGCGGCCGACGCCGACGGCGTCGATCGCGACGCCCGCTTCCCCCACAAGGCTTTTGATATCGCCCGCGAGCAGAAGTTGCTGGGCGTTATGATCCCGGTCGAATTCGGTGGCTTCGGCGCCTCGATCTACGACGTCACCGACATCTGCTACACGCTCGGACGCGCGTGCGCTTCGACAGCGATGATCTACGCGATGCATACGACCAAGGTCGCCTGCGTGATCCGCCACGGTCACGGCATTCCCTGGATGGAAACCATGATGCGCCGGGTCGCCCGAGACCAGTGGCTGCTGGCCTCCTCCACCACCGAAGGCCGGAATGGCGGCAACATCCGCGCCAGCGCGGCCGCGGTCGACCACGCCGGCGACACCGTCTCGCTGGTGCGCGACGCCACCGTGATCTCCTACGGCGCCCAGGCCGACGGCCTCGTCACCATCGCACGCCGCGCCACCGAGGCCGCTGCTTCCGACCAGGTGCTGCTGGCGCTCGCCAAGGACGACTATTCGCTGAAGCAGACGCAGGGCTGGGAAACGCTCGGTATGCGCGGCACCTGCTCGACCGGCTTCGAGCTGAAGGTCGACTGCTCCGCCGACCGCGTATTCCCGGAAGCCTATGACAAGATCCACGCCCAGACCATGACGCCGTTCGCGCATCTGTGCTGGTCGTCGGCCTGGGCCGGCATTGCCGCTGCTTCGGTCACGCGTGCGCAGGCTTTCGTTCGCAAGGCGGCCCGCAGCTCCGGCGGTCAGATGCCGCCCGCGGCCGCGCACTTCACCGCCGCAAAAATGTCGCTGGCCAAACTGCGCGCATTGATATCGGCCAATCTCGACGCCTTCGCCCGCGCCGAGCATGACGAGCGCGCGCTCGGCTCGCTCGACTTGCAGTCCTCGATCACGCTGTTGAAGGTGCAGGCCTCCGAGCTTGCGGTCGAGACCGTGATGCATGCGATGCGCACCGCGGGCCTGTCCGGCTACCGTAACGACGGCGAGTTCACCATGGGCCGCCACCTGCGCGACGTGCTGTCGTCGCCGATCATGATCAACAACGACCGCATTCTCGCCAATGCCGCCACCTCGACCCTGATGAGCGGCATTCCGGCAAGCCTTCGAGACTGACAAGCCTTCTGACAAGTCTTCCCGACTGACGTGCTTTCGAGACCAACAAGAATAATTGCCGATAACAGGAAGTCGAACATGAACATTGCTGTTCTCCCCAACTCGCCCGAAACTGCACCGCAGATCGTCGATCCGCTCGATCATCTCGTCGAAAAGCTGTTCCATCGCATGGGCTCGGACGGCGTCTACGCCCGTACCGCGCTCTATGAGGGTATCGTCGAGAAGCTCGCCGCGCTGATCACCAGCAATCGCGAAGCCGGCACCGAGGTGATGCGCTTCCCGCCGGTGATGAGCCGCGCCCAGCTGGAGAAATCCGGCTACCTCAAGAGCTTTCCGAACCTGCTCGGCTGCGTCTGCGGCCTGCATGGCACCGAACGCGAGATCAACGCCGCGGTGAGCCGCTTCGATGCCGGTGGTGACTGGACTTCGTCGCTCTCGCCGGCCGACCTCGTGCTGTCGCCCGCGGCCTGCTATCCCGTGTATCCGATCGCAGCAAGCCGCGGCCAGCTGCCGAAGGGCGGCCTGCGCTTCGACGTCGCGGCCGACTGCTTCCGCCGCGAACCGTCAAAGCATCTCGACCGGCTGCAATCGTTCCGGATGCGCGAATATGTCTGCATCGGCACCCCCGATGACGTCGCCGATTTCCGCGAGCGCTGGATGGTGCGCGCGCAGGCAATCGCGACCGATCTCGGCCTGACCTTCCGCGTCGACTATGCCAGCGACCCCTTCTTCGGCCGCGTCGGCCAGATGAAGGCGGTGAGCCAGAAACAGCAGCAACTCAAGTTCGAGCTGCTCATCCCGCTGCGCTCCGAAGAGCAACCAACCGCCTGCATGAGCTTCAACTATCACCGCGAACATTTCGGCACGACCTGGGACATCCAGGACACCAATGGCGAGCCCGCGCACACCGGTTGCGTCGCCTTCGGCATGGACCGGCTCGCGGTCGCGATGTTCCACACCCACGGCACCGATCTCTCCGCGTGGCCCGCCAAGGTGCGGGACATTCTGGACATGCAGTCGCGGGTCGCGGCGGATGCCCACGGCGAAGGCTGGCGCTAAGGCAAGAGGCCGATCATTTCCACGGGTAAGACGAGCGTGATCCACACCAAGGTCCGATGTCGCGAGATCACCGAAGCCGACGTCGATGCGGTCGCGGACCTGTTGACGCGTGGCTTCGTCGGCCGCTCGCGCAATTACTGGATCCAGGGACTGCGCCGGCAGGCCTTCCGGCCGGTGCCGGACGGCTATCCGCGCTTCGGCTACATGCTCGACAATGACGGCACGCCGGTCGGCGTGCTGCTGCTGATATACACCACGCGCAAGGATCGCGAGGAGACCGCCATCCACTGCAATCTGTCGAGCTGGTACGTCGAGCCGGCCTACCGCAATTACGCGCCGCTGCTGACCAAGATCGCGCAGCGGCACAAGCACGTCACCTATCTCAACATCAGCCCGGCCGTCTGGACCTGGCCGATCATCGAGACGCAGGGCTTTCGCGCCTATTGCCGCGGCCTGTTCTTCTCGGTGCCGGCGTTGTCGCGCGCGCCGCGCTGGAGCAAGATCGAGGTCATCTCGCAGCACACCAAGCAGATCGAAGGGCTCTCCGACGAAGAGACCGAGCTGCTGACCCGGCACGCGCGCTACAATTGCCTCAGCCTGGTCTGCCGCACGCCGAAAGGAGTCTTCCCCTTCATCCTGCAACCGGTGCGCATCCGCCGCGGTTTCATCGCACCGCCGGCGATGCAGCTGATCTACTGCCGCAGTGCCGCCGAATATGCCGCCTGCGCCGGCCGCATTGGCCGGCTGCTGCTGCGGCTTGGCAAGATCTCGGTGATCGTCGATTCGAACGAGCCCATCCCCGGCCTTGTCGGTATTTATACCGAGCGCCGCGGCCGCAAATATTTCAGGGGTCCGCACCGCCCGCGACTGGCCGACCTCACGGATACGGAACTCGTGCTGTACGGGCCGTAGAAGCAGCGTCTGCTGCGCAGCCATCGCCAACTCAGGCTTGCAAGCACCTCAGCATCTCTCGCGCCCGAGGTCCGCACTCTCTCCATCACCGGTCACCCTCCGTAAACTACGGCGCTTAAGGGAATTTTCCCGCCTCTTCGCTACGCTCGGTGGCTGAATTACGTTGCGCTAAGTCTATTGCCACCGAGATCCACTGGTCCCATGACGTCGACCCGCGACAACGAGCTCGGTGCGCGCCGCGAGCAAGGCCAGCAGGCCCTGCTCTCGCTGAGCCAGCTTGCGCTCGACGGCATGGAACAAGGCGTCTGCGTTTACGATGCCGACAACCGGATCGTGCTGGTCAACCGCCGGTATATCGAGCTGTTCGGCATGTCGGCCGACATTGTCCGGCTCGGAACGCGCTACCGCGACGTGCTCGCCCACAGCGTGGCGCTCGGCAATATCCGGGCAAGTGACCTTGACGCGCTCTACGCTGCGCGGATCGCATTGATCGCGGCCGGCAAGCCATTCCATACGCGGCAGACACTCGCCAGCGGCCTGGTCATCACGCTCGAGCTGAAGCCGCTTCCCGACGGCGGCTGGATGACGATCTGTGACGATGTCAGCCGCCTCGCCCGGCTCGAGGTCGAGCTGCAACTTCAGACCGAGCGCAGCCAGCACGCGCTCGCCAACATGTCGCACGGCCTCATCATGTATGACGCCGACAGCCGCGTCGTCGTCTGCAACGAACGCTTCTTGCAATTCTACAACCTGGACCCTGAGGTCCTGAAGTCGGGCATCTCGCATAGCACGGCCATCGAGCACTGGCTGTCGCGCGGTAACACGGCGGATATGTCCGCAGACGAGTTCCGCGAGACCCGGATCAACGACGTCCGGACCAGGAGCCCGAAAACCGTTCTCGTGACGCGCTATGACGGCCGCAGGGTACAGGCCGTATCCAGATTCATGCCAGACGGCGGCTGGGTCACCGTGCATGAGGACGTCACTGAGCGGCTGCAGCACGAAGAGACGCTGAAGCAGCAAAATCTCATGCTGGATGCGGCGCTCGAAAACATGGCGCATGGCCTCGCGTTCTACGACAGCGACATGCGCCTGCGCATCTGCAACTCCACCTACCAGCAGATCTATCGGCTGTCGCCGGAGGATAGCAAGCCCGGCACGCATCTCGCCGAGCTGATCGAGCGCTCGATGACGAACGGCGCCTTCGCTTCCGAATACAGCCCGCAACAGCTCGTTGAAGCTGCCAGCGCGCGCATCGCGAACCGCGATTCCTCTCCGATGCGGAGGAGCATGTCGAACGGCACCGTGATCTCGGTTCGCTATTGCGCGCTGCCCGAGGGCGGCTTCGTCGCCACCTACGAGGACATCACCGAGCGCGAACGCGCGGTCGAGGAGCTGAGTGAGCAGTATCGCCGCTTCGACGCGGCGCTGAACAACATGAGCCAGGGCCTGTGCATGCTCGATGCGAGCCTCCACGTCATCGTCTGCAACCGCCGCTACATCGAGATGTACGGCCTGTCGCCCGACATTGTGAAGCCCGGCGTCTCGATGCGCGAGATCATGGAGCACAGCTGCGATCTCGGCATCCATCCGAACACCACCGCCGCCAAGATCTATGCCGACTATGTCGAGCGGCTGCGCGAGGGCGAGCACACGCTGCACCGCCATTTGAGCGACGGCCGCATCATCAAGCTCAACCACAAGCGGATGGAGCATGGCGGCTGGGTCGTCACCTATGAGGACGTCACCGAGCGTCATAAGGCCCAGGCCCGGGTCGCGCACATGGCGCAGCACGACTCCCTGACTGACTTGCCCAACCGCACGCTGTTCCGCGAGAAGATGGGCGAGGGGCTGAACCAGGTCGCGATCGCCGGCGGCGCCATGGCCGTGCTGTGCTTCGACCTCGACAATTTCAAGACCGTCAACGACCGGCTCGGCCACGCCGCCGGCGACCGGTTGCTGCGCTGGGTCGCGGCGCGGCTAAGGGAGAATGCCGGCGAGCACGACACCGTCGCCCGTCTCGGCGGCGACGAGTTCGCCGTGCTCCAGCGCGGACCGCAACCGCAATCGGCGGAGCGGCTGGCACGCCGCCTGGTCGAGATCATCGGTCATCCGCCGCCGCTGGAGAGCCAGTCGATCCATGTCGGCGTCTCCGTCGGCATCGCGATCGCGCCCGACCACGGCCTCGACGCCGACGAGCTGATGAAATGCGCCGATCTCGCGCTGTACCAGGCCAAGGCCAAGGGACGCGGCGCCTATCAGCTGTTCGAGCCCGAAATGGAAGAAGAGGCGCGCAGCCGGCACGCACTGGAGCACGATCTGCGCGGCGCGCTGGAAGCCAACCAGTTCCATCTGGTGTTCCAGCCGCAGGTGCGGCTCGACACCACCGAGCTGACCGGCTTCGAGGCGCTGCTGCGCTGGAAGCATCCCTCGCGCGGCTTCGTCTCGCCGGCCGAGTTCATTCCGATCGCCGAAGAGAACGGGCTGATCGTTCCGATCGGCGAATGGGTGCTGCGTACCGCTTGCGCCACTGCGGCCTCATGGCCGGATGTCACGGTCGCGGTCAATCTGTCGCCGGTGCAGTTCCGCTCGCGTGGACTGGTGGCGATGGTGACGAGCGCGCTTGCAGAAGCCGGCCTGCCGCCGCGGCGGCTCGAGCTCGAGGTCACCGAGACGGCGCTGCTCGATGACAGCGAAGCCACGATCGGGATCCTGCACCAGCTCCGCACCCTCGGCGTGCGCGTCAGCCTCGACGATTTCGGCGTCGGCTATTCGTCGCTGAGTTACTTGCGCAAATTTCCGTTCGACCGCATCAAGATCGACCGCTCCTTCGTCGGCACGCTCGGCGAGAGCCCGGAAAGCGCCGCGATCGTCCGCACCATCGCAAGCCTCGGCGCCGTGCTCGGCGTCGAGACGACGGCGGAAGGGGTCGAGACCATCGAGCAGCTCGACTTCGTCCGCGAATGCGGCTGCACGGCGGTGCAGGGCTATTATTTCGGCAAGCCCTGCCCGGCGGCTGAGGTGGGGCTTACCATCGAGACGCTGAACGCAGTCCGCCGCGTGGCGTGAGCCCTTTCTGCCTGTCCTCTCGCGAATATCGCGAAAACAACCCCATGCACAGTAGAACGGCATTGATTTCAAAGGGGAAATCATGGCGTTCGCGACGCCGCGGCAATCTACCTACGATATCTCACCCCGCCGCAGGCAGCGCGCTGTCCGGCGGCGCACCCCACGGGCGGTCAGCGGAGGCCAGCCCGATCAGGCGGCCCTGGATGTAGTCGCAGCCCCAGTCGCGCAGCATGTTGGCGGCCTCCTCGTCCTGCACCCATTCGGCGACGGTCTTGATGTCGAGGCGGCGGGCGAGATCGATCAAGGTCTGGACGAAGGCGCGGTCGTCGGCGGAATGCGTGATGTTCTGCACGAAGGCGCCGTCGATCTTGACGATGTCGACGCCGAGCTTGCGCAGATTGCGGAACGAGGTGTAGCCGGCGCCGAAATCGTCGATGGCGATGCGGCTGCCGAAATTCTTCAGCCGCGTGACGAAGCCGCGGACGTCGTCGATGTCCTGGATCGCCACCGTCTCGGTGATCTCGACGATCAGCCGCTCGGCGACGCCGGGATGGGCGTGCATCAGCGATTCGATTCCCGCCCACCAATCGGGGTCCATCGTGGTATCGGGCGAAATGTTGAGGCTGAGGCGGATGTCGGGCGCGGCCGCGAGCTCGGCGACCACGAGCTCGAGCACGCGGTGATCGACCAGGCGGATGAGGCCGAGCCGCTCGGCGACCGGAACGATGTCGGGCGCGAGCAGCACCTGGCCGCCGCCCTGATCCATCCGCACCAGGCATTCGTGGAACGCGCCCTCGCGCGTGGCAGCCGACACCACCGGCTCGTACGCGAGCTTGATGCGGCGCTCGTTGAGCGCGGTGACGATCTCGTCGGTGACGCGAATGTTGACGCGGCGCTGCGCGTCGCGCTCGGCATTCGGACGCCAAGCGGCGAACGAGCCGACGCGGCGGCGCTTGGCGGCATCCAGCGTCTCGTGGGCGCGGTTGATGGCCTCGTCGGTGTTGCGGGCATAGCGCGGCAGGCTGACGGCGCCGATCGAGACGGTGACCGAGACCGGGCCGGACTTGGTCGGCACCACCTCATCACGGACGCCGGCGAGGAAGCGCTCCGCGGCAACGTTCATGTCGTCGACGGTGCAGTTCTTCAGGATCAGGCCGAACTTGTTGCCGGAGAAGCGACCGAGCACGTCACCACCGCGCAAGCGCGTGCGAATGCGCTTGGCGACGTCGAGGATCACGGCATCGGCAACGTCGAAGCCAAAGGCGTCGTTGACGCGGGCAAGATGATCGATGCCGACCAGCATGAAGGCTGCCGTCGAGCGGAAGCGGCTCGTCTCCTCGATCGCCTCGGCCAGCGCCGCGATCAGGTGAGAGCGGTTGAGCTCGCCGGTCAGAGGATCAAGCCGGGCAAGCTTGGTCAGCTCCTCGTCACGGGCGTGCTGCTCATTGTTGATGCGGACAGAGCCGATCGCGCGCATCGGGCGGCCGTCGGCACCGGCGAACCAGCGGCCGGTCTCCTCGATCCAGACCACGGGATCGGAGGCGCTCAGGCGCACGCCATATTCGACCCGGTAGGGCGTGCCGTCGGTGCCGTGCACGGCGGAAGTCTGCGCCAGCGCCGCGCTCCGCAGCGTCTGCGCAGGCTCGATCAGCTTGGCGAACTCGGCGCCGGTCGCGAGCCGCTCGGGGGGAATGCCGGGGAAGATGGCGTCGGCCTGCTCGCCCCAGACGATGGCGTCGCTCGCGATATCCCAGACGAACACGGCCTGACCGAGAGCGGCCAGGATTTCAGAGGCTTGTGGCAATGCTGGAGTCAAAAGCGCCTCGTTTCGGGACAGCGGGGAGTCCTGAGTCGGCACAGAATACGGCCAGATTCGTCTCCGACCCTAGGCAAAGTTGATAAACAATTTGGAAACCACGTTTTGCGGGCCCCCGGAACCATATAGGCTCGACCGGCATAGGCCTTGCGAGACCATCACAGGCACAGCGCGCTTCGTCCCGAAACGCGACAATTGACCGGCCTGACGGTGTTACGATGGTGACGACTGATAGATCGGACGAAGCGGAGCGGACGGTGGGCACCGCAGTGGTGCCGCTGACCCCGACGCTGGAATGGGTCCACAAAGTCATCCCGCTGACGCGCCCCGATCCGAGCTTCGTCACCCAGCTGATCGCCAATGCCGAGCACCTGCCCCAGGCAAGCCGGCTGCGCCGCGGCTCCTCCGAGGACGCCCGCATGGCCTATGGCAAACGCCCGCTTCCCAGCGTCACCTCACGCACGCGTCAGGTGGCTTGAGATCGATTTGAAGTGAGACGGCCCTTCTTACCTCTCCCCGCTTGCGGGGAGAGGTCGGATCGCTCTTGCGATCCGGGTGAGGGGGTACAGGTCTCACGGCGATCTCATGCGTGGAGAGAGGCCCCTCACCCCAACCCTCTCCCCGTAAGAACGGGGCGAGGGAGCACACTGCCGCCGCAGTGAGATGCGGGCGAATCCAGAGAAATCAGCGCGGCTCTTCGGGCGAGGGCGGCGTACCGTTGCCCGGCTGCAAATGCGGCGAGGGAATTTCCGGCGACGATACGATGCCCGGCTTCGGCGCGGGGTGATCCATCAAGACGGATTCGGCGACCGATTGCGCCGAGGGCGCGGGCGGCGGTTCAGGCACGGGATTGAGCTTCGGCTCGAACACCGTCGCCGGCGGCGGCGCCTCGGCCTGGCGTTTGGCCTTGCGCGGCACCGCGACCGCCTCGGCGGCAACATAGGTGATGCGACGGCGCGCACGTTGGGCGATGCCGCCGAGGAAATCGGCCATCGCAAGCAGCACCAGCAGGAAGTAAGTGGAATTGCCGAATTTGGGCCACATCACGAATTCGGCCGCCGCCGCGCCGAACAGGATCAGCGACAGCAGATGATCCATCAGGAATTTCGCGCCGGGCCGAGCGCCCTTGACCACTTCGAGCAGCAGCAGCAACACGCCAAGCGCGAGCAGCAGATCGGCAAGCGTGACCGACCAGGTCTCGCCGGTGATCATCGGCACCTTGAACAGCACGTCCGAAAAGGACACGCTGGGCATCAGGAAGGCGATGATGTTGTAGACCGCGAGCGGAATCAGAAGCAGCGGGAAACCGACCATCGGCAAAGCGCCTTCTCGATCAAGATGTCCGGGCAAGACAACGCGACGGCGCAGCATACGCTCCGCCGCCGACACCGTCATATCTCATGGATTGGCCGAAATCAGGCAGGTCACGTCATCCTGATCGAGGATAACCCTGCCCGAGAAGAGTCTTTAGGACTCTTTCTTCTTCAGGACCTGACGGCCCTTGTACATTCCGGTCTTGAGGTCGAGATGATGCGGACGACGGAGCTCACCGGAGTCCTTGTCTTCCACATAGGTCGGCTTCTTGATGGCGTCTGCCGAGCGGCGCATGCCACGGCGCGACGGCGAAGTTTTTCGTCTCGGAACGGCCATTTCAATATCCTCTAGGGATTGGTGTCATCAGGGCATCGTCCGCTGGGGGACGGCTCAGCATCCAAACGGGGCGAGCGAAATGCCGATCAAGGCCGGGCTTATAGAGGAAGGCTGGCCGTAAAGCTAGGGTTCTGGGACGGAAAATACGCCCGAAAAGGGCCCGAAATCAGCGATTTTCCCGCCAGCAGGTCAAAAGCGAGGAGGCCTGTCCCCTTGCCACGTATGTCCCGGCCAGCCGCCGGACGCCCGGTCCCGGGGTCCTGGCGCTGCGTTTGACCGGATTCGGCAGGATCGAGGCCAAAAGGGCCGCTTCCCGGGGGGAGAGATTGCCGGCCGATTTGCCGAAGGCATAGGCGCTGCCCGTCTCGACCCCAAACTGGCCCTGCGGGCCGAACTCGGCGATGTTGAGGTAAATTTCCAGGATCCGGTGCTTGGGCAGGACCAGATCGATCCAGAGCGCCAGCGGGAATTCCAGCGCCTTGCGGACGAAATCCCGCCCCTGCCAAAGGAACAGGTTTTTCGCGACCTGCTGGGTGATGGTGGAGGCGCCGCGGAACGGCGTACCGTCCTCCTTGGCGTCGTCGATGGCCTCGCGCAGCGCGCCCCAGTCGATGCCGTGGTGCTTGCAGAAATGGGCGTCCTCGGCCGCCACCACCGCGCGCGGCAAATACGGCGACATCGCCGCCAGATCGATCCATTCCCGATGCATCGGCGCGCCCGTCAGGGAGCGCCAGGCCATCAGCGTCGAGACCGGATGGCCGCTGCGGTAGAACGGCGCGACCACATAGGGCGCGAAAGCCACGACCGCGAGCGCCAGCAGCAGGATTTTGACGATGCGCAAATCGACCTTTCCGGCGCAAAATGAAACGCGGCTCGCGGCCTCGGCATTAAGTCTGTGATAATTCGGGCGTTTTCCAGCACTTTTTAGGCCTTCCAAACGATTGACTGGGGCCGGCTCATAAAGGATTGTCCCGCCGAATTTTGGTTCTGGAGCCTTTCTTGATGACCGGCACGTCCCCGTCCGATTTCGCCAACCGCCTGGACAAGACCGCTGATGACACCGAAGCCCTGCTCGGGCGCCTGCTGTCGGACGACATCCTGCACGATGAGATCGCCCGTCCCAAGCGACTGATGGACGCAATGCGCTATTCGACCCTGAATGGCGGCAAGCGCCTGCGGCCGTTCCTGGTGGTCGAGAGCGCGGCCGTGTTCGGCGTTCCCCGCGAAGCGGCGCTGCTCGTGGGCGCGGCGCTCGAATGCATCCACTGCTATTCGCTGATCCATGACGATCTGCCGGCAATGGACAATTCGGACCTGCGCCGTGGCCGCCCCACCCTGCACAAGCAGACCGATGATGCCACCGCGATCCTCGCCGGCGACGGCCTTCTGACCATCGCCTTCGACATCGTCACCCGCGACGAGATCCATCGCGATGCCAATGTGCGGCTGCTGCTGACGCGGGCGCTGGCACGCTGCGCCGGCATCGGCGGCATGGTCGGCGGCCAGATCCTCGATCTCGCCGGTGAAGGCCGCTTTGGCGATCGTGAACCGGTCGATGTCGCGCGCATCCAGCAGATGAAGACCGGCGCGCTGCTGCGCTATGGCTGCATCGCCGGCGCGATTCTCGGTCAGGCCTCGAAGGCGGAATATCAGGCGCTCGACGATTACGGCCGCGCGCTCGGGGAAGCGTTCCAGATCGCCGACGATCTGCTCGACGTCGAAGGCGATGCGGCAGCGCTCGGCAAGCCCTCGGGCCAGGACGCAGCGCTCGGCAAGACCACTTTCGTCACCCAGCTCGGCATCGAAGGCGCAAAGCAGCGCGTGCGCGACCTGCTCGCGCGCGCCGACAGCGCCGTGTCGATCTTCGGCGATCGCGCCGCCGTGCTGCAAGCCGCCGCCCGCTTCGTCGCCGAACGCAAGAGCTGACGTTTGATTTTCCACCTCTCCCGCTTGCGGGAGAGGTGGCGCCGAAGGCGCGGGTGAGGGCTCTCTCCTCTTGGGGATTCTTGCTTGCGGAGACACCCTCTCCCCACCCCTCCCCCGCAAGCGGGGGAGGGAGCGCACCTGCGATTGCCGTTCAGGCTTCACCGGACGATCTGCATGGACAAAGAAGATCCCGTCCTCGCCCGCTTCCGCCAGATGTCGCGGCCGATGCGGCTCATCTACGCGCGGCCGCGGACGTTTATCTCGCTTGGTATCGGCATCCTCGTCTGCCTGCTGTTGCCGGGCTCGCTCCGGCTGACGACGCGGCTTGTGCTCGGCTGGGATGCGCTGATCGCGGTGTATCTCGTGCTGGTCTACAGCATGATGCTGTGCAACGACCACCAGCACATCCGCCGTAGCGCCGCGATGCAGGACGACGGCCGCTTCGTGATCCTGCTGGTGACGGCGATTGGCGCGTTTGCCAGTATCGCGGCGATCGTCGCGGAGCTCGGCGCCCACCGCGGCGCGGCGGAGCTGACCATCGCCATCAGCACCATCGCGCTATCCTGGGCCGCCGTGCACACGACCTTCGCGCTGCATTATGCCCACGACTATTACCGCCATCCGCCGGGCGGCTTGCAATTCCCGAGCGGCGACAAGGAAGACCACGCCGACTATTGGGACTTCGTCTATTTCTCGTTCGTGATCGGCATGACCGCGCAGGTCTCCGACGTCGGCATCACCGACAAGACCATCCGCCGCACCGCCACGGCGCACGGCATCGTGTCCTTCGTCTACAACACGGCCCTGCTGGCGCTGACGGTGAACATCGCAGCGAGCGCGATCGCGACATGACCCCCGCGACAGGGTCCCGGCTTCACCGCAGGGCTATCGCATATGGGAGCGATTTCTCTGTGGCCATCCTTCGAGACGCCCGCCGTTGGCGGGCCCTCAGGATGAGGACCGAGCGTGCGGCCGTAGTTTTGACGAGCACCGATGCCGCCTAGCCTCATCCTGAGGAGACCGCGAAGCGGTCGTCTCGAAGGACGAGGCGCGCACTCAGGTCGTGCAAAATGCCATATGCGATTGCCGGAACAATGTCGCGGGAAGCAGCCTCCTCAATTGCAGACCTCGGCATTGGCATCAACGTGAGGGCCGCCGCCGCCGCGATAGACGAGGTGGCAGCCGGGCCTGACAGGACGGCAGAGGAGATCGTTGCAGAAAATCTGGCCGCTGCCGCCTGAGGCGCGACCGGCGCCGGCCGCCGCGATGCCGCCCGCCGCTCCAGCGGCCGCGCCGCCGGACTGGCGACGCTGCCGTGCCGGACGATCATCGCCGTCGTCGCGCTTGGCGGTTGCAGGCTTGGCCGGCTTGCCGGCACGCTGCTTCTCGCACTCATTGTCGTCGTTCAGCGCATAACCGTCGCCGCAGACGATCCTGGTGCACTTGTCGCCGTCGGCCTTGAAGCCGTGATCGCAGACCAGCGGGCAAACGCGCGACTGTTTGGACTTGACCGTGTCGAGCGCATCGGTGCTCGCCACCTTCACGTCGAGCTTGGTGCCGGCATAGCGGTTGAACTGCGACAGCGACCGCTGCGCGGACGTGCTCCAGTTGCCGTCAGCCTGACCGGAGAAACAGCCGACGCGGCCAAGCTCGGTCTGGACCGAGCGGCTGAGATCGGCCGGGGTGGTCGCCGGTGTCAGCGAAGCGACATTGGTGCCGGCGGGGCTCGCCGTGCTGGCGGGCGCGGCGCCCGGCGCGGAAGCAGCGAGATTGACGCGCTGCTGCTCGGCAGCCGCAGCCTGCTGCTGCGCCTGCTCCTTGGCCTTCTGGGCGGCAAGCTGGGCCTGCTCGGCTGCTTTCGCGTCGGCCGCAGCCCTGGCCTGGGCGTCCTTCTGGGCGCCGAGCGCGGCGAGACGGTCGCGTTCGGCATCGGCCTGCTTCGTCTTCTCGATCGCCGCCGCATGAACCTGCTCGGCCTGGATCTTATCGAGCTGGAGCTTGGCAAGGTTCGCATAGAAGCCGTCCGGATGCTGGGCCAGGAAGGCCTCCCATGCCGGCTTGTTGCCGACCTGGAGCGCCAGCTCGTAGTCGCGGCGCATATCGGCCTGCGGATTCACCACGGGCGCGGGCGCCGTCGCAGTCACGAGCGTGGCCTTGACCGGCACCAGCGGCACGTCTTCGCCGCCGAGCGAACCGTAGACGAACGGCTCCTGCTTGTTGCCGGTCGACTTGAGCACGTCGTCGCGCACGAAGCCGAAGGCGCGGCGAACGTCGAGGCCCGGCGTCGTCAGATGCTTCGACAGCGCGATGGTGAATGGGCTGTTGGCGCCATCGCCGTCCTGCGCCGTGAAGCCGGCCTTGGCCGAATAGGCGATCAGCGTGTTGGAGCTGGTCGGCTCGACCTGGGCCAGACCACGACCGATGCCGCGCGAGGCGAGCGTGCGCTTCATGGTCCTGCCGAACGGATTGTCGCGGCAGGCATCGAGGATCACCAGGCGAAGCTGCTTCGCCGGCTCGACGGCGACCAGAACGCGATCGAGCGAGAGCGCCTCGTCATAGACGTCGGTGTCGCGCTCGAGCCTCGCATCGACCGGGATCAGATAATTGGAGCCTTCGACCTCGATGCCATGGCCGGCATAGTAGACGACGGCGATGTCGGCATCGCGGGTTGAATCAGCGAATTCGCGCAGCACACGCCGCGTGTCGAGCGCGGTCAGATCGTGGCGGGAATCGACGACATCGAAGCCGGCATCTTTCAGCGTCTTGGCCATCACCGCACCGTCGTTGACGGGGTTCGTGAGCGGGGGCGCGTGCTGATAGGCCGAGTTGGCGAGCACCAGCGCGACGCGCTTTCCGGCGAAGGCGGGCCCGGCGCCGAACATCAGCGCGACGGCGAGGAGAAGCGGGCAAAGTCTGGACAAATTGCGCATGACACCACTTCCAAAAATTCGGGGCAGCTCACACCCTCCGGGATAGTCTTAGCAAGGTCCGCCACGCGCGCTTGTGATGGAGGTCACGAGGGCAGCGGGGGCGACAGGCCGAGGCCCCCTTTTGTTAGTCGCGCCAGTGCGTTGGCGGTTCGCCGCCAAATCCGTGCGAGCCGGGTTGCCCCTAGGCATCCCCGGCATGCCCCCGGTACTGCGGGAGAGTGTCCGTGATCTCGTGCCACGGAGCCTTGGAGTCGACGAAAATATGGGCGGTCGGGCGGATCGAGGGGGCATCGACCAGGGTTCCCATGGCGACATGGACCCATTTGCCTTCGCGGACCCGGGAATAAAGCAGGGAGCCGCAGCGGGCGCAGTGCGCGTCATGGGTGGTGTCGTCCCCGTAGATCATCCGCTGGTCCTCGCCCCCGACGAGGCGGAGCCGGCTATACTCGATGCCCGCGAACGGCTTGAAGGCGGAACCGGTGGTCCGGCGGCAGTTCGAACAGTGGCAGTTCAGCGCATAGGAGAACGCATCCGCGACCTCGTAGCGGACGGCGCGGCAATAGCATTCGCCGGCAAGGATGCGAGCGTTCGGTTTTTCTGATCCGGTCATGACGATGCCCTCGCTCAAATAGCGCAGCAGACACCCATAGCGCAATTCGATGCGTACCACTAAGTTCGCGGCGCGCCATCATTCAGAGGGATGACCCATGAGCCCAAATCATTCGAGCGTCGAAGCCGTCGTGCAATCCTATTTCGACGGGCTTTACGAGGGCGACGCCGAAAAGCTCGGCGACGCCTTCCATCCATCTGCCGATCTGCGCTGGGTGGAAAAGGGCGAGCTGAAGATCCTGACCGTGCCGGACTGGCTCGCATGGGTACGCAAGCGCCCCTCTGCCAAGGCGGAAGGCAAGCCGCGCGAGGATTTCATCGTCACCATCGACCGTTCGGACGACAAGACCGCCTTCATCAAGGTCAAATGCCAATTGCCGCCGCGCTTCTTCACGGATTACCTGGTGGCGATGAAGCTCGCCGACGGCTGGCAGATCGTGTCGAAATCCTATCGGTATGATCTGAAGGAGTGAAGCTTTCGCTGCCTGAAATCAGGCACAATCGTCTCGCATTTCTCCGTCATTGCGAGCGCAGCGAAGCAATCCAGAATCCCGCCGCGGTGACAGACTGGATTGCTTCGCTACGCTCGCAATGACGGGCGCGGGTAGCGCGTACGTCGCATCCTTCCCACCTCTCCCCGCTCGAAAGTCCCGCATGCTGCTCGACCGCCGTTCCCTGCTCGCCTCGCTCTGCTGGATGGCCGCTGCTCCGGCTCTCGCCGCGGACGCACCGCCTGAGCTCGAATCCTATGAGCGCGAGAGCGGCGGACGGATCGGGGTCTATGCGGAGAACCTCGCCACTGGCGCAAAGCTCACCTGGCGGGCCGACGAGCGCTTCGTGATGTGCTCGACGTTCAAGGCTTCGCTCGCGGCTTGCGTGCTGGCGCGGGTCGATCGCGGCGAGGAACAGCTCGCCGCGATGATCCCTTATGGCAAGACCGACCTGCTGGAGTACGCGCCGGTCGCAAAGCAAAACCTCCCGGCCGGCGCGATGTCGGTCGCGGACATGTGCAAGGCGATCGTCGAGCTCAGCGACAACACCTGCGCCAATCTGCTGCTCGCGCGGATCGGCGGCCCCGCCGCACTCACGGCATTTTGGCGATCGATCGGCGACACCATTTCGCGGCTCGACCACGACGAGCCCGAGCTGAACCGCTCGCCGCCCGGCGATCCCCATGACACCACGACGCCGGCGGCGATGGCCGGCAATCTCAAGCGGCTGGTGACGGGCGAAGCGCTGTCGCCGGCGTCACGGGCCCAGCTCACCGACTGGATGGTGGGTTGCAAGACCGGCGCGAACCGGCTGCGCGGCGGCTTGCCGGCATCCTGGAAGATCGGCGACAAGACCGGCAACAACGGCAAGGATGCGTCGGGCGATATCGCGGTCGCCTGGCCCAAGCCGGATACGCCGATCCTGATCGCGGCCTATACCCAGGGCGGCACGCCGAATGCGCCGCAGATCGAGGCGGTGTTCGCCCGCATCGGGCGCATGGTGACTGAGCGATTGGCGTAAGCCGCCTCGCATTGACCTCTTGGCCGCTTCCGGGCCAAGACAGGGCATGATTGCAGCGCAATTCCAGACCTTCCTGATCCTGCTCGCCGTGCTGGCGGGCACGGCGCTGGTCGCCCGCCGTTTCAACATGGCGCCTGCCATTTTGCTGATGCTCTCCGGCGTCGGCCTCGCTTTCGTGCCGGGCATGCCGCCGGTGGAGCTGCCGCCGGAGCTGGTGCTGCTGATGGTGCTGCCGCCGCTGATCTACTCGGCGAGCGTCGCGATGAGCTGGCGCGAGTTCAGGAACAATTTGCGTCCGATCGTGCTGCTCGCGGTCGGCGCCGTGATCTTCACCGCGGCGATGGTCGCGGCGGCCACTCATTACGTGATCGGCCTGCCCTGGAGCATCGGCTTCCTTCTGGGGGCCATCGTCGCGCCGCCCGACGTGGTGGCGCCGCTCGCGATCGCGCGACGGCTGAACATGCCGCGCCGGCTGATGGTCATCCTCGAGGGCGAAGGCCTCGCCAACGACGCCACCGCGCTGATCCTCTATCGCTTCGCGCTCGCTGCGATCGTGGTCGGGCATTTCTCGCTGCCGCTGGCGGCCGGCGAATTTGCCCTTATCGTCGCCGGCGAGATCGCCTTCGGCATCGGCGTCGGCTGGCTCTCCCTCCGCTTCCGCAAATGGTCCTGCGATCCGCAGGTCGAGCTGACGCTGTCGCTGATCACGCCCTACGTGTCCTACTGGCTGCCCGAGCATGTCGGCGGCTCCGGCGTGATCGCCACCGTCGCCTGCGGTCTCTATGTGAGCTGGAACGGGCCGCTGCTGATTTCGGCGTCGACGCGCCTGCAAGGCATCTTCTTCTGGGACCTCATCATCTATTTGATCGAGGGCTTGCTGTTCCTGCTCACCGGCTTCCAGATGCGCGCGCTCTACGAGAAATCGAAAGCGTTCCCGCTCGACGACATCATGATCGCGACCGCCGTGGTCATGGTCATCATCGTTCTGGCGCGTTTCGCCTGGCTCTACCCCGCGACCTATCTGCCGCGGATGTTCAGCAAATCGCTGCGCGCGCGCGACCCGTCGCCGCCCTGGCAATGGCCGTTCGCGCTCGCGTTCACCGGCGTGCGCGGTGCGGTGTCGCTGGCCGCCGCGCTGGCGCTGCCGTTCACGCTGCCCAATGGCGCTGCCTTCCCGTATCGCGACCTGATCCTGTTCGTGGCCTTCGGCGTCATCTTCATCACCCTGATCGGCGTCGGCCTGACGCTGCCGCCGGTGGTACGCTGGCTCGGCATCGCGGAAGCCGGCCGCAACGAGCATGTCGCCGCGCACGAGGCCGAAATCGCGGCACGGCGCCAGGCGCTCGACGCGGCGCTGAAATCGCTGGACGCACTAACCGAAGGGAAAGAGGTCTCGGACGAGGTGATACGGCTGCTGCGCGCGCGCCACGACATCCGCGTCAACCAGCTGCCTGATTCACTCGATCCCACCCGCCACGACGTCTCCGCCGCCGGCACCGCACTGACCCGCGAACTGATCGTCGCAGAGCGCAAATTCATCCACGACCTCTTGCGCGACGGGCAGATCACCGACGAGACGCGACGGAGGATCGAGCGCGACCTGGATCTGGAGGAGGCGAGCCTGGCGAACCGGGAATATCAGGGGGCGCCGCTGTAGCTTCTCGTCATTGCGAGCGTAGCGAAGCAATCCAGACTGCCGCCGCGGAAAGATTCTGGATTGCTTCGCTACGCTCGCAATGACGGCGGAGCAAGCTACCGTTTCTCGCAATACGCCCGCATCGCGGTCACCACGGCCGTCGCAATCAGCTCCTGCCGCTCGGGCGAATTCATCGCCATCTCCTCGTCGCGGTTGATGATGGAGCCTGCTTCCAGCAGCACCGCGGCGCTTCGGGTCTGCGAGAGCACGACGAGGGCGTCATAGCGGTAGACGCCGACATCCTTGTCCAGCAATGGATGTCGGTAACGCCCCATCAGCGGCAGGCTGTATTGCGTCGCGTATTGCAGGCCCTTCTCCTTCAGCTCCCGGCCCAGCAACCGGGCGAAGGCGAGGCTCGCGCCAAAGCGCGGATTGCGCTCGGACACGAACAGTGAATGACCGCTGAAGCGGTCGCTGAAATGGCTGCTGGCGCCCTCGAATTCCCATTCCTCGAGCATCTTGTCCGGCACGGAATCATGGTGGATCGACAGGAATAAATCGGCATGCGCGGCGTTGGCGGTGCCGACACGCTTGAGCAGGCTCGCCCGCGCCTTGCCTTCGGTCACCAGCACGCGGGTCGCGGCAAAGCCTGCCGACGTCAAGCGCTCTCCGATCAGCCGCGCCAAATGCAGGTTAAAGCCGAATTCCACATCGTTGCGCGCGCTGGTCGCGCCCTGCGATTCCGAGGTGTGCCCGACATCGAGGATGATCTTGAATTTACGCGGCTCGCAGGTCTCCGGAACGAGTGAGGGTTTGATCGACGAAGGTTTGGGCTTCGCTCTCACGGCCTTTCGGGCAGGCGCGGTGCGCCCGGCGTCGACCGGCACGGGTGGGAGCGCGACGAGCGCCACCACAATCGCCGCGATGATGCCCCGCGCCCGTGACAAGCGTTACTCCGCTGCGGCGGCCCAGGAGCGGCGTAGCAACTCGCCCATGCCCGTTCCAGAGCCGGACTCGGTCAGGAATATATTGCCCTCGGCGCGGAGCATGGCTGATCCTCCCGAACATCTTAGGGAAGATTGGCGCGAGAGTGGGACAACGTCAACGCAAGAACAGCAGAGCTGTACCCGCCCTCATCGACATCACCTGACGGTGACGGCGACCGTGTATACCTTGCCATTATCCGGATCGGTGGGGTCTGCCGTCACGCGCCGATACGTGAAGGAGTCTTCACCGACGTACCCCTTCTTGGATTGATACACCACGCTGGTCAGCCGCACGGTCTTGGCCTCTCCGTTTCTCAATTTGCGCTGCCCGGTGCTCACTCGCGTCGTCACGGCGCCGCTCTTCGGCGGAGACACGACTTCAATGCTGACGGGCCAGACCTTGCCACTGCTGTCGACGCGCCAGTGTCCGCCACATTTGCAGATTTCCTTTGCCTCGCCGGATTTCACGACGAGCGACGTGTTCCCCCCGCCCGCATGGGCGCCACAAAGGATTCCGAAGAACAGGACGAGCCCCGCGATGATCTTGATCAAAAGGGCCGTCGGTAGGCGTACCGGGTAGGTTGTCATTTCATAAATCTCCAATGAAAAAATCTTAGAGTTACTGTATGCGATCGTTCCGGCTGGCGAGACCGACGCATTCGGCCCCGACTATCTCAATGTCCTCGCGACTCGAAATCCAACGTTGCTCACGCGTCCTTCGGACTGCACGCCGTAGCGGCTCCCGGCTTCGACGGCATCCGCCTTGCTGACCCAGGAGCCTCCCCTGAGGACACGCTGCTCGCACCGGCCTTTCAGCCAAGGGCTGCCGTCGGTCGGCGCACCCTCATAAGTGTCGTTGACGCAATCCTCGACCCACTCCCAGATATTGCCGTGCACCTGATAGAGGCCCCACGGATTTGGCTGGAAGGAATCGACCGGAGCCGTCTTTTGCCCGGAGGCACCCTTTGCATTCTTGTCCTGACTGGCCTTGTTATCGTAGTTGGCCTGCCCCCGAGAAACCGAGGCCCCCCACCAGAACGACGACGTCGTTCCCGCCCGTGTCACATATTCCCGCTCGGCTTCGCTCAACAGGCGGTACGTCTTGCCGGTGCGGGCCGACAGCCAGGCCACATAGCTCTTGGCATCCGACCAGGAAATGTTGATCGCCGGCCGCCTCCCACGCCCCCAACCGTTATCCCAGGGCTTATATCCGTTGCAGCCTCCATCGGCGACGCAGGCATCCCATTCCGCGAACGTGACAGCGTAACGTCCAACCGCGAATGAACGGGCGAACGTCACCTTGTGGCGAGACGATTCCGTGGCGCGCTTCGATCCGCCGTCGGATGATCCCATCATCAAAGTGCCTGGAGGGACCACAACCATATCCGGACACTTTTCGCATTCTCTGAAACTGGCCTTCTGCTTCAGAGCCGCCTCTTCCGAGTCGGACAAGGATTTGATGCCGAGCGCGGTCGATCCTTCGCGCAGCTGGCTTGAGTCCTGGGCCGGGAGCGTCGGGTTGGTGGAGGCCAGCTGCGTGCCTTGCAGCGCCTTGAGCCGATCTCGTGCTTCCGCCGATCGCGGGCTTTCCGGAAATTTGCTCAGGAACTCTTCGAGCATTGCCGGAGAGCGCCCATCCCTGATGGCATTCCAGACAATCTCATCAGTTGCGGGCGGGGTCGGAGCGCGCGCGGCAGCGGCGGCGGCCAACTCCTTCTTCAGCTCGTCACGACGTGATAGCGCGACGGTGACATGCGAACTCGTCGAGTATTTCGCTGAATACTCTTCGAAGATGGCGGGGTCGCGCGACTCCTTGATCGCGTTCCAGACAATCTCATCAGCCGGAGGCGGCGGCGGCACTTGAGCGGCCGCGATCTCCTTCTTCAGGTCATCCCTGCGCTGACGCGCATCCGCGATATGCGGGCTGGCCGAATATCTGCTCACGAATTCATCGAAGATCGCAGGATCACGAGACCCCTTGATCGCGGCCCAGACAATGTCGTCAGCGGCGGGGGGCGGCGGCGCTTGCGTGGCGGCAATCTGCTTTTTGAGCTCATCCCGGCGCGTCTGCGCGTCTGCCAGATGCGGGCTTGCCGGAAACTTGCTGGCGAAATCCTCGAAAATTGCCGGATAGGTCGAACCTTTGATGGCCTGCCAGACGACCTCGTCGGCGGTCGGAGGCGGCGGAATACGCGCGGCCGCGGCGGCGATCTGCTTCTGCAGTGCGTCCCGGCGCGATTGCGCCTCAGCTCCATGTTTGCTGGCCGGGAACTTGCTGAGAAAATCGTCGAAGATCGCGGGATAGTTCGAATCCCTGATCGCCGTCCAGACGATTTCGTCGGCAGTCGGCGGCGGTGGCACGCGCGCAGCAGCTGCGGCCTGCGCCTGCTTCAGCTCGTCGCGCCGCGATTGCGCCGCCTTCAGATGCGGGCTCGCCGGAAACTTCGCGATGAACTCGTCGAACACGCCGGGATAAGTTGAATCCTTCACGGCATTCCACACGACGTCATCCGTCGTTGGTGGCGGTGGAAGTTTCGGCGCATCGACAATCGAGATGACGGAGCCGCCCAACGATCCGTAGACGAACGGCTCCTGGTGGCGGTTGGTGACCTTCAGCACCTCGTCGCGAACCCGTCCGAACGCAATCCGCAGGTCCAGGCCGGGAGCAGCGATGTTGTGCAGCAGCGCGGCGGTGAAGGGACTGTTTTTCGCGTCGCCATCCAGCGCAACCGACCCGGCCTTCGCCGCGAAGGCAATGAGCGTGTCGGACACGGCGGGCTCGACTTTCGCCAATCCACGACCGATTGATCGAGAGGCCACGGTTCTCTTCATGGTCTTCAGGAACGGATTGTCCCGGCACGCGTCCAGGATGACGAGGCGAAGCCGCCTGGTGGGCTCAATCGATTTCAGAATACGATCGAGGGAGACGGCCTCATCCTCGATGTCGAAGTCGCGCGACAGCTTCGCGTCGACGGGGATGACGTAGTTTGCACCATCGACCTCGATGCCATGGCCGGCAAAATAGACGACGGCCACGTCGGCATCGCTTGCCAATTCCGTGAAATCGCTGATCGCGCGCCGCATCTCCGAAATTCCGAGATCGCGGCGGGCGTCGACCGCGGAAAATCCTGCGGATCTGAACAGGGTGGCGATCTCGGCGGCATCATTCTGGGGATTCGGAAGGCTCGGAACGTTCCGGTACGACGAATTGCCGATCACCAGAGCGACGCGCTTCTCGGCCAGCGCCTGACTTGCGAACCCGCAAAATACGAGCGCAAGAATGGTAGCCGCCGCCCAGCGCATAAAACTCCCCCCAAATCGCCCTTTGCGAGTATATCGCTGGTTGAAGCGCCCGCAAGCAGCAGCCTGAGCCCACATCATTCGACAGGGGCAGCGCCAAATCCGTGATTCAGATCACGTTGAGCGGGCGGCGACGGCTGGCCGTTCACACCGGCCGTTCCCCCTTCACCGTCACGCGTGTCCCTGAGCGCGTATGCGGCCAGTAGTCCCACATGGCGCGGTGCTGGGTGCAGCGGTTGTCCCAGAACGCGATGGCGTTCTCGGTCCAGCGGAAGCGGCACTGGAACAGCGGGTTTTCGGCGTGCTGGTAGAGATAGGCGAGCATCGCGTCGCTCTCGTCGCGCGGGACGCCGTTGACGTGGCGGGTGAAGCCGCGGTTGACATAGAGCGCCTTCCTGCCCGTGACCGGATGGGTGCGCACCACCGGGTGCTCGGCGTTCGGATAGGACGGGCGATCGGCGACGCCGTAATTGGCATAGAGCCCGCGATAGATCGGCTCGCCGTCATGCAGCGCGGTCAGGCCGTCGAGATAGGCCTTCATGCGATCCGACAGCGCCTCATAGGCCGCGTACATGCTGGCGAACAGCGTGTCGCCGCCGCGCGGCGGACACTGCTTGATGTAGAGGATCGAGCCCATCGGCGGCTCGAGATCGCAGGACACATCGGAGTGCCAGCCCTCGCCGTTGGCGCGCGGCGAGTTCGCATCCGCATAGATCTTCATCAGCGCCGGGTCTTCGTCCTCATGCGGCGCGGCCGGGTGAAAATGTAGCTCGCCGAACTTGCGGCCGAAGGCGAGATGCTGCTGCGGCGTGATGTGCTGGTCGCGGAAGAAGATGACCAGGTTTTCGGCGAGCGCGCGGTGGATCTCGTCGATCTGCCGGTTGGAACGGGCATCGTCGGAGACGAGCTTGCCGATATCGACGCCGGAGATCTCCGCGCCGATGATGGGGGTGAGCTTTTCGACCGCGATGGTCTCGTAAGGTGCGCCGTCATCAGCCGTGTGGCGGTAGCGCGGGCCCTGCTTGCCGGCGAGTGAGCTCATGGCGTGTCTCCCGATCGTCTTGATTGGGAGCATGGTAGCTCTTGGCGACAGAAGCGCAATCTGCGCCACAGATTCAACTCGTCGTCCCGGACAAGCGTAAGCGCAGATCCGGGACGACGGCGGAGTGTGGAGCGCTAGCGGAGCTGAATCACTCCGCCGCGGTCACCGGGGCCTTGGCGCCCTGGCCGTAACGCTGGTCGATATAGTCGATCACCAGCGCCTTGAAGTCGGCGGAGATCGTGGGCCCGCGCAGCGTGCGGAACTTCTTGCCGTCGACGAAGACCGGCGCGGCCGGCGCTTCGCCGGTGCCGGGGAGCGAGATGCCGATATTGGCGTGCTTGGACTCGCCGGGGCCGTTGACGATGCAGCCCATCACCGCGACGTTGAGTTCCTCGACGCCGGGATATTTCGTCTTCCAGCCCGGCATCTCATCGCGGATGAAATCCTGGATCGAGCGCGCCAGCTCCTGGAACGTGGTCGAGGTGGTGCGGCCGCAGCCGGGGCACGCTGCAACCAGCGGCACGAAGGTGCGGAAGCCCATGGTCTGCAGGAGCTCCTGGCCGACCTGCACCTCACGAGTGCGATCGCCGCCGGGCTCCGGCGTCAGCGAGATGCGGATGGTATCGCCGATGCCCTGCTGCAGCAGGATGCCGAGCGCGGCCGAGGACGCCACGATGCCCTTGGTGCCCATGCCGGCCTCGGTCAGGCCGAGATGGATGGCGTAGTCGGAACGGCTGGCGAGATCCTGATAGACCGCGATGAGATCCTGCACCGCCGAGACCTTTGCGGAGAGGATGATGCGATCCTTGGGCATGCCGAGCTCTTCGGCGCGCGCGGCCGAGAGCAGCGCCGACTGCACCATCGCCTCGCGCGTCACCGCGCGCACGTCGCGCGGATTGGCGGACGCGGCGTTCTCGTCCATCAGCTTGGTCAGCAGCTCCTGGTCGAGCGAGCCCCAATTGGCGCCGATGCGCACCGGCTTGCTGTTCTTGTTCGCGATCTCGATGATATCGGCGAACTGGGTGTCGCGCTTGTCCTTGAAGCCGACATTGCCGGGATTGATGCGGTACTTGGCCAGCGCCTCGGCGCAGGCCGGATAGGCCGCGAGCAGCTTGTGGCCGATATAGTGGAAGTCGCCGATCAAGGGCGTGGTGATGCCGCGCTTGGCCAGGCCGTCGCGGATATGCGGAACGGCTGCGGCAGCCTCCTCGCGGTCCACGGTGATGCGGACCATTTCGGAGCCGGCGCGCGCGAGCGCAGCGACCTGGGCAATGGTGCCGTCGATGTCGGCGGTGTCGGTGTTGGTCATCGACTGCACGACGATCGGCGCACCGCCGCCGACGGCGACATCGCCGACCTTGACCTGGGTGGTGCGATGGCGCGGCGCAGGGCCCGCGACGTCGGAATCGATGGTGTTTTCGAGCTTGTTCATGAGGTCCAAATATCAGGTTTTGGTGACGTTCAGCAATGCATCACGCGGCGCCACAGCCTCTCGGCTCGGACGGTTAACCAGAAAAAGCCCAGCAATTACAAGGAGGGCAGCAGCCCCGAAAGCCAGACTCAGGTGATCGTGCATGATGAAATAGCTACCCGCCACGCCAAACAAAGGGGTGATGAACGTAAAGGCCGACAATTTGCTGGCCGAATAGGCCTTCACCAGCGCGAACCAAAGCGTGAACGTGGTTCCCACCACCCAGATCGCCTGGAAAGCCATCAAGGCGAACGACAGCGGCGACGGGGTGTGGGTGATGGACTCGCCGGACAGCAGGGCAGCCGCGCCCAGGATCGGGATCGAGGTCGCGACCTGATAGCCGAGCGCCTTCTCCGGCGCGGCGAAGCGCAGCCGGGTGCCCTTGGCGACCAGCGTGGTCGCGGCCCAGAGCGAGGCACCGGCGACAATCATGAGGTCCCCGAGCAGAATGTGTGAATCGACATTGGCCTGCGGCACGCCGATCGCGAGCGCCACCCCGGCAAAGCTGATCGCCAACCCGAGCCATTGCGTGCTGCCGAGACGCTCGCCGAGCACCTGGTAGGAGCCGAGCGCGACAAAGAACGGCGCGGTGTAGAGGAACACGACCGCGCGGGAGGCCGAGGTCAAGCGCAGGCCCTGGAAGATCAGCACGAACTCGATGCCGAACATCAGCCCGGCGATCAGGCCAGGCTTCCACGTGCCGTCACGCTCGAAGAATTTGACGCCGCGCAGGCTGCCGATGATGAACAGGACCGGCAGCGCGCCGATCGAGCGGATCATCGCCTGCAGCATCGGCGGAATGTCCGGCAGCACCAGCTTCACCGCGATCTGGTTGAAGGCCCAGGTCAGGCACAGCATGAGCATGAGGGCGATGGCGCCGGCACTGAGGGGGCGCGCGGCGGACGGGTTGGATTGAGGTGAGGACATATCTTCCTGGAATCCGGCTTTGCGCCGTTGTTGCTTCAAGACGTTTTCTGACAATGGGTGCAGACGCCCGTGATCTCGACCACGGACAGCTTGGGCGCGAAGCCTGACGCGCGCGCCGCGGCGTTGAGCTCCCTGGCAAATGACCCTGACGGGATCTCGCCGACGAGACCGCAGCGCTCGCAGATCAGGAACGCGACCGCCGAGGTCGCGTCATGGTCGTGGGCGGCGCAGGCGAGATAGGCGTTGCGGCTCTCGATGCGGTGCACGAGGCCGTTCGCCATCAAAAATTCGAGAGCACGGTAGACCGTGATCGGCGCCGGTCGTGCCATCGATTTGGCGAGCTCGTCGATCACCTCATAGGCCCCGAGCGGGCGATGGCTGGAAAGCAGCGCGCCCAGCACCTGACGGCGTATCGGCGTGAATTTCTGCGCCCGCTGCTCGCAAACGGCTTCCGCATGCGCCAGCGCGTCCGCGGTGCAGCGGCCGTGATCGTGGTCGGGCGTCGGAAAGGCCGGTTTTGCGAGGGTCATTCGGCCCGCCTTCTAGCATTTCGGCCGCGGAACCCAAAGCACGACCGACGCCGCGGCGGCCAGCCATGCTTTTATTGCGGGACAGCATCGCTTTCCTCCGCCATGAAATAATCATAAGCTTGCTTATTATATTCAAGCTTATTGGAGCCAAGCTCATGACCCGCGGGTCTGTCGACCAGAACTTCCTGTTCACGCTCGGCGAGCTCTACCGCCTCTTGCGCGTCTATGCCGACAAGGAGGCCTCGCGCTTCGGCATCACCCGCGCGCAATGGGCCGTGCTGGCCAAGGTCGAGCGCAGCGAAGGCATGAAGCAGTCGGAACTCGCCGAACTCCTGGAGATGCAGCCGATCACGCTGACGCGGCTGATCGACAAGCTCTGCGACAGCGACTGGATCGAGCGCCGCAACGACGCCTCGGACCGCCGCGTCAAGCGCCTCTATCTGAAGAAGGCCGGCCGCACCCTGCTCGGCAAGATGAGCGGCCTGAAATCGGAACTCACGGCGAACGCGCTCGACGGCATCAGCCCGGCGGACGCTCACCGTCTCCTCACCCAACTCGAAACCATCAAGGAAAACGTGCGTACCGCGATCCAGACGTCCGGAGCGGAACAAGCGCGTAAGGAGCAGCGCTATGGCTGATCAGGTTCTCAAATTCCAGCCCGAGCAGAAGATCGACAGCGGTAAGCCGACCAAGAAGGCCGGCACCAACCCGCGCCGTCGCCTGGTCGCAGGCCTCCGCCGCTATCGCCGCTTCCTGCTGATGGTGGTGCTCCCGATCGTGGCTGTCATCGCCGGCCTGACTTTCTATCTCAATGGCGGCCGCTATGTCGGCACCGACGATGCCTATGTCGGCGCGCAGAAGGTGCTGGTGACGCCCGACATCTCCGGCAAGATCGAGAAGGTCGTCGTGAAAGAGGGCCAGCTGGTCAAGCAGGGCGACGTGTTGTTCGAGATCGATCCGGTGCCGTTCCGCCTCGCGGTGGACGAGGCCAGGGCGCAGGTGATGCAGGCGCAGTCGACCTATGACAACCTCCGCGCCAACATCAAGATCTACGGCGATATGCTCAACCTCGCGCAGCAGGGCGTCGACCTGAAGCAGCGCGACGTCGAGCGCAAGCAGGCGCTGGTCAAGAACAGCTTTGGCTCGCAGCTCGACCTCGACAACGCCTCGAACGCGCTGGTCACGTCGGGCTCGATCGCGCAATACGTCAAGCAGCAGATATCGACCGCCAAGACCCAACTGCTCGGCGACGCCGATTTGCCGCTGGAGAAATTCCCGCCTTACGCGCAGGCCAAATCCAAGCTCGACAATGCCGAGCGCAATCTCGACCACGCCGTGGTGCGAGCGCCGATGGGCGGCGTGGCGACGCAGGTGGAGCAGATCCAGCTCGGCCGCTACGTCTCCGCCGGCATGGCGGTGTTCTCCATCATCGACGTCGCCCATCCCTGGGTCGACGCCAATCCGAAGGAGAGCGACCTCACCCACGTCACCGAAGGCCAGCCGGTCACCCTCGAGGTCGACGCGTTCCCGAACCACGTCTTCAAGGGCAAGATCGGCTCGCTCTCGCCCGGCACCGGCGCGCAATTCGCGATCCTGCCGCCGCAGAATGCCACCGGCAACTTCGTCAAGGTGGTGCAGCGCGTGCCGGTCCGGATCTATTTCGACGAGAGCGACAACTACGTGAAGAAGCTGAAGGCCGGCATGAGCGTCTATGCCACCATCGACACCGGCCACCAGCGCTCGCTCGCCGGCCTGCTCGGCCTGTCGGCGACCGCGAGCCAAGATAAAGACAAGGACTGACCCTATGGCGGAGTCCAATCCCGCCCTGATGGTCCCCGGCCTGCGCCGGAACATGGTGACGATCTGCGCCATGACCGCGACCATCATGCAGGCGCTGGACACCACGATCGCCAACGTCGCTCTGCCGTACATGCAGGGCACGCTGTCGGCTTCCCAGGACCAGATCAACTGGGTGCTGACCTCCTACATCGTCGCCGCCGCGATCATGACGGCGCCGGTCGGCTGGATCTCCAACCGCTTCGGCCGCAAGCGCATCTTCATCATCTGCGCCGCCGGCTTCACCTTCGCCTCGGTGCTGTGCGGCCTCGCGCAGGACATCAACCAGATGGTGCTGTTCCGCCTGCTGCAAGGCGTGTTCGGCGCAGCCCTGGTGCCGCTGTCGCAGTCGGTGATGCTCGACTATTACACGCTCCAGGAACGCGCCAAGGCGATGTCGATCTGGGGCATGGGCGTGATGATGGGGCCGATCATGGGCCCCTCGCTCGGCGCCTGGCTGACCGAGACCTATTCCTGGCACTGGGTGTTCTTCGTCAACCTGCCGTTCGGCGCGATCACCGTGCTCGGGCTCGCCGTTTTCATGGACGAGACCGAGAAGAACCTCAGCCTCAAATTCGACTGGTTCGGCTTCGGCGCGCTGGCGATCGGGATCGGCGCACTTCAACTTGCGCTCGATCGCGGCGAACAGCTCGACTGGTTCGAGTCGGTCGAGATCGTGGCCGAGTTCGTGATCTCAGGGATCGCCTTCTATTACTTCTTCGCCCACTCGTTCACGACCTCGCGGCCGTTCATCCAGTTCGCGCTGTTCAAGGACCGCAACTTCCTCACCGGCTGCATCTTCATGACGGTGATGGGGCTCGTGCTTTACTCGACCATGGCGCTGGCCTCGCCCTACCTGCAAAACGTCATCGGCTATCCCATCATCACCGCCGGCGGACTCCTCGCGAGCCGCGGCTTCGGCACCTTCTTCGCGATGATGATGGTCGGCCGCATCATGCGCTACATCGAGGCGCGCACGCTGATTATCTCCGGCCTGACGCTGACCGCGGCCTCACTGTTCCAGATGACCGGATGGACCGACCAGACCCAGGTGCCGGAGATCGTCATCGTCAGCGTGATCCAGGGCTTCGGCTTCGGCCTCGTCTTCGTGCCGCTTTCGACGGTCGCGTTCCTGACGCTGCCAAACAGCTTGCGCACCGACGGCACCTCGATGCTGACGCTCTTGCGCAACGTCGCAAGCTCGGTCGGCATCTCCATCGTGATCGCCCAGCTGACCCAGGGCACGCGCAAGACCTACGCGATCCTGTCCGAGCACATCAACCCGTTCAACCACGCGCTCCAGATGCCCGACGTGAGCGGCATGATCAATCTCTCCACCGACTCCGGCCGCGCCATGGCCGACCGGATCGTCGGCCTCCAGGCGCAGATCATCGCCTTTGCGCGCGACTATCAGCTCGTGATGTTCTTCATCCTCTGCACCATTCCGCTCGCATTCATGATCGGCTCGAGCAAAGCCGCGCTGCGCAAGCAGGCGTCGGGACCGGAACATGCGGTGATGGAGTAGCAACAGGTGTCATGCGCCGGCTTGACCGGGGGCATCCAGTACGCCGCGGCTTCTCCGTATCCCACCAACGTCTCTGGAATACTGGGTCGCCCGGTCAAGCCGGGCGACGACAGCGAATCAGTAGCGCGAGCCTCTACAACAACTCCTCGCACCCCAGATCCTCGACCGCCATCATCACCCGCTCCAGATTGTTCCACCAGATCACCGGCGGGATGTTGATGGCCCATTGCCAGACCGGCTTGGTGATGTGCCAGAGCACCGACAGGCGATAGTCACGATCGAGCGTGCCGCGCGTGTATCCCGTGATGCCGCTTGTGAGCAACGTCTCATGATACAGATTGAGCAGTGAGCGTTCGAGCGCCTGCCGGCGTTCCGGATACCAATGAACCGCCATCATGTAAGCGAGGTCGTTGGTCGGTACGTTGATCCCCCACAGGTCGAAATCGAAGATGCGCACGGTATCGGCAACGCCAGTGCGCGGCAGGAAAAAATTCCAGGTGTGGGCATCGCCATGGGTGATGCTGAGATGACGGCGTGAATGGTAGCGCTCGGATAGCCGGGCCGACTGGTCGATCAGGCGGCGATAGAGAATACGCCGTTCTTCACTAAGGCGATCGCCAAGCAGATCGGCGAAACGGTCGTAATGGCCGGCAAAAGTCTCGATGTGGTGTGCGCTGTCTTCAGTGCTCGCCCAGGTGCCGACGGTGTCACCAAGGCTCGGATGGTCCCACCAGGCCGCATGCCAACGCGCGAGCGTGGAAACGATCGCGAATGTTTGCTCACGCGACGGCGGCAACGGCCATTGGGTTGCGATCTCATGGCTATCGGCGAGATCTTCGAGCAGGAGATGCCAGGTCTGGCCCTCCTCGTCGAAACGTCTGTCGAAACAGCGCGGCACCAACCCCGGCGGCGTGTTCGGTGCCAGCATCGTATAGAAGGCCACCTCGTGCCGACCGCCATCGGCGAGCGTCTTGGCAAAATCGGCATGCGACGTCTTGAGGATCAGTGATTGCGGTGCACCGGCTGATTCGCCGACATAGCGCAGGCCGAGCCGGGCGATGTGCGACACGACGGTGTCGCGCTCATGCAGCACCTTCACCTCGCGCACGGCGCCGGCGTCCAGCGCGCCGGCCTTGCGCAGTGCAGCGGTCAGGTAGCTGGGCTCAGCGACCGCCGGCAGTTGCGTGGATGTCATGAAGCGCCCCCCGGTGCATGCAGCCATACTGCATGATCACTCGGGGAAGCGCCAGCCGCATCGGCCGCCTGACGCGGCGGCCCGGCCTCACACGTCGAAGAACACCGTCTCGTTGTCGCCCTGCAGGCGCAGGTCGAGGCGATAGACCGGCTTGCCGGCCTCACGCACCGCGATCAGCGTGACGCGGCGGTCGGCCGGCACCAATGCCAGCACGGGATCGGCGGCGTTGCCGGCCTCGTCGCTGAAATAGATGCGGGTATAGAGATGCCGCAGCATGCCGCGCGCGAACACCGCCAGAACGATGTGCGGCGCCTGCGGCTTGCCGTCGGGATCGGGCACGACGCCCGGCTTGATGGTGTCGAAGGAGTAATTGCCGTCCTTGTCGGTGCCGCAGCGGGCGAAGCCGCGAAAGCTGGCGTTCGGCAATGCGTGCTTGTCCTGCGGATCGGCAAAGCGGCCCTGTGCATCGGCCTGCCAGATCTCCAGCATGGCATCCGGCACGACGACACCGTCGCCGTCAAACACCCGGCCCTCGATGCGGACACGGTCACCGGTGACATCGGGCGTCAGCGTCGAATTGGTGAACGCGTCGTTCCAGGCGTAGTCGCCGGTCGGCGTCAGGCCGTATTTGAAGAACGGGCCGACCGTTTGCGATGGCGTGATCCCATTGGGCTTCGCAGAATCCTGCACTTTAGTGGTTCTCCATGGGGGTGGCATCCTTGCCGCGCAGCACGATGTCGAAGCGATAGCACAGCGCCCATTCCGGCTTGGTATTCTCCAAGTCGAACGAGGAGACCATGCGCATCCGCGCCTTCTCGTCCGGCACCGAGTTGAAGATCGGATCGAACGGGAACAGCGGGTCACCCGGGAAATACATCTGCGTCACCAGGCGGGTGACGAAGGAATGGCCGAACACCGACAGATGGATATGAGCGGGACGCCAGGCGTTGTGGTGATTGCCCCAGGGATAGGCGCCCGGCTTGATGCTCACGAAGCGGTAATAGCCGGCGGCATCGCTCACGGTGCGGCCCGCTCCGGTGAAGTTCGGATCGAGCGGCGCGGGATGCTGATCACGGACATGGACGTAGCGGCCGCAGGCATTGGCCTGCCAGATCTCAACCAGCGAGTTCGGGACGCCGCGACCGTTCTCGTCGCGGACATGGCCGTGCACGATGATGCGCTCGCCGAGCGGCTCGCCCTTGTGCTGGGTGGTGAGGTCGTTGTCGCCGTCGCGCACGGTTTCGTGGCCGTAGACCGGACCGGTCAGTTCCGACAGCGTGTGGCGCATCGGGATCAAGGGCTTGCTCGGCGCGCGCTTGATCGAGCTCTTGTATTCGGGCGACAGTGGCAGCGGATGCGCCTTGTTGCTGTCGATGGGATAGATGAATGTCATGGGCGAACTCCTCCCCGGCCATTCTGGTCCGGCCGGTCAACGCTTGGGCCGATCATTATAGAATATAACTAATCTAGGGAAGCGGGTTTAGCGGCCTCCCTTGCCCGCTTATTTGATCGGCGGCCGCGGCAGCACGGCCTCCCCGGCCTCGAGCCGATAGGTGTGGTCGAGCGAATACCACGGCGTCGAAACGTCAGGCGCGGCCGGATGCGGCGTCTCGTGGCGCACGAACTTGCCGATCAGTGCTTGTGTCACGCCGAACTGCACGTCGCTGTCGATATGGGGGTCGTTGGGATCGTAGACCTGCGAGATCAGCACCTTGAACCCCGGCTTGAAGATCAGCGCGTGCAGATGCGCGGGGCGATAGGGGTGGCGGCTTTGCGCCTTCAGCAGGCGGCCGACGACACCGTCGGTCGGGATGGGATAGCCGACCATCATCACCGAGCGAAAGGCGAAGCGCCCGTCGACATCGGTCGTGAACTTGCCGCGCAGATTCATGTCGGCCTGTTCGGGATCCTGGTTCTCATAGAGCCCGACCGGCGAGGCGTGCCAGACATCGACCTCCGCGCCGGCGACGGGGCGGCCGTCCTTGTCGACGACACGGCCGTTGACGAACAACGGCGCACCAGGCGTTTCGGAGCGGACGATCGATCCGCCATTCTCCACCCGCGGCGAGTTCAGCCGCCAGAAAGGTCCGAGCAGCGACTGGTCGGTTTCGGTGTTGCCCTGATCGCCGTTATTGAGCAGGCAGACCAGCGGCGAGACGCCGAGCGAGCCCGCCATCAGCACGACTTCGTTATGCGTGTCGGTGGTCAGCTTGCCGAGTTCGGCGATGAGTGCGGTGGCGTCGCGGAATTCCTTCTCGGTCAGGCGCACGTCACGGACGAAGCCGTGCAGATGCTTGACCAGCGAGACCATGATCTGCCGCATCCGCGGATCGGACGTCCGCTCCATCACCGCCAGTGCGGCGGCCGTAACGTCCTGCTCGCGCTCGATGATCATGGCATGATCCTTTCACCTTGCGTCATGGCCGGGCTTGTCCCGGCCATCCACGACCTTCTTCTCGCGGCACCAAGAACGTGGATGCCCGGGACAAGCCCGGGCATGACGAGTCTGTGGCCCCGGCCCCGGGATGACGTCAGTTCAGCTTCTCGATCGCAACGGCAACACCCTGGCCGACGCCGACGCACATGGTGGCCAGCGCAAGCTTGCCGCCGCGCTTCTCCATGCCGTGGACGGCGGTGAGCGCGAGGCGCGCGCCGCTCATGCCCAGCGGATGGCCGAGCGCGATGGCGCCGCCATGCGGATTGACGAAATCGGCATCGTCGGCGACGCCGAGCTGGCGCATGCAGGCGATGCCCTGCGAGGCGAAAGCTTCGTTGAGCTCGATCAGGTCGAAGTCGGTGATCTTCTTGCCCAGACGCTCCATCAGCTTGCGTGTCGCGGGCACGGGGCCGATGCCCATGATGCGCGGCGGCACGCCGGCCGAGGCGAGGCCGAGAATGCGGGCGCGCGGCGTGAGGCCATGCTTCTTCACGGCAGCTTCCGAGGCCAGGATCAGCGCGGCCGCGCCGTCGTTGACGCCCGACGCATTGCCGGCCGTCACCGTGCCGGGATTGCGCACGATCGGCTTCAGCTTGGCCAGGCCTTCCAGCGTGGTCTCGGGACGCGGATGCTCGTCCTTGTCGACGGTAACAGGCCCGGCCTTGCCGCCGGGAATGGTGATCGGGATGATCTCTTCGGCGAAATAGCCGGCTGCGATCGCCTGACCGGCGCGCTGCTGCGAGCGGATGGCGAAGGCATCCTGGTCGGCGCGCGAGACCTGGAATTCCTCGGCGACGTTCTCGCCGGTCTCCGGCATCGCATCGACGCCATACTGCGCCTTGAGCAGCGGATTGATGAAGCGCCAGCCGATCGTGGTGTCGAAGATCTCGGCCGAGCGCGAGAAGGCTTCCTGCGCCTTGCCCATCACGAACGGCGCGCGGGTCATGGATTCCACGCCGCCGGCGATCGCAAGCTCGATCTCGCCGGAGCGGATGGCGCGGCCCGCCGCACCGACAGCATCGAGGCCGGAGGCGCAAAGCCGGTTCAGGGTCTGGCCGGGAACCGAGTCCGGGAGCCCCGCAAGCAGCAGCGCCATGCGCGCGACGTTGCGGTTGTCCTCGCCGGCCTGGTTGGCGCAGCCGAAGAAGACTTCGTCGACCTGCGCCCAATCGAGATTGGGGTGCTTGGCCATCAACGCCTTGATCGGGGCCGCCGCGAGGTCGTCGGCGCGCACCTTGGCAAGCGCGCCGCCGAAACGGCCGATCGGGGTCCGCACGGCATCGCAGATAAAGACGTCACGCATCGTTGTTCTCCCTGAATGCCGCGGTTCGGCCAGAATTCTTCAATGACGGCGGAGTTTTAGGAGGGCGCCCGCGGCAGGTCAATTGACGGTTTCGGGGGCGGCATATTCGACTGAATGCCATGAATCTCAGCCGTCATTCCGGGGCGCCCGGAGGGCGAGCCCGGAATCCATAACCACGAGCCGGGGTTATGGATTCCGGGCCTGCGCCTGGCGGCGCATCCCGGAATGACAACGGAAAATGTGGCAGCCGATTGCGCAGTGCGGACAACGTGGAAAACCTCACCTGTCCGGCCAAACCGGTAGGATGCCCGGGTGAAATTTTGTAGGTTGCACCGCTCATGACGATGCAACAGCCCATCCCCGCGCCAGAACCTGAATTCACGCCCGCGCCGCAGGCGGACGCCGCCGCGCGCGTCACGCCGATGATGGAACAGTACCTGGAGATCAAGGCGGCGCATCAGGGCCTCTTGCTGTTCTACCGGATGGGCGATTTCTACGAGCTGTTCTTCGAGGATGCCGAGATCGCCTCGAAGACGCTCGGCATCGTGCTGACCAAGCGTGGCAAGCATCAGGGCAACGACATCCCGATGTGCGGCGTGCCGGTCGAGCGCTCCGAGGATTATCTGCATCGCCTGATCAGCGCCGGCCACCGGGTTGCCGTGTGCGAGCAGACCGAGGATCCCGCCGCTGCCAAAGCGCGCGGCAACAAGAGTGTCGTGCGCCGCGGCGTTGTCCGGCTGGTCACGCCGGGCACGCTGACCGAGGACACGCTGCTCGATGCGCGCGCCAACAGCTATCTGCTGGCGATAGCGCGAGCGCGCTCGTCGGCCGGCGGCGACCGCTTTGGCCTCGCCTGGATCGATATCTCGACCGCCGAATTCACTGTCACGGAATGCTCCAGCGGGGAGCTCGCCGCGACGCTGGCGCGCATCAACCCGAACGAGGCCATCGTCACCGACGCGCTCTATAGCGACAACGAGCTCGGCCAAACCTTGCGCGAGCTGCCGGCGCTAACGCCGGTGACCCGCGACGTCTTCGATGGCGCCACCGCCGAAAAGCGCCTCTGCGACTACTTTGCCGTCGCGACCATGGACGGGCTGGCGCAACTGACGCGGCTGGAGGCCACGGCTGCTGCCGCCGCCGTCACCTATGTCGATCGCACCCAGGTCGGCAAGCACCCGCCGCTGTCGCCGCCCGCACGCGAAGCCTCGGGCGCGACCATGGCGATCGATCCCGCCACCCGCGCCAATCTCGAACTGACGCGAACGCTCGCGGGCGAACGCCGCGGCTCGCTGCTCGATGCGATCGACTGCACGGTGACCTCGGCCGGCTCGCGCCTGCTGGCGCAGCGGCTCGCAGCACCCTTGACCGATGCGCCGGCGATCGCGCGGCGGCTCGATGCTGTCAGCGCCTTCGTCGCGGATTCGGCCACGCGCGAGGACATCCGCAGCATCTTGCGCGGCGCGCCCGACATGTCGCGCGCGCTCGCCCGTCTCTCGGTCGGCCGCGGCGGGCCGCGCGATCTCGCTGGCTTACGCGACGGCATCATCGCCGCCGACCAGGTTCTGGCGCGGCTTTCCGAGCTCGACCAGCCGCCGCAGGAGATCGCCGCCGTGATGGCGGCGCTGAGGCGTCCCTCGCGCGAGCTCGCGGCCGAATTTGCCCGTGCGCTCGACGAGCAGCTGCCGCTGATCAAGCGCGATGGCGGCTTCGTTCGTGCCGGTTACGAGCCGGCCCTTGATGAAGCGAGAAACCTGCGCGACGCCTCCCGCCTCGTGGTCGCCGCGATGCAGGCCCGCTACGCCGACAACACTGGCGTCAAGGGCCTCAAGATCCGCCACAACAACGTGCTCGGCTATTTCGTCGAGGTCACCGCGCAGCACGGCGACAAGCTGATGTCGGCGCCACTGAACGCGACCTTCATCCATCGCCAGACGCTGGCGGGCCAGGTGCGCTTCACGACCTCCGAGCTTGGCGAGATCGAAGCCAAGATCGCCAATGCCGGCGACCGCGCGCTCGGGCTCGAGCTCGAAATCTTCGAGCGGCTCTGCGCGAGGGCGATCGAGATCAGCGACGATCTGCGCGCTGCGGCGCAAGGCTTTGCGCTGCTCGACGTTGCGACGTCGCTCGCCAAGCTCGCGGTCGATGAAAACTATGTGCGGCCCGAGGTCGATGGCTCGCTCGGCTTCGCCATCGAGGCCGGCCGCCATCCCGTGGTCGAGCAGGCGCTGAAGCGCAATGGCGAGCCGTTCATCGCCAATGCCTGCGATCTCTCGCCTGGCCCAGCGCAAAAATCCGGCCAGCTCTGGCTGCTGACCGGTCCGAACATGGCAGGTAAATCGACCTTCCTGCGCCAGAACGCATTGATTGCGCTGCTGGCGCAGATCGGCAGCTTCGTGCCGGCCGCACGCGCGCGGATCGGCATCATCGACCGGCTGTTCTCGCGCGTCGGCGCCGCCGACGATCTCGCGCGGGGCCGCTCCACCTTCATGGTGGAGATGGTCGAGACGGCTGCGATCCTCAACCAGGCCGGCGAGCGCGCTCTGGTGATCCTCGACGAGATCGGCCGCGGCACCGCCACCTTCGACGGCCTCTCCATTGCCTGGGCCGCGATCGAGCATCTGCACGAAAGCAACCGCTGCCGCACGCTGTTCGCGACGCACTATCACGAGCTGACCGCACTCTCGGCCAAGCTGCCGCGCATGTTCAACGCGACGGTGCGGGTGAAGGAGTGGCAGGGCAACGTCGTGTTCCTGCATGAGGTGCTGCCGGGCTCGGCCGATCGCTCCTACGGCATCCAGGTGGCAAAGCTCGCAGGCCTGCCGCCGGCCGTGATCACGCGCGCGAAATCGGTGCTGGCGAAGTTAGAGGCGCAAGACCGCGGCCAAACGGCTCGCGCCCTCGCCGACGATCTGCCGCTGTTCGCGGTGCCCTCGCGCGCCGCCGCGGAAGCCGCGCCGCCGACCGAGGCCGAGCTATTGATGGACGCTGTCAAGGCGCTGCACCCCGACGAGATGTCCCCGCGCGAGGCGCTGGACGCGCTGTATGCGCTGAAGGCCAAGCTGCCTAAGCAATGAAAGGTCTCGTAGGGTGGGCAAAGCGCAGCGTGCCCACCATGCAGCGACGAATTCGTGGAGGGATGGTGGGCACGGCGCGCAAAAAAAGCACGCCTTTGCCCACCCTACGAAACCACCGCCAGCGGCTTCCGTCGCCCGTTCCACCACAATGTTAAATTCCACACGATGCAGGTCGTGAGCGCGAGGCTGAGGCCCATCGCCGAGCCGAAATTGGCGGCACCGACATGCAGCACCGCAATCGCCATGCCGAACCCGAGCAGTCCCCAGGCCGAATTCGCGAGCACGGCGGCGGTCGGCGGACCGCCAATGCGCGGATGCAGGATCACCATCATGCTGGTGAAGACGATCGGATAGAGCGCGATGACGCCGGAGACGCGCGGGCCGACCCAGCCCGAGGTCGAGACCACGATCGCGACCAGCGTCGCCACCAACAAGGCGCGGAACGGAATGTCGTACCAGCGGCGCGTCACCAGCGGCATCTTCACGTGGCGGTACCGTGCAAGCAGCGGAATGCAGATGCCGAAGGCCACCAGGTTGACGGCGAGCCCGGCCGCGAGCGTCCAGTCGAACAGGCGAATGATCGAGGCGAGACCGATCCACACTGCGACCGCACACCCGACACTCACGGCAAAGCTGTGCCGTTGGGCCAGCACGACATAGGTCAACCCCAGGAAGATCGTCGCGGCGTTGACGGGAAGGCTCGACAACGCGCCCTGCGCGATGAAGGCGACGTCGTGGTCGATCGCGAGGAAGACGTAGGACGGGCCCGCCGAGATCGGCAGCGTCGCCACCAACGCACCAATCACCGGGCCGGAGCGCTCGGTGATGATCGATGCCGACACCACAAAGGCGGCCGCGACCGCCATGCGCAGGATTAGAAAGAGGATGTAAGACAGTTCGGCAGGCATTTTTTCTTCTTGCCCTCCCCCCAATGGGGAAGGTGGCAGCTACATCCGCTGCATCGACACCGAAACCTTCGGGCCGTTCTTGATGGTCTGATAGACCACGCAATAGCGCTCGGTGAGCTTGAGCAGGAGATCGAGCTTGTCCTGGGCTGCGTCGGTATCGACCTCGAAGCGCAGGCGGATCTCGGCGAAGCCGACCGGGGTCTCCTTGTCGACGCCGAGCGTGCCGCGAAAATCGAGATCGCCCTCGGCGTAGACGTTGCCGGTCTTGAGCGGCACCTCGATCGCGGTTGCGACCGACTTCAGCGTGACGCCGGCGCAGGCCACAAGCGCTTCCAGCAGCATGTCGCCGGAGCAGAGCTCGAGGCCCGAGCCGCCGGTGGCCGGATGCAGGCCAGCCATCGCGATGGCGCGGCCGGTCTCGACCTTGCAGGCGATGCCTTCGCTGTCGATCGAGCCCTTGGCCTTCAGCGTGATCATCGCAGTCTTGGGATCGGTCTTGTAGCGTTCCTTGATCGGGGCCTGCATCTGGCGCAGTTCTGCGGCGTCCATCTTGTTCTCTCCCGGAAAATTACCTCTCGATGTACCGGCTCAGAGAGAAAATGTCACCACCACATAGCCTGACCGGGACCCTGGGTTGCGTCACGGTCGGGCACGTTGCGGTCGAGCGAACGGTCGAGTGACGTCAGCACACTCCGCTTGAAATTCTCGAACAGCGGCGCATTGCGGTCGCGCGGCCGGCCCAGATTGATCTCGATCTGGTCGAACAGCCGGCCCGGCCGCGGCCGCATCACCAGAACGCGGTCGGCCAGCACCACGGCCTCATCGACGTCATGGGTGACGAGGATCAAGGTCGGTCGCGTGTCGGCCCAGAGGTCGAGCAGATGATCCTGCAGGTCGCGCCGGGTGAAGGCGTCGAGCGCGGAGAACGGCTCGTCGAGCAGGAGCACCTCGGGCTGCGGCACCAGCGCCCGCGCAATCGCGACGCGCTGCGCCTGCCCGCCGGAGAGCTCGCGCGGCCAGGCCTGCGCCTTGTCGGCGAGGCCGACGCGGGCGAGCGCGCGCGCCACCTTCTCGCGCCGCTCGGCGGCAGGCAGATCAGCGAGCCCAAAGCCGATATTGTCGGCGACGCTGAGCCAGGGCAGCAGCCGCGGCTCCTGGAAGATGATGCCGATCTTGGCGTGTGGCGCGGCGATCGCTTCGCTGTCGAGCGTCACCGTGCCGGAGCTGGCGCGGTCGAGGCCGGCGATGGCGCGGAGCAATGTTGATTTGCCGCAGCCGGAGCCGCCGATGATGGCGACGATCTCGCCCTGGCTGACCTCGGCCGAGAAACGCGCCAGCGCCTGCACGCCGTTGGGATAGGTCTTGCTGACCCGGTCGAGCGCCAGCATCGCTTAAGTTCCCTTGGTGCGCCCGAAGGCGTCCTGCCAGCGCAGGAAGGGTGCGGCCGCAACCTCGATCAGCCAGTCGGTGAGCTTGCCGAGGATGGCGAAGATCACGATCGCGGCGAGGATCTGCGCGGGCTTGCCGAGCTGCTGGCCGTCGAGCAGGAGATAGCCGAGGCCTTCGGACGCGCCGATCAATTCGGCCGCCACCACGAACATCCAGCCCAGACCAAGGCCAACACGCAAAGACACGACGTAAGCCGGCAGCACCGCCGGCAGCAGGATGCGGCGGATCATGGCAAACCCGGAGAGGCGGAAGGTGCGACCGACCTCGACGATCTTGCGATCGACGATGAGGATCGCGCCCATCACGCCGAGATAGACCGGGAAGAACACGCCGACCGCGATCAGCACGATCTTGGACGTCTCGAAAATGCCGAGCCAGAGGATGAACAACGGCACCCAGGCCAGCGAGGGAATTGCGCGTAGCGCCTGCACGGTCGGATCGAGCAGCCGCCGCGCCAGCGACCAATAGCCGGAGACGGCGCCGAGCAGCGTGCCGGCGATGACGCCGAAGGCGAAGCCGAGGCCGACACGCCACAGCGTCGCGGCGATGTGGCGGATCAGCTCGCCGGAGCGGGCGAGTTCGGCGATGGTGGCGAAGACGCGCGAGGGCGGCGGCACCAGCCGGCCATTGGACCAGCCGAGCCAGACCACGAGCTCCCAGCCGAGCGCGAGGATCAACGGCAGCAGCAGCCCCAGCATCGGCCGCGCGTAGCGCGACAGCCGCGAGGGCGCCGCGGCGCTCTCGGCCGGTTCCGAAGATTGCTGCAAAACTGGCGCGTCGGAGATCATGGCCGGTAGGAAGCGCGTCTTCTCTGAGATTGCAACACTACTCTTGCCACGCCCTCAGCCCATCGTCCCGGACAAGCGAGCGGAGCGAGCGCAGATCCGGGACGACGGCGGAGTTTGGTACGCCGCGCGCCCTCTTCCGCGAAAAACTAATTCGTCGGCAGCGGGACCTGGTCGTCGATCAGGGCATCCAACGTCGCCTCCACATCGACCTTGGCGTCGACGACGCCGGCCTGTTGCAGGGCAAGGCCCGCGGCAAGGATCGACTCGCGCTGGGGTGCGCCGATGCGGCTGTGGGTGAGCTCGGTGCGCTCCTTGAGCTGCTTGTCCACGACGGCGTCGGGAAGCTTTGTGACGGCGATGAACGTCTTCTTCAGCTCGTCGTAATTCGCCAGCGAATACTTCCGCGCCTCCTCGTAGACCGCGAGCACGCGGCGGGCAGCATCCGGATAGTCCTTCAAGAACTGCTCGCGCACATTGAGGATGCCCCAGGTGTTGGCGTCCGCCTTGCGATAGAACAGCTTTGCGCCCTCCTCGACCTCGGCCTGCGCCATCATCGGATCGAGACCGGCCCAGGCATCGACGTCGCCGCGGATCAGCGCGGTCTTGCCGTCGGCGTGCTGCAGCAGCACCGGGGTGATGTCCTTTTCGGTGAGACCCGCGCCGAGCAGCGCGCGCACCAGGAAGATGTGCGGATCGGTGCCGCGCGTCACCGCGACGCGCTTGCCCTTGAGGTCAGCCACGTCAGTGATCTTGGAATCCTTGCCCGTGACCAGCGCGGTCCACTCGGGGCGCGAATAGACATAGATCGATTTGATCGGGTTGCCGTTGATGCGCGCGACCAGAGCTGCCGAACCCGCGGTCGAGCCGAAATCGATCGAGCCGGCATTAAGGAATTCGAGCGCCTTGTTCGAGCCGGCCGACTGCACCCAGGTGATGGTGATGCCGTCCTTGGCGAATTCCTTCTCCAGCAGTCCCTTCTGCTTCAGGACCATCGACACCGGATTGTAGGTCGCCCAGTCGATGCGGATTTCCTTGAGCGGATCCGCCGCCTTTGCCGCGGGGGTCACAGCGAGTGCCACGGCTCCCGCCAACAGAATGCGTCGTGAAATCCGGATCATGCCCAGCTCCTTGAAATTTCATTGTTTTTCAATGAGTTATATCTAGAGGTCAACCAGAAAATCCCACCTTGAAAGCGCAACGGCCGAGAACAGCTTTGCCCAAAGCGGCCGTTTTCCAGCATGGAACGACTATTGCCAGAGAATGGCGGGTGACAGCGCCTGTCACCTCTTATATCCGGTGAGACATGGACAGCGTTGCGACCGAGCACAGGCCACAGGTGGATGATCGCTTCGACACCGCGCGGATCACCGCCGCGGTCGATGCGCTTGCCGAAAAGCATCGAGGCCGTGAGGACACGTTCCGCACCGCGACCGCGCAACTGCTCAAGGCCGAGCTGCTCGCCGCGCGCGCCGCTGCGCAGGCAATCCTGCTGAAGGACCGCCATGGCCGCCGCTGCGCCGAGCGGCTGTGCCACGTGCAGGACGAGATCATCCGCATCCTCTATTCAGCCGCGACCCGTCATCTCTATCGCTCGCCGATCCCGAGCGGCGCGGAGCGCATGGCGGTGGTCGCGACCGGCGGCTACGGCCGCGGCCTGATGGCCCCCGAATCCGACATCGATCTCCTGTTCATCCTGCCCTACAAGCAGACGGCCTGGGGCGAGCAGGTCGCCGAAGCCATTCTCTATTGCCTCTGGGACATGGGGTTGAAGGTCGGCCACGCCACGCGCTCGGTCGATGAATCGATCCGGCAGGCGCGCGGCGACATGACCATCCGCACCGCGATCCTGGAGACGCGCTTCCTCACCGGCGACCAGCCGCTCTATGACGAGCTCGTCGCACGCTTCGACAAGGAGGTGGTGCAGGGCACCGCGTCCGAATTCGTCACCGCGAAGCTCGCCGAGCGCGAGGAACGGCATCGCCGCGGCGGCCAGTCGCGCTATCTGGTCGAGCCCAACGTCAAGGACGGCAAGGGCGCGCTTCGCGACCTGCACACGCTGTTCTGGATCGCCAAATACGTCTATCGCGTCCGCGACACCGACGAGCTCGCCGAGCGCGGCGTGTTCGATGCGCAGGAATACCGCACCTTCCGGCGCTGCGCCGACTTCCTCTGGTCGGTGCGCTGCAATTTGCATTTCTACTCCGGCCGCGCCGAAGAGCGCCTCTCCTTCGATCTCCAGCGCGAGATCGCGGTCCGGCTCGGCTACACCTCGCATCCCGGCATGCAGGACGTCGAGCGCTTCATGAAGCACTACTTCCTGGTCGCCAAGGAAGTCGGCAACCTCACCGCCATCCTCTGTGCCAAGCTCGAGGACCAGCAGGCCAAGCCCGCACCGGTACTGAGCCGGATGATGGCGCGGCTGCGCCCCACGCCTGTGAAGCGGCGTGTGCCTGACAGCGATGACTTCATCGTCGACAACAACCGCATCAACGTCGCCGCGCCCGACGTCTTCAAGCACGATCCGGTCAATCTGATCCGCATCTTCCGCCTGGCGCAGAAGAACAACCTCGCCTTCCACCCGGACGCGATGCGCGACGTGACGCGCTCGCTCGGCCTGATCAACGCGCAGATGCGCGAGAACCCCGAGGCCAACCGGCTGTTCATGGAGATCCTGACCTCCGACAACGCCGAGATCGTGCTGCGGCGGATGAACGAGACCGGCGTGCTCGGCCACTTCATCCGCGCCTTCGGCAAGATCGTCTCGATGATGCAGTTCAACATGTATCATCACTATACCGTCGACGAGCATCTGATCCGCTGCGTCGGATTCCTCCAGGACATCGAGCGCGGCGGCGCCGAGGAATTTACGCTCGCCAGCGACCTGATGCGCAAAATTCGCCCCGAGCACCGTTCGGTGATCTACATCACGACGCTGCTGCACGACATCGCCAAGGGACGGCCCGAGGATCATTCGATCGCCGGCGCCAAAGTCGCGCGCCGGCTCTGCCCGCGGCTCGGCTTCAGCGCGGCCGACACCGAGCTCGTGGCCTGGCTGATCGAGGAGCATCTCACGATGTCCACGGTCGCGCAGTCGCGCGATCTTTCCGACCGCAAGACCATCGAGAATTTCGCCGCCGTGGTGCAGTCGGTCGAGCAGATGAAGCTGCTCACGATCCTGACCACAGCCGACATCCGCGGCGTCGGTCCGGGCGTGTGGAACGGTTGGAAGGCGCAGCTGCTGCGCTCGCTTTATTACGAGACCGAACCGGTGCTGACCGGCGGCTTCTCGGAGGTCGACCGCGGCAAGCGCCTCACGGCCGCCTACGCCGAATTCCGGCACGCCTTCGCCGAATGGCCGGCCGACGAGCTCGATGCCTATGTCGGCCGGCACTATCCGGCCTATTGGCTCAAGGTCGAGCTGCCGCGCAAGATTCGTCACGCCCGCTTTGTGCGGTCGAGCGAACAGGCCGGCCACAAGCTCGCGATCAATGTCGGCTTCGACGAGGTGCGCGGCGTCACCGAGCTCACCATCTTCGCCGCCGACCATCCCTGGCTGCTGTCGATCATTGCCGGCGCCTGCGCTTCGGCGGGTGCCAACATCGTCGACGCCCAGATCTACACCACGACCGACGGCCGCGCGCTGGACACGATCTCGATCTCCCGGGAATACGACCGTGACGAGGACGAGGGCCGGCGCGCCACGCGCATCGGCGAGATGATCGAGGACGTGCTGGAAGGCAAGCTGCGCCTACCCGAAGTCGTGGCGCGGCGCACCGTGCGCAGCAAGGCGCGGCCTTTCGTGATCGAGCCGGAAGTGACGATCAACAACCAGTGGTCCGACCGCTACACCGTGATCGAGGTATCCGGCCTCGACCGCCCCGGCCTGCTTTACGAGCTGACCACCGCGATCTCGAAGCTCAACCTCAACATCGCCTCGGCGCATGTCGCGACCTTCGGCGAGCGAGCCCGCGACGTGTTCTACGTCACCGACCTGCTCGGCGCGCAGATCAACGCCCCGACCCGCCAGGCCGCGATCAAGAGCGCGCTGACCCACGTGATGGCCGGCGACAAGGCGGTTCTGCCGGCGGCATAATTCGTCATTCCGGGGCGCCGCGCAGCGGCGAGCCCGGAATCCATTCATCGACACCGTCGGTGCGGCCCGATGGATTCCGGGTTCACGCTTCGCGCGCCCCGGAATGACGGTGGGAAGAGACCTAAACCTCCACGCCCTCATGCCTGAGCAGCCAACGCTTGCGCTCGAGGCCGCCGCCGTATTTCACCAGCGAACCATCGGCGCCGATCAGGCGGTGGCAGGGCAGCACGACGCTGATCGGGTTGGCGCCGTTGGCATGGCCGACGGCGCGAATGGCTTTTGGCTTGTCGATCTTTGCGGCGAGCGCGCCATAGCTCATCGTGGTGCCGACCGGGATTTTGGCGAGTGCGGTCCAGACCTTTTGCTGAAACGGTGTGCCTGCGACGCGCCATGCGATCGACGACAGCTGCGCAAGATTACCCGCAAAGTAATCCGACAGCGCGGCCTTCATCGCCACCGGCGCGGAACGCTCGCGCAGATCTACCGCGCCGTAATGCAGCCGCAGCAGCTCGCGCATGCGGTACCCGTAGTCGTCCCAGTCGAGCGCGCGCAACGCGCCGTCGGCATCGGTGACGAGCAACGCGATCCCGATCGGCGTCGCCAGCCGATCGAGGCCGAAGCGTTCAGGAGTCCTGGTTGATCGAGCGGCCATTGCGACACCGTTGCATCGAAACACACTTCGGACTTTCCATGCCGGCCATGCTAACGTCCACCCGAAAGCTGACGCTTTTGGGGGAGCTCAACTTGATCTGGATCGCCAATGTCCTGGTGGCGCTGGTCGCCGCACTGCACGCCTACTTCCTGATCCTGGAGATGTTCCTGTGGGACAAGCCGCTTGGCTTGAAGACGTTTCGCAATACGCCTGAGAAGGCCGAGATCACGAAAGTGCTGGCCGCCAATCAGGGCCTCTATAACGGCTTCCTCACCGCCGGCCTGATCTGGGGTCTCGCCCACGGTAACCCGGCCTTCGCGTTCCAGATCAAGGTGTTCTTTCTGCTCTGCGTGATCGTAGCGGGCGCCTATGGTGCGGCGACCGTCAGCACGCGCATTCTGATCGTGCAGGCGCTGCCGGCGGCGATCGCACTGGCTGCATTGTTCTTAGCCTGAATTCCTGGCCTAGATCTTAGCCCGAGGCGCTACGGCGCAGCGCCGCGATCCTTGCGCGGCGCCTGCCCTTCCTCCACACTCTCCGGCAGCGATGGCGACCGTTGCAATCAACGGGAAAAGACCGTCGGCCGGAAAATTCCGTCAGGAGGAACAACCCAAAATGAGCAATCGCAGAGCCTTTATAGCTGCCACGGCGGCGCTCGCCTTCGCGTTCTCCGCCAGCCAAGCCTTCGTGAGCCAAGCCCTCGCCCAGAAGAAATACGACACCGGCGCGAGCGACACCGAGATCAAGATCGGCCAGACCGTGCCGTTCTCCGGCGCCTATTCCGTCTACGCCAATATCGGCAAGACGCAGGCCGCCTACTTCAAGATGATCAACGATCAGGGCGGCATCAACGGCCGCAAGATCAATCTGATCCAGTATGACGACGCCTATTCGCCGCCGAAGACGGTCGAGCAGGTGCGCAAGCTCGTCGAAGGAGACGAGGTGCTGTTCACCTTCCAGATTATAGGTACGGCCGCCAACGCCGCCGTGCAGAAGTATCTCAACGGCAAGAAGATCCCGCAGCTCCTCGCCTCGACTGGCGCAGCGCGGTTCAACGATCCGCAGAACTATCCCTGGACCATCGCCTACAATCCCAACTATCTGTCCGAGGGACGCATCTACGCAAAATACATTCTCAAGGAGCATCCGAACGCCAAGATCGGCGTGCTCTACCAGAACGACGATATGGGCCGCGACTATCTCGCCGGCCTGAAGAGCGGCCTCGGCGACAAGGCCGCCAGTATGATCGTCGGCGAGGTCTCCTACGAGGTCACCGATCCGACAGTGGACTCGCAGGTGGTGAAGCTGAAGTCGATGGGCGTCGACCTGTTCTACGATGCCTCGACGCCGAAATTCGCCGCACAGGCAATCAAGAAGCTGGCCGACCTCGGCTGGACGCCGGTGCATATCCTCGACATCAATGCCAGCCCGATTTCGGCGACGCTGAAGCCGGCCGGCCTCGACATCTCCAAGGGCATCATCTCGACCCAATACGGCAAGGAGCCGGGCGATCCGCAGTGGAAGGACGATCCGGGCGTGAAGGCCTTCTTCGCCTTCATGGATAAATATTTCCCCGAAGGCGACAGGCTCAACACCGTCAACACCTACGCCTATTCGGTGGCCGAGCTGCTGGTCCAGGTGCTGAAGCAATGCGGCGATGACCTGACGCGCGAGAACGTCATGAAGCAGGTCGCCAACGTCAAGGACTTCACCCCGAGCTTCGCGCTGCCCGGCATCAAGATCAACACCGGGCCGAATGATTATCGCGTCAACAAGCAGATGCAGATGATGAAGTTCAACGGCGAGCGCTGGGAGCTGTTCGGCCCGATCATCGAGGACTCGGGCCCGGCGGGTTAGTTCGGGTCGTCTCTTTCCCCCGCGTCGGCGGAAGTGGTGGGTTACGCTTCGCTAACTTACCCTACGAACGCCCACCTTGCGCGGCAACAGCGGCTCCTCCACACTCCCGCGCAGCGATGGCGCCGGACGCGCAGTGCGTCCGGCAGACCATCTGCAATAACAGACTGAGGAAATTGCGAATGAGGGATGGAATTTTGCATCTGGTCACGGCAACGGCCCTGACCATGGCGCTGTCGGTCTCTGCGGCCAATGCCCAGAAGAAATATGATCCGGGCGCCAGCGACACCGAAATCAAGGTCGGACAGACCATGCCGTTTTCGGGACCGGCGTCGGCCTATTCGTCGATCGGCAAGACCCAGGCCGCCTACTTCAAGATGATCAACGATCAGGGCGGCATCAACGGCCGCAAGATCAATTTGATCCAGTATGACGACGCCTATTCGCCACCGAAAGCTGTGGAGCAGATCCGCAAGCTGGTCGAAAGCGACGAGGTGCTGCTGACCTTCCAGATCATCGGCACGCCCGTGAACGCGGCCGTCCAGAAATATCTCAATTCGAAGAAAGTGCCGCAGCTGTTCGCGGCCACCGGCGCCTCGCGGTTCACCGACCCGAAGAACTTCCCGTGGACCATGGGATACAATCCAAATTACTTCGTCGAGGGCCGCATCTACGGCCAGTACATTTTGAAAGAGCATCCGAACGCGAAGATCGGCGTGCTCTATCAGAACGACGACCTCGGCAAGGACTATCTGAACGGCATCAAGGCCGGCCTCGGCGACAAGGCCGCCAAGATGATCGTGACGGAAGCGTCCTACGAGGTGTCCGATCCCACGGTCGATTCGCAGATCCTCAAGATCAAGGATGCCGGCGCAGACCTGTTCTTCAGCGCCACTACGCCGAAGCAGGCCGCGCAGGCGATCAAGAAAATCGCCGAAATGGGCTGGCATCCGGTCCAGATCGTCGACATCAACGCCACCTCGGTCGGGGCGGTGCTGAAGCCCGCTGGCCTCGATGCCGCCAAGGGCCTGATCAGCGTCAACTACGGCAAGGAGCCGCTGGATCCGACCTGGAAGGACGACGCCGGTCTGAAGAAGTATTTCGACTTCATGGCCAAGTACTATCCGGATGGCGACAAGGATTCGAACTTCAACACCTATGGTTACGGCACCGCGCAGCTGCTGGTCCATGTCCTGAAGCAGTGCGGCGACGACCTGACGCGCGAGAACGTCATGAAGCAGGCGGCTTCTTTGAAGGACGTCACCAGCGACGTCGCGCTGCCCGGCATCAAGGCCAACACCTCGCCAACCGACTACCGCGTCAACAAGCAGCTTCAGATGATGAAGTTCAACGGCGAACGCTGGGAGCTGTTCGGCCCGATCCTGGAGGATGCGGGCGCAGCGGGTTAGGCGTTTCCGCTCGTCATTCCGGGATGGCGCGCGAGCGCCAGACCCGGAATCTCGAGATTCTCCGGTGCGGGAGCCCGCACCATAGTTCGATGCTTCGCATCGCCCCGGAATGACAGTAGCTATTTCGGTATCTCGCCAAAGTTCTTCCCCGGCGGCAGCACCGCGTGCCGGATCAGGCGCGAATCCTCCACCGCCGCCTGGCGGTGCTTGACCGCCTCGCGATAGACGGGGTCGCGGATCATCTCGACGAAGGCGGCGACGCTTGGGTATTCGGCAATGAAGCAGTGATCCCAGCGCTCGTCCTGCGGACCGATCAGCATCAGCTCGAACCTGCCCTGCCAGACGATGCGGCCGCCGAGGCGTTCGAACACCGGGCCGCTTTCGCGACCATAGGCCGCATAGGCTTCCGCGCCGCTGGCCTTGCGGCCATCGGGATACGCCGCCTCTCTGCGAAGGCGCACGAGGTTGAGCATGTGAATGGGGCCGGGGCGGTCGTTGTCCCGGAATTGCGCAAAGACGTCCTTGGTCGGATCGATGTGGCCCATGCGAGTTCCCTCTTCGTTATGGCCGCGATCCTAGCTCTGCCGTGGGATGAGCGGAACTGCGGCTTGGGAATGCCGCAGCTCCTAATCAGGCGTTAAGGCCGGGGTAACGGGGCCTTAAACCCCGACCGCTAGCGTGCGGCGGGGCGGGATGACCGGGCGTTTGCGTATGGGGTCGGGAAAGAAAAAGGGTGGGCGGAAGGAGCCGTTGTTCGGCTTGCCCGCGGCGCTCGCCGATCTGCGCCTGACGGCGGCCGATCGCATTCCAGGCGGCGGCAGCGACAAGCCGAAAAAATCCTCCAGCAAGCGCAACAGCGACAAGTCCGACGACGAGCCGCCGCGCGAGCGGAAGGCACAACCGAGCCGCAGCGGCGCCAGGCGCCGGCCGAAATCATCGATCAGCGCGGGCCTCGGCCGCCTCGTCTATTGGGGCGCGGTGCTGAGCCTGTGGGGCGTGATCGCCGTGATCGGCGTTGTGATCTGGGTCGGCGCCCACCTGCCGCCGATCCAATCGCTGGAGATTCCCAAACGTCCGCCGACGATCCAGATCGTCGGCATGGACGGCAGCCTGCTGGCGCAGCGCGGCGAGATGGCCGGCGCCAATGTGTCGCTGAAGGACCTGCCGCCCTATTTGCCCAAGGCCTTCATCGCCATCGAGGACCGCCGCTTCTATTCGCATTTCGGCATCGATCCGATCGGCATCCTGCGCGCGCTCGTCACCAACGTGCTCCATCGCGGCGTGTCGCAGGGCGGCTCGACGCTGACGCAGCAGCTCGCCAAGAACCTGTTCCTGACCCAGGAACGCACCATGGCGCGCAAGCTGCAGGAGGCGGAGCTCGCGATCTGGCTGGAGCGCAAGCATTCCAAGAACGAGATCCTGGAGCTCTATCTCAACCGCGTCTATTTCGGCTCCGGCGCCTACGGCGTCGAAGCCGCCGCGCAAAAATATTTCGGCAAGCCGGCCCGGAGCGTAACGATCGCGGAGGCCGCGATGCTGGCCGGCCTGGTCAAATCGCCCTCGCGCCTCGCGCCGAACCGCAATCCCGAAGGCGCGGAAGCGCGCGCGCAGATCGTGCTGGCGGCGATGGCGGATGCCAAGTTCATCACCGAAGCGCAGGCCCAGGCTTCGATCGGCCACCCCTCCTACAATGTGAAGCCGGTCGGCGCCGGCACCGTGAACTACGTCGCCGATTGGATCGGCGAGGTGCTGGACGACCTCGTCGGCCAGATCGACGACAGCATCAAGGTCGAGACCACGATTGACCCGAAGCTCCAGGCCGCGGCGGAAGCCGCCGTCATCGACGAGCTCGCGGCCAAGAGCGTGAAGTTCAATGTCAGCCAGGGCGCGCTGGTGGCGATGACGCCCGACGGCGCGGTCCGCGCCATGGTCGGTGGCCGGAACTATTCCGACAGCCAGTACAACCGCGCAGTCACCGCAAAACGCCAGCCGGGCTCCTCGTTCAAGCCGTTCGTCTATCTGACCGCGATGGAGCAGGGCCTGACGCCCGATACGGTCCGCCAGGACGCGCCGATCGAGGTCAAGGGCTGGAAGCCCGAGAACTACACCCACGAATATTTCGGCGCGGTGACGCTGACGCAGGCGCTGGCGATGTCGCTCAATACGGTCGCCATCCGCCTCGGCCTCGAGGTCGGGCCGAAGAACGTGGTGCGCACGGCGCACCGGCTCGGAATCTCCTCGAAGCTCGAGCCCAACGCCTCGATCGCGCTCGGCACCTCGGAAGTCTCTGTCGTCGAGCTGGTCGGTGCCTATGCGGCGTTCGCCAATGGCGGCTTCGCAGCCGCGCCGCATGTGGTGACGCGGATCAGGACGCTGGACGGCAAGCTGCTCTACATGCGGCAGCCCGACGAGCACAACCAGGTGATCGAGCCGCGCTATGTCGGCATGATGAACACGATGATGCGGGAGACGCTGATCTCCGGCACGGCCAAGAAGGCCGAGATTCCTGGCTGGCAGGCGGCCGGCAAGACCGGCACCAGCCAGGATTACCGCGACGCCTGGTTCATTGGCTACACGTCGAACCTCGTCACCGGCGTCTGGCTCGGCAATGACGACAATTCGCCGACCAGGAAGGCGACGGGCGGCGGCCTGCCGGTAGAAGTCTGGACCCGCTTCATGCGCACCGCGCACGAGGGCGTGCAGGTGGCGGCCCTGCCGAACCTGCAAAACAATTGGGGGCCGGCGAACCTCGTGCAGATCTCATCGCAGGTGTCACCGCCCACGCAAGCAGTGACCGGCCCCGCATCGACGCCGGTCAACAATGGCGGTTATCGCTCACCACCGCCGGCGCGCGCCAACGCGCGACCGGAGGCAGCGGCCGGGCTCGATGGCTGGCTGATGGACCGGCTGTTCGGCGGCAACAGATAGAGGTCCTTGTTACCTCAAAACAAAAATCGCGAAAACAACCCCATGCACAGTAGGCGGCGCATTCCGGCGTGACGCGCGGTGGATTGGTTGAAGGCGTTGATGTGGTGGGGTGAATCGAGCGTGCCGCGCAATCGTCGCAGCGAGTGGGATCAGTCGAGCGGAACGTGCAGAATGCCGCCTCATTTTCAGCTGTCATTCCCCGCGAAGGCGGGGAATCCAGTACGCCGCGGCCTCTCGGTTTAGCAACAACGGCCTCGGATTACTGGATCGCCCGCCTTCGCGGGCGATGACAGCGGTTGCTGGGCTACCAGCCCGCTCTAATCCTCGACCCCATATCGGTGCAGATCGTTGCCGTACGTGTCGAGCCACTTCTTGGCGCGCTCCATCGACGGGCAGATCTTGCCGCAGACGCGCCAGAAGCGGGCGGAGTGGTTCATCTCGACGAGATGGGCCACTTCATGCGCGGCGAGGTAGTCGAGCACGTAGGGCGGCGCGAGGATCAGGCGCCAGGAGAACGACAGCGAGCCGGCCGAGGTACAGGAGCCCCAGCGGCTGGACTGATCGCGGATCGAGAGCCGCTTCACCTTGACGCCGAGATCGGCGGCATGGGTCTGCGACGAACGCTGCAGATCGCGGCGCGCCTCGCGCTTGAGAAAGTCATGGACGCGACGGTCGGCATGCTCGACGCCGCCGGCGACGCAGACAATGCGTTCACCGCTGTCGCGAATTTCGGTCCACACCGTCCCGCGCGTGCCGGCGCGATGCACGATGCGATGGGGAACGCCGCGAAGCGGTATCACTGTGCCAGGCTGGAACGGTGCAGCTTTCGGCAAACGACCAAGACGCGCGGCGATCCACGCACCGTGACGCTGCGCAAAATCCTTGGCTTCGGCGAGCGTGCCGCGCGGCGGGATCGTGAGGATCGCTTCGCGGTCACTGGGATGAATTCTCAGCGTGTAACGGCGCGCTCGGCGGTGCCTGCGGAGCCGAATCGCAAAGAATTGCGATCCATGAGTGATGACGAGGGTCTTCGGTTCGTGGGGCCGCCGATAAAGGAGCGCGCGAGTGGCCATGTCTGTCAGTCCAGGGAGCAAGAGTTCGCCCGGATTCTGCCATAACCGCCGCCACGGAAAGCGCTCGGCGCAAAAACAAATCATTTGCCCAATATACAGGGGTCTGGCGTCCAGGAGACCCTACAGACTGGGGTTGGAACCCCAATTTTTCGCCCCCGCCGGACGCATGTGGCTCCCCCAAGGGATGAGGGAGGACTCACTCCTATGAAACTACCTAAATACCTCGAATCTGGCAGGAACCAGGCCCTGCCGGCGCCCCCGGCAAGCCCTCAATTTTCGGCGGGAAAGCCGAAATGCGCGCTTATTCGGCTGCAAGCGCCCGCAACGAGCTCGGATTCGCAGCCGAGACCATGAAATCATGAATGCGCGGCACGATTTCCGCCTTGAAGCGCGAGCCGTTGAACACGCCGTAATGTCCGACGCCCTTCTGAACGTAATGAACGCGGCGATGATCCGGAATCGAGCTGCACAAGCCGTGCGTCGCTTCGGTCTGACCGAGACCCGAGATGTCGTCGTTCTCGCCTTCGACCGTCATCAACGCAACGCGCGTCACCTTGGAAGGATCGACGCGAGTTCCACGATGCATCATCTCGCCCTTCGGCAGCGAATGCTTCACGAACACGGTATCGACGGTCTGCAGATAATACTCGGCCGACAGGTCCATGACCGCGAGATATTCATCGTAGAAGTCGCGATGCTTGTCGACGAGGTCGCCGTCGCCCTTCACCAGGTTGGCGAACAGACGCTTGTGAGCGTCCATGTGGCGGTCGAGGTTCATGCTGATGAACCCGTTCAGCTGCAGGAAACCCGGATAGACGTCGCGCATCATGCCCGGATGCGGGAACGGCACCTTGGTGATGACGTGGTTGCGGAACCAGTCGATGCCGCGCTCCTGCGCGAGATCGTTCACCCCGGTCGGGTTGCGGCGAGTGTCGATCGGGCCGCCCATCAGCGTCATCGAGGTCGGCACGAAAGGATCGCGACGCGCTTCCATGATCGAGACGGCAGCGACGACGGGCACGGAGGGCTGGCACACCGCCAGCACATGGGTGTTGCCGCCCAGGACGTGCAGCATCTCGACGACGTAATCGATGTAATCGTCGAGATCGAAGCGGCCGTCGCTCAAGGGCACCATGCGGGCGTCGGCCCAGTCGGTGATGTAGACCTCATGCGCCGGCAGAAAGGCCTCGACCGTGCCACGGAGCAGCGTCGCGTAATGGCCGGACATCGGCGCCACGATCAGCACGCGCGGCTGCGGGCTGCGCAGCGGACGAGCGAACTTGCGATCGAAGTAAAGCAGCTTGCAGAACGGCTTTTCCCAGACCGATCGGACCTCGACGGGGACGCGGATGCCGTTGACCTCGGTGTCGTCGAGGCCCCATTCCGGCTTGCCGTAGCGGCGCGTGGTGCGCTCGAACAATTCGCAGGCCGCAGCCACCGACTTGCCGACCTCGGTGCGCGCCCAGGGATTCAGCGGATTCTGAAACAGCAGCCTGGTCGCGTCGGTGACGGCGCGTGCCGGATTGAGAGAGGCCTGCGCCATCTCGTACATCCAGTACATCGGCGTCGTCAGGACCGGACTGCCTTCGCTCGCCAGAGGCGGTGCGCCGCCAAACTCACCAATAGGCATGGTCAAATCCTTCTTCGCATCGCAACATACTGCCGAATGCGTAATATTGCGTCAATGCATGGTTCCGTACATCTACGTGGCGCAGACGATTAATTCAGCCTGAATCCACGGGAAAGTGAGTTATTCGCCGCCCGCGAGCAGCGAGCCGTGCTTCCTGGCGCTGCGCAAAAGGGCAAGGAATGCCCCAAAAGAAGCCATCAGAAGCATTGCATTGATGGCTAACGCATCCAGCATCAAATCGGCCCGGAACGTTTGCTCGATCAGCAACGCGCGCATCCCCTCGAACACGTAGGTCGGCGGCAGCGACCAGGCGATGGTTTGCAGCCAGGCGGGCAGCACGCTGACCGGATAATAGATGCAGGCGAGCGGCATGATCGCGAACATCAAGGTCCAGACGATGCTCTCGGCGCCAAGGCCGTTCCGCAGCACCAGACCCGAGACAAAGATGCCGACCGACCAGCTCGTGAAGATCAGATTGCAGAAGAAGGCGATCAGCGGCAGGCCGAGGCTGTAGACATTGAAGTGAAAGAACGCAATCGCGAGCAGCGTCATCGGGATGACGCCGATCGCCAGCCGGATCAGGCTCATCACCATCAGCGAGAGCAGAAACTCGATCGGCTTCAACGGGCTCATCATGAGGTTGCCGAGGTTGCGCGCCCACATTTCCTCCAGGAAGGAGATGGAGAAGCCGAGCTGGCCGCGGAACAGGATGTCCCAGAGGATGACGGCGCCGATCAGCGTGCCGCCGGCGCGCGCGAAGAAATTGGCGTTCTGCGCGATATAGAGCTGAAGAAAGCCCCAGGTGATGATCTGCAGCGCCGGCCAGTACAGCAGCTCGAGCAACCGCGGCCAGGACGACATCAACAGATACCAGTAGCGCAGGATCATCGCGCCGATGCGCTGGACGGAAATGCCGCGGTGCAGGGAAAGCTCGCTCATCTTGCCTCCTCCTTCGCCCCATTGGTCCGCCCGCGCGCGACATCCAGGAACACCTCCTCCAGCGTGGTGCGATTGTAGCGGGCCATGATGGCGTCGGGCGTGTCGTCGTCCTCGACGCGGCCACGCTTCATGATGATGACGCGGTCGCAGAGCCGCTCGACCTCGAGCATGTTGTGTGACGCCAGCAGGATGGTGGCGTTGTTTTCGTTGCGATAGCGCTCCAGATGCGCCCGCACCCAGTCGGCCGTGTCAGGGTCGAGCGAGGCGGTCGGCTCGTCCAGCAGCAACAGCTCGGGCTGGTTGATCAGCGCCTTCGCCAGCGCGACGCGGGTCTTCTGCCCGGCCGAGAGCTTGCCGTTGGCGCGGTCGATGAAGTCGTTGAGATCGAGCTCGTCGGCCAGCCTCGCGATTCGGTCGGCGAGGTTTTCGACCGCATAGAGCTTGCCGAAAATAGTGAGGTTCTGCCGCACCGTGAGCCGCATCGGCATGTCGACATAGGGGCTTTCGAAGTTCATCCGCCCAAGCACCTCGGCGCTTTGCTCCGGCATCCGGTGCCCGAGCACGCGGACACGGCCGGAGGTCGGCAGCACCAGCCCCATGATCATCGCGATGGTGGTGGTCTTGCCGGCGCCGTTGCCGCCCAGAAGCCCGGTGATGCTGCCGCGGGGAAGTGTAAAGGAGATGCCGTCCACCGCGCGAGTCTGCTTGTAGAGCTTGACGAGGCGATCGACCTCGATGGCCGCGGACAAAGTGCCATCCGCGACAGTCGGCCGACTTGAAGCCTTCGAGTTCTCAGTCATGCTAAAGGCGTTCTTCCGCCATTGCGCGGTGGAGTGCAAGGCCTGTAACTCCGAAGGCTTGTAGCTCCGAAGGCTTGTAACTCGTTGGAATCAGTGGGCCAGCGTGTTTGTGATCGGACACGCGCACCGCTAGATTGGCCTGTCATGACCGAGACCGCCGCTTCCGACTTCCGCCCTTCGCAACGACACATCCGCCTGGACACCATCCTGCGGCTGCGCTGGCTCGCCGTGCTGGGCCAGCTCGCTGCAATCTTCGTCGTGGCGCAGGGGCTGGAGTTCGATGTCGCCATTGTGCCCTGCGTCAGCATCATCGCCCTGTCGGCTGCGCTCAATCTGGCTCTGCAAACCGTGGCCAACCCGATGCAGCGGCTGAAGCCGCTTCACGCGGCCGGGCTATTGGCATTGAACATCGTGGAACTGGCAGGATTGCTGTTCTTCACCGGCGGATTGCAGAACCCGTTCTCGTTCCTGTTTCTCGCACCGGTCCTGATTTCTGCCACCGCGCTGCCAGCCCGGCTCACTTTCGCTCTCGGCCTGCTGGCCGTGGCGTGTGCCTCGATCCTGTTCTTCTTTCATTTCCCGCTGCCATGGGACTCCGAGGATCCCGTGGTGCTGCCGCCGATCTATCTGTTCGGCGTCTGGCTTTCGATCGTGCTCGCGATCGGCGTCACCAGCCTCTACTCGTTTCAGGTCACCGAGGAGGCGCGCAAGCTCGCCGACGCCCTCGCCGCGACCGAGCTGGTGCTGACGCACGAGCAGCATCTGACCCAGCTCGACGGATTGGCCGCGGCCGCCGCGCACGAGCTCGGCACGCCGCTTGCGACCATCTTCCTGATCTCGCGCGAACTGGAAAAGACCGTGACGGACCCGGTCTTTGCCGCCGATCTGAAAACACTGCGCGAGCAGACGCAACGCTGCCGCGACATTCTGAGCAAAATCACCCAACTCTCGTCCACCGGCGCACCGTTCGACCGCATGAAGCTGTCGGAACTGATCGAAGAGGTGGTGGCACCGCACCGCGATTTCGGCATCGACATCAAGGTGCGGATCGCAGTGGCGGCTGCAGCCGAGCCGGTCGGATCGCGCAATCCGGCGGTGCTCTATGGCGTCGGCAACATCATCGAGAACGCGGTCGATTTCGCCAACTCCACCGTGGAGGTGAACGCGTGGTGGAACAATGAGACCATCGAGATCGTGATCTCCGACGACGGCCCCGGCATTCCGCCCGATCTCATGAACCGGATCGGCGAGCCTTATTTGTCGCGGCGGCGCACCCAGGATGCCGGCGGCGGGCTGGGGCTCGGCGTGTTCATCGCCCGCACGCTGCTTGAGCGCACCGGTGCCAAGGTCTCGTTTACCAATCGGATCTTCCCGGACCACGGTGCAGTGGTGCAGATCGCGTGGCCGCGGGAACGTTTTGAGACTATCGAGAGCTTCGAGGAAACAATAGGATAGGGCGCGACCTTGCGTCGCACGTAAGGGCCGATCGACTATTGGCGGCCTCGTATTGTGGGCCTTGGCACCGCCCGATTGCGAGGCCATATGTAGGTGCGCAGGAGAGAGGACAAAACCTTGAACGCCATCGCCGAACTGAACGAACAGGCCGACCGCTCGCTTCTCATCGTGGAGGACGACAAGCCGTTCCTGGAGCGCCTGTCGCGCGCCATGGAGACACGCGGCTTTGCGGTGACGTCATGCGACACGGTCTCCGATGGTCTCGCGCAGATCGGCAAGTCCGCACCGGCCTTCGCCGTCGTCGATCTTCGCCTCGGTGACGGCAACGGTCTCGACGTCGTCTCCGCGCTGAAGAAGAAGCGCCCCGAAGCCCGCGCCATCGTGCTAACCGGCTATGGCAACATCGCCACCGCCGTCACCGCGGTGAAGATGGGCGCGATCGATTATCTCTCGAAGCCCGCGGATGCCGACGACGTCGCCGCCGCATTGCTCTCGACCAGCACGGACAAATCCGAGTTGCCGGCGAACCCGATGTCGGCCGACCGCGTGCGCTGGGAGCACATCCAGCGCATCTACGAAATGTGCAACCGCAACGTCTCGGAGACGGCGCGGAGGCTCAACATGCACCGGCGGACGCTGCAGCGGATTCTGGCCAAGCGCGCCCCGCGCTGACGTCTCGTAGGGTGGGCAAAGGCGCAAAGCGCCGTGCTCACCATCTCTACTTCAATCTTGATTGGCTTGAATGGTGGGCACGCTTCGCTTTGCCCACCCTACGGCAGTCGTGCCCCGGACGCTGCGCAGCACGAAGTGGTGCGCTGCAGAGCCGGGGCCCATACCTCAGCTTGAACCACATATGGGTCCCGGATCTGCGCCGCAACGCCAAGCGGCGTTGCAGCTTGTCCGGGACACGAGACCATTCTACTCCCAGAAATCCGCATGCCCCTGCGGATCGACCAGGCGGTTGATCCGCAAGCCGGCCGCCATGCCAAACCGCACCGTCATCTGCTTGCGCGTGGCGGCTGCGATCTTGTGCTCGGGCGCTTCGCAATGCATGTGCGCGCCATAGGCGTCGGCGATGATCAGGCCGGTGCCTTCGGGGAAAATCTCGCACGGCAGGTCCTGCGTGAAGGCGAAGAACAGCCGGTCGCAATGGGCGCGGTATTCGTGCCATTTCTGATCGGCACGCAGATCTTCCACCGACGATTTGATCTCGACGATCCAGATCTCGCCGCACTCGTTCAGCGCCACGAGATCAGCGCGCCGGCCCGACGGCAGCGGTAACTCGCTGATGCAAGTGAACCCAAGCGAGCGTAACAGCCGCGCCGTGCCGCGCGCGATCGCGAGCGCCGTCTCGGATTGACGGCGGTCCGGCGGCGGCACGAGGGCGATGTTGCGGGCGTTGTCCATGGGGGGAGTGTAGCCGATTCCATTCTCGGTGTCGTCCCGGCGAAGGCCGGCCTTCGCCGGCACGACACCGAGGCGCGGAACCTCCCCTCCCCCTCGCACTTATCACGCAGCCGCCGACGGTCGCGGGCGGACCGAAGAGGGCTGGCCCGATATGATCGACGATCTCTGGTACAAGAACGCCATCATCTATTGCCTGTCCGTCGGCACCTATATGGATGCCGACGGCGACGGTGTCGGCGATTTCAAGGGGCTGTTACGGCGGCTCGATTATCTGCACGGGCTCGGCATCACCACGATCTGGCTGATGCCGTTCCAGACTTCGCCGGGCCGCGATGACGGTTACGACATCGCCGACTATTACAGCGTCGATTCCCGCTACGGCACGCTCGGCGATTTCGTCGAGTTTGCCCATGGCTGCAAGCAGCGCGGCATCCGAATCATCATCGATCTCGTCGTCAACCACACCTCCGACCAGCATCACTGGTTCAAGGAGGCGCGGCGCGACAAGAGTTCGCCCTATCGCGACTGGTATGTCTGGTCCGACAAGAAGCCGGCCAATGCCAACAAGGGCATGGTGTTTCCCGGCGTTCAGAAATCGACCTGGACGCGCGACAAGGACGCCGGCGCCTGGTTCTTCCACCGCTTCTACGAATTTCAGCCCGATCTCAACACCTCGAACCCGCACGTGCAGGCGGAGATCCTGAAGATCATGGGCTTCTGGATCCAGCTCGGCGTCTCCGGCTTTCGCATGGACGCCGTGCCTTTCGTGATCGCCACCAAGGGCGCGAAGGTGACCAAGCCGGTCGAGCAATATGACATGCTGCGCGCTTACCGCGAATTCCTGCAATGGCGGGAAGGCGACGCCATCATCCTGGCCGAAGCCAATGTGCTGCCGGAAACGGACATGGAGTATTTCGGCAAGGATGCCGACCGCATGCACATGATGTTCAATTTTCACGTCAACCAGCATCTGTTCTATGCGCTAGCTTCCGGCGACTCGCGACCGCTGGCCGAGGCGCTGAAAGCGACGAAGTCGCGGCCGGCTTCGGCGCAATGGGGCCTGTTCCTGCGCAATCACGACGAGCTGGACCTGGGACGGCTGACCAAGGCGCAGCGCGACACCGTGTTCAAATCGTTCGGCCCCGACAAGGACATGCAGCTTTACGATCGCGGCATTCGGCGACGGCTTGCGCCGATGCTGGGCGGCGACCGCAGGCGGCTCGAGCTTGCCTACAGCCTGATGTGTACGATGCCGGGAACTCCCGTGATCCGCTATGGCGACGAGATCGCGATGGGCGACAATCTGGCGCTGCCCGAGCGCAAATGCGCGCGCACGCCGATGCAATGGTCGACCGAGCCGCAGGGCGGCTTCACCAAGAGCGACAAGCCGGCGAACCCCGTCATCGACAAGGGTCCTTACGGCTACGAGCACGTCAACGTCGCCAAACAGCGGCGCGATCCGAATTCGATGCTGAACTGGACCGAGCGCATCGTCCGCATGCGCAAGGAGGTGCCGGAGATCGGTTGGGGCGACTTTGCGATCATCGCGACGCGCGATCCCGCCGTCTTCATCATGCGCTATGACTGGCGCAACAATTCGGTGCTGTTCGTGCATAACCTCGACGAGAAGCCGCGTGAGACGGCGTTTTCGGTAGGGCTGCCTGATGATGCCGGCGAGCACCTGATCAATCTGCTCGCGGAGGACCACAGCCACGCCGACAAGCGCGGCCAGCATCGCGTCGTGCTCGAGCCCTATGGCTATCGCTGGTACCGGGTCGGCGGGCTGGATTATCTGCTGAAGCGGAGTGATATCGACGGGACTACGACACGGGGGAAGAAGCGTGGACGTTAGCCGCCACCACCACGCCCTCATTCCCTCGCAGATCCAGCACGCCTTCCAGCCGCTCCCCCTCGCGATCCAGAAATGTCGAGAGCAATATCTCGCTGCCGAATCGGATCGCGCTGGTGGTGACCGCGATCGGTTCAGGCCCGAGATTCAGCACGACGATGACCGCCCTGCCCTCGGCCCCACGGCGATAGATCAGGAGATCGCCTTGCGCGGCGATCGGATGATAATCGCCTGACACCAGCGGCGGACATGCCTTCCGCAACGCGATCAGGCGCTTGTACAGGCTGAGGATCGAGCGCGTGTCGGCGTCGAGATTGACGACGTTCTCGTGGATATGATCCTCCGGCAGCGGCAGCCACGGCTTGACGTCCGAGAAGCCGCCGAAGCCTGAAGAGTCCCACTGCATCGGCGTGCGGCAGCCGTCGCGGCCCACCCCGATGCCGGGGACGTTCTTCTCGAAGGGATCGCGGACATCCGCAGGCGCGATCGCGAGCTGATGCATGCCGATCTCGTCACCGTAATAGAGCGTCGGCGTGCCGCGCAAGGTCAGGAGCAGCATGGCCGCGACGCGGGCCTGCTCCGGCCCGACCCGGCTGGCGACGCGCGGGCGATCGTGATTGCCGAGCACCCAGTTCGGCCACGCGCCCGTCGGCAGCGCCTTCTCGTAGTCGTCGATGATCTTCTCGATCGAGCGCGCGCTCCAGAAGGTCGAGAGCAGCGCGAAATTGAACGGCATCTGCGCGCCGGTGAGGTCGTTGCCGTAATAGGCCATGAGGCGATGCAGCGGCAGATAGACCTCGCCGATCAGCACGCGGGCCGGATAGGCATCGATGACGCGCCGCATCTCGGCGATGACGTCGAACACCTCCGGCTGGTCGGTGGAATATTGGGTGAGGATACTCTCGTTCGGCGGCCGGCCCTCGACATAATGCGGGTTCGGCGGATTGTCGCGAAACTCGGAATCCTTGATCAGGTGCCAGATCACGTCGACGCGAAAGCCGTCGACGCCCTTCTCCAGCCAGAACCGCATCACGTCGTAGATCGCGGCGCGGACCTCCGGATTGCGCCAGTTGAGGTCCGGCTGCTGGGCGAGGAAGGCATGGTAGTAATATTGACCGGTCGCGGCATCGATTTGCCATGCGCTGCCGCCGAACTCGGACAGCCAGTTGTTCGGCACGCTGCCATCGGGGGCCGGATCACGCCAGATGTACCAGTCTCGCTTCGGGTTGTCGCGCGAGGAGCGGCTTTCGATGAACCAGGGATGCTGGTCGGAGGTGTGGTTCGGCACGAGATCGAGGATCAGCTTCAGGTCATTGTCATGCGCGGCCGCGAGCAGCGCATCGAAATCCGCCATCGTGCCGAACAGCGGATCGATGCCGGTATAGTCGGAGATGTCATAGCCGAAATCGGCCATTGGCGAGGGGAAGATCGGCGACAGCCAGATCGCGTCGACGCCGAGCGATTTCACATAAGGCAGCCGCCGAAAAATGCCGGCGAGATCCCCGACGCCGTCGCTGTCACCGTCCTGAAACGAGCGCGGATAGATCTGATAGAAGATGCCGTCGCGCCACCAGTTCTCGCCGCCCTGCGCCATGTCGGAAAACCCACCCGGAAATCTGTGCCTCGCGCGAGAGAACGCGGAAGCAACGCCCCGGTTCAAACAGCCACGCAAATTGGGACGGCCGTGTGATGGCGGGCGTACCTGTTCCCCGGCGCCGCTCGCGACTATTTTTGCTTGGCGGCGCAGCAAAAATCGGCATTGTGAGCCCCATGACCGAGCAAAATGACACCCAACAATCCAAGGCCGGCGCGATCATCGTCCCGGTGACACTGTTCGAGCAGAACTGCACCATCATCTGGGACGAGCCCGGCAAGAAGGCCGTGGTGATCGACCCCGGCGGCGACGTGCCGAAGATCCTTGAGGCGATCAAGCAGACCGGCGTCACCGTCGAGAAAATCTGGCTGACCCATGGCCATATCGACCATGTCGGCGGCGCGGCCGAGTTACGCGATGCGCTGAAGGTGCCGATCGAGGGCCCGCATGCCGCGGACAAATTTCTGCTCGACAACGTGGTCGAGAGCGGAGCGCGCTTCGGCATGACGGGGGTGCGCAATTTCGAGCCGGACCGCTGGCTCGACGAAGGCGACAACGTATCGATCGGCGGATTGACGTTCGACATTTTCCATTGCCCGGGCCATTCACCCGGCAGCGTGGTGTTCTTCAACGGGAATCTGCGCTTTGCCCATGTCGGCGACGTCCTGTTCGCCGGCTCGGTCGGGCGCACCGACCTGCCCGGCGGCAGTCACGCCACGCTGATCAACTCGATCATGACAAAACTGCTGCCGCTCGGCGACGACGTCGGCTTCATCTGCGGTCACGGCGCCGGCTCGAGCATCGGCCAGGAGCGAATGACCAATCCGTTCATCACCGGCGAGATGTAGGCCTTATTGCTTGCGCATGATCTGATCGGAAAACCGCTTCACACCTGACGTGACGGCAACGCCGATCGAGATGGTCGATCACACGGGGTAGATTGGTCGAGATCGACGCGAGGGCGTCGCCACAAACCCAGCTGTCGTCCCGGACAAGCGTAAGCCCAGATCCGGGACCCATAACCACAGGAAGCCGTGGTTACGGGGACTCGGAGTTGCGACTTCGCGCCCAACTTTGTCCTGTGGTTATGGGTCCCGGATCGGCGCGCGCTTCAGGCGCGCCTGTCCGGGACGACAGTTGGGGTCGGGCCTACTTCATCAGGCCCGCAGCGGTCAGCGCGCGCGTGATGATCTGGCCGAGATCGAAGCCGCGGGATTCCTCGCGCTTCGGCTCGGCCTGTTCGTCGGCGACCGCGGCGCGGATCGAGCGGGCGAGATGCGGAGCGGGTGAGCGCGCGGGCGCTGGCTTTACCTCCGCCGTCTTCCTGGCCGCATCCGGAATCCATCCGGTCAGACCAAAGAACTTCGCGATGTGATAGGACGATGAAATGCCGGCCTCGATCAGGAACGCGCCTTCGACGCCGTAGCGCTGGTCGTTATCGGCGAGCCCCAGCGGGGTGCCGTGGGCCATGCCGGTGATGGCATAGGATTCGACCAGCGTCTCGCCGTCCTTATTCCACCAGGCCTGGCGCGGGTAGCCGTCGACATTGGTCTCGGCCATCGGCGTCATCGGCAGATCGTGCAAATCGAGCCACTGCTTGACGATCTCGTTGGCATTGCCGGGATTGACGGTGCGGTCGGCGCTGCCGTGCCACACCGAAATCTTCGGCCAGGGCCCGCGATGATTGGAAGCCCGCCGCACGAAATCGCCGAGCTCACGCTCGGGCCGCGCCGGGGAATGAAACATGCCGTCCAGCGCCTCGCGCAGATTCGACGCGATGCCGTAGGGAAGGCCTGCGATGATCGCGCCGGCAGAGAACACCTCCGGATAAGTCGCGAGCATCACCGAGGCCATGCCGCCGCCGGCGGACAGGCCGGTGATGAAGACGCGCCTGGGATCGATGCGGTGGGCCTGAACCATATGCGCGATCATCTCGCGGATCGATCGCGCCTCGCCGCTGTCCCGCGCGGTATCTTCGGGATTGAACCAGTTGAAGCAGGTGTTGCCGTTGTTGCTGCGCTGTTGCTCGGGCATCATCAGCGCAAAGCCATAGTGACGTGCGAGCGTCGACCAGCCGGCGCCGAGGTCGTAGCTCGCTGCCGTCTGGCCGCAGCCGTGCAGCACGACGACGAGCGCGCGCGGCTTCTGCAATTGCGCCGGCACGAACGCGAACATGCGAAGACTGCCGGGATTGTCGCCGAAGCCGGTGACTTCCTCCAACGGACTGGAGGCATCGGCGCTCGCGCCAAAGTCGGGCAAGCGCAGACCATCCATCCTTGGCAGATGTCTCAAGAGGTCGACATTACGGGCTAACGACACGGCAAATTCCTGGTGGGCGTCTTTCAACGTTTACCCAGACCAGATAGTTGCTGCAGTGCAAAATGAAAAGACCGTGTGCTGTCGACATCAGGGAAACCACGCGGAATCCCGCAAAAATCCGCAGGAATCCGCACGTATTAACCGCAGTGCCTCAACTTCGTGCAGATGCGCGGCGCATCCACGTCAGGAATGCGGCGCAGATCATGATTAACGCCGCGAACAGCGCGAGTGAGGCGAGAAAACCTGCGCGCGGTGATTGCAACGCCTCGACCGCGAAGAACACTGCGCCGATTGCGGCCACTCCGGCCGCATTTCCGATCTGCGCAATGGTGCCGTACATGCCCGACGCCGCGCCGGCCGCGACGGGTTTGACTGTCGAGAGCACCGCGCCCGAGAGCGGCGCCATCACCAGCCCCTGGCCGTAGCCGAAGACGATCATGATGAGCGCGAGCGCGATCGGTGCCGGCGCGTCGATCAAGCCAGCGAGAGCCGCGAGCGCGGCGAAACCCGCGATCTGCAGTGCGCAGCCTTCGATCAGCACTTTGGTGCCGCGATGCCTTGCGCGCGCGCCGCTGTGGCGCGAGGCCACCACGAAAGCGAGCGCGAGCGGAACGAAGGCAAGGCCGGCGGCGAGCGGCGGAATCTTCAGGCCGCGCTGCATGAACAGCGTCATCACCAGATAGAACGAGAGATTGGCGACGAAGAAAAAGAGGGCCGCACCAAGCCCGCGCAGGAAGGCGGTGTCCGCCAGCAGCGTCAGATCAATCAGCGGCATGCCCGCGCGCGCAACAACGTGCTCGAGCTTGAGGAATCCTGCGAGGATCGCACCGCCGCCCAGCATCACCGCCCACAGCCACGGCGCCCAGCCGACATCGTGACCAAACAGCAGCGGGCCGATCAGGCACAGCAGCCCTGCAAACAGCACCACGCTGCCCTTGATGTCGAGCCTGGTGCCGGCCCGACGCGGCGCCGACGGCATGATGCGCCATGCGGCCGCGGCGATGACGAGGCCGCAGGGCACGTTGACGAAGAACACCGAGCGCCAGCCGGTATGCGCAGGGTCGATCGTGACCAGGAGGCCACCGAGCAAAAAGCCCGCAGCGCCGGCAAGCCCGAGCACGATGCCGTAGATGCCGAAGGCGCGGCTGCGCTGTTCGTCGGTGAAGAGCAGATGCAGCGTCGCCAGTACCTGCGGCACCATCAGTGCGGCGGTCGCGCCTTGCGCCAGCCGGGCGACGATCAGTTCCGTGCCGGAAAGCGCCAGCCCGCACCACAGCGAGGTCGCGGTGAATCCGAGCACGCCGGCCAGGAAGACGTTCTTCGTGCCATGGATGTCGCCGAGGCGGCCGCCGGTGACGACCAGGGTGGCATAGGCGATCAGATAGATCGCGATGACGGATTCGATCTGTGCCGGCGTCGCATGCAGGTCGACCGCAATGGTGGGAATCGCGACGTTCACGATGAAGGCGTCGACGCCGAACATGAACTGCGCGGCGACGACGATCGCCAGCACCCACCAGCGGCGGGTCGAATCGACAGGCTTCGTGACGGCTTGATGCATTTTCGCGCGAGCTTTCGGAGATTTATCTGCGCCCGATGCTCGCAGATCGGCGTCATCCCCGCGATTACCTCAGAGGTAGGACTTCGAGGTGCTCGAACACAGTCGCGGTAGCGACTCAACGCATGCCTGCATTCCGCTGCACGGGACATGGCGCGATTGCGTTCGCGGCATCGCCCACGTAGCCTCACGCCTACCTAACAAACAGAAAATGACAGCCGGAGAGAACGCCATGGCGCGCCTGAAATTCGGAGCCTTTCTTGCCCCGCATCACCCGATCGGCGAGCATCCGATGCTTCAGTTCCGGCGCGATCTCGACCTGGTCGAGCAGTTGGATAGCCTCGGCTATGACGAGTTCTGGTGCGGCGAGCATCACTCCTCCGGCTGGGAGATGATCGCCTCGCCCGAGATGTTTCTGGCCGCCGCCGGCGAACGTACCAAGCGGATCAAGCTCGGCACCGGCGTGGTGTCGCTGCCCTATCACCATCCCTTCAACGTGGCCCAGCGCATGGTGCAGCTCGACCACATGACCGGCGGCCGCGCCATCTTCGGCTCCGGCCCCGGCGCGCTGGCGTCGGACGCGCACACGCTCGGCATCGACCCGATGACGCAGCGCGACCGCCAGGACGAGGCGATCGCCGTGATCCGCCGGCTGTTCAACGGCGAGCGCGTCACCGCCAAGAGCGACTGGTTCACCATGAACGACGCCGCGCTGCAGATCCTGCCGCTGCAGGAGGAGATGCCGTTCGTGGTGGCCTCTCAGATCTCGCCGTCGGGCATGACGCTCGCCGGCAAATACGGCATCGGCATCATCTCGCTGGGCTCGATGACGACGCAGGGCCTGATGTCGCTGCAGCAGCAGTGGCAGTTCGCCGAGGACGCCGCCAGGAAGCACGGCACCACGGTCAACCGCGCCGACTGGCGCGTGCTCCTCACCTTCCACATCGCCGAAAGCCGCGAGCAGGCGCGCAGGGAAGCGGGCGCCGGCCTGATGCGCTGGCACAACGAGTACAATGTCGGCACGCTGCAGCGGCCGGGCCTCACCGCGTTCGCCTCGCCCGACGAGGCCGTGGACAAGACCGCCTTCGTCGAAGGCGCGGCGTCCACCATCGGCACCCCCGACGATCTCGTCAAAACCATCAAGAACGTGATGGAAGTGTCCGGCGGCGTCGGCGCCATCATCGGCTTCGTGCACGACTGGGCCAATCCGGAAGCGACGCGCCGGAGCTGGGATATGGTGGCGCGCTATGTCGTGCCGGAGATCAACGGCTACATCGACGGCCTGCGCAGGTCGCAAAAATTCGTGATCGAGAACCGCGCGATCTTCGAGCGCGCCGGTCAGGCCGTGATGGCCAAGATCATGCAGAACGAGAAAGCCGCCGAGGCGCTGAAGGTGACCGGTCCCGGTCGCGTCGCCATTCCCGCCGTCAACGCGCCGGATCTGCAGAAGGAAGCGGCCAAACGGTAGCTTTCGCCGTTACGCTCGCAACGACGTTCACGAGCAAGACATCCCGGCCTGTGCTATGCTGACCTGGTCGGCTCGGCGCGGGCCGTATGATTGCCGCGGGTCGCGCGATTCCTGTCGGTCAGCCAACCGGAGCATTCGTCATGTCGATGCAGAATGTGGCCTCGCCTGCACTTGGGTACACCGCACCCAGGCGCAACGAGCTGACGCATATCCCCGGCGACGAAGGCTGGCCGATCGTCGGCATGACCTTCAAGGTGCTCGCCGACCCCAAGGGACATATCGAGCGGAACGGCGCCAAATACGGGCTCGTCTATCGCACCCACATTTTCGGCGAAACCAACATCGTGCTGCTCGGCCCGGAAGCGAACGAGCTGGTGCTATTCGACCAGCAGAAGCTGTTTTCGTCGACCCATGGCTGGAGCAAGGTGCTCGGCCTGTTGTTTCCGCGCGGATTGATGCTGCTGGATTTCGACGAGCACCGGCTGCATCGCAAGGCGCTCTCGGTCGCATTCAAGTCCGGGCCGATGAAGTCCTATCTCAGCGATCTCGACCGCGGCATTTCGGCACGGGTGGCGCAGTGGAAGGCAAATCCGGGCGAGATCCGGCTTTATCCGGCGATGAAGCAGCTCACGCTGGATCTGGCCGCGACGTCCTTTCTCGGCGCCGACATCGGGCCCGAGGTCGACGAGATCAACCGCGCCTTCGTCGATATGGTCGCCGCTGCGGTCGCCCCGATCCGCCGTCCCCTGCCCGGCACGCAGATGGCGGCCGGCGTGAGGGGGCGCAAACGTATCATCGCCTATTTCCGCGAGCAGATCCCGCTGCGCCGCGGCAATCACGGCGGCGACGATCTGTTCTCGCAGCTCTGCCGCGCCACCCATGAGGACGGCGCGCTCTTGTCCGACCAGGACGTCATCGACCACATGAGCTTCCTGATGATGGCGGCGCACGACACGCTGACATCCTCGCTAACGTCCTTTATCGGCGAGCTCGCTGCCAATCCGGACTGGCAGAGCAGGCTGCGCGCGGAAGTTCTCGCGCTCGGGCTCTCTCCGGGGGCGCCGAGCAGCTTCGATGATCTCGAAAAGATGCCGTTGACGGAGATGGCCTTCAAGGAAGCGCTGCGGATCAAGCCGCCGGTGCCCTCGATGCCGCGCCGCGCGATGCGCGATTTCACCTTCAAGGGCTACACCATCCCCGCCGGCACCGCGGTCGGCGTCAATCCGCTCTTTACGCACCATATGAAGGACATCTGGCCGGAGCCGGATCGCTTCGATCCCTTGCGCTTCACCGAGGAAGCCCAGCGCAACCGTCACCGCTTCGCCTGGGTGCCGTTCGGCGGCGGCGCACATATGTGCCTCGGCCTGCACTTCGCCTACATGCAGGCGAAATGCTTTGCCCGGCACTTCCTGCAGAACATCGAGGTGTCGCTGGAGCCCGGCTACAAGCCGGACTGGCAGATGTGGCCGATCCCGAAGCCAAAGGATGGGTTAAGGGTACGGGTGAAGGCGGTTTAGCCACGCCCGTCATTGCGAGCGAAGCGAAGCAATCCAAGATCTTTCCGCAGAGGGATTCTGGATTGCTTCGTCGCATCAGCGCAAAATTGCTACGCAATTTTGTCGCGAGCTCCTCGCAATGACGGAAACCCGGTCTCGTAGGGTGGGCAAAGCGTAAGCGTGCCCGCCATACCTCCCCACATTTGAACATCGATGGTGGGCACGGCGCGCGAAGAGAGCGCCTTTGCCCACCCTGCGAAGCGCCTGCATCTGCACTTCGACGGTCACATCCGTCTGGCACAAACGCAGGAAGCGCCGAGCTGCTTCGCCAGCGCCTCGCCTTCCGGTATACGGCGGCCCACGATCACAATTTTGGCACCTTCGGCAACGAAGACTTCCGCGGTACGCAATCCGATCCCGCTCGTCGCACCCGTGATCACCGCAACCTTGCCGTCGAGCCTGCCCATGGAATGTCCCTGTTTTCGAATGATTTGAAGCCAAATGGCGGACACCGATCGATGACGTCACGACGACAATCGGCGCCGCAACAATCACTATTCCTGCCGGCTCCCGACAAGCCAAGCTTTGCTTGCGCATGCGAGATGCGTAACATCATGCCCCGTCTCTCGATTTTCGGACTTCTATCGCAACCGGGCTGCGCATGGGGAAGCTGATCGCCGAATTCCGCAAGGGCTGGCAAGGCGTGGCACCGCCGTCGCTCGGCCTGAGCATTGCGTTCGCGGTGGCCTGCCTGCTGGTTGCGACCTTGGCACGCTGGGGCCTCGCGCATGTCCGACCCGACGTCTACTTCACCCCGTACTTTCCGGCCGTGTTCTTTGCCGCCGCCTTCGGAGGCATTCGGATCGGCGTGGTGACGGCGCTGGTCGGCGGCGTGCTCGGCGTCGTCGTGAATTTCGGCGATGCGTTTGCCGATCGCGCGCGGTTCGCCCTGCTGACACTCTATTGGGGCGTCTCCGCGCTGACCATCTGGGGCGTCGAGCACTATCGCACGATGCTGGCGGAGCAGCGCCGGATCTCCAGGCGCCTGATCGAGGAGGAGGACTATCGCAAGATCCTGGTCGACGAGCTCCAGCACCGGCTGAAGAACAAGCTGTCGACGGTGCACGCCGTGCTGCACCAGGTGCTGCACGACCAGCCGCAGGTCTGGGCCCGGATCGACCCGCGGCTGCGGTCGCTAGCCGCGACCGACGACCTGATCTCGCGGATCGACAAGGCCGGCTGCGACATCCGCGACCTCCTGATTTCCGAGCTCGGCCCTTACGGCCACGTCCGCTTCACGCTCAACGGCGACCGGCTGTTCCTGGCGCCGAAGCTTGCGGTGACGCTGTCACTGATGTTTCACGAACTCGCCACCAACGCCGGAAAATACGGCGCGTTCTCCTCACCACGCGGATTGCTGCAGGTGTCATGGACCGTCAGTGACGATCGCCTGACCGTCACGTGGGACGAAACCGGGGGTCCAAGCATCGACAAAATCTCGGAGCCCGGCTTCGGCACCAACCTCTTGAAGTCAGCGCTCTCCGCCTTCGACGGCAAGACCGAGGTCTCGTACTTGAAGACCGGGCTGCATTGCATCATGCAATGTCGCATTCCCAAGAACGAGTGATGAGGATCACCTCTCCCTACGGCAGAGGTGTCGACGACGGCTTGCATCTGTCCAAACGAAAGAGAACAGCGCGCGACCCTCGCGCTTTCGCAAGCGCCATTGACCTTCTGTTAATGACGATCGGCGGCGCACCTCGCAACGCCACAGGTTTCTCCCAAAACACCCCAGTATTTCTGCGGACCCCTTAACCAAACCTAAGAGGGAACTGCGCATGATCGCGTCCATTGCAAACGCGCGCTGAAACAACAAGATTCATGACTTCTATGAACGACAATGCATATAACGGCGCGAGTGAAGCCGAACTCGGATTTCTCAAGGAAATCGTTAGAATGCTGCCTGCCGGCCTGACCGTGCAGGACGCGCAAGGCAAGCTTCTCCTGGTTAACGATGTCGCGGCCGCCCAGCTCGGCATGGACGGCAGTCGTCCGTCGCCTGATCTCGCACAGCGCCGCGCGGCCTGCGAGCGCGCACTGAGGGCCGGGCAGCCGGTCACCTCCGAAGAAGCGCTCCAGGACGGCGCCGCGCGCCAGGTGCTGCTGACCACCCATCGGCCGGTCCAGCTCGCCGGCCGCGAGCTCTTGATCTCGTCCTCCGCCGACATCACCGAGCAGAAGAATTTCGAGGACCAGCTGTTTCGCTCGGCCTATTTCGACGAGCTGACCGGCCTGCCCTCGCGCCGCGTGATCGAGCATCGTGCCAACAGCCTGCTCGCGCAGGATCGCGCCGGTGAGCGCTTCGCCCTGGCCTTCCTCGACGTCGACAATTTCAAGCACATCAACGACTATTACGGTCACGCCGTTGGCGACGCGCTGCTGGTCGAGCTGTCGAAGCGGCTCGGCCGCGACTTGCGCGAATCCGACGTGCTGTCGCGCATCTCGGGCGACGAATTCCTGCTGCTGCTCTCGCCGATCCAGAGCCAGGACGAAGTCGCCGAATTCCTGAACGCGACATTGGAGCGGCTGACCGCGCCGTTCTTTATCGACAATTCGGAAGTGTTCGTCTCCACCTCCGTCGGCGTCAGCCTCCATCCCGATCATGGCCGCAGCTTCGAAACCCTGCGCCAGAACGCGGACATCGCGATGTACCGCATCAAGAACAACGGCAAGGGATCCGCCGCCTTCTTCGATGCCGGCATGGAGCGCGAGGCCCTGGCGCGGATGAAGATCGAGCAGTCGCTGCGGCTCGCCATTCTCGAAAAGCGCTTCTGCTGCGCGTTCCAGTCCAAGGTCGACATCCGCACGCAAGCGGTGATGGGTATCGAGGCCCTGGTGCGCCTGCGCGACGACGAGGGCGTGATCCAGGCGCCGGGCTCATTCATTAATCTGGCGACCGAGCTCGGGCTGATCGACGAGCTGACTCATCTCGTGCTGGCCGAGATCGTCAAGTCGATCGACCTGATCAACGACATGTTTGGCGCGGAAGCGACCATCAGCATCAACGTCGCCGCCAAGCAGGCCGGTAATCCCGAGTTCATGCGCACCTTCGCGCAGGCGCTGGACGACACCGGTTTTCCCCAACGCTTCATGATCGAGGTGACCGAAGACGCCTTCGTCGCCAAGAGTCATTTCCAGTCCGAAATCCTGCCGATGTTCCGCAAGCTTGGGGTCGGCATCTCCATCGACGATTTCGGCACCGGCTATTCATCGCTGTCGGCGCTGGCCGACATCACCGCCGACGAGATCAAGATCGACCGCTCCTTCATCACCGACATCCATAAGCGCCCGCGCAGCCAGGGCATTCTGCGCGCGATCGAGTCCTTAAGCGAAGCGCTCGGCATGACGGTGATCGCCGAAGGCCTCGAATCCTACGAGGAGCTCGCCTATCTCCAGGCCGCGACCAAGATCCGCTATGCGCAGGGCTATTATTTCGCCCGCCCGATCTTCCTGGAGGAGCTGAAGCTCGCCACGCCCGTCTCGAGCGAATCCCGCGCCAGCATCTCCGCCCGCCCGATGCAGCAGAACCGCCAGGGCTATTCGCGGGCGGGCGGGTACCGGCGGTAAGCCTCGCGCCTTGTGCCACACGAGCCCACCGCAGGCTCCGCCGGAAGGTGGAATTGCAATGTTTGCACATGTGTGCAAATCGCTGTGATCAAGGCAGTTCATTCAGGGAGGACCACCGTGCGTCGATCGCTCATTCTTACAGCAGCCATCATGGGCTTGGCCGCGGCCACCTCCGCACGCGCGGACGACCTCAAAGTCGCGCTGATCTACGGCAAGACCGGCCCACTGGAAGCCTATGCCAAGCAGACCGAGACCGGCCTGCAAATGGGCTTCGAATACGCCACCAAGGGCACCATGATGATCGACGGCCGCAAGATCGTCATCATCACCAAGGACGACCAGGGCAAGCCCGACCTTTCCAAGGCCGCGCTCGCGGAAGCCTATCAGGACGACAAGGCAGACATCGCGATCGGCACGACCTCGTCGGCGGCCGCGCTCGCCATTCTCCCCGTCGCCGAAGAGAACAAGAAGATCTTGATCGTCGAGCCGGCGGTCGCGGACCAGATTACCGGCGAGAAGTGGAATCGCTATATCTTCCGCACGGGGCGCAATTCGTCGCAGGACGCGATCTCGAACGCGGTCGCGATCGGCAAGCAGGGCGTCACCGTTGCCACGCTGGCGCAGGACAACGCCTTCGGCCGCGACGGCGTCGCCGCCTTCAGGGCAGCGCTGGCCAAGACCGGCGCGACACTCGCGACCGAGGAATATGCACCGGCCAACACAACCGACTTCACCGCCATCGCGCAGCGTCTGTTCGACGCGCTGAAGGACAAGCCGGGCCGCAAGATCATCTGGATCATCTGGGCAGGCGCCGGCAATCCGCCCTCCAAACTCCAGGACATGGATCCGAAGCGTTACGGCATCGAGCTCTCGACCGGTGGCAACATCCTGCCGGCGCTTGCGGCCTACAAGGGCATGCCGGGCATGGAAGGCGCGACCTATTACTACTACGACATCCCGAAGAACCCGGTGAACGACTGGCTCGTCGCCGAGCACCAGAAGCGTTTCAACGCGCCGCCGGACTTCTTCACCGCGGGCGGCTTTGCCGCCGCGATGTCCGTCGTCGCCGCCGTCACCAAGGCGAAGTCGACCGACACCGAGAAGCTGATCACCGCGATGGAAGGCCTGGAGTTCGACACGCCGAAAGGCAAGATGGTGTTCCGCAAGGAAGACCATCAGGCGCTACAAAGCATGTATCACTTCAAGGTCAAGGTCGATCCGAACCTCGCCTGGGCCGTGCTCGAGCCGGTGCGCGAGCTGAAGATCGAGGACATGGACGTTCCCGTTAAGAACAAGCGGTAGGTGCTTCTTCACCTCTCCGGCTTGCGGGAGAGGCCGGGAGAGGGCTCTCTCCTCTTGGGGGTTCTCTTGGGGGTTCTCGTCTGCGGAAACACCCTCTCCCCAACCCTCCCCCGCAAGCGGGGGAGGGGGCGCAGCGTGATCGCGGATATATTTTCATTTCATCATTCGCCGGGCTCCCATGACGCTCACCCTCGAGACCCGCGACCTCACCATCCGCTTCGGCGGCCATGTCGCAGTCAACGACGTCACCTGCACGTTCCGCCCGGGCGAGCTCACCGCCATCGTGGGGCCGAACGGCGCCGGCAAGACCACTTATTTCAACCTGATCTCGGGCCAGCTGCGTGCGTCCAGCGGCAGCATCTTGTTCGACGGCTCCGACATCACAGAGCATTCCGCGCCGCTGCGGACCCGTGCGGGTCTCGGACGCGCATTCCAGCTCACCAATCTATTCCCGAACTTGTCAGTGGAAGAAAACGTCCGCCTCGCGGTGCAGGCGGCCAGCGGCACCCATTACGACATGCTGCGACCCTGGATGGTCCGCCGCGATTTGATCGCGCGCGCCGATGCCATCCTCGACCAGGTCGCGCTCGGCAATCGCCGCGGCGTCACCGCAACCGCGCTGTCGCATGGCGACCAGCGCAAGCTCGAGGTGGCGCTGATGATCGCGCTCGAACCAAAAGTCTTCATGTTCGACGAGCCAACCGCCGGCATGAGCATTGACGAGGTGCCGGTCGTGCTGAACCTGATCGCGCAGCTCAAGCGGGACAAGAGCAAGATCATCCTGCTGGTCGAGCACAAGATGGACGTGGTGCGCTCGCTCGCCGACCGCATCATCGTGCTGCATAACGGCCAGCTCGTCGCCGACGGCCCGCCAGCCGAGGTGATCGCCTCGCCGATCGTGCAGGAGGCCTATCTCGGCGTCGCACCCGGGAAAGCTAGTGAGGGTGCGGCATGACCGATCTCTTGAAGCTCTCCGGCGTTCACACCCATATCGGCCGCTATCACATTCTCCAGGGCATCGACCTCGCCGTGCCGCAGGGAGAGGTCACAATGTTGCTCGGCCGCAACGGCGCCGGCAAGACCACCACGCTGCGCACCATCATGGGTCTGTGGCAGGCCTCCAGCGGCGAGATCAGCCTCGCCGGCGAGCGTATCGAAAGCCGCGCCACGCCTGACATCGCCCGGCTCGGCGTCGGCTATGTGCCCGAGAGCATGGCGGTGTTCTCTGACCTCACCGTGAGAGAAAATCTCGTCCTCGCCGCCCGCGACGGGCCGATGGACGACACCCAGCTCGAGTGGATATTTGGCTTCTTCCCGGCGCTGCGAAGGTTCTGGCTGTCGCGCGCGGGCAGCCTCTCGGGCGGGCAGAAGCAGATGCTGTCGATCGCGCGTGCGATCATCGAGCCGCGCCAGCTCCTGCTGGTCGACGAGCCGACCAAGGGGCTGGCGCCCGCCATCGTCATGGCGCTGATCGAGTGCCTGAAGGAGATCAAGCGCAAGGGCGCGACCATTCTCCTCGTCGAGCAGAACTTCTTTGCCGCCCGCGAACTCGGCGACAACGTGCTGGTGATGGACAACGGCACCATTGTCCACCGCGGCGAGATGGCTACGTTGGCCTCTGACGTGCCGCTGCAGGAGCGGCTGCTCGGCCTGAGCCTGGAGACACATCAGTGACCGAACTCGCTGCAACCGATCCGCTGCCGAAGCCGAAGCGCGATATCGCGCCGATCCTGCTGCCCGTCGCGCTCGCGCTGGTCACGATCCCCCTGATCGGCTCGCCCTCAACCTGGCTGACGCTGACCGCGGCGAGCCTCGCCATGGGCATGATGATCTTCATCATGGCCTCGGGGTTGACGCTGGTGTTCGGCCTGATGGACGTGCTGAATTTCGGCCACGGCGCCTTCATCGCTGTCGGCGCCTACATTGCAACGTTGGTGTTCGCGCCGTTCGCAGCCTCCGTGCAGGCGGACTCGCTCTGGGTCAACCTTGCAGTGCTGGCGCCGGCAGCGCTGCTGTCGATGGCGGTATCAGGCGCGCTCGGCCTGGTCGTCGAGCGCGTGCTGATTCTTCCAGTGTACGGCCAGCATCTGAAGCAGATCCTGATGACGACGGGCGGTCTCATTGTTGCAGAACAGACGCTCTATGCGCTGTGGGGTCCGCAGATCATCCCGATGCCGCTGCCGGCCTCGCTGCGCGGCTCCTTCATCCTCGGTGACGTCGCGATTGCCAAATACCGCGTGCTGGCGACGCTGATCGGGCTTGCCGTCTTCGTCGCGATCCAGCTCGTGCTCAATCGTACCAAGCTTGGCCTGCTGATCCGCGCCGGCGTCGAGAACCGCGAGATGGTCGAGGCGCTCGGTTACCGCATCCGCCGGCTATTCCTCGGCGTGTTCATGACGGGCTCGGCGCTGGCCGGCCTCGGCGGCGTGATGTGGGCGCTCTATCGCGAGCAGGTCCACGCCTCCATGAGCGATGAGCTCACCGTCCTGATTTTCGTCGTCGTCATCATCGGCGGACTCGGCTCGATCGGCGGCTGCTTCATCGGCGCGATCCTGGTGGCGATGGTCGCCAATTACGGCGGCTTCCTGGTGCCAAAACTTGCCCTCGTCTCCAACATCCTGCTGATGGTTGCCATTCTGATGTGGCGGCCGCGCGGCCTCTATGCGGTGACCAGCCGATGATGATCCTGTCGGGCGATCCGCCGCGGAGCCGCGCGCTCACGCTTGTTCTCGTCGTCATCATCCTGGCGCTGGCGGCCACGCCGTTCCTGTTCCCCGGTGCGAAAGCGCTGAACGTCGCAGCCAAGATCTGCGTGTTCGCCGCGCTGGTCGCCTCCTACGACCTCCTGCTCGGCTATACCGGCTCGGTGTCGTTCGCCCACACGATGTTCTATGGCATCGGCAGCTACGCGATCGCCATCGCGCTATATGGCATGGGTCCGAACTGGGCCGCGGTCGCCACCGGTATCGTTGTCGGCCTGCCGCTGGCCGCGCTGCTCGCCCTCGCCATCGGGCTGTTCTCGCTGCGGGTCGCCGCGATCTTCTTTGCCATGATCACGCTCGCCGTCGCCTCCGCCTTCCAGGTGCTGGCCTCGCAGCTGTCCTGGCTCACCGGCGGCGAGGACGGACGCAGCTTCCAGCTGCCGGAGCTGCTCCGCCCCGGCACGGTGCTGGTCTCCAAAAGCCTGTTCGGCTTCGAGATCAACGGCCGCATCCTGACCTTCTACCTGGTGTTCGCAGTCTCGGCCCTGATGATCCTCGCGCTGCTGCGCGTGGTGAACTCGCCGTTCGGCCGCGTGCTCCAGGCGATCCGCGAGAACCGTTTTCGCGCCGAGGCGCTCGGCTTCCGCACCGTGTTCCATCTCACTTATGCCAACTGCCTTGCGGCCCTGGTCGCCGCCGGCGCCGGCGTCCTGAACGCGCTGTGGCTGCGCTATGCGGGGCCGGACACCTCGCTGAGCTTCTCCATTATGCTCGACATTCTCTTGATGGTGGTGATCGGCGGCATGGGCACGATCTACGGCGCGATCATCGGTGCCACCATCTTCATCCTCGCGCAGAACTACCTGCAATCGCTGATGGGTGTCGCCTCCAAGGCGGCAAGCGAAGCCGGCCTGCCGCTGCTGCCGGGACTGCTGCATCCGGATCGCTGGCTGCTCTGGCTCGGTCTGCTGTTCATTGCCAGCGTCTATTTCTTCCCGACCGGCGTGGTCGGGCGACTGCGCAATGGCGGCGGCGACAAGAGCGCGGACGCCTCGCATTAAGCTTCGATTAACGATACAGCGCAGCGCGCCGTGGGGGCCACCTACAACCGTGGCGCGACGTCACGCGATTCCCGTGTCGGTGGATATCCGTATTAATCCGCAACCGGTTTAAGCCATGGGTAACCGGCTTTCCTAAGCATTGCGCCATCTGTCCGTAGTATTTCTCTTCCCCCAAGGGAGTGGGATGCGCCGGGTTTTTCGACAGATGGCAGCTGCGATGTTTCTGGCCGCGAAGAGCGGCTGGGACGCTGCCATGCGGCGCGGACCCGTGCTGTGGCTGACTCTCTCGGGCGCGTTGTTGGTCGCCGGCATCTTCGCGGTGACCGCGATGGCCGTCGGCGAGTTTCGCGAGAAGACGCTTACCAACCGCGAGCGCGAGCTGGAAAACACCGTGCAGCTGATCGCACGGCATTTCGACCAGCAGTTTGAAGATTCCGACGTCGTCGCGGCCGACGTGATCGGGCAAATGCGCCTGCCGGAGATCACATCGCCGCAAATGTTCCGCGAGCGCATGTCGGGGCCTGAGGCCCACCGGATGCTCAGGGGCAAGATCGGCGCGGTCTCCTATCTCGGCGACATCGCGATCTATGATGCCGACGGCGAGCTGATCAGCTGGTCGCGAGCCCAGCCGCTCCCCAAGATCAACGTGTCTTCGCGCGCCTACTTCCAGACCTTCAAATCGAATCCGATGTCGGAGCCGGTGCTGCTGGAATCGGTGCGCAGCTTCCTGATCGGCAAATGGACCACGATCGTGGCGCGCCGGCTCGCTCTGCCGGACGGCACTTTCGTCGGCGCGCTGGTCCGGCGGATCGATCCCGACAGCTATCAACGTTATTTCGCCTCGGTCGCGCTCGCCGACGGCGCCGCCATCGCGCTGTTCGACCGCGAAGGCGTGATGCTGGCGCGCTACCCGCATGTCGAATCGATGATCGGGACCAGCTACAAGAGCGCGCCGCTGATGCAGAAGGTGCTGACCCGCAGCGGTCAGCACACGCTTCGCGTCAAGAGCCCGGTCGACGGCGAGGAGAAGCTCGGTTCGGCTGCGTCGCTGACGCATTTCCCGCTGGTCATCGTGGCCACCAATACCATGTCGTCCGCGCTTGCCGACTGGCGGCAGCAGACCGGCTTCATGGTCACCACCGCGACGCTTTCGGCGGCCGTGATCGCGCAGATCCTCTTCATGATCGTCCGCCAGATCAACCGGCAGAACCGCGAGGCCCAGCAGCGGCTGGAGGCGGAGCGACTGCGGCTCGACACCGCCCTCAACAATATGTCCCAGGGGCTTATCCTCTACGACGCCGCCGGATACATCGTCACCTGCAATCGCCGCTATGCCGACATGTTCGGCCTCTCCCACGAGATCATCAAGCCGGGCTGTCACATCACCGAAGCGATGTCCCATCGCAAGGAGCGCAACGCGTTCAGCGGCGACGTCGATGCGTTTTGCGCCGAGGTCATCAGGGACGTCGCCGAAGGCAAGGTCGCCACGAAAACGCATCAATTGCCCAACGGCCGCGCCTTTCAGGTCATCAATACACCGCTGGCGCAGGGCGGATGGGTCGCCACGATCGAGGAGATCACCGAGCGGCTCAACCTGGAGCAGGAGCGCGACCGCAACTACACGTTCCTCCGCGAGATTATCGATCACATCCCGTCGCAGATCACGGTGAAGGACGCCCGGACACGGCAATATCTGCTGATCAACCGCACCGCCGCAGAGCAATTCGGCCAGTCGCGCGAAGCCATCGTCGGCAAGACCCCCTTCGACATCTACCCGGATGAGACCGCCAGGGTCGTCACCGAGGACGACAGCAAGGCGCTGCAGACGACCGAGGGATTGTCCAAGGACGAACATGCCTGGACAAGCCAGACCATGGGTCTGCGCTACATCACCTCGACCCGGATCGGCATCCGCGACTCCTCCGGCGAGCCGCGCTACCTCATCAACGTCGTCGAGGATGTCACCGAGCGGCGGCGCGCCCATGACAAGATCGCGCATATGGCGCATTACGACGCGCTGACCGATCTGCCGAACCGCACACTGTTCCGCGAGCAGATCGAGCGCGAGCTGGAGAAGGCCGCCGGCGGCGAACAGTTCGCGCTGCTCTATATCGACGTCGACGAGTTCAAAGGCATCAACGATTCACTCGGCCACCATGTCGGCGACGAGCTGTTGAAGGCGATCGCCGGGCGCATCCGCGCCTGCCTCAAGCCGGGCGATCTGATCGCGCGGCTCGGCGGCGACGAGTTTGCCGTGATCCAGACCGGGATCGAATCGTCCGCCGACGTGCTGTCGTTCGTGACGCGGATCCATGAAGCAATCCGCCGCCCCTATCACTGCTTCGGCCACCAGCTCTCCACCGACGCCAGCATCGGCATCGCGCTGGCGCCGCAGGACGGCGCCGATCTCGACCAGCTCATCAAGAACGCCGACCTCGCAATGTACGGCGCCAAGGCGGAAGGGCGGCGCACCTACCGCTTCTTCGTGCCGGAGATGGATGCGAGCGCCAAGGCCCGCCTTACCCTGGAGCAGGATCTGCGCCAGGCGTTGATCGACGGCGGCTTCGAGATCCATTACCAGCCGCTGGTCAATCTGGACTCGGGCGAGGTTTCCGGCTGCGAGGCGCTGCTGCGCTGGCGCCATCCCGAGCGCGGCATGGTCTCGCCGGCAGAATTCATTCCGATCGCCGAGGATACCGGCCTGATCAACGAGATCGGCGACTGGGTGCTGCGCACGGCCTGCAACGAGGCCGCGACCTGGCCCGCCCATGTGCGCGTCGCGGTCAACGTCTCGCCGGTGCAGCTCAAATGCGACACGCTGGCGCTGCGGATCGCGGGGGCGCTCGCCGCCTCCGGGCTCGAGCCGCGGCGGCTCGAGCTCGAGATCACCGAGGCCGTGCTGATCCGCGACGACGAGGCAGCGCTCTCGATCCTGCACCAGCTTCGCTCGATCGGCGTGCGCATCGCGCTCGACGATTTCGGTACCGGCTATTCCTCGCTGAGCTATCTGAAGCGCTTCCCGTTCGACAAGATCAAGATCGACCGCTGCTTCGTCGCCGACATCGCCGACGCCGTCGGGTCACCCGTGATCGTGCAGGCAGTGGTGAACATCGCCTCCGCCAGCAACATGACCACGGTCGCCGAAGGCGTCGAGACCGAGGCCCAGCGCGAGATGCTGCGCGCGCTCGGCTGCACGGAGATGCAGGGCTATCTGTTCAGCAGGCCGAAGCCGGCGGCCGAAGTGCGCGAACTGTTCGGTCCGGGCGACGCCATGCCCGTGGCGGCGGTGGCCTGAGATGGCGAAGTCACCCAAGACCGTCGACGTGGCGGATTCCTACGCGGTCCGGCTGATGCAGCACCTGGTGGTGCCGACCTTCGTGATCGATCCGAAGCGCCGTGTCGTGATCTGGAACAGGGCGTGCGAGCGGCTGACCGGCGTTGCCGCCTCCGAGGTGATCGGCACCACGAAGCACTGGCAGGCCTTCTACGAGACCAAGCGCCCCTGCCTCGCCGATCTGGTCGCGCTCGACCGGCCCGAACAGCTGCCGGAGTTCTATTCGGAATATGCCGCGCGCGGCCACAACGGGCTCGGCTTCAGCGCCGAGAACTGGTGCGTGATGCCGAAGCTCGGCAGCCAGCTCTACCTCGCAATCGACGCCGGCCCCATCCATGACGAGGCCGGCAACCTGATTGCCGTGGTGGAGACGCTGCGCGACCTCACCGACCAGAAGCGCGCGGAGATGGCGCTAAAGGAGCTCGCCACCAAGGATGGGCTGACCGGGCTGTCGAACCGCCGCTCGTTCGATCAGGTGCTGATGACCGAATGGGAACGCGCGCAGCGGACGCAGAAGCCGTTGGCGCTGCTGTTCGTCGACGTCGATCATTTCAAGCTGTTCAACGACGAGCACGGCCACCAGTCCGGCGACGAATGCCTGCGCGAGGTCGCGCGCGTCGTCAGCCGCCACGCGGTGCGCCCGCTCGACCTCGCCAGCCGCTATGGCGGCGAGGAATTCGCGCTGATCCTGCCCGACATGAGTTGCGACGATGCCTGCGCCATCGCCGAGGAGATCCGCGGCGCCGTCATGGCGTTGCGGATCGCCCATGGCGCCGATGGGGCCGGCAACCACGTCACCCTCAGTGTCGGCGTCGCCAGTCACATCCCCGGCGAGGCCGACGGCGCCCCCGACCGGCTGCTGGGGGCGGCCGACCAGGCGCTCTATGCCGCCAAGCGGCTCGGCCGCAACCGTGTCGTCTGCTCCGAGCAGATCCTGGCCGAATTCGCAGGCCTCGGCCGGGACAATGTGCCGGTCAGCGGTCCGGTTCCTGGCCTCGCCCCGCGCAAATCGGCCTGAAGCGCGGCGATTGCGAAAACAACCCCATGCACAGTAGACGGCCGCTGTTAAATCAATGGCTTAGCATGAGCGAAAATCCATCCGACGGTAGCCCGGCTGGAACGCAGCGAAATCGGGGATTTTCCCCCCGCGCCGATAGACTATCTGGAATGCGCGTCGCTCGATCCGAATCCCGGACTTCGGAAAATCCGTTGACGCGTCGGGCAAAACACTGGCATGATGGCATCATCGCAATCCAAGGGACCGGTTGCCCGCCCCTCGCCAATCGGCTACATGAGGCCTCGCTGCACCCGTAGCTCAGCTGGATAGAGCGTTGCCCTCCGAAGGCAAAGGTCACACGTTCGAATCGTGTCGGGTGCGCCATTTCCGCACCATTGCGATGCCGCCAATCATCGGCGCGATTGCTGCGCGTCCTGTGGCTTACGGAATCCTTGCCACAACGTCAGGCCGGTTTTGCTCGAGCCAAGCCACGGCGTCGGGTCCATCGACGACGCACTCGAAGGTTTCCCAGGTTGGATCCTCCAGGGATTCCGGCTGCAGTCGCTTCGCCGCATACTCAACGAGGTCGTGCAAGCGTTCATATCCTCGTCGGCGCTCGAGGGAATCCGCAATCGCTGTGCTGACCCATCCTCGTTGGGCCAAATCGATAATGCTCGGAGCGTCAGCCTCGCTGAACCAGGGTATGGCATCGAACTCGATGCAGCGGACATTATCGGCGGTATGGCAAGTAGCATGGATCATTGGATTCCTCCGTTCGCCGGCTGACAATTGGGCATGATCTTTCCGGAAAACCGCTGCGCACTTTTCCGGATCATGCTCGATGTTTCACATCGCTGCCTCGCATGCCCTCAGGCTTTGACCAAATCCCCGAGCAAGTTCGCCGCCACCGTCAGCTTGGCGAGCGTCAGGCCGCTGGCAGCAATCTCCTCGACCGAGCGGCGGATGCGCGTCGCTCCGGGGTGAGCCGCGAGCCAGATCTCGACAGCCTGCTGGCCGGACTGGCCGGTTGCCAGCATGTCCGCGGCCAGTCTTCTTTCGGCGCTGGCGATCTGCTCAACGGCGCGATCGATGGCGATACGTTCGAAATAATCGTTGGCAGGCACGTTGCGCGCGGCCGCGATGATGCGGTCGAGACGGAAATCGGCTTCCGCAGCGTAAAAGGTCGCGGCGGCATCGCCGATCGGGCGGCTGGTGCGCTCAGCAACCGTCACGATATCGGGTGCCGAGACCAGCGCGTCGAGATCGGCGAGCTCGCCGGCAAGGCCGGACGGAACACCGGCGTCCGTCAGCTCCTGCCGCCGCTTGGTGCGCACGGCCTGCAAGTCCGGCGGCAGGGTGGTGTCGAGTGAGGCGGAGATCTCGCGGAGGGCAGGGGCGAACCGGGCAATCATCGCGTTCAGGCCATCCTTGAAATCGCCGTTGCGCACGTACCAGACCATGCGGGAGAGCAGGAGCTCCTGGATCGCCGCGTAGAGGCTGAGCTGCAGCTGCCCGTCGATACGTGTGTCAAGCGCGTCGATCGCGTCATTGAGCCGCCTGAGCTCGTAGATCGCGTCCACCGCGACCTGCGCCATGACGATGGTCGAGATATCGGCGTCGGTCTCGTCGGTCAGGCGCACGATGCAGGCCGGGCCCCCGCGGTTGATCACGGCATTGACGAGACTGGTTGCGATGATCTCGCGTCGGAGGCGATGGAGCTCGACCGCGGTCGGGAACTTGTCGGGAAGCTCGCGCGGAAAGTAAAGGGACAGTCTGCGGGCGAGATAAGGATCGTCCGGCACGCTGGTGAGAAGCAGGTCGTCGTAGAGCGTCAGCTTGGCGTAGGCGAGCAATACGGCGAGTTCTGGCCTTGTCAGGGCTTGGCCGCGCCGTGCTCGCTCGGCGAGCGCTGCGTCATCAGGAAGGAACTCCACCGTGCGACTGAGCAGGCCGCGCTGCTCGAGCGACTGCATCAGGCGGGCGAGGAAGCCCGTCTCGGCGACGCCCTTGCGCTCGGCGAGCGAGAGCGCCAGCGTCTGCAGATAGTTGTTGCGCAGCACCAGCGCGCCGACCTCGTCGGTCATCGCAGCAAGCAGGCTGTTGCGGTCAGCGGGGCCGAGGCGTCCCTCGCGCTCGAGGCGCGCGAGCGCGATCTTGATATTGACCTCGACGTCGGACGTGTTCACGCCGGCCGAATTGTCGATGGCGTCGGTGTTGAGCTTGACGCCTTTTTGCGCCGCTTCGATGCGGCCGCGCTGGGTGACGCCGAGATTGGCGCCTTCGCCGATCACCCGGGCACGCACGTCGCCGCCAGTGATGCGGATCGGATCGTTGGCGCGGTCGCCGGCCTGATCGTCGCTTTCCGCCGCCGCGCGGATATAGGTGCCGATGCCGCCAAACCACAAGAGGTCCACGCGCGCCTTCAGGATCGCCGTCATCACCTCGAAAGGCGTGGCTTGCGGCTTGTCGAGATCGAGCAGGGTGCGCACTTCCGGCGCGAGCGGGATCGCCTTGAGCTGGCGCGAGAACACGCCGCCGCCTTGCGAGATCAGCGACTTGTCGTAGTCCTGCCAGCTCGACCGTGGCAGGTCGAACAGGCGCTTCCGCTCGGCGAGGCTGATCGTGGGATCCGGCGAGGGATCGATGAAGATGTCGCGGTGATCGAAGGCGGCCACAAGCTTTGTCGCCGGCGAGAGCAGCATGCCGTTGCCGAACACGTCGCCGGACATGTCGCCGACGCCGACCACGGTGAACGGCATGGTCTGGATGTCGGTGCCGAGCTCGCGGAAGTGGCGCTTGACCGCCTCCCAGGCGCCGCGCGCCGTGATCCCCATCTTCTTGTGGTCGTAGCCCTGGCTGCCGCCGGAGGCGAAGGCGTCGCCGAGCCAATGGTGCTTCTCGGCGGAGATCGTGTTGGCGATGTCGGAGAAAGTGGCGGTGCCCTTGTCGGCGGCGACGACGAGATAGGGGTCGTCGCCGTCATGCCGCACGGTCGAATCGGGTGGCACGACGATGTCGCCGTCGAGATTGTCGGTGAGTTCGAGCAGCGAGCGAACAAAGATGCGATAGGCTTCGGTGCCTTCCGCCATAAAGTGGTCGCGATTGGACGGCGACGGTAGGCGCTTGGGCACGAAGCCGCCTTTGGCGCCGACTGGTACGATCACGGCATTCTTGACCTGCTGCGCCTTCACGAGGCCCAGGATCTCGGTACGGAAATCCTGCGGCCGATCGGACCAGCGCAGGCCACCGCGCGCAACCTTGCCGAAGCGCAGGTGAATGCCTTCGAGACGAGGTGAATAGACGAAGATCTCGTAGAGAGGTCGTGGAGTTGGCAGGTCGTCGATTCGGCGCGCATCGAACTTGAAGGAGATCACCGGACGCGGATGTCCATCCTCGCCGATCTGCCACAGATTGGTGCGGATGGTCGCCTGCACCAGATTGGTGAAACGGCGCAGGATGCGGTCTTCGTCGAGCGAGGCAACGGATTTAAGCTGCTCCTCGATCTCGGCAAGCAGGGCCGTCTCGCCTGCCGAGCGCTCGGAATCAGTAACGGCGAGACGCGGATCGAGGCGGGTCTGGAACAGCGCGACGAGGCTGGCCGTGATCGCGGCGTTCTTGCGCAAGGTCTCCCACATATAATCCTGGGTGAAGGGAGCGCGGATCTGGTGCAAGTAGCGCGACAGCGCCCGGATGGTCGAGACTTCCCGCCAGCCCAGGGCCGTGCGCAGGATCAAGGCATTATACCCGTCGGATTCGGCGCGATCCGTGACCACCGCCATGATCGAGGCTTCCAGACGATGGCTGAATTCCGGACTGGTGTCGATCGGCCGGCCGTCGCTGGTCTCGATCGTCATATCGTGCAGCCAGACCGGCTCGGGTCTGTTACCGGGCACGATCTGATAAGTGCGTTCGTTGACCACGCGCAGGCCATGATTTTCGATCACCGGCACGCGATAGGACAGCGATAGCGGTGCGGCGTCGGAGAACACCTTCAGGGCAAAGCGCCTGGGATCGTCCTCGCCCTTGTCGCGGTGAACCGAAATCGTCACCGGGCGGGCCGGGGTCAGCCTTTCGATGGTCGCGATATCGGCGATCGCCTGCTCCGCAGTGAAAGCCTCGGTATAGCCGCCGCTAAAGGACTTGGCATAGCGGTTGGCGAGCATGCGCGCCCGCATGCCGTCGGTCGACGCGGCGAGCGCGGCCTTCAGCTTGTCGGCCCAGGTCGCGGCAATAGCGCTGATCCCGGCTTCGAGCGTGGCGCGCTCGACGACTGGCGTTTTGCCTTCATAGCGCCCGATGATGAAGTGGACGCGCGCAAGCGCGCCTTCAGGGAATGATACGTAGGAAGCTGACAGGGTCCCCTTGTAGACCTGCGACAGGAAGGTTCCGACGCGCGTGCGGACGTCGCTATCGTATTTGTCGCGCGGAATGAAGGTGAGGATGGATACGAAGCGATCGAACTTGTCTACCCGCGCCAGCGCCCGGACGCGCGGGCGCTCGTAGAGGAGCAGGACCTCGATGACGAAATTGTAGAGCGTGTCGACGTCGATCTGGAATAGCTCGTCACGCGGATAATCTTCGAGGATATGCATGAGCGCCTTGCCCGAATGGCCGTTCGGGTCGAAGCCGGCGCGCTGCAGCACCCGCGAAACCTTGTGGCGCACATAAGGGATCTGCCGCACCGAGCGGGTATAGGCGCCTGAGGTAAACAGGCCGACGACGCGCAATTCGCCCTCGAGCCGGCCGTCGGGCGCATAGAGCTTGATGCCCACATAATCCATCCGGATGCGGCGATGGACGCGGCTAGAGACATTGGCCTTGAAGACGGTCAGCAGGGTCGGTTCGCGCATGAACTGGCGAATTTCCGATGTCATCACCACCATTTCGTTGCCGCGGCGCAGGACCTTCACGTCCGGATCGCGCAAGATGCCGAGGCCTTCGCCGGTCGTAATGTCGTCCGACCCATCGCTGTCCGGCGAGAAGCGATATTCGCGCACGCCGAGGAAGGTGAAATTGTCCGCGCAGAGCCATTGCAGGAACTGGTTGGCTTCGGCGACCTCGTCGATCGGCAGCGGCGGAGGATTGGAAGAGAAAGTCTTGATCGCTTCCTCGACGCGGTCACGCATGACCCGCCAGTCGGCGACGCAGGCGCGGACGTCGTTCAACGTTCTGGTGAGGCCATCGACCAGCTTCTGGCGATCGGCATCCGCGTCCAGGCGGGTGATGTGGAGGTGAATCAGGCTTTCGCGCGCGCCCTTTACTCCCTCGGGCAGTGCTTCGCCGTAGAAGCGGAGCAGCTTGCCCTCGTCATCGCGCTCCACGGCGATGATCGGGTGAGCGACGAGGGTGACTTCGATGCCCTGCTCGGCGAGCTCCGCCATCGTGGAATCGAACAGGAAGGGCATGTTGTCGTTGAGAATCTCCAGCACGGAAATCTCGCGCCCATTCGGCAACGTCGGATTGGCAACGCGGATATCGGCGCTGCCGGCCGTGCGTCGCTGCACGTGCTCCCAGGCGTGCTCCGCCAGAAGGGCAAGCGAGGCGGCATCGTAATGGGCGAGATCCTCGATATTGCTGTAGCCGAACAAGGGCTCGGCAAAGGCCCGGGGGCTCTTGCCCGGCGGCACGCTGCCCGCTGCATCGCGGATCAGGGTTGCCCGGGCCCTGTCGTCACGCCACGCCATCATGTCCTCCATTTGCCGCGCCGTCCGACCGCAGTCGCGGTCATCAGCCTGATTCTGGAGTGCACTCTTCGAGCGCCGCGATCGAGTGCGTACGTGAAATCTTCGGTCTCGAAGCTTCAACAGTTCGACGACAATACTACGATCCCGGAGCGAAAGGCGCACGCTGTCGTGAGGCGTGCTGAAAATTCCCTACCGCAGCGCGTGAGGCCGACGTCGGCGCCGATGGCCGCCGCATCCCCGGGCGTGAAAAAATCACAAGCAATTTCAACTGTATATGGGTTCGCGGTTTTGTTCTGAATGGTGCGCCACTTCATCCCACCGCAACGTCGACGTTCTGACCGGCATCGCGCGCCGTCGGCGTCGTGACCACCGACATCGCCGGCCCATCGCCCGGCGGGCCGATCAGGCAGGCGAACCGGCCCCGCCAGGTCGGCGATCGCCAGAGATCGCGCCCGAGCGCCGCCCATTCGTGAAACGCGATGACGACCGGATTGTTGGAGCGCAGCGGCTTCACCAGGCCGTAATTGCACGGCAGGTCGTCGCGTTCGGCGACGAAGGTGCCGAACATCCGGTCGAACACGATGAAGATGCCGCCGTAGTTGCGATCGAGATACTCCGCGTTGCAGGCATGGTGCACGCGATGATGCGAGGGCGTGTTGAGCACATATTCCAGCCAGCCGAGTTTCGGGATCCACTCCGCGTGCAGCCAGAACTGGTAGAGCAGATTGACGCCGGCTGCGATGAACACCGGTCCCTGTGCGAAGCCGAGCCAGATCATCGGCACGTAGAAGATTGCGGCACCGGTCAGCCTCCCGGTCCAGCCGAAGCGGTAGGACGCCGCGAGATTGAACTCGTTCGAGGAATGGTGGATCGCATGCGTCGCCCAGAACCAGCGAACCCGGTGGCTGGCGCGATGGAACCAGTAGTAGCTGAAATCCTGGGCGATCACGAGCACGACCACCGACAGCACGCTGTTGAGCGGGATGGTGAACAGCCGGTGGCTCCAGGCCAGATCGACCAGCGGCTGCGCGATGCTGAGCGGCAGCAGCGTGTAGACGAGATATTGCCGGCCGAGCGCATCGACCAGCGAGGCCAGATAGGCGCGCCAATTGTAGTCACGGCGCATCACCAGGGCCAGGACGAGACCCTCCAGCGTCGCGATCACGATCACGGCGGGAAGGGAAAATTGCAGAACGGAAATCAATGGCTTCATGGCAACCTCGCATCCGCAGGCGTCTCGCCTGCAGGGCATGAGTTGCACGGGGGAAGCGCCGCGGCGCGCCGATTCCTGAACGAAGACTGGCCGATTCCTGCAAAGGGCCCGTCAAATCAGGAAACGGCTAGATTTCGGCCCCTGCCACACCGCCGGCACGAGCTCGCCGATATTCGGACGGCGTCAGGCCGGTATGCGCCTTGAAGGCGCGATTGAAGGGCCCGATCGAGCCGAAGCCGGCGTCGAGCGCAATGGTCAGGATAGGCACTGCGGCTTGCGTGGGATCGCTCAGCGCGGCCTCGACCTCAGCCAGACGATAGCCGCTGACGAAGGCGCTGAAATTGCGATGGCCGAGCTGCCGGTTGATCAGATGGCGCAGCCGGTATTCCGGAATCTCGAGCTTCCGTGACAATGTTGCGATGCTCAGGTCCGGCTCGCGAAAGACCTTGTCGTGGTCGAGCAGGCGGCGCAGCGCCGCGAGTTCGGCTGCATCGGGTTCGGTTGCCGGCACTGCTGCCGGTGGATCATGCGAAATCACGGTCGGCTGGCTCGCCAGCGCAGGCGCGGGCACCAGCGGTGGTTCAGTCGAGGCCAGCGTGCCCAGCACGGCGAACAGGAATATCACCGCCGTCAAGCCGGCCGCGTTGGCGAGACTGAGCGATGACACGGACAGGCCGCCGGGCCAGAGCCAGTCCGATGCAATAATGAACAGGGCATAGAGCACGGTGACGACGGCATACCAGACGCGCAGCCGTCGCCGCTTCTCCACCAGATCGGCCGCGCGCCCAGACAGCACATGCCAGATGCCCAGCAGCAGAAGCGACACGGACAGAGCGGTGCGCGCTACATCGACGGACATCGGATGCCTGGACATGTCGATCCACGCGAGGCCCATCAATGCGAGCGCGCCGAGCGAATGGTACCAGCGCAGGCGAAATTCATCGACGAAGATGGCGCTCACTGCAATCCAGAATGCGGCCGGCATGCCGCCGCTGACGAGATGCACCGGAATGCGCAGAAGCAGAGGCAGCGCACCGAAGCCGGATGCCGATTCGACGACATAGGCCGCGATGCTCAAATTCAGCAGTGCGGAATAGCGGCTGACGGGATTGCGCGGTGCATCGCGCGCGGCAATCGCCACGCGAAAAAGAAGAATGACGACCGCTCCTCCTCGCAATGCGGCTTCCAGGGTCGACATGCGATTCAGCGGTCCGAATGAGAGCGTCTTTGGGAAAAGGACAGGAAGAGTATCGTATCAAACTCATCTATCTTGTTTCCAAATATTTCCAATCGTTCAACGGAAACATTGAGCAACCGGCGGATCGCGGCTCCAACGGCTCCGCGCCAGCTCCCGTGTCTACCACCGCCCGACCGGGCAAATCCAACCGCCAAGGTGAACCTGCGAACCCAGGACTGGATGCGACTTGGGCAATATCGACCCGAGTCCACCAAAAGCACGGATAGCAACCATGACCTCGATTTCGGCGCTCTCCACACATCACCACCAACACACATCGCCCCTGCAGCGACTGCAAGACGAGCTGCAATCGGAAGTCAGTTCCGGCACGATCAGTGCATCCGATCAGTCGGCGCTGTCCTCCGCGCTCGACGATATTGACTCTTCGCTGCAATCAGACGGGACAAGCAATCAATCCAGCGGCAGCGGACCTGACGGCATCAAGTCGAAGATCGATGATCTGATCCGGCAGGAGGTGTCGTCCGGCAAGCTCACCGACCAGCAGGCCACCGAGCTGCAAGGTATCTTCAAGTCTGCGTTCGCGCACGGACCAGGTGGAGCGGGCGGACCGCCGCCGTTCAACGCGCCGCCTCCTGTCAGCGGCACCGACAGCTCGTCCAGCGGCACGAACAGTTCGTCGAGTGGCAATTCGACGGCGGATCTGCTCGAGAAATTCCTGGATTCGCTGAAAGCCTCGCTCGCGGATTCGACCTACAGCGGGACGGGATCGAACGGCACGTCCAATCCCTCCGACCCCTCGCTGTCCAATGTCCTTCTCAACGACCGGATCTGATATCGGCGACGCACCACGCGTCTGATCCGGCCATCCTTCAGCATCCCAAAGGGTGGCTCAGCTGCGATCCGGACGGGGGCCATACGCGGCCCTCGTCCTCGCGGTCTCAGTGCCTGACATGCTCGAACACCACGATCACGCCGGTCGGCTCGGGCTCGTGCGCCATCAGGCGCGTCAAGTCCGCATCGCTCCAGTCGGCGAGGCTGACGACTTCACCGGTTTCGCGCTCCGCGCCGAGCGATGGCGTCGGCTCGAGGACTTTCAATCCCATCTCGTCGACGAAGAAGGTATGTTCCCCGAACATGCTGTTCAGCTGGGGCATGGCGGGATGCTCGTCGGGCAGCACCTGGGCGCCGAGCTGGTTGACGGTCTGCTTCACCTGGTCGGATGTGAGCTTCATGAGCTGCTCCGTTTCTGTCATGTCGGGTTTCATGGCTTGAACCAAGGTTTGGCCGGAGCGCGTGTTCCCTGCGCCTGTGTCGCCTGGCTCAAACTCCGAACGGGTGCTGCTCACAAATGTTCCAGCGAAATGAATTTCGTGATCGCATGTTGCATCTGCCGCGCCGACGGCGCGAGATCGCCACACGATGTCCACGATCTGATCGATGAGCGCTAGTGCTCGCTCCGGTTTTCGCCGACCGAGAGCGCGCAGATGCGTGACAGATGTATGTAGGGCAGCCCCGTCTCCTCCGCCCAGGCGTTGAACTGCGCCTGCACCTTGGCGAGATCGCCCTTCGACTTGACCTCTTCGGCGATGTCGAGGCCGGCATCGCGCAGGCAGGCGACGACATCCTTCGAGGTGACGAATCCGTCCCAGCCGACGAAGCGCAGCAGCATCTGGCCGGTGTTGCCGCCGAGCCTCGAGCCGCGCTTGGTCAGGAGATCGAGCAGGCCGATCTCGTTGGACGGCGGCCATTTCGCCAGAAACTTGCCGAAGCTGCCATGCTCCTTCGCGATCTCCTGCACGAAGGCGGCGTTGTCGCGCACCGACATGATCTTGGTGCCATTGCGCACGATCCGCGCATCGCGCAGCAGCGCTTCCCAGTAATCTTCGGGCTGGAAGCTGAGCTTGGCCGGCTGGAAGCGCAGGAAGGCATCTTCAAAGCCGCCCCACTTCGCGTCGATCACGCTCCAGGCGAAGCCCGCGCAAAACACCCGCCTGGTCATCTCCGCGAGGATGCGATCGTCGCCAAGTTTTGCGAGCCCCTTCAGGTCGGGCTTGTCAGGCATCAGACTGTCGAGCGCCTTGGGCCCGCCTTTGCGCTTCTCGGCACGGGCACGAATGGTCTTGAAGGAGGTCATGCGATCACTCGCGTTGAAGGCGCGCCACGACACCAGAATTCGACGATCCGGTCCAGTCCTGCGACGCACCGGCACTTGCGCGCTCCCGCGCGTCACAGCATGCTTCCTTCCTGCCAGATTGGCAGAACCAGGCGGCCGTGCTGGTCCGCTTCTTGCTTTATAACAGTTTGGAATTCGCAGACATTTTCACACTCTCTCCGACGGATTCTCAATGCGCTGCCTGGTCGTGGCCGACCTGCACTACTCGTTGCCGCAGCTCGATTGGCTCGTCAGCGCGGCGCCGCAATTCGACCTTGTGATCTTCGCTGGCGACGCGCTGGACATCGGATCGACGGTGGATTTCCGCGCCCAGATCGTGGTGGTGAAGAAGTACCTTGCGCTGATCGCGGCGCAGACCAGGGTGATTCTCTGCTCCGGCAATCACGACCTCGACGAACGCAACGCCGAGGGCGAGAAGATCTCGCGCTGGATCTCGGAGGTGCGCGAGCTGGGTATCGCTTGCGACGGCGACAATCTCGCCATCGGCGACACGCTGTTCACAGTGTGCCCGTGGTGGGACGGACCGCTGGTCAAGCAGCGCATCGTCGACCAGCTGCGCGCCGCCTCGCTCAACCGTCCGCGGCGGTGGATCTGGGCGCATCACGCGCCGCCGGCCAATTCGCCGACCAGTTGGGGCGGCAAGCGGTTCTTCGGCGACGTCGAGCTGGTGCAGTGGGCCATGCAGTATCAGCCGTCGATGGTGATCTCGGGCCATGTGCATCAATCCCCCTTCATCACGGACGGCTCGTGGTTCGACCGGCTGGGCCAGACGTGGGTGTTCAATGCCGGCCTGCAACCGGGGCGACCGCCGACGTATATCGTGCTGAACCTGGATGAGAACAAGGCGTTCTGGCTGGCGGCGGGCGAGGCGCAGTGGATTGATCTCAGCGCGCCGTTAAAGCGACCGGCCGCCACGATCGAGAATCCACCTGACTGGCTTACATCCTTGGGTCGGATTGCCGATCCGAGCCTGGCGAGACCTCGAGCGGCGGCAGGTTGATCATGCTCTGCAGCACCTCGCCGACCATGGCGAGATGCGTTCCGTGACCGGCATATTGCCGCTTGAGATCGGCGAGATAGGTGTTGGCGGCATTGAGCCGCTGCGCCAGCATGCGCGCGATCAACAGCGTGACCTCCGGCTCCCGCTTGAGGAGCGAGGCAGCGTCCTCGAACTCGTAGACGACGGTGTCGGCGCAAGCCCGCACAGTCGCCGTGTGCGGCAGCCCCAGCAACACGGACATCTCGCCCAGCACCGCACCGGGCTCGGCAATGGTGGCGACCACCATCTCGCCCTTGAGCACCTCGAGCTTGCCGCTCATCAGCACATAGAGATGGCCGGAGGCGCCGCCTTCGGTCACCAGATGCGTGCCGGCCGCAATCTGCCGCTCAGTTCCCCCGGTGCAATAATCCAGAACCGCGCGCATCGCCGCAAACTCCCGTCCTCAGAGACAGTAGAGCACGATCCGCGGGGAGATGCAGCGGTTTTTGAGCGTGCCGCGCGTCACGCCCGCGAGAGTGAAGGCACCTCCTCCGGCATAATGGCCTGGAGGCCGCCGAAGCGACGCTCGCGGCCATGGAAGGAGGCGAGCGCCGCGGCAAGATCGCCTGCATCGAATTCCGGCCACATCCGCTCGGTGAAATGCAGCTCGGCATAGGCGCCTTCCCAGAGCAGGAAGTCCGACAGGCGCTTTTCACCCGACGTGCGGATGATGAGATCGACGTCGCGCAAGCCGGCCTCGCCGGTCACTAGTTGCGAGAAGGCTTCGCGGGTGAGGCTGGTCAGCGCGGCCGCCTTCGCCGCAGCGTTCAGGATGGCGTCGCGCGCGGAATAGTCGACGGCGATGCGCAGATGCAGCGTGGTGCCATGGGCAGTGGCGGCCTCCGCGCGCGCGATGGCGGTGGCGATGCCGTCCGGCAATCGGTCGCGACGGCCGATCACGTTGAGCCGCACGCCGTTCTTCACCAGGCTCTGCACCTCATTGGCGAGATAGAAGCGCAGCAGCGTCATCAGCGCGGCGACCTCGGCCTTCGGCCGGCGCCAATTGTCGGTCGAGAACGCATACAGCGTCAGCGTGCCGATGCCCTGCTTCGGCGCGGCCTCGACGATGCGGCGGATCGTCTCGACGCCGGCCTCGTGACCGCGCATGCGCGACAGGCCGCGCCGCGTCGCCCATCGTCCGTTGCCATCCATGATGATGCCGACATGAAGCTTCTCGTTAGGGGGCGTGACGTCACTTTGCATCGCAAAGCCTCCAGTCAAAAAAGGGGGCGATCAGGTCGGAAGAATGCCGAGGCGGCCAAGCGGCGGTGCCTCGCGGCCGGCGGCCCTGGCGGCATCGCGCACCAGCCGCTCGAGCACGGCGAGATAGTCGAGGAAGCGGCGGCGGCCGGTCCTGGTCAGACGGCAGGTGGTGTGCGGGCGATTGCCCTCATAGCCCTTGGTCACCTCGACCAGACCGGCCTCCTGGAGCACGGCGAGGTGCCGGCTGAGATTGCCGTCGGTGAGGCCGCAGAGCTGCTTGAGATCGGCGAAGGCAAGCCCCTTCGGGTACGCCATCAGCGAGGTCAGAAGCCCGAGCCTCGCCTTCTCGTGGATCACACGGTCGAGCCCTTCATAGGAGAACGGCGCGCTGTCAGTCTTCGACATCATTCTCTCCGGACGCGACATACAGAATGGCCGCCATCACCGACTGGCCGATCACGAAAGGCAGTCCCATGGTCCATGGCGACAGCATGTGGGTCCGGCTCGCCAGCACCACCACCGCAAAGCCCGAGATGAAGTACCAGGCCCCGGCGAACGCCACGCTGCGCGGCAGCGAGCGGATGGAGGCGAAAATGCCGAGCGAGACCAGGATCTGCCACAGTCCCGGCAGGAGCCACAGCGTCTCGGCTGCGAACTTCCACATCACCACCGCGAGCAGGACGCCGGCGACGGCCGCGGGCAAGAACTGCTCGACCGCCTGGTGGATCATGGCGTCGGCAAGGCCCGAATGATGACGCTGCGAGCGCGCGCGCATCTCGATCCAGATCATCGCCCCCGACAGCATAGCCGCAACAAACCAGCCGAGAAAGAAGCCGAGCGGCTCGCCGGTGGGATCGCCGAGCAGCCAGAATTGCAGGATCGCGGTGACAAGCGCGATCGCGCCGGTCGCAGCCATCGTCGCCGGACCATAACCGCGGAACGCCGTCCCAGCCGCAATTTGGCTGCGGATCGCCACGATGTCCGCCAGCGCCTTGTCGAGATCGCGCATCGGCAACGCCAAAACTCCGCTCCACCCCTTGCGGCCGGAATCGCCCCGGTCACTTTGTATTGCAAAGTATACCGCGCTACAAAGCAAAGGCAAGCCGGAATGTCGCAAACAGGAGGCATGGACCGGCCGGACAACTGCCGGTTGCGCAACGCCTGCCCGCGCGGATAAGATGGACCCAAATGCCGTCCCGGGGGAAGTTATGTTGCTTAGGTCGTTTGTCGTTACCTCTCTTTTGCAGCTGAGCCTTGCCGGAGCAGCAAATGCGGCCGGACCGTTCGGCTCGGTCAATGTCGGCAACTGGATCGGCGGTGCCTTCAGCAACGATCAAACGGGCGCCTTCTCCCATTGTGCGGCGACAACGCCTTATGCGAGCGGCGTCATCCTCGTCGTGAGCCAAAATGCCGCCGGCACATGGTCGCTCGCCTTTGCGAGTCCCGGCTACCGCTTCAACAAGGGCGAGAACGCCGCGATCGACGTGACATTTGATGGGCAGGAGCAAGCCAGGCTGTTCGCCACGGCGTATCAGCCCAACATGCTCACGGCCATCATGCCGCTCAATGTTGTGCGTACGTTTCAGAAGGCGAGCCTGATGGTGGCGACAGCCGGCCGCTCCGTTCTGAATTTCGATCTGACCTCGACCGGACCGGTGATCGCCGCATTGGCTAATTGCGTGACCAAGGTGAAAGCCGACGGGCTCGACAAGGCCGGCGATTTCACCAAGGGTGCCGCGAAGCCGGCAGCCGCGGCGGACAAGCAAGGCGCACCGCCTGCCAGCAAGCCCGGCAAAGGAGCCAAGAGTAGCTCCGGCTTTGGCACCGGCTTCGTGGTCAGCGCCAGCGGGCATATCGTCACCAACAACCACGTGATCGACGGTTGCAGCGAACTCAAGGGGAATCTCACTGGCGAACCCGCGATGGTGTTGCGAGTCGTGTCGAGCGATGCGAACAACGATCTGGCTTTGTTGCAGCCGTCATCGGCCGTGGCATTCAAGGACTTCGCCCGGATCCGCGATCGCTCGTTCCACTCCGGCGATTCCGTCGTCGCGATCGGCTTTCCCTATCATGGCTTGCTCACGTCGGACTTCACCGTGACGACCGGGATCGTGAGCTCGCTCAGCGGCATGCTCAACGACACGCGATTCCTGCAAATTAGCGCACCGGTGCAGCCCGGCAATAGCGGCGGCCCGCTGTTCGACAATAGCGGTCAGATTGTGGGCGTGGTCACGGGAAAGCTTCCCGGCTTGCGCATAGCCGCGGCCACCGGCAACATTCCCGAGAACATCAACTTCGCCATCAAGACCGGCGCGTTGCGCGACTTCCTCGACAATTCGGTTGTACCGTACCAGACGGCCGAGCCGAAGGGCGAGCTCAAGACCACCGACATCGCCGGCAACGCCCGCGCCTACACGATGCTGATCTCGTGTAAAGGGACCGAGCAGGCCGACGCGAAGAAGTAAGAAGCGGATCAAAGGCAAGTTGCCACCTTACCCACCGCTGTCGTTCCCCGCGAAGGCGGGGAATCCAGTACCCCGCGACCTACCGATTCAAGCACTCCCGTTTCGGACTACTGGATCGCCCGGTCAAGCCGGGCGATGACGCCGTTGATGCGTGCACAACGTGCCCATCAAATCACCCGTGGCAGCACGCGCCCTTCGCCTGCGGCTCGTACTGGTCGTGCAGGCGGACCCAGTCCATCGGATAGGGCAGACCCTCCTCGTGACGGCCGAGCGGGGTGAGGTCGAGATATTGATAGGCCGCGTTCATCATGTCGAGGCCGCGGGCGAAACAGGAATAGGTGTGAAAGATCTCGCCGGCCTCATTGCGATAGAACACGCTGATGCCGGGCAGCTCGGGCCCATAGAACGGCGTGGTGCCAAAATTGTATTTCGGGGCGCCCTGGTCGATCTGCTCGCGCGTGAACGAGACCTCGTAATCATAGTTAAAGTCGTTGTGGCCTGAGGACACCCACTCAAAGCTCCAGCCCATGCGCTTCTTGAACGCCTCGAGCTTTTCGACTGACGCCAGCGAGATCGCGACCATGGTGGTGTCGCGCGCCGCCAGATGCGGCACCATGCGCTCGAAACCATCGGCCCAGAACGAGCAGCTCTTGCAGGCGGCCTCCCAGTCGGGCGCGAACATCACGTGCTGCACCACGAGCTGCGGGCGGCCCTTGAAGAGATCGCCGAGCGTGACCTTGCCGTTCGGACCATCGAATACATAGCCCTTGTCGACCTTTACCCAGGGCAATGCGCGGCGCTCCTCGGCAAGGCGTTCGCGGGCCTTGCTCAACTCCTTCTCATGGGCCAGATGGGCTTTGCGGGCGGCGACCCATTGCTCGCGCGAGACGATCTGATGTTGCTGCATGATGTCCTCCTTGCGGTCAGGCGACGAAGGTGTCGAGCTTGTCGAAGAACGAGTTCCAGCCACGCTGGTGATTGTCGCGCGCGGTTTCGTCGAAGAACTGGGCGTGATGAAAAATCATCAGCGTCCCGGCACTGTCCGGCTTCAGCGTGATCGTCACCAGCGATTCGCGTTCCGGCGTCGAATGCCAGGCCCAGGTGAAGACCAGCCGCTCGTTCGGCACAACCTCGCGATAGAGGCCGCCCGCCTCGAAATATTCGCCGTCCTCGCGGGTAAAGGAGATGCGGTAGCGGCCACCGGAGCGGACATCGAGCTCGGCATTCAGCGTCGCCGGCTTCATGTTCGGCGGCCCGAACCATTGCACTAGCTGCTCGGCTTGCGTCCAGGCTGCGAAGACCTTTTCCGGCCGCGCGCGGAGCCGGCGCGTGAGCGTGAGGCTTGGACCTTCGGTTGCGCGTTCGGCGGCGTTGGCGGCTGCACTGACCATGGTTTGTCCTCCACAAATGCGGCAAGGCGGTCGAAGCTCTCGGACCAGAATTGCGCGTAGCGATTGAGCCAGTTCATCGCCTGCTCCATCGGCTGCGCGGTAAGCCGGCAGGAGACCGTGCGTCCGGCCTTCTCGCGCACGATCAGGCCCGCATCCGTAAGCACGTCGAGATGCTTCATGATCGCCGGGAGCGAGATCGAGAACGGCGCCGCCAGCTCGCTCACCGACAGGCTGTCCTTTTCGCCGAGACGCGTGAGCAGCGCGCGCCGTGTCGGATCGGACAGCGCCGCAAAGGTACGATCGAGCCTCTCGTCTTTATACTTAACCATAAGGTTTAGTATAGACGCAATAGCCACCCCGTCAAGCGGGAACCACGCAGCAAAAAAGCCCCGCCTTGCGGCGGGGCTTCATGTCCGGTTATTCACGCGATCGCTACTCGACCTTGAGGCCGGCGAACTCGACGACCTTCTTCCACTTCGCGGTCTCGGCCTCGATCTCCTGGCCGAACGCCTCCGGCGACAGCACCAGCGGATCGCCGCCGAGTTCGACCAGCCGCTTGGTCATGTCGGGCTCTTTCATGAGCGTGTTGATCTCGTTGTTGAGCTTGGCGATCATGTCCTTCGGCATGTTCTTCGGCGCACCCATGCCGAACAACGCGCTCGCCTCGTAGTCCTTCACGGTCTCGCCGATCGCGGGCACGTCCGGCAACTGCGGCGAGCGCTGCGCCGTGGTGACGCCGAGCGCGCGAAGCGAGCCGGAGCGGATGTGCTGGATGATCGAGGGCATGTTGTCGAAGATCACCTGCACCTGGCCGCCGAGCATGTCGGTGATCGCGGGCGCAGCGCCGCGATAGGGCACGTGCTGCATCTTGCAGCCGGTCATCGCCATGAACATTTCGCCGGACAGATGCACGGAGGTGCCGTTGCCGGAGGAGGCCATGTTCACCTTGCCGGGGTTGGCCTTCACATACTCGATGAACTCGGCGACGGTCGTGGCCGGCACGTCCTTGTTGACGGTCATCACGTTCGGCACGCGCTGGAACGCGGTGATCGGCGCGACGTCGCGGACGAAGTTGAACTTGAGATTGGCGTAGAGCGTGGCGTTGATGTAGTTCGCCGGATTGACCAGCAAGACGGTGTAGCCGTCGGGCTCGGCGTTCACGACCGATTCGGTGCCGATATTGTTGCCGGCGCCCGGCTTGTTCTCGATCACGAATTGCTGGCCGAGCCGCTCCGAGAGCCGCTGGCCGATCAAGCGCGCCAGGATGTCGGTGGCGCCGCCCGGCGGATAGCCGACCACGAACTTCACCGGCCGGGACGGATAATCCGCGGCGAAGGCCTTCGATAGCGGGCTGGCTGCAAGCGGGGTGGCGGCGAGCAGGCCGAGCGCGGAACGGCGAGTGATCATCTCAAGGGTTCTCCCAGTGTTGTTCTTGATCGTGGCGTCAGCGGCGTTGTAACAAAGCCCGCCACGCGCGGAAAGTGCGCAACGTTCATGGCGACGAAAGGATAAGGCATGCCGATCAAGGTCGAAGCCCTCGATCATCTCGTGATCAACGTCGCCGACGTCGCAATTACCACCGAGTGGTATCGCAAGATTCTCGGCATGGAAGTCAAGGTGTTCGACCCCGGCGGCGGCAAAGCGCCGCGGACCTCGCTTCAATTTGGTCAACAGAAGATCAACGTCCGGCCGCGCGACGCCGACAAGGTGGAGTGGTTCACCGCCGACCACCAGACCGCCGGCAGCGAGGATCTGTGCTTCCTCACCTCGGCGACGCCCGACGAGGTGGTAGCGCATTTGCAGGCGCATGGCGTCGCGATCGAGCAAGGCCCGGGCCCGAGGCAAGGCGCCCGCGGCACGCTGCGCTCGGTCTATTGCCGAGATCCGGATGGCAGCCTGATCGAGATTTCATCCTACGAGGACTAGCACGGCGTCGGATCAGAACGACCCCAGCGCCACGGGGCGGAACGCCTGCAGCAGCTGCTGGTCGAGCTTGCCGCCCATGCCTTCCATCATCGTGAACGCACGCGAGTGGGTGAAGGGCATGCGGTAGGCCCGCTTCTCCACCAGGGCTGCATAGATGTCGACGATGGTCGTCAGCCGCACGATGTCGCTGATCTGGTTCGACGATAGGGCGTTTGGATAGCCGCTGCCATCGAGGAATTCGTGGTGATGCAGCACGACATCCAGCATCTCCGGCGGGAAGCCGCCCTGGGCTGCGAGCGCGTCATAGCCGCGGCGCGGATGCTGGCGGACCTCGGCCATCTCCTCGTCGGTGAGCTTGCCGGGCTTGTCGAGCAGTTGGGAGGGAACGAAGGCCTTGCCGACATCGTGCAGCAGGGCGGCACGGGTCAGCCGGCGCTGGTCGTCCTCGCGCATGCCGAGATGCTGCGCGAAGGAAACCGCAAAGCCGGTGACGAACAGGCAGTGGCGATAGCTGCCGACATGATGGCAGCCGACGGTGGTGAGCCATTCGCGCAGCGAGGAATGCTTGATCGCCTTCAGGATCTTGCTCTCGGCCGCGATGATGTCGTCGAACGTCAGGGGAATCCCGAGCGGCAGCTTCTCGAACATCTTCTTCAGCACCGCATGCGCCGCCTCGACGCCGCGGTTGAGCGTCTTGCCGCGATCGGTCGCGTCATAGGTCGCGGTGTCGGGAAACGCGGCGCGGATGCGCTGCAAAATGTCCTCGGGCTGAAGCGGACGCGAGATGGTGTCGGTGGCGCCCAGCGCCCAGGCCTGCATGGTGCCGTGATGAAGCGCGTCAGCCAGCACGAACAGCCGCGGCATCGCGCGGTAGGCATCGCCGCGCAGCTTGTTGCGCACCCGCTGCACGCTCTCGGGCGCGCGCAGGTTGATATCGACCACGAGGCCGGCGAGATCGCGCGACGGCTGTTCAGGGATGTCCTGCGTCGTCACCGTCGAGACATCGCCGACCGCCTTCAAGATGCTGGCGAGCTCGGTGCTCGCATCGCTCCGGTCGGAGGCGAGCAGAAGCCGGCGTTTGGCGGCGGATTTGGCTGGCGCGTTCATGGCTTCCCCAAAGGCACGGGAGTGTATTTGGCGTCAGCCTAGGCCGGATCAGGTTCTCCGGCCCTTAAGAGGCGTGCTCAACGGAACCTGCAGGAATTGCGCGCAATTTTACGGGTTTCGGGTTCCGCGGCGGCCCAACAAAAACCGCGAAAACAACCCCATGCACAGTAGACACTCGAGCCATTCTCATCGAAAGATGACGAGAATAGTTGGACTACTATGACGAGAAAGACCCTATATTCTCATCATTGGGTGCTGAGAATATGGTCTATATCCACGACAGAGCCGACTGGCCGGCGTTTCAGTGGAGCGCAGACCGGCTGGCGGCGCGGCTGGCCCAGGTACGTCACAAGCAGGGCCGCCTGCTTGGCCGGATGGACAGTCTCGGCTTCACCTTGAAGGCAGAAGCCTCGCTCCAGACACTCACTGAAGATGTCGTCAAATCAAGCGAGATCGAAGGTGAGATTCTCGATCGCAATCAGGTCCGGTCGTCGATCGCCCGCCGGCTCGGCATCGATATTGGCGCGCTCACGCCTGTCGAGCGAAACGTCGAGGGCGTCGTCGATATGACGCTCGACGCCACCCAGAAATTCGATCAGCCCATCACCGCCGAACGGTTATTCGGCTGGCACGCCGCCCTGTTCCCGACGGGTCGAAGCGGGATGTTGAAAATTGTCGTTGGCGGGTGGCGTGCCGAACAGTCAGGCGCCATGCAGGTCGTCTCCGGGCCAGTCGGCCACGAGCACGTTCATTTCGAAGCACCCGCTGCCAACCGGCTCGAGAATGAAATGAGCACATTCCTCGATTGGTTCAACGCCGACCGGGACTCAGATCCTGTCATCAAGGCCGCGGCTGCGCATCTCTGGTTTGTGACCGTTCACCCGTTCGAGGAAGGCAACGGCCGCATTGCGCGCGTGATAACCGATCTCGTCCTCGCGCGTTCGGAACAGAGTGCGCAGCGCTTCTACAGCATGTCGTCTCAAATCCGCAAAGAGCGCAACGCCTACTACGACATCCTCGAAAGAACCCAGCGAGGAACGCTCGACATCACCAATTGGCTACAATGGTTCCTCGACTGTCTCGATCGCGCTTTCGACGGCGCCGAGACCATCATCGGAAACGTGCTGCACAAGGCAAGATTCTGGGAGCGCCATCGCGCGCGTTGCCTCAATGATCGCCAGCGGCTGATGTTGAACCGCCTGCTCGATGGGTTTGAGGGCAAACTCACCTCTTCGAAATGGGCTCGAATCGTCAAAGTCTCGCAAGCGACCGCTGCCCGCGACATCGAAGACCTGATCGAGAAGGGCATCCTTCAAAGGGACGCCGCCGGTGGCCGCAGCACGAGCTATTCGCTGGTGCCGTAGAGCGCAGTGCTTCCACATCGTCATGGCCGGGCTTGTCCCGGCCATCCACGTTCTTGGCCCGGGCATGACGACCTCCAGAAAATCCCAAACGAAAATCCGCCGGAGGCTTCCCCCCCGGCGGATCATCAGACGTCACGATCAAGCGCGGCCTTACGCCTTCATCGCTCCCTTCACGGCCTCGGCCGTGATCGGCAGCGCTCGGACACGGGCGCCGGAGGCGTTGAAGATGGCGTTGCCGATGGCAGGCGCCACCACAGTCACCGCGGGCTCGCCGACGCCGGTGGCCTTCTCGCCATTGGCGATCACGGCGACCGCGACCTCCGGCACCTGGCTCATGCGCAAGGGCGTGTAGCCATCGAAATTGGTCTGCTCGATGCCACCGTCCTTCAGCGTCGCCTTCTCGTACAGCGCCAGCGACAGGCCCCACAACGCCGCGCCCTCGACCTGGGCACGGATGTTGTCGGGATGCACCTGCGTGCCGACATCAGTCGCGACCGTGAGCTTCTTCACGGTCACTTCGCCCGACGGCGCCACCGCGACATGCGCGACGCAAGCGGTCCAGCTTGCGGTCGCACGTTCCTGCGACGACACGCAGGCGACGCCCATGCCTTCTCCCTTGGGGAGTTTCTTGGTGCCGTAGCCGGCAAGGCCCATCGCGGCCAGCAGCGTGTTGCGCAGCCGCTGCGCGCCGCCGTCGTTGTTGCCGGCACCGTCGAGCAGCGAGATGCGGTATTGCGCCGGATCCTTGCCGGCCGCGGCCGCGATCTCGTCGATCATGCTTTCGACCGCCCAGAAGGTCCAGCCCGGCGCCACCGAACGGAGCTGACCCGACGGAGTGGCGCTGTGCGCCATCTCGTTCTTGATCGCCCGCACGTGATGGTTGGGCACCGTGTAGAAGAAGTCCGACCCGTTCACCGTGAACGCATCGAGCGGCCCCTTCTTGTCGACCGAGGGCGACAGGAAGTCGGGGATGCCCCAGCGCTGCGTCGGCCAGGCCGAGACCACGTCGTGGCTGAGTGCGACGAGCTTGCCGTCGCCGTCCACGCCGGCCTTCACTTTCTGGTAGGTGAGCGGACGCGAGAAATCCATCGTCATGTCGTTCTCGCGCGTGTAGATCACCTTCACCGGCTTGCCCACGGCCTTGGCCGCCTGCACAGCCGGCACCATCATGTCGGCATCGAGCCTGCGGCCGAAACCGCCGCCGAGCCACATCTGGTGCATGACCACGAACTTCGGATCGATCCCGGCGGCGCCGGCCGCGATGGCGCCGGAGCGCGTCGCGAACTGGTTGCCGGAATAGATGTGCAGGATGTCGCCCTTGAACTCCGCGGTGGCGTTCATCGGTTCCATCGGCGCGTGGATATTGATGCTGGTGGTGTATTCCGCCTCCAGCACCTTGGCCGCCGTGGCGAGAGCAGCCGCGGGATCGCCGTCCTTGACGAAGAACTGGCCGGAATCATCGAGCTTCTGAAGCCGCTTGGCTTCATCGAGCAGCGACTCACTCGATACCTTTGCATTCGGGCCGCCGTCATAGCTGACCTTCAGCGCCGCCGCCGCCTTCTTGGCGTTGGCATAGGTGTTGGCGACCGCAACCACCCAGCCGGTCGTGGTCTGGGTCTTGTCGTCGAGGGTGACGGCCTTGATGAAGCCTGGCACCTTCTTCGCATCGGAGTCGTCGACCGATTTCACCGTGGCGCCGTAGCGCACCGGCGGCGTCACCACTGCGCCATAGACCATGCCCGGAATCATCACGTCGATGCCGTACTTCGCCGTGCCGTTGGTCTTGGAGGGAATGTCGATCTGCGGCACCGACACGCCGATCATGGTGTACTGTTCCGGCGCCTTCAGCTTGATCGCCTTCAGCTCGTCGGGCGTGAAGGTCTTGGTCGCCTTGCCGCTCTTCACGACATCGGCGAACGACATCTGCTTCTTCGACTTCGCATGCACGATCATGGAGTCGCGCACTGCGAGCTCGCCTGCCGGTACGCCCATCGCGGCGGCCGCACCTTCGGTCAACGCCATGCGTCCGGCAGCACCCGCCCGGCTCATCGCGTCGAAATTCATCATGGTCGACCAGCTGCCGCCGGTGATCTGTGCACCGAGGACCGGGTCGTTGAATTTTGGATCGTTGGAGGCGAGGTTGACCCGCATGTCGCTCCACTTGGCACCCAGCTCCTCGCAGACGATCTGCGCCATGGTGGAGGCGATGTGCTGGCCCATGTCTGCCTTGCCGCAGGTTACGGTGACCAGGCCATCGGGCGAGATCGCGTACCAGACGCTCGGCTCGAAATTGGCGGGAGCCGCAGCGAGTGCTTCGCCGACACCGGGCACGCCGGCATAGCCGAGCACGAGGCCGGTGGCGGCGGTGCCGACCAGGAAGGTGCGACGGCTGAGATCTGATATCTCGGGGGTAATTTTTTTCACGTGATGGTTCATGTGGGCCTCCGCTCGTTGCCGGCGGCGGATGCGGTGCGCATCTCGGTGGCGGCGCGCATGATTGCCTTCTGGATCCGCGAATAGGTCATGCAACGGCAGAGATTGCCGTCCATGTGGGCCACGACCTCTTCCTTGGTCGGATTGGCATTCTTCGCCAGCAGCGAGGCTGCCTGCATGATCTGCCCGGACTGGCAGTAGCCGCATTGCGGCACCTGCTCGGCAATCCACGCCTTCTGCAGGGGATGATCGCCCTTGGCGGAAAGACCTTCGATGGTGGTGATCTTCTTGCCGGCGACGTCGCCGACCATGGTCTGGCACGAGCGTACGGCTTCGCCGTTGACATGCACGGTGCAGGCACCGCACAGGCCGGCACCGCAGCCGAATTTCGTTCCGGTCATCTGCAATTGTTCGCGGATGGCCCAAAGGAGCGGCGTGTCGTTTGCCGCATCCACGGACATGCTCCGCCCGTTGATGGTGAGCGTTGGCATAGGCGTCTTCCCCTGCCGGTGCAATGAAGCCGCTTACGGCGGCAACTTGTGTAGCGGACACCCACCGGGTCGGCGGCCGCCTTGCCCGCAAGAATGATCGCGTTCGCGCGCGGAGGCAAATGCAATTTGGAATCAGTCGAAACTATCGCGGCGTCCGCTTGTTGTGCGATGCGACAACAGCGCTGACGCTAGCGACTGGACACAATTGAAGGTGCGCCAAGCATGGATGCCATCGCGACGAGGCAGTTTCCTCCGAGTAACCCAGCGGGCTAGAGTATGAAGTATGATGAAGTGAGATCGCCGATGCGGACATTCCTTCTCCCCTTGTGGGAGAAGGTGGCGCGCAGCGCCGGATGAGGGGTATCTATCCGCGAACTCACTGCGAGCTTCACTCGCGGAGAGATACCCCTCACCCGTCTCGCCGCTTTGCGGCGAGCCACCCTCTCCCACAAGGGGCCCACAAGGGGAGAGGGTGCATCCGTGTCGCAGATAAATAAAATACAAAGGCGGAAACAATGCCAAGGATCGATCGGGATGGCGTCGGGATCTATTATGAAGTGCACGGCGACGGGCCGCCGCTGCTGCTCACCCACGGCTATTCCTCGACCTCGGCGATGTGGCACGGCCAGGTCGATGCGCTTGCGAAGCACCACAAGCTCGTGCTGTGGGACATGCGCGGCCACGGCCAGTCCGATTATCCCGATGACCCCAACGCCTATAGCGAAGCTCTCACCGTCGGCGACATGGCGGCGATCCTCGATGCGGTCGGCGCCGAGCGCGCCATCATCGGCGGACTGTCGCTCGGCGGCTACATGTCGCTCGCGTTTTACCGCACTCATCCAACGCGCACGCAAGCGCTGCTGATCGTCGACACCGGCCCGGGCTTCAAGAAGGACGACGCGCGCGAGGCCTGGAATGCGCGTGCGCTCGCCACCGCCGACAAGCTCGACCGCGAAGGTCTCGACGTGCTGAAAGCGGCCACCCGCGAGCGCGCCACCGCCAGCCATCGCAACGCCAAGGGACTGGCGCTCGCCGCGCGCGGCATGCTGACCCAGCGCGACGCCAAGGTGATGGAGCTGCTGCCTGATATCAAGGTGCCATCGCTGATCGTGGTCGGTGCCGACGACGCGCCATTCCTGGCGGCGTCCGATTACATGGCGGCAAAAATCCCCGGCGCACAAAAAATCGTGATCCCCGCGGCCGGGCACGCCGTCAACATCGATCAGCCCAAGGCTTTTGTTGACGCCGTGGCGCCTTTCCTGAAGAACTTGCCGGGATAGGCGATCATCGAGGGATCACGGCAATGAAGCGGGCAATCCTGGCTGCGGGCGCAGCGCTTCTTTCAATGGCAGCGTCGGTGCAGGCCGAGCCGTTCGGCACGGTGCCGCTGCGCCATCCCTTCGTCGACACCTTGTCGAACAACACACCGTTGGCGTTCGGGATGGATGCGGGCCAGACCGCGCACGTCCTCGGGCAGCCCTTGCAATACGTCAAAGGGCGCCCCGGCAACGAGATCTATCTTGCGTTACGCGACATCGGCGGCAGTGGATTGGTGCCGTACCACCGCCACCGGCTGTTCCTGCAGTTCCGTCATGGCCGGCTGGCAGGATGGAAGGAGGATTACGGCGAGAACTGGATGTGGGAATAGGCGCGGCTGCGCCACTGCCTCCCCTCATCCTGAGGAGCTTGCGAAGCAAGCGTCTCGAAGGATGAAAGGCCCCCGCCGCTGCTACAGCTCGGCCTCTATCCTTCGAGACGCGCGCGAAGAGCGCGCTCCTCAGGATGAGGGGAGAGAGCACTGATTTCGGATCGACAAGCAAGAAGGACAACCCGCGTGGGACAAGACATCAAGCTGACGGCGTCGGACAATTTCAAGCTGGGCGCCTATCGCGCCGATCCCGCAGGCGCGCCGAAGGGCGCGGTGGTGGTGATCCAGGAGATTTTTGGCGTCAATCATCACATCCGCTCGGTCTGCGACCGTCTCGCAGGCGAAGGCTATGTCGCGATCGCGCCGTCGATCTTCGACCGGACGTCGCCGGGCTTCCAATCCGGCTATACGCCCGATGAAATCGCGGAGGCGCGAAAATTCGTTGCCAATCCCGATTGGGACGCGATGCTGCGCGACACGCAAGCCGCGATCGATGCGGTGAAGGGCGTCGGCCCGGTCGGCATCATCGGCTTCTGCCTCGGCGGCAGCATCGCCTTTGTCGCGGCGACGCGGCTCACCGGCCTGAAGGCCGCGGTCGGCTATTACGGCGGCGCCGTCGTGCGCTTTGTCGATGAGAAACCGAGGGTGCCGACGCAGCTGCATTTCGGCGAGAAGGACCACAGCATTCCCTTGACCGACGTCGAGACGGTCAAGGCGAAACGGCCTGAGGTCGAGGTCTTCATCTATCCCGGTGCGCAGCACGGCTTTCATTGCGACGAGCGGCCGAGCTATGACAAGGCCAGCTCCGAGATCGCCTGGCCGCGCAGCATGGACTTTTTCGCGAAGCATTTGAAATAGCCGCTGTCATTCCGGGATGCGCCGACAGGCGCAGGCCCGGAATCCATCGGACGGCGGAGTTGGTGGCGCGATGGATTTCGGGCTCGCGCTACGCGCGCCCCGGAATGACGTGAGGAGGAAGCAGGAATCGGGTGGCTGCATCACGACGCGCGGCGATAGAGCTGGCTGGTCACGCCAGTTCACGCCGGGAGAGCGTCATGCAGCAGGCCAACACGAATCTCGTCGTCCGCAACCCGTTCGGCACCATGGATGTGCCGGAGCCCAGCGATTCCGAAGTCATGCACTATGCCATAACCGCTACGCTGGCCGGCGATGCCGCCGATGGCAATGCGGCGCATTGGGCATCCATTCCGACGCTCTCCGACCCGCTCGAAGGCGCCTGGGCGAGCCGCTGGAACGGCGGCGCCGACCCGACCATCGCCGGCGATACGCCGGATCAATGGAAGCAGGGCCGCGCGGAGGCCCGCGTCGTAGGCGAGCGGATTTACCTGCGGTTCGATTGGGACAACGGCCGGCGGCACGGGCTGATCGATGCTGCGCGAGAGAGCGGCAATGGCCTGATCGGGAAGTACATCAACCTGACCAATCCCGCGATCATGCGGCCATGGGTCGGGCTCGTGGTCGATGCCTCGCGGATTGATGGGTGCTTTCCGAACGGACGGCTTGATTTTCGGAGATAAGCTCTCCGTCATTCCGGGACGTGACGAAGTCGCGGGCCCGGAATCCATCGGGCGTCAGAGTTGGTGGAGAAATGGATTCCGGGCTCGCGCTTTCGCGCGCCCCGGAATGACAGCGAGCTAGAACCAGCGCTCGCCGACGAACACGGTATCGCCCGGGCTGACCGGCGTGCCGAGCGGCACGACGGCACGCATGGCGCCGCCGCCTTCGGTGTGCGTGACGGTGACCACGTCGCGTTTGGCGCGCGGCGAGAAACCGCCGGCGATCGCCACTGCGCTTTCGACCGTCATGTTGGGCACGTAAGGATATTGGCCGGGCGCTGCGACTTCGCCGAGGATGAAGAACGGGCGGTAGGACTCGATCTCCACGGCGACCGACGGCTCGCGGATGTAGCCGTTGCGCAGACGCGCGGCGATTTCACCGGCGAGCCCTGCGGTGGTGCGGCCACGCGCCGGCACCGCGCCGATCAGCGGCATGGTGATGGAGCCGCCGGCGTCGATGGCGTAGCTGTTGGTGAGACCTTCCTGGCCATAGATCACGACGCGCAGCTTGTCGCCGGCATCGAGGTGATAGGAGGCGTCGTAGCGCATGGGTGCCGCCACCATCGGCGCCGCATAGGCGACCGGCACGGGGGCAGGACCCGACGCAAAGGAATTGCTGAGCGCGGCAATGGCGCCGCCGCCGTTGTCGGCGACGACGACCGGCTGCCGTGCGCTATAGGGCTGGCCGTAGGCCATGGCGTCGAGATCGGGACGGGACTGCACGTATGCGACAGGACCGGCGGTCTGCATGCAGCCGCCCAGGGCCAGCGCGGCGGACGCTGCCAGGATCGACCATCGAAACGCGCGTGCAACCGGCACCGGAGCCATCCCTCGGAACGAGACAGCTCCAGTGATGCACCGGTTATGGTTAATAAAAGGTTGAGGGGGTCTTTGGCGCGAAGATGCGAACCGTACACTCCGTCATGCCCGGGCTTGTCCCGGGCATCCACGTTCTTGGTGCTGCACGAAAGATCGTGGATGGCCGGGACAAGCCCGGCCATGACGAGAGTTTGGGTTTCGATCAGGCGCTCACACCAACACCGATGGGGCATGACACGCCGGTGCCGCCGAGGCCGCAATAGCCGGCGGGATTCTTCGCCAGATATTGCTGATGATAGTCCTCGGCGAAATAGAATTCGCCGGCCGGCGCGATCTCGGTGGTGATGGGCCCGAGACCCTTTGCAGCGAGCGCCTTCTGATAGAGCGCCTTGGACTCCAGGGCCGCTTGCTGCTGCGCGTCGGAGGTCGTGTAGATCGCGCTTCTGTACTGCGTACCGAAATCGTTGCCCTGGCGCATGCCCTGCGTCGGGTTGTGGTTCTCCCAGAACGTCTTCAGGAGAGTCTCGTAGGAGATCTTCTTCGGATCGAACACGACCAGCACCACTTCGGTGTGGCCGGTGCGCCCCGAGCAGGTCTCTTCATAGGTCGGGTTCGGCGTGTGACCGCCGGCATAGCCGACGGCAGTCGCATGGATGCCGTCGCCGAGCTCCCAGAATTTGCGCTCGGCGCCCCAGAAGCAGCCGAGCCCGAACACGGCCTGCTCGAGGCCTGCGGGATAGGGCGGCGCGAGCTTCGCGCCGTTGACGAAATGAGTGGTCGCGGTCGGAATCGGTTGCGCGCGGCCGGGCAGCGCGTCAGCTGCGCTCGGCAGTGCGGTGGTCTTGCGCATGAACAGCATGATCGGATCTCCGGGAAACAAGCTGTCGCACGCCTGAGCCAGGTGCTCAGGCGGCGTGCTCGCGATCGAGTGGGGATATAGGTCTTTACGCGCAAAGGCGCAGCCTTGTTACGGCACCGCATGCGCGAAAGCTCAGTCCCTGGAATAGCCGATCAAGGGTTTCCGCGGCCGGAACAGGATCATCAGCAGAATGCCGAGAATGCCGAGGACGGCGAACACCGGCTGGTCCAGCACCAGGCGGATCACCGAGGTCCAGAGCCAGGGCGCCTTGGCCTCGACCCAGGTCCGAACGGCGGACTGGCTGGCCTGGTTGATATCGTTCCAGAACTGGCCGAATCGGGTGAAGCGCAGGGTCTGGTCGGCCACCCAGCGGGCGCCGTCATAGACCATGAAGAAGAACCCGCCGGCCAGCAGCAACAAGCCAATCAGTCGGAAAAAGCCGCGGATCATGCTCACCCTCTATGGTCACCCGATCGGACGACCCCAAGAACGTTGAAGAAACGCTGACGAAACGCCGTCAGCCAATAGCCGGGAGGCGGCAGAAATTCAACCTCATCAGGGCGTTACGGTCCCCTTTGGCGTGCCAGGAGCCTGCCTTTCCAGCCCCCTAAAGCGTTGACGGTGCCAAAGACCCCCTCTATAAGGGCGCCAACTGGCGGTGGGCGCAATCCTGCCGCCGCTGTTCTTTGAGCAGTTGCAGGCTCTTTTGAGCCTCAGAGATGGCCGCAAGGCCTATCGCTCATGCTCCGGGAACGGCCCAGCAACCGAACACCTTAAATCCGAGCGTCGATTCCGCGGTCAAGCTGCCGGCGCTACCCGACCAAGACGCGACCGGTACCCGCAAAGGACATTGAGACCATGGCCAACACTACCTCCGCCAAGAAAGCGACGCGCAAGATCGCCCGCCGCACTGCCGTCAACAAGTCGCGCCGCACCCAGATGCGCGGTGCCGTGCGTAACGTCGAGGAAGCCATCGCGACCGGCGATCGCGCCGCCGCCGTCAAGGCGCTGGCCAACGCCGAGCCCGCGCTGATGCGCGCCGCGCAGCGCAACATCATTCACAAGAACAACGCCAGCCGCAAAGTCTCGCGCCTCACCGCGCAGATCGCCAAGCTCGCGAAGTAAAGTCGCTCGCCAAGCAAGTTCGTCACACGACCCGATCGTCTCGTTCGATCGGTTGAAGCGAGCATCGCATTCGTCAATCAGCCCGGCTTCGCGCCGGGCTTTTTGTTGCCTGTCACAATTCGTCCTTGCGGTCTTTGGGCAACCAATCTTCCGTTGGAAGAGTCTTGTCGTCTTCGCTATGCTATATCCGTAATTCTACCTGTCGTTGTTTTTGCCACAGCGGAAACTTTCAGTGCAGTGCGAAAAACCCCTGCGGGGCGGGCCTAAGTTGGATTCTCGCGCGCGCGAGTTCGGCACACCGTAGTTTCCCCGGAATGCGTTTCGCGCTGGGGTTACCCTGTGAAACGCGACTCAAAAAACGATGTCTCGCTAATCACTTATCCACATAGCAGCGCCAAGCATTTGGAAAATTCGGGTGCACGGCACGTGCGTGACGCTTTTGTAAAAAATTTTTGGCGGTGGGGGAGTCTTTGTCACACGACGTCCGGCATTTTCGAATCTGTGCACGAATCCAGAAACTTGCTCCGGAGCCTGTGAACAACTCCCGCGCGGCGTTAACGCAGATCAAGTTTTTAATCGCCTCAAGTGTGAATCAATTCCGTTGCGAGTCTTTCCGCATAGTGTATTTCTTAAGTCGTTCGCGGCGCCCACGATCTTGAGACCAGCGCGGTTTTGGAAACGGGGCGAGCGTGCAAATCGGCGGCGGTGTGCACGTAGGCGACGCTTCAACAAGCGATTGTCGGATCAAAACCCACAGCAATGTGGGAACGGTAGCTCTTTGTCAAAATGTCTCCAAGCGGGATTTTTCTCAATCTCGCCCGCGCCAGGCGCAAATGAGGGACCTTACGAAGCTACCCCGACACGCACGATGGCGTAGCCGAACGGACGAACAGTGCAGACGGGCAGGACATCGGCGACTTCAGTCGCAGTTGTCTTCTAGGACACGCAGGACCTTGTCGTGAGCAATCACGGCAGGACGGGGAGGTATCATGTCTTACGGACTCAACGCGGTATTGAAGCAAGTTTCCTTTTCCAAGTATGCCATTCTGGATCTGTCGGACATCCAGCCTCCCGCGTGTGACGCAGCGCCGAGTACGCGCTGACCTCGCGAACACCCCATCTCTGACATCGCTGATCTGACCGCGGCGTTCGCGCCGAGCGGCCGGGCTGTGTCCGACGATGGGCTCGCTCGAGGTCGCGCCATTGCAGAAACCCTGATGGCAGGAACTCTGCATGGTGCTCACAACGCAACCTTATCTCTCAAGAAAAGTTCTCAAATGATGACGACATCGGAACAGGATCGCTGGTCACGCGTGAAGAGCCGGCTGCGCTCGAACGTTGGCGAAGACGTCTATACGAGCTGGTTTGCGCGCATGGATCTCGAAGGCGTGCAGGAGGAGAGCGTGCGGCTCTCGGTCCCAACCCGCTTCCTGAAGAGCTGGATCCAGGCCCATTATGCCGAGCGCGTGCTGTCGTGCTGGCAGGCCGAGATGCCGGAAGTGCATCGCATCGATCTCACCGTTCGCTCCGCGGTGCGCCCCGTGGTGCAGTCGAAGGAAGCGCCGGCACCGGTCGAAGCGCGCCGTGCGCCTGCGCCCGAGCTGCGCTCGACGGCGACCGCGCCGGTGTCCGCCAATCATGATGCGCTCGGCGGCTCGCCGCTCGATCCGCGCCTGACCTTTGCGAGCTTCGTCGTCGGCCGCTCCAACACGCTGGCGCACGCCGCCGCGCGTCAGGTCGCCGAGGGGCGCCGCGGCGATCCCGTCATGTTCAACCCGCTTTACATCCATGCCGGCGTCGGCCTCGGCAAGACGCATCTCTTGCAGGCGGTGACCTGGGCCGGCAATTCCGGTAACGAGCGCAAGGTGCTCTATCTCACCGCGGAAAAATTCATGTACGGCTTCGTCGCCGCGTTGAAGACGCAGACGGCGCTCGCCTTCAAGGAAGCGCTGCGCGGCATCGACGTGCTCGTCATCGACGATCTCCAGTTTCTGCAGGGCAAGTCGACGCAGGCCGAGTTCTGTCACACGCTGAATGCGCTGATCGATGCCGGCCGCCAGGTCGTGATCGCGGCCGACCGTCCGCCGTCCGACCTCGAAAGCCTGGATGACCGCGTCCGCTCGCGTCTGGCCGGCGGTCTCGTAGTCGAGATGGGCTCGCTCGGCGAAGAGCTGCGCCACGGCATTCTCAAGTCGCGCGTCGCAGCCGCCCGCACCCATCACGCGACCTTCGAGGTGCCTGAGGAGGTGCTGACCTATCTGGCGCGCGCCATCACCCATAACGGCCGCGACCTCGAAGGCGCCATCAACCGCCTGCTGGCGCACTCGAAGCTCAACAACCGGCCGGTGACGCTGGAGATGGCGGAGCACGAGGTGCGCGACCTGATCCGGCCGCAGGAGCCGAAGCGGATCAAGATCGAGGACATCCAGCGCGTGGTGGCACGGCAGTATAATGTCAGCCGCTCCGACCTCTTGTCCTCGCGCCGGACCGCCAATGTGGTGCGTCCGCGCCAGGTGGCGATGTACCTCGCCAAGACGCTGACCCTGCGCTCGCTCCCCGAGATCGGCCGCCGCTTCGGTGGCCGGGACCACACCACGGTGCTGCACGCCGTGCGCAAGATCGAGGCACTGGTTTCCAAGGACAATGCGCTGTCCGAGGAGGTCGAGTCGCTCAAGCGCCAGCTTCAGGAATAAACGCCTGGGCTTTTGGGCTTGGGGGCGCCCTATAAGCGCAATATTTGGATTGCAAGATTGCGCTTATAGGTTGTACCTTGGATCGCAGGGATGGCTGGTGCGCGACGAGGGAAGGTTAAACGACTGGCCTACGGCCGGTTCAACGAGTTTATCCAAGCGCAGGAACCGGCCGTTGGTACCCTGCCGTTGATCCATATCTCGCGCGGGTACGTTTTTGACGCAATTGTCCGCGGGGATTTTCTAACCCCTCAGCTTTGTGAAATATTCCAAAAAAAGCTGACCTACACCTTTTACGGTCGCCCCGCCTATCGAGCAAAGGATGGCAACAATGCACGAATGGAGTTCGAATGGCCGATTATCTTTGTGTTAGACCCTACGAAGGTAGGAAGTCTTTACAGGATTTTTCCATTCGATACCGGCGCCTACGCTCTTGGTCTTTACAAGCCGTTTTTTGATCCCAGATCTGACATTCTGGATTTTGCGCTTGCTCCATCAATTGAAAGCGCACGCAAGCTGGTCGGCACGTGCTATTTAAGTCACGAGGAATACTACTGCGGCTATAGCCGAAAGAACATTGAGATTCCAATCCGGCAATTCGAAATACAAGGAGTGGCCGAATTAAGCCGCCTGCCGGGTGTACAGAACGGCGCTCTCGGAACACGTGTTCGGGACGAGCGCTCGTCAGCTATCGAAGTTCAGATCAACAAACCCATCTCGCTAAAGGAGTCGCTGCTGGCGATTGTGCTACCCGCTCCGTATATGGGAGATCCTCTAACCCAAGCGGCGCTTGCTAGGTGGGGCGTGACTGAAGTCCACGACTATTCCACCCTGCACAACATGGGCGGTGAGGCATGGATAGGACAAGTCTACCAAATCGTAGATCAGGTGCTAAAGCGGCTGGGATTTCTTAAATGACTCGGTCCAAAGACTTCCATCCAACTGAAGGATTGAGGAACACGAACGCTTCACGAGGGAAGCTTGTCGGATTTCGCCGAATGGCACCTCGTGCCCCGGCGACGGTATTGCCGGTTTTTGTAGATGCTGTCGATTCGAAGGCTTCTCAGTTGCTATACCAGCGCATAGACGACGCAGGTACCGTCAGCGAGTTTTTGGCCGATCCGAATCTGCGTGCGGAGCACCTGATTGAGAGATCCCAGGATATTGGACAAGAACTTAGCGTTAGCAGGGGTGATAACGCCATCCATGCTTACGAATTCGACACCACGAAAATAGTAGTAGATACCAAAAACAGCTTCAAGGAATCGTTGAAAGCTCTACTCTCCGAAAGAGATTTTTCAACTAGTCCGTTCGCCGCACTCGAACTGGCTCGTTTCCTTGAGGACTCAGAGCTTGAGCAGGACTATGCAACGCGCTGTACCCAAGATCTTCTGAAACAATCAACCCAACTTGCATTGTGCTGGGTCTCAGCCGCCCAACTTTCACCTAGGGCACGAAAATCGGCTTTGGCCGTAGCCGTTTCGGGAGCCTCTCGCCGCGTCGATAGCAAAGCAGAGAGAACTTATTTTGGTGACGCTTTGCCAACCCATATTTGGCCTAGCTTCCAGGGCCGACTTCGTGAATCAGTTGGAGATAAAGCTTTTAGGAGCTGGTTCAAAAGGATGGACCTTGAAGGGGTGCAGGACGAAAGCGTGCGGCTCTCGGTCCCGACCCGCTTCCTAAAGAGCTGGATCCAATCTCATTATGCGGAACGTGTTCTGTCCATCTGGCAAACAGAAATGCCGGAAGTGCATCGCATCGACCTTACTGTCCGGTCCGCGGTACGCCCAGTCGCGCGGAAGGAAGCGCGGGTCTCGGCCAATCATGATGCGCTCGGCGGCTCGCCGCTCGATCCGCGCCTGACCTTTGCGAGCTTCGTCGTCGGCCGCTCCAACACGCTGGCGCATGCCGCCGCGCGTCAGGTCGCCGAAGGTCGCCGCGGCGATCCCATAATGTTCAACCCGCTCTACATCCATGCCGGCGTTGGCCTCGGCAAGACGCATCTGCTGCAGGCGGTGACTTGGGCCGGCAATTCCGGCAACGAGCGCAAGGTGCTTTATCTCACCGCGGAAAAATTCATGTACGGCTTCGTCGCCGCGCTGAAGACGCAGACGGCGCTCGCCTTCAAGGAAGCGCTGCGCGGCATCGACGTGCTCGTCATCGACGATCTCCAGTTTCTTCAGGGCAAGTCGGCGCAGGCCGAGTTCAATCATACGCTGAACGCTCTGATCGATGCCGGCCGCCAGGTCGTGATCGCGGCCGACCGTCCGCCGTCCGATCTCGAAAGCCTGGATGACCGCGTCCGCTCGCGTCTGGCCGGCGGTCTCGTGGTCGAGATGGGCTCGCTCGGCGAAGAGCTGCGCCACGGCATTCTCAAGTCGCGCGTCGCAGCCGCCCGCACTCATCACGCGACCTTCGAGGTGCCTGAGGAGGTGCTGACCTATCTGGCGCGCGCCATCACCCATAACGGCTGGGATCTCGAAGGCGCGATCAACCGGCTCTTGGCGCATTCCAAGCTCAACAACCGTCCGGTGACGCTGGAGATGGCGGAGCACGAGGTGCGCGACCTGATCCGGCCGCAGGAGCCGAAGCGGATCAAGATCGAGGACATCCAGCGCGTGGTGGCGCGGCAGTATAATGTCAGCCGCTCCGACCTCTTGTCCTCGCGCCGGACCGCCAATGTGGTGCGTCCGCGCCAGGTGGCGATGTACCTCGCCAAGACGCTGACCCTGCGCTCGCTCCCCGAGATCGGCCGCCGCTTCGGCGGACGCGACCAAACCACGGTGCTGCACGCCGTGCGCAAGATCGAGGCACTGGTTTCCAAGGACAATGCGCTGTCCGAGGAGGTCGAGTCGCTCAAGCGCCAGCTTCAGGAATAAACGCCTAGGTACCCCTCTCTCCACCTCCCGCCGCCCCGGCCATGCCTGGGCGGCGGTCGCGTTTTTGCCTGTAAATCGTGGGGAACTGCCCCCCGATCCCTTGAATCCCGGGGCCATCCGCGCCACCTTGCGCGACCCTGATGGCTTTGGTCATATCGGCTGGATGATCCGGCTTTCCGGGGTCTTCGGTGCCGCGGCGCGCTTTCCTCCGCCCGGCTTTTTCCTTCTTTTGGGGATCGGGCGAGTAGTGCAATGAAGGTTACGGTCGAACGCGCGCAACTTCTGAAGTCGCTGGGCCATGTCCATCGCGTGGTCGAGCGCCGCAACACGATTCCGATCCTGGGCAACGTGCTGGTGCGCGCCGAGAACGCGAAATTGTCGCTGAAGGCAACCGACCTCGACCTCGAGGTCACGGAGACGCTGCCTGCGGAAACCGCCACGGCCGGCTCGACCACCGTGCCGGCGCACATGTTCTACGACATCGTGCGCAAGCTGCCGGATGGCTCGCAGATCGTGCTGGAAGCCGACGGCGACCGCGCGGTGCTGGCGATCCGCGCCGGCCGCTCGCGCTTCACGCTGCAGACCCTGCCGGAGAACGACTTCCCGGATCTCGCCACCGGCGAGCTGTCGCATTCGTTCTCGCTCGCCGCCAAGGACGTCAAGCGGCTGATCGACCGCACCCAGTTCGCGATCTCGACGGAAGAGACGCGCTATTACCTCAACGGCATCTATCTGCACGCCGCAAGCTCCGCGAACGCCGCGACCCTGCGCGGCGTTGCCACCGACGGCCACCGCCTCGCCCAGCTTGACCTGATCCAGCCCAAGGGCGCCGAGGGCATGCCCGGCGTGATCGTGCCGCGCAAGACCGTCGGCGAGGTGCAGCGCCTGATCGAGGACAACGAGGCCGAGGTCACGATCGAGCTGTCGCCCGCCAAGATCCGCTTCACCATCGGTAACGTGGTGCTGACCTCGAAGCTGATCGACGGCACCTTCCCCGATTACGGCCGCGTCATCCCGCAAGGCAACGACAAGGAGCTCGTCGTCGACAAGAAGGATTTCGAGAACGCGGTCGACCGCGTCTCGACCATCTCGAGCGAGCGCGGCCGCGCGGTGAAGCTGTCGCTGTCGCCGGGCAAGCTGGTGCTCTCGGTGACCAATCCGGATTCCGGCAGCGCCACCGAAGAGCTCGAGGTCGAGTACGCCTCCGACGCGCTCGATATCGGCTTCAACTCCCGCTATTTGCTCGACATCGCAGCCCAGATCGAAGGCGACGTCGCCACGCTCAAGCTCGCCGACCCGGGCTCGCCGACCCTGGTGCAGGACAAGGACGACAAGAGCGCGCTGTATGTGCTGATGCCGATGCGGGTGTGAGGGGCTACCAGCCTCTTCACGCATTGACTACATCCGTCATGGCCGGGCACAGCCGTCCGAAGGGCGGCGCCGCTGACGCGCGCCAATGACAAAGACCGCATGACCCCCTCCCGCATTCATCGCCTGACACTGACGCATTTTCGCAATTATCGGGCGGCGGGGCTCGAGACGGCGGCTGACATGGTGGCGCTGGTCGGGCCGAACGGGGCGGGCAAGACCAATTGCATCGAGGCGATCTCGTTCCTGTCGCCCGGACGCGGCTTGAGGCGCGCCACGCTGGAGGACGTCGCCGACAACCAGGGCGACGGCTCCTGGGCGGTGTCCGTGCAAGCCGAGGGCGCGCTGGGGCTGGCCACGCTCGGCACCGGCATTGACGCACCGCGACCCGACACCGCGGTCAGCCGGCGCTGCCGCATCGACCGCGAGCCGGTGAATTCGGCGGCCGCGTTCGGCGACCATATCCGGATGGTGTGGCTGACGCCGGCGATGGACGGGCTGTTCATGGGCGCTGCTTCCGAGCGGCGGCGCTTCTTCGACCGCCTGGTGCTCGCGATCGACAGCGAGCATTCCAGCCGCATCAACGCGCTCGAACGTTCGCTGCGCTCGCGCAACCGCCTGCTCGAGACGCGCAATTATGACGACCATTGGTGTGACGCGATCGAGCGGGAGACCGCCGAGCTTGCGGTCGCGGTCGCCGCAACGCGCGGCCAGACCGCGGCGCGGCTGACCGGCATGCTGAACGCGCGCGCACAGCAATCCGCGTTTCCGTCGGCGCAGATCGCGCTCGACGGCTGGATGGAGAACGCGCTGCTGACCGAGACCGCGACCTCGGTCGAGGACCGCTACCGCCAGATCCTGCGCGACAACCGCCCGCGCGATGCGATTGCCGGCCGCACCACCGACGGGCCGCACCTCACCGACCTCCAGGTCATCTACGCGCCGAAGAGCATGCCGGCGCGCGACGCCTCGACCGGCGAGCAGAAGGCGCTCCTGATCGGCCTCGTGCTGGCGCATGCAACGCTGGTCGCCGAGATGACCGGCATTGTGCCGCTGCTCCTGCTCGACGAGGTCGTCGCCCATCTCGATCCGAACCGCCGCGCCGCGCTGTTCGACGAGCTGCGCAAGCTCGGTGCGCAGGTGTGGCTGACCGGCGCCGACCCGGCCGCCTTTGCCGGAATCGGCGCCGGCAGCGAAGTCTTTGACGTCGAGAGCGGACACGTTTCCGCGCGGCGATAGCTGCGTCGTTGAACCCGAACATTTCCCGTCGCGACTAGCTCCCTGAGGCCGCACCGACGGTGTCGCAGCCGTTGCAATCGCGGCGATCTCACAGCGCGCGATGTCCTTGAGGGTGACCATGCGGACGGTAAGGCTCGGGGTGAAAGCTCCGGCACGATGGCGGGCGTTTGCGTGCGGCCTCGCCTTCCTCGCAAGCTGCCTGCTCGCGGCCACCGCCAGCGCCTGGATGCCGCATGTCTCAGTGCTGTTCTCGCCCGGGCTCACGCCGGATCCCGAGGCCAGGCTGCCCGCACCGACCCGTTACGGCTACCGGGGAATCCACACCACCGTCGTGCAGGGCGTTGCAACGCCGCTCCGCACCAAGTTAGAGGCGACCGTGCCCGCGGAGCTCGGCAACGTGCTCGCCTTCTACCGCAGCGAGCTCGGAAAGCTCGGCTGGCAGGAACAGCGCGATGGCGCGGTGGTCTCCGCCGATCACGTCCAGCTCGCCTTCGTCTCCCCGGTCGGGCCCGGCATGCTGGCGCTCGACCGCAAGGACAGCAGCACCATGGTCAATCTCGTGCAGAAAAACGCATCTGTCGCGACCAGCGCGAACGTCATGCCCGAGCCCGGCCAGGCGAAGCTGGTGTTCTCCAATATCAGCGGGACGGACGCCGAACTCACGATCAACGACCAGACCGTCAAGCGCGCCGCCGGCACCCGTGCGGTGTCGCTGGATCTGCCACCCGGCAAATACTCCTACGAACTGGGCGCGCCCGGCCATCCCGCCACCACGCACGTCCTTGACCTTGCCGCTGGCGATACCTGGGAGCTCACGATCGGGCGTGACGGCGAGGCATGGTCACCGCTCCTGCTGTATTGATCCCAGCATGATCATGATCGGGAGCGCCTCGGAACCAGCTCTCGCTCCCCCCGCAAAATCCACGTCTTTCGGGCTCCGAAAACACCCCTCGAATCGGGCTTTTCGCGAGCCCCCAAATCGGCCTTCGCGCGCCTTGAAAACCGGCCCAAAAATCCTATCTCATCAAAGGGTTGCCACAGGATACTTTGCGCTAGGCGCAATTGGTCTTTCATGGCACAAATAGCCTGCAAATCAGCGCCTTTTGCGCGGCTGATTCGGGCGACATCTCGAAGGCCTCTCATGACAGAACCTGCTCGGCAGACGCCTGCCGAAAACGAGCTCTCAAATCCAAGCGATTACGGGGCGGAATCGATCCGCGTGCTCAAGGGGCTCGACGCCGTCCGCAAGCGCCCCGGCATGTATATCGGCGACACCGATGACGGCTCGGGCCTGCACCACATGGTGTACGAGGTCGTCGACAACGCGATCGACGAAGCGTTGGCGGGCCACGCCTCGCGCGTCGACGTCGTGCTCAATGCCGACAATTCCGTCACCGTGCGCGACGACGGCCGCGGCATTCCCGTAGACATCCACAAGGGCGAAGGCATCTCCGCGGCCGAGGTCATCATGACCCAGCTGCACGCCGGCGGAAAATTCGACCAGAACTCCTACAAGGTCTCCGGCGGCCTGCATGGCGTCGGCGTCTCCGTCGTCAACGCGCTGTCGAGCAAGCTCGGCTTGCGCATCTGGCGCGACAACAAGGAGCACTACATCGAGTTCGCCCATGGCGACGCGGTGGCACCGCTGGCCGTCGTCGGCGATGCGCCCGGCAAGCGCGGCACCGAGGTGACGTTCCAGGCCTCCCCCAACACCTTCAAAAACATCGAGTATGATTTCGCCACGCTCGAGCACCGGTTGCGCGAGCTCGCCTTCCTCAATTCCGGCGTCAACATCGCACTTTCCGACATGCGTCACGCGGTCGAGAAGCGTGAGGAGATGCACTATTCCGGCGGCGTCGAGGAATTCGTCAAATATCTCGACCGCAACAAGAAGGCGATCGTGCCGGCACCGATCATGGTGCGCGCGGAGGCCAACGGCATCGGCGTCGAGGCCGCATTGTGGTGGAACGACAGCTACCATGAGAACGTGCTGTGCTTCACCAACAACATCCCGCAGCGTGACGGCGGCACCCATCTCGCCGGCTTCCGCGGCGCACTGACGCGCCAGGTCAACGGCTATGCTGAGGCCAATGCGAAGAAGGAAAAGATCGCGCTGACCGGCGACGATTGCCGTGAAGGCCTCACCGCCGTGCTGTCGGTGAAGGTGCCGGACCCGAAGTTTTCGTCGCAGACCAAGGATAAGCTGGTGTCCTCGGAAGTGCGTCCCGTGGTCGAGAACGTGCTCAACGAGGCGCTCCAGGCCTGGTTCGAGGAGCATCCGTCTGAAGCCAAGATGATCGTCGGCAAGGTGATCCAGGCCGCCGCCGCCCGCGAAGCCGCGCGAAAAGCGCGCGAGCTGACCCGCAAGAGCCCGCTCTCGGTCTCCTCGCTGCCCGGCAAGCTCGCCGACTGCCAGGAAAAGGATCCGGCGAAATCCGAGCTCTTCATCGTCGAGGGCGACTCGGCAGGCGGCAGCGCCAAGCAGGGCCGCAACCGCGAATTCCAGGCGGTGCTGCCGCTGCGCGGCAAGATCCTCAACGTGGAACGCGTGCGTCCCGACAAGATGCTGCACAGCGAGCAGATCGGCACGCTGATCACCGCGCTCGGCACCGGCATCAGCGACGAGTTCTCGATCGAGAAGCTGCGCTATCACAAGATCATCGTGATGACGGACGCCGACGTCGACGGCGCCCACATCCGCACCCTGCTGCTGACCTTCTTCTACCGGCAGATGCGCGACATCATCGACGGCGGTTACCTCTATATCGCCCAGCCGCCGCTCTATAAGGTTAGCCGCGGCAAATCCGAGCAATATCTGAAGGACGAGCGGGCGCTCGAAGATTATCTGATCGACACCGGCCTCGACGACTGCGTGTTCATTCCCGGCGTCGGCGGCGACCGCACCGGCCGCGACCTGCGTTCGCTGGTCGACGATGCCCGGACTGTCCGCAGCGTCCTCCGCAATTTGCACAGCCGCTACAATCGCAAGGTGATCGAGCAGGCCGCGATTACCGGCGTGCTGAACAAGGCGATCTACGGCGATCCCGAGAAGGCTGCCGCAGCCGCGCAATACATCGCCGGCCGCCTGGACAATCAGTCCGAGGAGGTCGAGCGCGGCTGGCTCGGCCAGTACGTCGAAGGTCAGGGTTTCCAGTTCGAGCGCACGGTGCGCGGCGTCAGGGAAGCCGCCGTCATCGACGACGCCTTCCTGGGCTCGGTCGAAGCCCGCAAGCTCGACGAATACACCGTGAAGCTTCAGGACGTTTATGCCCGCCCCGGCAAGCTGCGGCGCAAGGACGTCGAGCACATGGTCTACGGCCCGGTCGACCTGTTCGAGGCGGTCACCGACGCCGGCCGCAAGGGCGTCACGCTGCAGCGCTACAAAGGGCTGGGCGAGATGAACCCGGAGCAGCTCTGGGAAACAACGCTGGATATCAATGCGCGCTCGCTGCTGCAGGTGAAGGTCAAGGAGGTCGACGAGGCCGACGACATCTTCACCAAGCTGATGGGCGACGTGGTCGAACCGCGCCGCGATTTCATCCAGGAACATTCGCTGAGCGCGACGATCGATATCTAGGACCGGTTGCGCGCTTGGGAAGCCTGCCGCTCACGACTGCAACAGAACATGGTCCACAGTGTCCGTGCGCCCGATCTTCGAGACGCCGGCCTTGGCTCTTCGGGATGAGATCACGTTTTGCGGCGACATGCTGGACAGTCTCGGCTGCCGTGCCGGAGTTGAACGGCCCATCAGCACCCTATTTCAGCCCGAGGGGTACCGATATCGGCGGGTTCGCAAACGTCGTTGAAAGACTGCGCAGGAGCTCCGTGGCATCGTTCCGCTCAAGTCCCGCTCGCGAGCAAACATAGGCGTTGAGGGCCGGTAATGGCGGCAAATAATACTCTTTCGCCTCTACCAGATCGCCAGGCGCGATCGATAAAGGAACGGCTCCCAGCCCTATCCCGGCTCTCACTGCCGTCATGCGCGCCTGATAATCCGGACTATAAAATACAATCCGATACGAGAGCCCTGCCTTTACGAGCGGACGGATCATGTAGTCGTCTTCAGGGAGGGTCACCAACGGGATTGGGTCGCCCGGTCTGATGACAAAGCCATTTGCACGAATCCAGACCAGCGGCACGCTGAACTGGTGGACAATCGTGTCCCTGAATTCGTGGTCCGAGTCCGGCGCAAAAACGCAGGCGATGTCAATGTAACCTTCCAAAAGGCCTTTCCTGATCGCGCTCGAATGATCAGCATGGACGAATATATTGGATAGCGCATCCGGAGGCCTGTCGTGCATGAAGCGTTCAACGAACGCGGTGCTAAGGCCGAGCCGCAGCGCAGTCGGCCCACCTTCCTTGCCCCCGAGTTGCAGCACCTGGTCGTTGGCATCCAGAATCTTACGAGCTTGAATCAAGACTAGCTTGCCCAGCTCCGTCGGCGTTGCGCCACTCGAGCTCTTCTGGAAAACTGCACCTCCGATCAGATTCTGCAAACGCTTTACCTGAGAGCTGACAGCCGGTTGCGAGAGCCCAAGACGCTCGCCAGCCTTGCTCAGGCTGCCAAGCTCTGTGATTGCGACAACCGTGCGCATAATCTCAATCGGGATAATGGTACCGTTCTTGCTTGACATTCTCCCCACCAGCGTGCGCTTGATCATCGCCAAGGGACTGATCGACTAAACAGCGGTCCTGGTTGATTACGATCAAGGGAAAATCTTTTTCGCGGACAAAGCGCCGGCGTCGGACACGACAGCGCATAGCTCGTCCAATCCGTCATTATCCCATGCTGCGACACATGCGCCGACGCGCAAAATGCATATCAAAGCAGCCGTCGGTAACCGCTTTGAGCTTTATGAGCTCGCGCGTCAGGAGCGCAACCGAGCCAAACGCGATCTGCCCAATGGTTGAATACGTTGCAAACGTCGGTTTAGAAACATCGCAAGCTTCCTTGCGCGCTCTATCCTAAGTTTCAATCTTGAGCTTGGCAAGTTCCCGCCGATCCAATTCGAGACTGCTACCCTGTCGTACCCCCGTTCAAACAGTGTCTCCCGTGCAGCGCAGACGCTTGGCTTTGCTCGAACTCCCGTCGGCTGATCTTACCTGGTTCACTCACACAAGTTGCCGCCGGATTGCGAACCCTCACGCCAGTTCCGCCGCAGCGCGCTGCATGCTCGAGGCAATGTCGTTGGTGGCCGCGCTCTGTTCCTCGACCACCGCGGTGGTATTCGCGACATACTCACTGACGTGTCCGATGGCAGATCGGATCGCTGTCATCGCGGTCGCAACGTCACCGGAGACGACATTGAGAGATTCGATTGAGCTTCCGCTAGAATCCGGCGCACCTATGCGCCTGATCCGGTTCAGCAGGTTACGCACAGTCCAGCGGCTCACGTCTAATTGACGAGCACTGCGCCGTCACAGCGGACGCCCGTGACCCAGACGTCGGCCTGGCCGACTCGCACACCAAGCGTTGACAGGGTCGAGGCGATGAGCTGATCGATCGACGTAGTCGCCCCCGACAGGATCCCGGCCACCGTCGACGTCAAACCCGGGATCGGAAGGCCTGCGCCGTTGATGCTGAGCGACAGGTCGCCCAACAGGCTCGACGTCAAGGACGACGCAAAGTTCTGGGTCGAGACCGTCTTCGCCAGCTGAGACTGGATGTCGACATAAGTGAAGGTCACCGGCGTCGCCGACGTATTCCCCATCGCCGCGTGCGCACGGCCGGATACGTTCAGCCCGCCTACGCCAACCAGCACGGCTGGCGGAGGATTGGGCTTGCTGGTGAAGTTCGTCATGTCAGCCATGGAAACATTGCCGATCCAGGCATCGACAATGCCGGGCGTCACGCCGAGATTGACCGTCGAATTGCTGACGTCCGGATGGCTGCAGGAGATGGCATCGAGCGTTGCCGTTCCCTGGGCGATCTCGATGTAAATCGGAAGATTGAGAGCGGGGACGAGACCACTTCCTCCGACCTGGACCGTGAGCAGGATTCTGGTTTGAGCAGTATGCACGCTCGCGCCCTGTGTCCCAAGCGTGACCCATCCCGATCCGACCGGTCTCTCCCCGATCGTCACAACCAGGCTTGCGTTCAAGACGCCGGGAAGCCCTAGATTGACTGACGTTGCGATTTGATGAGTACCGTTGGCCACTTCGGCAATCGCCGAGACGAGGCTGTAGACCGAGAGGCTGACGCCGACTTTGGGTTTCTGGCCCACCGTGAGGCCGTTATATGGCCCCAGGTCAATCAGTGAGGCGAGGCTGAGCTTGTTCGAGAGGCTCGATACCGCTTGCGAAATAGTCGACAGGGCAATTGTCGCCGAGCTTGCGCCGTTGGCGGCCTGTTGCGCAGCAAGCGCCGCTGCGATGGCATCGGACATCTTGACGTTGCCCGTCAAAAGGCTGTCGTAGGTCACCCCCGTCAGGTTCACGCGTGTCGCAAGGGCCGTCAGGAAATCGAAGGCATCGATCTTGGCATTGATCAGCGACTGATAATCCATCGCAGATAGCGAGAGGCTGGTGCCGAGCATGCCGCCAAGAATGGCGTTCAAGAGGCCGCCATTGATCGACGCCAGCCGCGAGCCGATTGCGAATGACGCGAGAGCGGTGCTGGACGCCGTCGCCGTCGTATTGATCGTGAAGTTGCTGCTGCCGGTAAAGTAGCGCGCGAAATAAAGCGGCGTCTGAGTTTTCAGGGTGACCCGCGCAGCGTTCGCCGCGCCGGTCGCTGGCGTTACAAAGCGGGCCTGTGGCGTCACCGCCGAATTCGGCGTGTAGGTGCCGAGGTTCACCGCGACAAGCGAATTGGCAGGAAAATTGTTCTTCACGACGGTTGCGGCCGCCGCATTATAGGCATTGGTGAGATTGCTCGCCGCGACGACCGCGGCAAGATCGGCCGCGCTCTGCGCCTTTCGCCTGTCGGCGAAGATCGCGCCGACGTCGACGGCAAGGGCGGTGCAGCCGATGACCAGCGTCATCAAACCCGCGCCCATGATCGTGAAGTTGCCCGAAATGTCGGCACGAAAGCGATCAATGAGCGATTTGTGCCGCATCTCAAAAGCCTCCGTATGGGATCACTGCCGACCGGGTGATCGGAAATGGCAGGCGTGGCGTGAATGGAAGCGCAAATATGAAGTCGGAAGACGCGTCGTACTGCACCGTTACGATGTAGATATTTGCGTCCGCGCCCGATGGCGCTGCAGTCACGCTGACCTTTGTTGCGTCCAGCAGAGGATAACTTCCAAGGTTCGTCGTGACGTAGGAAGTGGCGAGGCTGTTGCGCTCGCTGTCATTCAAGCCGGCGATCGATGTTCGTGCCGCCTCGGCTGCGAGTTGCTGAACACCGTGGACCATCGTGAGATAGGATCCGAATACCACGATACCGAAGATGATCGTCAGGAACACCGGAAGCAGCATTGCGAATTCGACCGCCGATGCACCACTCTCATTTCGCATGAAACGCATTAGAGGAGCCCCTGCTGTACGAACTTCTCCGTAGCTTGCCCGATGCCTGTCTTACAAAGCGTATAGGTGACGCAAGCTTAGGTTGAGGGGTTCATAAATGTTGATGGTGCCATAAGATTCAGCTCGTGACCGGCCCCTGACCCGATCGCGGTCAACTATGCCGGGCGAGGCTCATCGTTCTATTTTGCCCTCTCGGGGCGCCATCGGATCCAATCCGTTCTCCTGCTGGGCGCAACATCCGGTCGATTTCCGCAACAAATGAGCCGCAGACGGCGGGGCACAAAATTGATATTGGCGGCAATTCCCTATAGTTTCCGCCATGATAGCGGCCCAGCCCAACTGAAACAGGAAGCGAGAACCCAAGTGGCGCCCATCCAATATATCGTCGAGGGCGGTCACCGGCTCTCGGGCTCGATCGAGCCGGCCGGCAACAAGAATTCGGCGCTGCCGATCATCGCGGCCGCACTGCTCACCGAGCATCCGGTGACGCTGGAGAACGTGCCGCGGATCCGCGACACCGAGACCCTGGTCGAGCTGGTCCGCTCGGTCGGCGCGGCCGCAGAATGGACCGCCCGCAACACGCTTCACATCCACGCCAAGAGCATCCGCGCCGCCGATCTCGATCCCGAGCTCTGCGTCCGCATCCGCGCCTCGATCCTGCTCGCAGGCCCCCTGCTCGCCCGCTGTGGCGAGGTGATGCTGCCGCCGCCCGGCGGCGACATCATCGGCCGGCGCCGGCTCGACACCCATATGCTCGCGTTGGAGCAACTCGGCGCCAAGGTCACCGCGACCGACCGGCTGGAATTCCGCGCGCCAAAGCTCACCGGCGCCGACGTGTTCCTGGACGAGCCGAGCGTCACCGCGACCGAGAATGCGCTGGTTGCCGCAGTCGCGGCTGACGGCGTCACCCATTTGCGCAACGCCGCCTCCGAGCCGCATGTGCAGGACCTCGCCAACTTCCTGGTCGCGCTGGGAGCGAAGATCGAGGGCATCGGCACCAACACCATGATCGTTCATGGCCCGGCGACGCTGGGGGAAGCGACCTACAGGATCCAGCCCGACCATATCGAGGTCGGCTCGCTGATCGGTCTCGCCGCCGTGACGCGCTCGCCCCTGCGAATTGTCCGTGCCGGCGTCGAGCATCTGCGCTCGATCCGCATGGGTTTCGAGCGGCTCGGCATCGTCTGCCGCATCGAGGGCGACGACCTCATCGTGCCGTCGAACCAGACGCTGAAGATCCAGGACGATTTCGGCGGCCACGTGCCGAAGCTGGAGGACCAGCCCTGGCCGGCCTTCCCGGCCGATCTGATGTCGATCGCGATCGTCACCGCCACGCAGTGCGAAGGCGTGATCCTGATGTTCGAGAAGATGTTCGAGTCGCGGATGTTCTTCGTCGACAAGCTGATCGGGATGGGCGCGCGTATCGTGCTATGCGATCCGCATCGCGCCATCATTGCGGGGCCGAGCCGGCTGCACGGCGCGACGCTGAGCTCGCCCGACATCCGCGCCGGCATGGCGATGCTGCTCGCCGCCGTCTGTGCCGAGGGCACCTCCACCATCAACAACGCCGACCAGATCGAGCGCGGCTATGAGCGCATCGACGAACGGCTGAACGCGCTGGGCGCGAAGATCCGGCGCGTGCCCGAGCGGATGGGGTGAGGCTCTTTCCTGCCCTTGCGGGAGCACCCTCCCCGACGACAGTATCGTAGGGTGGGCAAAGCGAAGCGTGCCCACGATCTCTCTCGAAAATCTGTGATGGATGGTGGGCACGGCGCTGGTGCGCCTTTGCCCACCCTACGATACCGAGCTAGCGGATCGAGCCTCTCACCGTGTTGCTCTCGGGGCCATGTTTTCGACGTGCGGCCGTGCTATTGAGCCGCCATGCTCGACACCGTCCAACCACAACAGCCGCCGCAAGCCGGCGCGCAAAGCCATCTCGCGCAGGAGTTCGTCGAGACGTTGCGGCTGGCCGTGCCGATGATGCTGACGCAGCTCGGGCAGATCGCGATGATCACCAGCGATCTCGCGCTGATCGGGAGGCTCGGTGAGGATGCAGTCGCCGCTGCGGCACTTGCGCACACCGTCTATTTCGTCAGCTTCACCTTCGGGCTGGGATTGATGGCCGCGGTGTCGCCGCTGGCCGCGCAGGCGTTCGGCGCCGGCGACGTCAGGCGCATCCGCCTGTCCTTGCGCGTCGGCCTCTGGGTCGCGCTGCTGATCTCGCTGCCGATGATGGCCTCGCCGCTCTATGGCGAGCGCATCCTGATTGCGCTCGGACAGGCGCCGCATTCGGCGAACCTCGCCCAGCGCTATCTGAATGGCCTTGCCTGGGGCATCGCGCCGGCACTCGGCTTCATCGCGCTGCGCAGCATGATGAGCGCGGTGAACCGGCCGCAAGCGCCGCTGTGGATCACGCTCGCGGCGATCCCCGCGAATTTCGCGCTGGTCTACTGCCTGATCCATGGCCTGTTCGGCCTGCCCGAGCTCGGCCTGTTCGGGGCGGGACTGGCGACGACGCTCGTCAATCTCGGCACCTTCATTGCGGCGCTCGCCATCGCGGCGTGGCGCAAGCCGTTCGCCGACTATCATCCGCTGGCCCATCTGTGGCGGATCGACTGGCCCTTGATGCGTCAGCTCGTCGCGATCGGCGCGCCGATCTCGTTATCCCTCCTGCTGGAATACGGCCTGTTCTCTTCGGCCGCGCTCTTGATGGGGCTGATCTCGACCACTGCGCTGGCCGCGCACCAGATCGCGCTCCAGGTCACGGCCGTGCTGTTCATGGTCCCGCTCGGCATCGGCATGGCCGCGACGGTGCGGGTCGGTCATGCCTATGGCCGTAACGAGCCGGCCGGCGTCCGACGCGCGGGCCTCGTCGCAGCCGTGCTCGGGATCACGTTCGTCGCAGGCCTGACCGTTGCCATCATCCTCGGCCGCTATGAGCTGGGGCGGCTGTTCCTCGGCAGCAGCGAGGCCAGCGCGCCGACTGTCGAGCTGACCGCAACACTTTTGCTGGTCGGCGCAACCTTCTTCATCGCCGATGCGCTGCAGACCATCATGGGCGGTGCGCTGCGCGGCATCAACGACACAAGGATGACATTGGTGTTCGCGGCGATCGGCTATTGGTGCGTCGGCTTCCCGATTGCCTGGGCGCTGGCCTTCCACGCCGGCCTCGGTGCGGTCGGCGTCTGGATCGGACTGTCGATCGGATCGTTCGTCTATGCCGGCCTCTTGATCTTGCGATTCCGCATGCTGACGCGCAAGCTCGCGGGATGATCAGACCCGTTCGCGAAGTCGCCCCGAATGTCGATGCCGGCAAGGGAGGATTTTGGAGCCGGAGCGATGACGCCGTCGGTCGAGCTGTTCTGCTCCTTGGCGGTCCCTTCAGCTGTCTCGACACAGCCGCTTGTCAAGTTCGCACCGGCTGCCCGATCCCCAGCAAGTTACCTTCGCTATCGCGGAACCAGACGCCCCGCTCCCCAACCCCCTTGCTGGGATAATTCCCGGCAATCTCTGCAATTCCATTGACGGTCTTCAAGCCGGGCAGGTCGTACTCCTCGAACTCGACTCCCCGCGCGCGAAGCTCGCGCACCGTTGCCTCGATATCCTCGACTTCCCATCCCATCTGCGTGTGCGTGCCGGATTGTGTTCCGGCCGAGACGAACAGCGCAAACTCGCTCCCCGCGCAGACATAGCGAAGCCCGCCCGCACGTTCTTCAACCGGCTCAAGCCCGAGCTTCTCGGAGTAGAACGCCCGCGCGCGGTTCAGGTCCTTGGCCGGCAGCCGGGTTGCCACCTTCGCGTTCCCTAACATGCTCTCTCCTTCCTTCATTACGCGTTGCCGTCAAAAGCCGACGTTTGCGGGTTCACGCCCTATTCCGCTACGCGCCCGGGCTTGTCATCCGCGGCCTCCGACCATTCGCCGACGACGCGGTCGAGATCGCAGAGATTCTGGTGCATCTGCTCCAGCGAGAAGCCGAGCGCGAAGAAGCGCTCCGCGGTGTCGCTCGCGTGGCCGCGGATCAACCCGTCCTGGCGCACGGCCGCGACGGCTTCCGAATAGTGCTGAAGTGCGATGTGCACGGGATGGATCGGCGGCGCGCCGGCGCCCTCGCGCAAGGCTTCGGCCGCGGATTTGAGGAAGCGCAGGAACGCCGCGCTGACTTCCGCCAGCGGTCCGGCGAGCCTGACCTGCACCTCGACCGGCAGCGGCACCACGGTGGCGCGGCCGATCATCACCACGTCGTGGCGCAGCCGCAGAATCGTGCGCAGCAGCGGGCCGGTGTCGGGACCGCTCGACAGCCGCGCCGAACGCTCGCGCTCAGCCTCCGCACCGATCGCATTCATGCCGACCATGGCGGTGCCGATGCCGTCCTGGATCCGGTGCAGCGCGTCGTTGTCGCGGCCGCGGGTGAGGCCGGCGAGCAGCTCCGCGAAAGCCTCCGCGATCAACTCGAGCAGCTTTGCTGCACTGGCGCGGATCTGCCGCACCGCGCGCGACGGCAGCAGCAGGAACGAGACCAGCAGCCCGGTGATGGCGCCGACCGAAACCTCGCTGACGCGGTCGATCGCCGACGCCAGCGGATCGGCATGATGCATGGTCGGGACCAGCAGCACGATCACCGCGGTCACGGTGGCGGTGCTCAGGGTCGGATAGATCGACGCGATGAAGGCCAGCGGCGCGACCGCCAGCACCAGCAGCCCCAGCAGGCCGGCTTCGCTGGAATAGGGGATCGTGATCGCGATGGCGCCGCCATAGATGGCGCCGCCGATGGTGCCGAGCATGTAGTCGCGCGTCGCCTTCAGCGAACGGCCGACGCTCATCTGGGTCACGATCAGCGAGGTCAGCACCGCCCAGAGCGGCAGCAACAGATGCAGCGCGGTCGCGATCGCATAGGCGGCGGTCGCCGCCACCGTGACCCGGAGCGCCAGCCCCAATTGCGTCCGCCGCGACCGGATGCGGTCGAACAGCTCCTTTGCGCCTGCCATCGTCGAATGTCCCGATCCTCGTTGACCAGCCAGAAGCATAGCTGATGCCCGCGGCTCCAAGGCCGCTTGAAAGGCAAAATCAGCCCGCCTAATTTGCCGGCCAAAACGAGGAAACACGATGGCTCACGAAACCGCAACGCTCGCCGCCTACGTCGCCGACCTGAAATTCGCGGATATTCCGGCGGAGGTGCTGGATCGCGCCAAGGTGCTGACGCTGGATTTCCTCGGCAGCGCCATCCGGGCGCGGAGCGAGGCGGAATCGACCCCATCGATCTTGAAGATGCTGGAAGCGCTCGCGCTCGACACCAAGGGCTCTTCCACCGTGTTCGGCGACAGCAAGACCTGGACACCGGCGGTGGCGGCCCTGCTCAACGGGGCGCTCGGCCATTCCCTCGATTTCGACGACACGCATGCGGATTCCTCGCTGCATCCGAGCGCGCCGGTGGTTCCGGCCGCCTTCGCCGTCGGCGAGATGGTCGGCGCGTCGGGCCGCGACGTGCTGACGGCGATCGTGGCGGGCTATGAGGTCTGCTGCCGGCTCGGCAATGCGCTCGACCCGACCTCGCATTATGCGCGCGGCTTCCATCCGACCGCGACCGCCGGCACCTACGGCGCGGCCGCGGCGGCGGCAAAACTGTTCGGGCTCACCGAGACGCAGATCATCGCCGCCTTCGGTGTCGCCGGCAGCCAGGCAGCGGGCTCGCTGCAATTCCTGATGAATGGCGCCTGGAACAAGCGCTACCAGGTCGGCGCCGCCGCGATGAACGGCGTGATCGCCGCGACGCTGGCGCGCAACGATTTCGTCGGCGCGACGGAATCGATCGAAGGCAAGCACGGCCTGCTCGCCGGCTACACCGACGATGCGCATCCCGACAAGGCGGTGGCCGGGCTCGGCAAGACCTACGAGACCATGAAGATCGGCGTCAAGCCGTATCCGAGCTGCCGCTACACCCATGCGGCGATCGACGCGCTGATCGCGATGCGGCGCGAGCACAATCTGACGCCCGACCAGGTCAAGCGCGTCGAGATCGGCTTGCACCGCAACGGCATCACCCTGACCGGCGATGCCGCGACCAAACGGCACCCCACCTCGATCGTCGGCGGCCAGTTCTCGATGTTCTTCACCGGCGCGCTCGCGCTCGACCAGGGCTCGTTCGGCTGGGACGATTACAGCCGTCTCGGCGACGCCGCGATCGACGCGCTCGCCGACAAGTTCGACGTGGTGCAGGACGACCGGCTCGAGGTCGGCCGCACCCATCCCTTTGGCGCCCGCGTCAGCATCACCACCGATGACGGCGTGCACGAGCGCCTCTACGCCGATCCTTCCGGAGAGCCGACATCGTTCCCGGATGCGCAGGCGATGCAGCAAAAATTCCTGACGCTGGCGCGGCCCGTGCTGAATGCGCGGGCCGACAAATTCGCCGATGCGATCATGACGCTGGAGCGGTTCGACCGCGTGGCAAAGGCGACGGAGCTGGGGCGGCAGTAGCCGCCTAGTTCGCGCCCGCCATCTTCCCTTTCTCGCGCGTCGTCGCCACCACGTCCCGCACCAGATCGAACACGCCATCGGCTTCTGGCGGCGCGTTCGGCGAACGGCCGAGGCGCACGATCACCAGCCGCTCTGACGGGATCACGATCGTGTACTGCCCGATCGTGCCCTTGGCGAAGAAGGCATCGCGCGGCCAGCCATGCTTGATTCGAAACTTTGCGCCAAAGCTGTCGCCCTGGTTGGTCCAGAAGCCGGCGCCGATGCCGACCCACGCGTTTGGCGTGGCAGTCGCGGAATAGTTCACCCAGCCCTCGGGGAGGATGCGCTTGCCGCCAGCGACGCCGTCGTTGAGATAGAGCTGGCCGAAGCGCGCCCAGTCGCGCGCGGATGCCAGCATCTCACCGGAGCCCTCGATCGTGCCGGCACCGTCGAGCTGAAGCGTGACGTTGTTCATGCCGAGCGGGGCAAACAATTCGCGGCGCGCGAAGGCAAGCGCATCCGCGGGCTTGCCGCCGGCGGCGTTGCGGATCAGATGCGCGAGAATGATGGTGTTGCCGTCATGATAATTCCACACTGTGCCCGGCGCGGTCGCGAGCGGCGCGCGCTCGGCAAAGCTGGCCATATCGTCTTCGGCGTATTTCATAGCATTAACCGGCTCGAGCGCGGAGCCGAGCCAGGCCTCCAACGAGCTTCCGAGCGCAATGCCTGCGGTGTGACGCAGCAATTGATCGACGGTGATGACATGCCGCGGATCGTCCGGATTTTGCCAGGCGGTGATCGGCGCGGGCCCGTCGAGCTTCAACTTGCCCTGGCGCACGAGAATGCCTGTCAGCGCCGACATCACCGACTTCGTCATGGAGAAGCCGAGCAGCTGCGTCTCCGGCCCGACACCGTCAGCATAGCGCTCGGCAACGATGCGCCCGGCCTTCATGACGACGATCGCGCGGGTGCGGCGATAAGGCGGTTGCGCGGGCTCGGCGAAGGCGCGGTCGAGCGCGGCGGATAGCCCCTGGCTTTGCGGCGGCACCAGTCCCGGACCGGCGATCTCGGGGAGCAACGCCGGCTGCTTGTCGTCAGGCGGCACCGCGACGTCGACGAGCCCCTGGTCGTGCTCGAGCGTGCAGCCGAGCCCCTCGCGATAGACCGCATGGCTGCGGCCGATGCCGAACAACGTCACGGTGACATCCTTGCGGGCGCGATCGACCCGAACATCCATCGCCCAGGTCAGGAGACCCGCACCCGGCATCGCATCGGTGGTCTCGGCGAGGTCGCGCATGGGATCGAGGCCGGAGACGAACGTCTCCGAGCAGAGCGTGTCGGCGATGAAGCCGGTGGCAACCCTCGGCACGTCGCGGGCCCGCGCCGCGCCGAGGGCGAGGCCGGCAAAGGCGATGGCGGTGGCGGTGGTAGCGAGGATGATCTTGCGGCAGCGGGTCACGGGCTTTCTCCGGCTTCGGGGCGAATGGCGGAGAAGGAGCCGGATGCGGGCGAAGCGTGCTCGCCGGATTTGAAATACGACCTCGTCGAAACTGACCGGCGCTAGCCGAACTTGAAATTCTAATATGATTCCAACGAGATAATAATCTAGACCGCATCAACCTTGAGCCGCCGATACTCCGTCGGCGTCACGCCCGTGACCGCCTTGAAGGCGCGATTGAAGGGACCGAGCGACTGGAAGCCGGCGTCCATGGCGATGGTGATGACGGGAACCTCAGCCTGGGTGGGATCGGCGAGCGCGGCCTTGGCCTCCTCGATCCGGTGATTGTTCAGAAACACATTGAAGTTGCGATAGCCGAGCCGCTGGTTGATCAGCCGGCGCAGCCGGTATTCCGGAATTTTCAACCGGCCCGCCAGCGCGCCGATGGTGATGTTCTCCTGACGATAGACCCGCTCGTCCGCCATCAGCCGCATCAGGGCGTCGATGAGCTTTTGATCGGCGGCGTCATCGGCCGCAGGCTGACTGAAAACAATCGGCGGTGCGGGCTCCGTCGCGGCCGGAAACAGATCCGCCCCGTCAACCCGCATCATGGCATAGACGATCGCCGCGACGGTGCAGGCGAGCACCCCGGCATTGATGGTTTCGGCGACATCGCCGACGTGGTGCCCGGCGACGGCGATCTGGAGCACCGCGTTCAGCCCGCCATAGAGCGCGGTTGCGCAGACGATGAAGACTCGAGCGCTGCGGCGGCGCTCGACCAGGTCGGCCGGCCAGGAGGCGATCGTCTGCCCGATCGCAAGCGCAATGAATCCGAGCACGATCAGATTGACCACCGTCACCGAGAACCGCACATGGCCACTGGGTGCAATCCAGACGCAGCCCGCGAAGCTGAAGGCCGTCACCAGCGCCCAGACCGATCCGTGCCACCAGCGGAGGCGAAACTCGTCGTCGAACAGGGAGCGTGTGAACAGCCAGAACACCACCATGGTGCCGGTCGACAATGCGATCAACGGTGCATGCCAGAGCGGGATCCGCGACGTGACATCCAACGAATAGCTCACAGCATGCGCGGCCGCGCCCAGCGCGAAGGCCGCGCCGAGGCGGGCGGCCAGCACATTGCGGAAGTCGGCGAGCAATGACGCCGCTAGCACCAGCAGCAACGCAACGCTGGCGGCGCGAAAGGCGAGATCGATTGCGGCAAGTGTCATCGGGCGATGCGATCGGGCGCGGTTGAAACCAGCCAAACATCGTTCGTTGCGCCAGCTTTTTCAAGGACCATCCTCATCTACAGATGTCATCGCCCGCGAAGGCGGGCGAACCAGTACTCCGAGGCGCGGGGAATGACAGCGAGTTTGTGGAACAGCCTTTGTCGCGACGGCGATGCGAAATTCTGCTACCATCGCGTCCAAGAAAGTCAAAAGGAGTCCACCATGAGCTGGCAACCCTCCAACGATCCCGTGCTCGGCGATCCCATGTCCTGCGACGCGCTCGATCTCGTCATCGTGCCGCGCACCCGCGATCTCGGCGATGGATTCGCGGTGCGGCGCGCATTGCCGCATGGCAAGCGGCAGATGGTCGGGCCGTTCATCTTCTTCGATCATTTCGGCCCGGTGCAGTTCGTCTCCGGCAAGGGCATGGACGTACGGCCGCATCCGCATATCGGGCTTGCCACCGTCACCTATCTGTTCGACGGCGCGATCATGCATCGCGACAGCGAGGGCAATGTGCAGGAGATCGCGCCGGGTGCGATGAATTTGATGACGGCAGGCCGCGGCATCGCGCATTCCGAGCGCACGCCGGATGCGCAGCGCGCCTCGGGTCAGCAGATGCTCGGCCTGCAAAGCTGGATCGCGCTGCCGGCCGGCTCCGAAGAGATCGATCCCACGTTTCAGCATTATGCGGCCGGCGAGCTGCCGATGATCTCCGAGCGCGATTTTACCGCGCGGGTGATCGCCGGATCCGCCTTCGGCATCGCCTCCCCGGTGAAAATGGTCTCGCCCTGGTTCTACACCGAGGTCACGGCTGTTGCGGGTGCTAGTGTGCCGCTCGATCCCGACCATGAGGAGCGCGCGATCTACGTGGTTGACGGCGAGGTCGAGATCGCGAACGAGCGCTACGAAGGGCCACGGCTGCTGATTTTCCGCCCCGGCGACCGCATTACCGTGAAGGCGCTCAGGGCCACGCGGATGATGTTTCTCGGCGGCGATGCATTGGAGGGCCCGCGCCACATCTGGTGGAATTTCGTCTCCTCCAGCAAGGAGCGGATCGAGCAGGCCAAGCAGGACTGGAAAACCGGCCGCTTCACCGCGGTTCCGCAGGAACATGAGTTCATTCCGCTGCCGGAATAGGCTAATCCGGTTTCCGTCGGGCGCGGCCGGATGTGCTTCCTGAAAGCCAAGTCTGCAAAAAGCCAAGTCTGCCCTGAAAGCTAAGTCTGCGAAAGCTTTGCGATGACCACGATGCTCTCCAGCGACCTGCCCCTGACCAAGATCGGGCGTGGCAAGGTGCGCGATATCTACGCCGTCGACGACGACCGCCTGCTGCTGCTGACCACCGACCGCATCAGCGCCTTCGACGTCGTGATGGGCGAGACCATCCCGATGAAGGGCGCGGTGCTGACCCAGATCAGCGCGTTCTGGTTCAACAAGCTCGAAGGCGTGGTGCCGCATCACATGATCAGCGCCGACACCGACGAGATCATCGCAGCCGTGCCGGCGCTTAAAGCCCATCGCGCCGAGATTCTCGGCCGCGCCATGCTGTCCCGCCGCACCACCGTGTTCCCGATCGAATGCGTGATCCGCGGCTATCTCTCCGGCTCGGCCTGGAAGGAATATGCCGGCTCCGGCACGCTGGCGGGCGAAAAACTGAAGGCCGGCCTGGTCGAGAGCGAGAAGCTCGAGCCCTCGATCTTCAGCCCCGCAACCAAGGCCGAGACCGGCCATGACGAGAACATCACCATCGCCAAAATGCGTGAGGTCGTCGGCAACGAGGTCGCCTACACGCTCGAAAGCATGACCCGCGCGATCTACACTCTCGGCGAAGAGCTGGCGCGCGAGCAGGGCATCATCATCGCCGACACCAAGTTCGAGTTCGGCCGCGACAAGGACGGCCGCATCATCCTGATCGACGAAGTCATGACGCCGGACAGTTCGCGGTTCTGGGCCGTCGACGCCTACAAGCCCGGCCAGCCGCAAGCGAGCTTCGACAAGCAGCCATTGCGCGACTATCTCGACGTCGAGCGCCGCGCCGGCCGCTGGAACGGCGACGCCCCGCCACCGCCGCTGCCCGCGAGCGTGGTGGATGCAACCAGCAAGCGGTATCTGGAAGCGTATCGGCGGGTGACAGGACGAGAGCTGAAGATTTAGCTCCGTCATTGCGAGGAGCTCTTGCGACGAAGCAAATCCAGACTGCCGCCGCGAGGAGACTCTGGATTGCTTCGCTACGCTCGCAACGACGCGGAAGGGCTGCTGCGCCCCTCCAGCACTGTCAACCTAGCTCCATCACCGCCGTCATATGATCGCCTATTCACACGCCGTAGGCCGCATCCTCTCCGGATGCCCGAAAACTGTCGGCTATCTCATACTTGCAAGAATTCTGTTGCGCTAGGCTCGCAGTCGTCTACCTCTCCGGGCGGGTATTTTCATGAGCGAGTGTGACGGCGTGACAGATCCTGCAATTGGCTTCGATCCGGTCACCGGGGTCAGTCCGTCCGTCAAGCGTGCGCTGAATGATATGCTGGGCGGGGGTGCTGCAAGCATCCTCACCCTCACGTTCGGGCTGTCCTATGCGCTGCTGATCTTCGCCGGTCCGCTCTCGCCCTATCTGTCCTACGGCATCGCTGCGACCTTCATCAGCTCCGCGGTGCTTGCCGCCGTGATCGGGCTCGGCAGCTCCCTGCCCTTCGCAATTGCCGCCCCCGACAGCTCGACCGCGGCCGTAACAGGAATTCTGGCGGCCTCGCTGGTCGAGCATATCGAAGCGGCCAATCTGTCGGCACCGCTGCTCTCGCCGGTCCTGATCACGCTCGGCCTGTCGACGGTGCTCACGGGAATCGTGCTGTGCGGGCTGGGCCTGACGCGGATGGGCCGCGCCATCCGCTACGTGCCCTATCCCGTGGTCGGCGGCTTTCTCGGCGCCACCGGACTTCTCATCGCCCTCGGTGCGATCAGGGTCATCACCGGTTACCCGGTGCAGCTCACGACGCTGCCGCGCTTCGCCAACGGCACCACGCTGCTGGAAATCGGGGCCGCCTGCGCCATGGCGCTGGTGCTGTATCTGACCTGGCACCGCTCGCGGACTCCGTTCGGGCTGCCGATCATCCTGGTCGGCGGCGTGCTCACGGCGCATCTGGCGTTCTGGATCTCGGGTGTCTCGCTCGACCAGGCACGTAGCATGGGCTGGACCTTTCAGCCGCCGCCGCAGGCCGCATTCATGCTGCCCTGGCACGCCGACGACCTCGCCCGCTATCCCTGGTTTGCCGTGCCGGACCTGCTCGGCAATCTCGTCGCAGTCATCTTCGTCACCGCGTCGAGCACGCTGTTCAACACCACCGGCATCGAGGTCGCCGTGCACCGCGAGGCCAATCTCGAGCGCGAGCTGAACGTCACGGGCGCGGCCAACATCCTTAGCGGCGTGCTCGGCGGCTATACCGGCTGCAGCTCGATCAGCCGCTCGATCCTCAATTTATCCAGCGGCGGCCGCGGCCGGCTCTCCGGCCTCACCGCCTCGGCGCTGTCGCTGCTAATGCTCGCGATTGCGCCAGAGCTGCTCGGCTTCATTCCGAAATTCGTGCTCGGCGGCCTGCTGCTCTATCTCGGCGCCGACCAGCTGCACAAATGGATCATCGAGTCGCGCAAGCGGCTCTCGAAGCTCGAATATCTGTCGCTGGTCGCCATTATCGTCATCATCGTGGCCTGGGGTTTCGTGCCGGGCATCCTGATCGGCGTCATCATCGGCTGCGCGACCTTCGCCTTCAGCGCGGCGAGGGTCGAATCGATCAAGTACAGTTTTGACGGCTCCGAATATCGCTCCTCGCTCGACCGCTCGCGCGACGACCAGGAGGTGCTGCTGGCCCATGGCGGCAAGATCCAGGGGCTCAACCTCCAGAGCTATCTGTTCTTCGGCTCCGCCAACCGGCTCTACCAGCACGTCAAGCAATTGCTCCAGCAGCGCCCGGAGTGCCGCTATCTGCTGTTCGACTTCAAGCTCGTCACCGGCGTCGACTCCTCCGCCGCCTACAGTTTTGCCCAGATCAAGCGCAGCGCAGGCGATCTCGGCGTCGAGCTGATCCTGGTGCATCTGTCGGCGGCGGCCGAGAAGGTGCTGCGCGCCAGCGACTTCGTCGGCGAAGGCGTCACCATCATCGGCGAGCTCGATCACGCGCTGGAATGGTGTGAGAACGAGCTGATCTCGCAGCACCAGGGCCTGGCGCAGGAAGAAGCGAGCCTACGCGACTGGTTCGCCGGCATTCTCGACAGCGAGGACGACGCCGACGAGCTGATCCGCCGCTGCCAGCGCATCGAGGTCGAGGCCGGCGAGGTTATCGTGCAGGCCGGCGATCCCGCCGATTCCATGCACTTCATCCTCGACGGCCGCGTCGGCATCATGATCCCCGCCGACGACGACCGCACCACGCGCGTGCGCAGCCTGGGGCGCTACACCACGATCGGCGAGATGGGCATGGTGTCACAGACGCCGCGCAGCGCCACCATCCAGGCCGAGGTCGACAGCGTGCTCTACGTGCTGAACACCCACCAGTTCGACGCGATCAGGGAAGAAGACCCCGCGCTCAGCCACAAGCTGCTGACCTATTTCGTGTCGGTGATGGCGGAGCGGCTGACGTTCGCAAATAGGACGATCGCAGTGCTGCGGCGGTGATCAATACGTGACCCAGAAGGTCGTCATGCCCGGGCTTGTCCCGGGCATCCACGTTCTTTGTACCGCGGGACAGGACGTGGATGGCCGGGACATGCCCGGCCATGACGAGGAGGAAGCTGCGACTGCCTACACCCCCGCCATCATCACGTATTTGATCTCGACATATTCTTCCATGCCGTGACGCGAGCCTTCGCGCCCCAGGCCGCTTTCCTTGACGCCGCCGAAGGGCGCGACTTCCGTCGTGATCAGGCCGGTGTTGACGCCGACCATGCCGGATTCCAGCGCTTCGGCGACGCGCCAGACGCGGCCGAGATCGCGGGAGTAGAAGTACGACGCGAGGCCAAACGGCGAGGCGTTGCACATCGCGATCACGTCGGCTTCGTCCTTGAAGCGGATCACCGGCGCGAGCGGGCCGAAGGTTTCTTCCTGCGCCACCAGCGAGTCCGCCTTGACGTCGGCAAGCACGGTCGGCTCGAAGAAAGAACGTCCGAGCTCGCTGCGCTTGCCGCCGGTCACGACCTTGGCCCCGCGCTTGACGGCGTCGGCAATGTGGCGCTCGACCTTGTCGATCGCCTTCATGTTGATCAGCGGGCCCTGCGTGACGCCGGCTTCCGTGCCGTCGCCGATCTTCATCGCCACGACCTTCGCCGACAACTTCTTGACGAACTCGTCATAGATCTTGTCCTGGGCGTAGATGCGATTGGCGCAGACGCAGGTCTGGCCCATGTTGCGGTATTTCGAGACGATCGCGCCTTCGACCGCCGCGTCGATGTCGGCGTCGTCGAACACCACGAACGGCGCGTTGCCGCCGAGCTCGAGCCCGAGCCGCTTCACGCCGACGGAAGCCTGCTGGTAGAGGATCTTACCCACGGCGGTCGAGCCTGTGAAACCGACGAAGCGCACCGCCGGATGCTCGCACAGCACCTTGCCGATCGGCGGCGCGTCACCGGTGATGATGTTGAGCACGCCCTTGGGGATGCCGGCCTTCTCGGCGAGCACGGCCAGCGCCAGGGCCGAGAGTGGCGTCTCGTTGGCGGGCTTGAGCACCACGGTGCAGCCCGCGGCCAGCGCCGGCGACACCTTTCGGGTGATCATGGAGTTCGGGAAGTTCCATGGCGTGATCGCGCCGCAGACGCCGATCGGCTGCTTGATCGCGAGCAGCCGTGCATCGGGCCGTTGCGTCGGGATGGTCTCGCCATAGACGCGGCGGGCTTCCTCTGCGAAGAACTCGATATAGGCGGCGCCGATATCGACCTCGCCGAGCGCTTCTGAAAGCGGCTTGCCCTGCTCGGAGGTGAGGATCAGCGCGAGGTCCTCGCGGTTGGCGGTGATCAGCTCGAACCATTTGCGCAAAATATTGGAGCGCTGCTTGGCGGTGTGCTTGGCCCAGGCCGGGAAGGCGCGGTGGGCTGCTTCGACCGCCTTGGTGGTGTCGTCCGCGCCGAGCTGCGGGACCTTTGCGATCTCGACGCCGGTCGCAGGATTGTTCACGGCAAAGACCGGCGTGCCGACCCAGGCGCCGTCGATGTAGCAGGCCTCCTTCAGGAGCGAAGGGTCCTTCAACCGGTCACGCAGGGTGGCGGTGGCGTGCTGGGCGCGTGCTGCGGCGGGCGGCGTCATGGCGTTACTCCTCGGACGATCATTTGGGGGCGATCGGATCGGCCGGAATATAGGGACAGACGGCGCGCAATGCACCGTCCCGCAACGCACATCTGCCGGGAGCTAAACTCGGAGCGGGAAGGTTACGCCGCGCCGCTCATATAGGTCTCGCGCCGGCCGATCATGCGCTCGGCGGCGGCCTTGGCGCCGGCTTTCGAGGAGGTCGCACAGGTGCGATATTCGAGATCGGGCGCATCGGAGGTGTCGCGGCGGCCGAACCAGGATTTAGAGCCGACCGGCAGCAGGGCCAGCGCCTGCGCCAGATTGTCGACCGCGCCGAAGGAATAGAGCGCACCGGTGCCGGCGGTGCGGACCTCGTAGATGCCGGGCGAAATCGGAGCTTCGAGATTGTCGCCCCGTCCGGGACGGGGATAACGCTTCCATTCGCTCCAGGTCGAAATCATCTCGGGTCCTCTCGCGGCCAGTAGACAGCCGCCAAATTTGCATCAAGTCTTAACGTCAGCTGCCGATCGGGCCTTAAGCTGAGCGCCGCAACGCACAAAATGTTTCAAGTGCTCCAAACGTTCGAAACATATCGCCTGAGCCTATCCATGGTCACGGCGAAGTGCGGCCTTCCACCGCAGATTGTGAAGAAGTGTTGCAGATCAGTCGTCCCGCGCCGGGCCGGGACCGTCAAGTCACGACATCGCGACCGCAAGGTGGATATGGCCACGCTTGCCGCGCAGCGGATGCGGGAGGACAATCGATCGCTTCCAACAATAATCAAACCGGAGGAAACGCGCATGCAAGGCAAAGCTGAGATCGACGGGATTCTGAGCAAGACAAGCGACGCCAAGGAAATCCCCGGCGTTGTCGCGATCGCCGCAAGCGGTACTGAGGTCCTGTATCAGGGCGCGTTCGGCAAGCGCGATCTGTCCAAGCCCGATGCGATGACCGCGGACAGCGTGTTCTGGATCGCCTCGATGACGAAGGCGGTGACGAGTGCCGGCGCGATGCAGCTGGTCGAGCAGGGCAAGCTCTCGCTCGATGCGCCGATCGGATCGCTGCTGCCAGATCTCGCGCAGCCGCAGGTGCTGGAAGGCTTTGATGCCAAGGGCGAGCCAAAACTGCGGCCGGCAAAGAGCGCGATCACGCTGCGCCAGCTGATGACCCACACCGCCGGCTTCGCCTACAACATGTGGAACGGCGATCTCGCGGTCTATCTCGAGAAGACCGGCATCCCCGCCATCACCACCTGCCAGAATGCCGCGCTGAAGACGCCTGTTATGACCGATCCCGGCACGCGCTGGGAATACGGCACCAATATCGATTTCGCCGGCAAAGCCGTGGAGGCCGTCAGCGGCAAACGTCTCGATGCGTATCTGCGCGACAATCTGTTCGCACCACTCGGCATGTCCGACACCGGCTTCAAGATCACCGACGACATGCGCAAGCGTCTGGTCGGCATGCATGCCCGCGGCGAGGACGGCCAGCTCGCCGCGATCCCGTTCGAGCTCGAGCAGGAGCCGGAATTCCACATGGGTGGCGGCGGGCTCTATTCCACCGCTGGCGACTACATCAAGTTCACCCAGATGATCCTGAACAAGGGCCGCGGCAACGGCAACCAGGTGCTGAAGGCCGAGACGATCGCCATGATGGGGCAAAACCAGATGGGCGATCTCAACATGACCAAGATGACCACGGCGGCGCCGATCTACACCAACGACGTCGATCTCTATCCGGACCAGGTGAAGAAGTGGGGCCTCAGCTTCATGATCAACACCGACAAGACCGCAGAGGGCCGCAGCGCAGGCAGCCTCGCCTGGGCTGGCCTCGCCAACACCTACTATTGGATCGACCCCGCGCGCGACGTCACGGGCGTGATCCTGATGCAGCTGCTGCCGTTTGCGGACGCAAAATGCCTGCAGGCGTTCGCGGGATTCGAACGTGGCGTCTATGCCGGGCTCGATGCGGGGAGCGGACAGAAGGCGGCCTGAGGGGCTGAGAACTCTCACCAAACGTCATGGCCGGGCTCGTCCCGGCCATCCACGCCTTGCCTTGCTGCACGGAGAACGTGGATGCCCGGGACAAGCCCGGGCATGACGACTGAGAAAGATCACGCCGACCATCTTTGACGAGAGGATTTCGATTTGGCGGATAAAAGTGACAGTTACGTTTGCGGCATTTCGGATACGCCGCTGCTCGGCGACACCATCGGGCGCAGTCTCGACCACGCCGTGCGGCGCTGGGGCACGCGCGAGGCGCTGGTCTCGCCCAGCCACGGCGTGCGATGGACCTGGATTGAATTCGCCGAACGCGTCGACGCGCTCGCCGCGGGCTTTCTCGCGCTCGGCCTCGAGCGCGGTGAGCGGATCGGCATCTGGTCGCTGAACCGTCCGGAATGGACACTGACCCAGTTCGCCGCCGCCAAGGCCGGCCTGATCCTGGTCACGATCAATCCGGCCTACCGGCTCAGCGAGCTGGAGTTCGCGTTGAAGAAAGTCGGCTGCGCGGCGATCGTCACCGCGACGGCATTCAAGACCAGCCAATACATCGAGATGCTCAATACGCTGCTGCCGGAGCTGGCGAGCGCCAAGCCAGGACAGCTGCAGGCGGCACGGCTGCCAGCCTTACGGATGGTGATCCAGATCGGCGGGCCGTCAGCACCCGGCACGATCCCGTTCGAGGACGTCGCGCGAATGGGTGGCGCCAACCACCGAGAGCAGCTTGCGGCGCTCGGCGCGGCGCTTCAGTTCGACGATCCCGTCAACATCCAGTTCACCAGCGGCACCACGGGATCGCCCAAGGGCGTGACGCTGACTCACCACAACATCCTCAACAACGGCTATTTCACCGGCCGCGCGATGCGCCTGACCGAGCAGGACCGCATCTGCATTCCCGTGCCGCTCTACCATTGCTTCGGCATGGTGATGGGCAACCTCGCATCCGTCACGCTCGGCACGACCATGGTCTATCCCGGCGAGGGCTTTGATCCACTGGCGACGCTGCGCGCGATCGAGCAGGAGAAATGCACCGCGCTTTACGGCGTGCCGACCATGTTCATCGCGGAGCTCGATCATCCCGAATTCGCGACGTTCAACCTGAAATCACTCCGCACCGGCATCATGGCCGGCGCGCCCTGCCCGATCGAGGTGATGAAGCGCGTCAACACCGAGATGAACATGCGCGAGGTCACGATCGCCTATGGCATGACCGAGACCAGCCCCGTCAGCTTCCAGAGCGCAACAGACGACCCGCTCGAGCGGCGCGTCTCCACCGTCGGGCGGATTCATCCGCATGTCGAAGTGAAGGTCGTCGATCTCGAAGGCCGGATCGTCAAGCGCGGCGAACGCGGCGAGCTCTGCACCCGCGGCTACAGCGTCATGCTGGGCTATTGGGAGGAGAAGGAAAAAACCGGCGACGTTCTCGACGCCAACGGCTGGATGCACACCGGCGATCTCGCCACCATCGACGACGAGGGCTATTGCAACATCGTCGGCCGCATCAAGGATCTGGTGATCCGTGGCGGCGAGAATCTCTATCCGCGCGAGATCGAGGAGTTTTTGTACCGTCACCCGAAGATCCAGGACGTGCAGATTTTCGGCGTGGCCGACACCCGTTATGGCGAGGAGCTCTGCGCCTGGATCCGTGTCCGGTCCGGCGAGACACTGACGGCAGAGGAGGTCCGCGCTTTCTGCGATGGCCAGATCGCCCACAACAAGATCCCGCGCTATGTGGAGTTCGTCGACGAATTTCCGATGACCGTGACCGGAAAGATCCAGAAATTCGTGATGCGCGAGGCGGTCGAGCAGCGGCTGGGATTAAAGGCGGCGAAGACGGCGTGATGCGGTGAGTGCTCTCACCACACCAACACTGTCATTCCCCGCGAAAGCGGGGAATCCAGTACGCCGTGGTTTCTCCGTATTCCACTAGCGTCTCTGGAATACTGGGTCGCCCGGTCGAGCCGTGCGACGACAGCGGAGAGTGAGGCTCGCAATGACGGGGAGAGAGAAGACGACTAAATCGTCAGCCCGCGCTGCTGCGCCAGCTCCTTCAGCGACACCTGCGGACGGGCGCCGATGTGCTGGATCACTTCGGCGGCAGCAAGCGCACCGAGCTCGCCGCACTGCTTGTGCGACAGATCGCGCGAGAGGCCGTACAGGAAGCCGGCCGCGAACAGATCGCCGGCGCCGGTGGTGTCGACCAACTGCTTGATCGGCGAAGCTGGAGCTGCGACGGCGTCGGTCGGCGTCACCACCACGCAACCCTTCTCGCTGCGGGTGACCACACCGAGCTTGACGTCTTTGCGCAGCTGCTTGAGCGCTGTGTCGAAGTCGGAGGTTTCGTAGAGCGAGCGCAGCTCGGATTCGTTGGCGAACACGATATCGGCAGTGCCGTTGCGCATCAGCCCCAGAAACTCGTCGCGGTAACGGCCGACGCAGAAGGAGTCCGACAGCGTCAGCGCCACCTTGCGGCCGGCCTCGTGCGCGATTTTGGCCGCCTTGACGAAGGCTTCCTTGGCGCCGGGCGGATCCCAGAGATAGCCTTCGAGATAGACGATCTTGGCGGCCGCGATCTCGGCCGGATCGATATCGGCCGGCGACAAATCCTGGGCCGCGCCGAGATAGGTGTTCATGGTGCGCTCGCCGTCGCCGGTCACCAGGATGTAGGAGCAGCCGGTGGCAGGACCGTCCTTCGCGGCCGGCGTGTTGAAGCCGACGCCGGCGGCGCGGATGTCGTGGACATAGAGCTTGCCGATCTGGTCGTCCTTGACCTTGCCGACGTAAGCGGCACGCGCGCCCAGGCTGCCGATGCCGACGATGGTGTTGGCGGCCGAGCCGCCGGAGACTTCCGTCGCCGGGCCCATGTCGGCATAGATCGCGGCGGCCCGCGCCTCGTCGATCAGTGACATGCTGCCCTTGGTCATGCCGTGCTTGGCCAAAAAGGCTTCATCGGTCCGGACCAGCACGTCGAACAGCGCGTTGCCGATGCCGAGAACGTCATATTTCACGTCAGCCATTCACCTTGATCCTGTTTGCCGGATTGCGATACCTGCGGAAATCCGCTTCCTGTCGGCCTGAAATCCGGCTCGCGGCCTATCACGACCGGACCCGCACGGGCAAGCAACGGTATTATAACGACCGATGATCCGCTCCTTCCTGACCGTCTCGACGGGAACACTGGCCTCGCGGCTGCTGGGCTTTGCCCGCGATTCCCTGATCGCGGCGCTGCTCGGCACCGGCGCCGTGGCGGATGCGTTTCTGGCCGCCTTCCAGCTCGTCAACGTGGTGCGGCGCCTGCTCAGCGAAGGGGCACTCAATGCAGCCCTGATTCCGGCCTGGCTGCGCGTCCGTGACCGCGATGGCGAAGAGGCCGCCTCCGCGTTTGCGGGACGCGTGCTCGGGACGGTCAGCGCGGCCCTGATCGTGATCTCCATCGTGATCGCGCTGTTGATGCCGCTGATCATCACGATCGTCGCGCCGGGATTCGTCGGCAGCCACAGGCTCGATCTCGCCGTGCAGAACGCGCGGCTGATGCTGCCTTATCTCGCCTTTGCCGGCCCGGTCACGGTGCTGATGGGGCTGCTGAACGCACAAGAGAGATTTGCGCTCACGGCGTTCTCGCCGCTGCTGTTCAACATCGCACTGATCGCGACAATCGCCGCGCTGCTGCTGGGGCGCGCCGATGCGTCGCTCGCCGCGTGGATGCTGGCGGCGACCGTCGGCATTGCCGGCCTGCTGCAGCTCCTGATGCTGCTGTCGCAACGAAGTGCGCATCTCGCGACACCGTTGCGCGCAAGCTTCGACAAGGAGATGCGCGGCTTCTTTGCCAAGGCGATCCCCGGCATGATCGCAAGCTCCGGGCCGCAATGGCTGATGGTGGCCGGCGCGATCATCGCCTCGGCGACGCCGTCGGCCGTGTCCTGGCTCTATTTCGCCAACCGCCTGATCGAGCTGCCGCTCGGCATTGTCGGCGTCGCCATGGGCACGGTGCTGGTGCCGGAGCTGACGCGGGCGGTGGGGAGCGGCGATCGCGACGCGGTGGCGCATGCGGAATCGCGCGCACTGGAGCTCGCGACCGGGCTCGCGCTGCCCGCCACGCTCGGCCTCGCCGTGTTGGCCGAACCGATCGTGCGGCTGTTGTTCGAGCACGGCGCGTTCGGTGCGGAGGACAGCGCAGCCACCGCTCGCGCGTTGATGTGGCTGGCGCTCGGGCTGCCGGCGCATGTGCTGATCAAGGCGCTGTCGCCGGCCTTCTTTGCTCGCAGCGACACCATGACGCCGCTGCTCGCCACGGCCAAAGGCTTTGTGGTTGCGGTCTTGCTCGCCGTCCTGCTCCGCCATTTCTTCGGCGCGAGCGGGATCGCTGCAAGCATCGCGGCGGGCGCCTGGAGCAGCGCATTCTCGCTGCTCCGCAATGGCACCAGCGAATTCGGCTTCTCGGTCGACGCTGCCGGCCGCAAGCGGCTGCCGCGGATCGTGCTTGCGGCCGCCGCCATGGGCGCGCTGCTCTGGCTGACGACGGGGCTGATGCCGGTGGAGGCCCACGGCCTGATCCGCTTCATTGTGCTGGGCTTGCAGATCGGCGCCGGAATTGCCGTCTACGGCCTGCTCCTGCAAATCCTCGGCGCGGCGTCCTGGCGCGAGGCGGTCAACGCCCTGAAGCGGCCCGCCTAGCCAACCCCTGGCGGGCAAAGCCATCGAATTACCCTTGACGGGGCAGCCCCGCTGTTGGAAACGACGGCCCGAATACCTCCAGGAACTCTTGCCATGCCATTCGTTGAACGGGTCTTTTCGGGCGTCCAGCCGACGGGCAATCTGCACCTCGGCAATTACCTCGGCGCGATCGTCAACTTCGTGAAGATGCAGGAAACCCACAACTGCATCTATTGCGTCGTCGACATGCACGCGATCACGCAGGGCCTGGACGTCTGGGGCGGCCCGGCCGAGCTCGCACGCAACACCCGCGAGGTGACCGCGGCGTTCATCGCCAGCGGCATCGACCCCAAGAAGCACATCGTATTCAACCAGAGCCAGGTCTCCGGCCACGCCGAGCTCGCCTGGATCTTCAACTGCGTCGCGCGCATGGGCTGGCTCGGCCGCATGACCCAGTTCAAGGAGAAGGCCGGCAAGGACCGCGAGAACGCCTCGGTCGGGCTGTTCGACTATCCCGTGCTGATGGCCGCCGACATTCTGCTGTACCGCGCCACCCACGTTCCGGTCGGTGAGGACCAGAAGCAGCATCTCGAGCTCTCGCGCGACATCGCCCAGAAGTTCAACAACGACTTCGGCGATTCCATTCGCAGCCACGGCGGCAATGACGGCCTGTTCTTCCCGCTGCCGGAACCCCTGATCACGGGCCCGGCGACGCGCGTGATGAGCTTGCGCGACGGCACCAAGAAGATGTCGAAGTCGGATGCATCGGACAATTCGCGCATCAATCTGACCGACGACGCCGACACCATCGCGCAGAAGATCCGCAAGGCGAAGACCGATCCGGAGCCCTTGCCGAGCGAAGAGAAGGGCCTGGAAGCACGTCCCGAGGCCGACAATCTCGTCGGCATTTTCGCCGCGCTCTCCGGCCGTCCCAAGGCCAGCGTGCTCGGCGAGTTCGGCGGCGGCCAGTTCTCCAGCTTCAAGAACGCGCTGGCGGAGCTGTGCGTAACGAAGCTCGCGCCGATCGCCGGCGAAATGAAGCGCCTGGTCGCCGACCCCAGCCATATCGAGACCATCCTGAACGATGGTTCCGATCGGGCCCGTGCCCTCGCCGAGGAGACCATGAACCTCTCCAAGGACGTCGTCGGCTTCGTCCGCCGCCGCTGAAGATTGCGGTTGCTAGCTTGGGCCTGCGCCATGGCGCGGGCCGCTTCGCCTCTCCCCAAGCGGGAGCGAGTGTGGCAGCATGCCCGCCTGTGCACATTCCGGGATAGGCATGACCAGCAAGCGACTTTGCTTCGAGCCGGGTCACAAGCCCAAATGTCTCGTCATCGTCGACGACACCGCCGAATGGGATCGCGCGGTCTATTACGCCAGCCGCTGGGCGATCCGCGCCGGCGGCGGCGTGGTGATGCTGCGCATCATCGAGATCGAGGACCAGAACCAGCAATGGCTGGGCGTCGCCGACATCATGCGCGCCGAGGCGCATGAAGCGGCGGCGGCCGCGCTCGACCGCGCCGCCGGCCGCGCCAACGGCATCGCCGCGATCACGCCGGAACGGCTCATCCGCGAGGGCGCCGCGATGGAGCAGCTGCTCGCGGTGATCGACGAAGACCCTGATATCGCCATGCTCGTCCTCGCCGCCAGCCCGGGCGCGGAAGGGCCGGGACCGTGGGTGGCGCTGCTCACCCATGCGCTCGGCACGTTCCCGGTGCCGGTGACCGTCATTTCCGGCGCGCTGAGCGACGGAAGCGTGGATTCGCTGTCGTAGCCTTCCGAGGAGGTTCAGCGAACGCCCTAACCCGCTGAAATGACAGCGAAACGACCCTCCCCACCCCCTTGACCGTGCGTTTGCCGTCGCCATCTGCTACTGGATAGAGCACGCGCCGGCCTTGAACCGGCGACGTCCGGAGAAAACCATGTTCATTCAGACCGAAGCCACCCCCAATCCCGCCACGCTCAAATTCATTCCCGGCCGCGTCGTGGTCGACGGCGGCCCGATGGAATTTTCGAGCCGCGAAACCGCTGCGCGCTCGCCGCTCGCCGAAAAGCTGTTCGAGGTGCCCGGCGTCACCGGTGTGTTCTATGGATCGGACTTCATCACCGTGACCAAGGCGAACGGTGAATGGCAGCAGCTCAAGCCCGCGATCCTCGGCGCCATCATGGAGCACTACATGTCCGGCGCGCCGCTGCTCGCGGACGGTGCGGCCACCAGCGACGCCGATCTCGACGACGAGGACGAGTTCTTCGACGAGTCCGATGCCGAGACGGTCGACATGATCAAGGATCTGATCGAGACCCGCGTGCGGCCCGCAGTCGCCAATGACGGCGGCGACATCACCTTCCGCGGCTTCAAGGACGGCATCGTCTATCTCAACATGAAGGGCGCCTGCTCCGGCTGCCCGTCATCGACCGCGACGCTTCAGCACGGCATCCAGAATTTGCTGAAGCACTTCGTGCCTGACGTGGTCGAAGTCCGGCCGATGTAAGCGAGGTGCCGTAGGGTGGGCAAAAGCGAAGCGTGCCCACCTTCTTTTCTTGGAGACAAGTTGGTGGGCACGGCGCAAGAGCGCCTTTGCCCACCCTACGAAGTGCGGCAATATCGGGGGACTTCGAAGAGTGAATGACGAATGGCGGATAGGCGTCTGGTTCGCTAAACTGCTCCCTATTCGCCACTCGCCATTCGCTTTTTCATGCTGATCCTCGCCATCGATACTGCGCTCGAAGCATGCGCGGCTGCCGTTCTCGACACCGACGCCGGTGAGCTCCTCGCGCAGGAGCAGCTGCTCATGAAGCGCGGCCATGCCGAGGCGCTGATGCCGATGATCGCGCGCGTGATGCAGTCGGCCGATCTCGCTTTTACGGCGCTCGACCGCATCGCGGTCACGGTCGGCCCCGGCAGCTTCACCGGCTTGCGGGTCGGCATTTCGGCAGCACGCGGTCTCGCGCTCGCGGCCAAGCGGCCGGCTGTCGGTCTCACCACCTTGTCGGCCTATGCGGCCGCCATTGTCGGCCAGAGCGGACCTGCGCCGGTGATCTCGGCGATCGATGCGCGGCACGACCACGTCTATTTCCAGATCGTCGCCGGTGACGGCAGTTTGCTGGTCCGGCCGGCCGTCGCTCCCATCGACGAGGCGATCGCGGCCTCGCAATTCGGCGCGCCGCATCTGGTCGGCAATGCCGCGAAAATTCTCGCCGAGCGCTGGCCGAAGGATGCGCCGCAACCTGTTTCGGTCGACGCGCAGCCCGCGCCCGACATCAGCTGGGTCGCCTGGCTCGGCGCTGCGGCAAATCCCGACACCAATCCGGCGCGGCCGTTCTATCTGAAGGCGCCCGATGCAAAGCCGGCGGCCCAGCCGCTGCTCGCGGCTCAAGCCGCAACGTCATGACGAGATGGTTTTCGGAATGGTGGCGCGGCGGCACCGCCGCCGTCGAACCGGCGTCAGCGCGCGACGCGGCGCGGCTGGCGCAGCTCCATGGCGTCTCCTTTGCGCAGGGCTGGGGCGAAAGCGAGTTCGAGACCATGCTCAGCGAGCGCAACACGCTCGTCCACCGCTTGCGCCTGGGGCGCCAGACGATCGGCTTTGCAGTGTCGCGGATCGGCGCGGACGAAGCTGAAATCCTCTCGGTCGCGGTCGACCAGTCCCATCGCGGCCGCGGTCTCTCCCGCACGCTGCTGATGACCCATCTCGGTCACCTCGCAGGGCGAGGCGTGCGCACGATCTTTCTGGAGGTCGAGGAGAACAATCAGCCGGCGCGACGGCTCTATGCGCGATGCGGATTCGTGGTGGTCGGGCGCCGCGAACGCTACTATAAGCAGGCCAACGGGGAACAATTGAACGCACTTCTGATGCGACGTGACTTGTCCTAATATCGATGGCAGAAAGCGCCCCGTCAGGCAGATATCACATGACTGGACTTAAACCTTCTTCCGCATCCAAGGCGTCCGGCATCGAGGGGCGCTGTGCCGCCACCGGCATGCGCATGACCGAGCAGCGCCGCGTCATCGCCCGCGTGCTTGCGGAGGCGGTCGATCACCCCGACGTCGAGGAATTGTACCGGCGCTGCGTCGCCGTCGACGACAAGATCTCGATCTCGACCGTCTATCGCACCGTCAAGCTGTTCGAGGATGCCGGCATCATCGAACGCCACGACTTCCGCGAGGGCCGCGCACGCTACGAGACGATGCGCGACAGCCATCACGACCACCTCATCAATCTGCGCGACGGCAAGGTGATCGAGTTCACCTCCGAAGAGATCGAGAAGCTTCAGGCGGAGATCGCCCGCAAGCTCGGCTACAAGCTGGTCGACCACCGGCTCGAGCTCTATTGCGTTCCGCTCGACGACGACACGCCGACGTCTTGATCTAGTGGCCGTTGATCTCATCATCTTCGATTGCGACGGCGTGCTCGTGGACAGCGAGGCGATCTCCTGTCGCACCCATGCCGACGTGCTGACCCGGCACGGCTATCCGATCACATCGGAGCAGGTGTCCGAGCGCTTCCTTGGCCGCTCGACAAAACAGGCCAATCTCGAGATCGAAACCGAACTCGGCCGCAAGCTGCCAGAGGCCTATCACGGCGATCTGCAGGACGAGCTGTTTCGCGCATTCGAAGCCGACCTCGAAGCGATCCGCGGCATCCACGACGTGCTCGACGTCGTGACGCAACGTGTCTGCGTTGCATCGAGCGGTTCGCATCCGCGCATGCGGGTGAGTCTCGGAAGCACTGGGCTCTATGAACGCCTCGCACCAAACATCTTCTCGTCCTCGCAGGTGACAAACGGCAAGCCCGCACCGGACCTATTCCTGTTTGCCGCGAAGGAAATGGGCGTCCCGCCCCAGCGCTGTGTCGTGATCGAGGACAGCCTTTCCGGCATCGCCGGCGCGCGCGCGGCCCGGATGAAAGTGTTCGGCTTTTACGGTGGCAGCCATTGCGGGGCCGGCCATGCCGAGACCCTGCGCCAGGCGGGTGCCGACTTGACCTTCTCGGACATGCATCAATTACCTGAGCTGGTCCGCCGGATCGAAGTGGACGCGCTGACGGGCTGATTTCGTCCTCTCGGCGTCATTTCGGGGCAATGCGCCAGCATCGAACCCGGAATCACGTGCCAAAACCTCTGGATTCCGGGTTCGCGACTGCGTCGCGCCCAGGAATGACAGCCGAAAAGCCCCCCAATCGCTGGATTTTCGGCTCTCCAGCCTATATCTGATGGGCGTCCTGCACCTCAATTCCGGGTTCCATGAAGCCGCCGCGCAAGCTGCACATCAAATCATATGGCTGCCAGATGAACGTCTACGATGCCCAGCGCATGGTGGACACGCTGGCTCCGGAAGGATTCGTGGAGACGGCGAATGCCGAGGAGGCCGACCTCGTCATCCTCAACACCTGCCACATCCGCGAGAAGGCTTCTGAAAAGGTCTATTCCGAGCTCGGCCGGCTGCGCGTCGCCAAGGACGAGGCCGCGCGCGAGGGCCGTGCCATGCAGATTGCGGTGGCAGGCTGCGTCGCGCAGGCCGAAGGCGAGGAGATCGTGCGCCGCGCGCCGGCGGTCGACGTCGTGGTCGGTCCGCAGAGCTATCATCATCTGCCCGAGCTGCTGAAGCGGGCCGGGAGCGAAGGCCGCGCGATCGAGACCGAGTTTCCGGCCGCGGACAAATTCGGCTTCCTCGCCCAGCCCAGGCCCGATGCGATCCGCGCGCGCGGCATTTCCGCTTTCGTCACGGTGCAGGAAGGCTGCGACAAGTTCTGCACCTTCTGCGTCGTGCCCTACACACGCGGCGCCGAGGTCTCACGTCCGGTGGCAAAGATCATCGACGACGTGAAGCGCCTTGCCGACAACGGCGTTCGTGAGCTCACGCTGATCGGCCAGAACGTCAACGCCTATCACGGCGACGGGCCTGACGGAAAAAGCTGGGGGCTCGGCCAATTGCTGGAGCGTCTGGCCGGGATTCCCGGCATCGCGCGGCTACGCTACTCGACCAGCCACCCCCGCGACGTCGATGACAGCTTGATTGCGGCCCATCGCGATCTCGATGCGCTGATGCCGTTCGTGCACCTGCCGGTGCAGTCGGGCTCGGACCGAATCCTGGCCGCCATGAACCGGAAACATACCGCCAATGATTATCTTGATGTCATCGACCGTTTCCGGTCGGCGCGCCAAGACATTGCTTTTTCATCAGATTTTATCGTCGGCTTCCCCGGCGAGAGCGAGCAAGATTTTCTCGCGACCCTCGCGCTTGTCACGCAAATCGGCTACGCTGCAGCATATTCGTTCAAATACTCCGCCCGGCCGGGAACGCCGGCCGCGGATATGCAGGAGACGGTGCCCCCCGCCGAGATGGACCAGCGATTGGAGCGGCTCCAGGAATTGATCGACAGCCAGCAATCGGCCTTCAACAAGGCTGCGATTGGCTCAACAGTCGACGTGCTGTTCGAACGTCCGGCGCGCAAGGACGGCCAGATCGTCGGCCGCACCGCCTTCCTTCAGCCTGCACATGTGATGGCCTCGCCCGACATCATCGGACAAATCCTGCCGGTGCGGATCGACAGCCTCGAGCGCTACAGTTTCCTCGGCGAGCTCGCCACGCAACGCACGCGCGAGCCCGCTTTATCATCCATCGCTACGGGAGCCTGAACCCTTGCCAAAAAGCGCATCGGATTCGTCTGCTATCGCTCCCAGCCGCAAATTTGACCGCGACATGCAAGTTCCGCCCGAGACCCAGGTCGTCATCGACTTCGACGACAACCGCGCCGCATCCGCGCTGGTCGGCCCCTATGGCCAGAATCTGGCGCAGATCGAGCGGAGGCTCGGCGTCGTCGTGGACTCCAAGGGCAATCACATCACGATCGGCGGCACCCGCGACGGCTGCGACGCGGCACGCCGGGTGCTGGAGACGCTCTACGCGCACGCCGTGAAGGGGCAGGATGTCGACCAGGGTGAGGTCGAAGGCGCGATCCGCGCCGTGATCGCCCAGGGCTCCCTGTTCGAGTTCGACGCCAAGTCGGCAAAGTCGGCCTTCGACAGCATCAACTTGCGCAAGCGCCCGGTGCGCGCGCGAACGGCCGCGCAGGACTCCTACATCCGCGCGCTGAAGCGCCATGAGCTCGTGTTCGGCATCGGCCCCGCCGGCACCGGCAAGACCTGGCTCGCGGTCGCGCATGCCGCGCAATTGTTCGAGCGCAAGGAGGTCGACAAGATCATCCTGTCACGTCCGGCGGTCGAAGCCGGCGAGCGGCTCGGCTTCCTGCCCGGCGACCTCCGCGAGAAGGTCGATCCGTATCTGCGCCCGATCTACGACGCGCTCTACGACCTCATGGACGCACGCATCGTCGAGCGCGCGCTGCAGACCGGCGAGATCGAGATCGCGCCGCTCGCCTTCATGCGCGGCCGCACGCTGACCAACGCCGCGATCATCCTGGACGAAGCCCAGAACACGACGTCGATGCAGATGAAGATGTTTCTGACCCGTCTCGGCGAGAACAGCCGCATGATCGTGACCGGCGATCCCTCGCAGATCGATTTGCCGAACGGCCAGACCTCGGGGCTCGCCGAGGCAACCCGTCTGCTGAGTGGCGTCGAAGGCATTGCGCAAGTTCATTTCAAAGCCGAGGACGTGATCCGCCACGAGCTCGTGGCACGAATCGTCTCCGCCTACGAAGGGTTGCCGCAGCGGCCGCCCGCCGGCAACAAATCCTGATGAGACAACAGCGGGACCACACGGGCGCAGATCCAGCGCCTTATCGTTCCGAACAAAACCATGTCACATCCCAACCTTCCCATGACCGAGGTCCTCGTCGTCGCCGATTGCTGGCAAAGCGAGCCTGACGCCGAAACCGTGATCCAGCGCGCCGTCGCGGCTGCCGCCGCATCCGTCGACGAAGATGTCGCCGACGCAGAAGTGGCCGTGATGCTGACCGATGATGCCGGCATCCGCACGCTCAACGGCAACTGGCGCGGCATCGATAAGCCGACCAACGTGCTGTCGTTCCCCGCGCTCCAGCCGGAAGGCGAATGGAAGCCGGGCGATGCGCCGCGCATGCTCGGCGACATCGCGATCGCCTACGAGACCATGCGGCGCGAGGCGGACGAGGAACATAAGCCATTCGATCATCATTTGAGTCATCTCGCCGTGCATGGTTTCCTGCACTTGATCGGCTACGATCACGAGAACGACGGCGACGCGGAAGAAATGGAAGCGCTCGAAACCGAGATTCTGGCTCACCTCGGCATCCCCGATCCCTATGCAGACCGCGCAGGGACGCACTGAGATGCCGGATTCAGAGCCTATTCACGACAATCCGCGCAACACGGCCAACCTGCCGGCCGTGGTCGCGCCCGGCGAGGTCATGCGCCCGACCGCGGACGGCTGGCTGCTGCGTGCCATCCGCACGCTGTTCGGCTGGAAGGCCGGCTCGGTGCGCGACGATCTCCAGGTCGTGCTCGATGCGACGACGCCCGACGACACCGGCTTCTCCGCGGTCGAGCGCACCATGCTGCGCAACATCCTCGGCCTGCACGAGCGCCGCATCGCCGACGTCATGGTGCATCGCGCCGACATCATCGCGGTGAAGCGCGACATCCCGCTCGGCGAATTGATGGACCGCTTCGAGAGCGCGGGCCATTCACGCCTCGTGGTCTACAACGAGACGCTCGACGATCCCGTCGGCATCGTCCACATCCGCGATTTGCTCGCTTTCATGACCGCGCGTGCGCGCGTTCCGCAGGCCACCAAGACCAAGCGCAAGAAGCCGCTGCCGGCCGGGCTCGATTTGCGCGCCGTCGACCTCGCGCTGCCGCTGCACGACGCGCGCATCATCCGCAAGCTGCTCTATGTGCCGCCGTCGATGCGGGCAATCGACCTGCTCGCGCAGATGCAGGCGACGCGCATTCACCTGGCGCTGGTCGTCGACGAATATGGCGGCAGTGACGGGCTGGTTTCGCTCGAGGACATCGTCGAGCAGATCGTCGGCGAAATCGACGACGAGCACGACAGCGACGAGCCGCCGTCGATCGTACGGCTGCCCGACAACGCTTTCATCGCCGATGCCCGCGCCAGCCTCGACGACGTGCGCACCGTGATCGGCGAGGACTTCGTCACCGGCGAGGCCGGCGAGGAGGTGGAGACGCTGGGCGGCTATCTCGTCAGCTTCGTCGGGCGCCTGCCGGTGCGCGGCGAGGTGATCTCGGGCCCCGGCAATTACGAGGTCGAGGTGCTCGATGCCGATCCGCGCCGCGTCAAGCGGCTGCGCATCTCGACGCGGAAGGAACGCCCCGCGCCGCGCACCCAGCGCGAGACCCGCCGCCGCGAGGCCGCGCCGGAGAACGGTCAGCCGCAGTCGGGCGACACGCCGACCCCGCCGCCTGGCGACGGGACCGGCCCGCAGTGAGCGCATTCCAGCGACTTCGGCAAATTGCGCTTGCCATCATCCTGACCTGGGGGTGGAAGCGCGCGCTGCTTGCGATGGCGTGCGGTGCGCTGTCGGTGCTGGCGCTGGCCCCGTTCAATGCCTGGCCGGTGCTGTTCGTCACCTTCCCCGTGATGGTCTGGCTGATCGATGGCGCCGGGGCCGGACGGTATGGCGGCGTCCCCGCCGCAGCGCTGACCGGCTACTGGTTCGGGCTCGGCTATTTCGTGCCCGGTCTCTACTGGATCGGCTACGCCTTCTTCGTCGATGCCGATGTGTTCGCCTGGCTGACGCCGTTCGCCGTGCTGGGCTTGCCGGCCTATCTCTCCATTTTCGCGGCGATCGGTTTCGCGCTGGCCCGCCTGCTCTGGACCAAGGATGCCACCCGGATTCTCGCGCTCGCCGCGAGCCTCACGGTCGGCGAATGGTTGCGCGGGCACGTGCTAACCGGCTTTCCCTGGAACGCATTCGGCTATGCGCTGTCGGAGCCGTTGGCGCTGGCGCAGACGGCCTCGCTGATCGGCCAGTGGGGCATGACGTTCCTCACGGTTGCGATCTTCGCAAGCCCAGCGGTGCTGATCGACCGCACGCGCGACCGCAGCCTGGCCTGGCGCGTGCCGGCCGGGGCCGTTGCGCTGCTGGTCGTCATGGGCATCTTCGGCGCCATCCGCATGTCGCTGCATCCGACCACGATGGTTGCGGGTGCCAGGCTGCGCCTGATGCAGCCAAACCTCCAGCAGGACCAAAAATTCAACTACTCCGCCAAGGCGGAGGTGATGAAGAAATATCTCGCGCTGTCGGACCGCGCCTCCGGACCGCAATCAACCGGAGTGAGCGCCGCCACGATCTTGATCTGGCCGGAATCCGCCTTTCCGTTCTTCCTGACCCGCGAAGCCGACGCGATGGCGCAAATCGCCGAACTGCTGCCCAAGGGCACGGTGCTGATCACCGGATCGGTCCGCGCTCCCGATCTGCCGCCGGGCTCGCCGATCACGCGGGCCTACAATTCGATCTACGTGATCGACCACGACGGCAGCGTGCTGGCGGTCTACGACAAGCTGCACCTCGTTCCGTTCGGCGAATTTCTTCCCTACCAGGGTTTGATGGAGAAGATCGGCTTCGAGCAACTGACGCGGATGCGCGGCGGCTTCATTCCCGGCACGGTGCGGCACGTGCTGCCGGTGCCGGGCGCACCGCCCGCGCTGCCACTGATCTGCTACGAGGCGATCTTCCCCGGCGAAGTCGGGACGCGCGATGAGCGCCCGGGCTGGATGGTGAACCTCACCAATGACGGCTGGTTCGGCATCTCGACCGGTCCGTACCAGCATCTAGAGCAGGCGCGGATGCGCGCCATCGAGCTCGGACTGCCGCTGGTCCGCTCCGCAAATACCGGCGTGTCGGCAGTGATCGATCCGATGGGCCGCACAGTGGCCAGCCTCGGTCTCGGCATCGAAGGCATTTTGGATGCAAGTCTGCCCATCGCAATCCCGCCCACTATCTATGCGAGAGTCGGCGATATCCCCGCAGCCATGCTCGTCGCGCTGGCTGTAATTCTGGCGGTACGGCGACGTGTTGCCAAACGGCACCCGTGATCACACCGTCGCCAGCGGTTTTCGGTCGACGTGGCCGGAAACCTTTGACAACCGTAGTCCCACGGTTGACAGACTGCAGGCGGGCTCCCCATTCTGCACCCGCTGCATAAGACAGCGGTGCATTGCTAAATTTCTCCGCAATGTTTCCCCAATCAGGGTGAAATTTTGACGTCGCTGTCACCTGAGGCAATACTTCTATTGCGCCGACGGTGGTGTTTGGAGGGCTGAGGAAATGTCGAAAGCGCCCAACCCTGTTGACAAATATGTCGGCAGTCGCGTGCGTATGCGCCGCATCATGTTGGGCATGAGTCAGGAAAAGCTCGGTGAAGCTTTGGGGCTGACTTTCCAGCAGGTTCAGAAGTACGAGAAGGGCACGAACAGGGTCGGCGCAAGCCGAATCCAGCAGATCGCCGAGATTCTGCAGGTGCCGGTGTCGTTCCTTTTCGAGGGCGGACCGAGCGGCGTCGCCGGCCCCGATGGCTTCGCGGAAGGTGCATCGCCCTCTTATGTCTCCGACTTCCTCGCGACCTCGGAAGGGCTCGCGCTGACCAAGGCGTTCACCCGAATCACCGATTCGAAGCTGCGCCGTTCGATCGTCGATCTCGTCGAGCAGATCGCCGCCCGCGAAGGCCCGGACAAGCGCTGACGCGCCAACTCATTCCAGTTTGAGACTGCGCCAAATCTGGCCTATGTCGTCATTTGCGGTTGCGCTTTGCATCGCCTCCGCCGAGATGATGCGATTCGAAGGTACAGATATTTTCATGGCGAACTCCAATTCGTTCGATTCCCAAACTATTCTCGCTGGTATCCGCCGCTGGGTGGAGATCGAGACGCCGACGGAAGTGCCCGAGCAGGTCAACAAGCTGACCTCGATGGTTGCCGACCACTATCGCGACCTGCCTGTCACGCTCGAACGCGTCGCCGGCGTCGATGGCTACGGCGATCATCTCGTGGTGCGTTCGACCTGGGGCCAGGACCGGCCCGGTATCCTGGTGCTCAGCCATCTCGACACCGTTCATCCCATGGGCTTCATCGAACGTCTGCCTTTCAAGGTCGAGGGCGACAGCGCGTTCGGTCCCGGCATCTACGACATGAAGGGCGGTGCCTACATCGCCTATCATGCCTTTCGCGAGCTTTGCGTTGCGCCCGATCGTCCGCCGCTCGGCATCACCCACCTGTTCACCTCCGACGAGGAGACCGGCAGCCCGACCTCGCGCGGGCTCATCGAGGCGGAAGGGCGCAAGGCCAGATACGTGCTGGTGACGGAGCCGGCGCGCGACGGCGGCAAGATCGTCACCGGACGCAAGGGCGTCGGGCGATTCAAGATTTACATCAAGGGCGTGCCCGCACATGCCGGCTCGCGGCCCGAAGACGGCCGCAGCGCAGTGCGCGAGCTCGCCAACGTCATCCAGACGCTGGAAGGGATGAACGATCTGAAGCGCGGCGTCACCGTCAACGTCGGCGTGGTGCGCGGCGGCACGCGGCCCAACGTCACGCCGGAAGAGGCCTATGCCGAAGTCGATTTGCGCGTGCCTGGTATCAACGATGCGGAGGAGTTCGTCGGCAGGATCCTCGGACTGACATCGAGGACCGACGGCGTGACCGTCACCGTCACCGGCGAGCTCAACCGTCCTCCTTACGAGAAGGGCAACGCGGGCGCGTCGCTATACGAGCACGCCAAGACGCTGGCCGCAGAGATCGGCTTCGAGCTGATCGACACCCACACCGGCGGCGGCTCCGACGGCAATTTCACTGCGCCGCATACCGGCACGCTCGACGGGCTCGGCGTCGACGGCAAGGGCGCACACACCCATTATGAGCAGCTCTACGTCTCCTCGCTCGAGCCGCGCGCGCGGCTGCTCCATCGTCTGTACCAGACACTGCGATGAGCGAACGCAAATCAGATTCCGATCGTGCGGACGGCGAGCGCGCCTTCTTCGGGCGGCGCAAGGGCCACAAGCTCAGGCAGCACCAGGCCGAGCTGGTTGATCATCTGCTGCCGCATCTTTCGCTCGACATCACGACGCAGAGGCCGGCGAGCGCCGCCGAGATCTTCGGTCCCGCAACCAAAGACGTACGGCTCGAGATCGGCTTCGGCGGCGGCGAGCATCTCGCCGCGGAAGCGCAGACCTTCACGACGACGGGCTTCATCGGCTGCGAGCCCTATGTCAACGGCATGGCAAAGATCCTCGCGCAGATCGAGGCCGCCAACATCGGCAACATCCGCCTGTTTGCCGGCGATGCCGCCGAACTGCTGGCCTGGCTGCCGGACGCGTCGCTGTCGCGGATCGATCTGATCCACCCCGATCCCTGGCCGAAGCGGCGACACTGGAAGCGGCGCTTCGTTCAGGACCGGACGATCGCCGCGATGGCGCGCGTGCTGAAGGCAGGCGGTGAATTCCGTTTCGTCTGCGATATCGACGACTACTGCGCCTGGACGCTGTCGCATCTTGCGCGCGCGCCGGATTTTCAGTGGCTTGCCGAACGCGCCGATGATTTTCGTCAGCCCTGGGCCGGCTACACCATGACGCGCTATGGACGAAAAGCCGCGCGCGAAGGGCGCAAGGCGGCGTATTTGCGATTTCGCAGAAGCTAGATCGTTCGCCGGTTGCGCCAGAAATTCACGACGCGCTCGGCGGTCGCCGGCATCAGACGCGTGAAATTTATCCGCGCCTGCTCCAGATCGGCATCGGCCGGCATGCGATGCGGCCCGTACCACATCAGGACCAGCGCGCGCACCGTGGGCCAGCCGAGATTCAGGACACGGCCGAGGATCAGGATCGGATCGTAGCGATCGCCCGCAATCAGGCGATCGAGCATCGAAAGCCTGACGCCGGCCATCGCCGAGAGTGTGGCGACCGATTCCTCGTATTTGTTCGCCTTGGCAAAGCCAAGCAGCGCGCTTTCGCCGAGATGGCCGCCGCGATGCAGGCCAAGCACCGTGCGTTGCGCAGCGGAGAAATCGCGCCGCGGGCCGGGCGGCAGCGCGGCTTCCTCGATCGAAGCCATGGCGCGCTTGATCTCGACCTGGCGCGTCGGATTGACCACGCTGGAGAGGCGACGGCGAATGACATCGAGCGTGCCGTCCAGGAGCTCTTTGAGGTGCTCGCCGGAGAGATCTTCGCGCTGGCCGATCTTGAGCGTCAGCACGCCATCCTGGCGCGCGCGCTTGATCAGCTCCGAATAGCCACCCGACGAAAAGATCGCACCGGCGTTACCGGCGGCACGACGCACGACGTCGCGATCGCCGCGCTCGACCAGCACGTCGGTGATCTCAGGCGACAGGGTCGGCCGTTCCGTCATCGCCAGCAGGTGGCCCTGGCCCTTCAGCCGCGCGATCTCGACGAGCGCGGCTTCATCGAGCACAGGCGAACGGCGCAGCACCGGGCCCGCCACCAGGATTTCGTTTTCACGCGCGAGCTGGCCGACCAGATGAGGCGGCGCATTATCAAGCAGCGAGAAGCGCTCGGCGAGATCGACGCGCGAGGCAAGCTCGGCGTGCGGGACGAGATCGATCAGGAGATTGTCGAAGAGATCGACGAGCTCGGGACGGAGTTTTGACGCGTCCTGAAAGAACAGTGCGGCGATGGCGCTCGCGATCTCGCCACGACGCCGGGGATCACCGCGTTTGACGATATCGTCCAGTCCGGGAATGAGCGACGTGGCAACGGTCATGGAACGCAACTCGAATCTGGCACGCCGTGGGCGCGCCATAGGCTCAAGCCGCCCCACAACCGGGAAATTTAGGCCCGCTTCATGAAGGAAGCGTTGCCCCCGGGGGCCTGCAGGGGCGCAAAAAGCCCGCATCCCGCTGCGATGGGCCTTGTCCGGGCGGGCGGAAAGGGCTATATCAGCGCCAATTCATCTTCTCATACGATCCGCGTAGTGAGAGTGGGCCCGAAAGGACCCGCTCTTTTTTATTACCTGAACGCGGCTTGGCGGAAGATGCCGGCCCGACGGAGTGTCGGGAAAGTTCCGAAGCGGGCTTTGACGTTTTAACCAAGCCTTAACCATCGAGACTATCGAGCGCCTTGACCCCTGATATGACCGAACCGAACACTGGTTCCAACGAGGCCGAGTTGCTGGCCGAGCCGAGGCTCGTGGTCGAGCCGGGCGCGGCGGCGCGGGTGTCTGCGGTCGCAGCGCCGGTGCTCGAAGGCATGGGTTACCGCCTGGTACGGATCCGCATTTCCGGCGAAGCCGGCTGCACCGTGCAGATCATGGCCGAGCGGCCGGACGGCTCGATGCAGCTCGAGGATTGCGAAGCGATCTCGCGGGCATTGTCGCCCGTGCTTGACGTCGCCGACCCCATCGATCGCGCCTATCGGCTGGAAATCTCCTCACCCGGGATCGACCGTCCGCTGGTGCGCCGCTCCGATTTCGAGCGCTATTCCGGCTATCTGGTGAAGATCGAGATGGCGGTCGCCCATGAGGGACGCAAGCGGTTCCGTGGCACGCTCGGTGCCGTCGAAGGCGACCGCGTGCACCTGCGTCGCGACGACGCCAAGCCGAACGACGATGTCGACGTGCTCCTGACCATGGAGGATATCGGCGAGGCGCGGCTGGTGCTGACCGATGAGCTGATCGCGGAATCCATGCGCCGCGGCAAGGCCGAGGAGCGCAAGATGCGCCGCGATCTCGGCATCGCGCCGCCGCAGGCACCGCACGCAGAGATCAGTGCGAAGACCACCAAGAACACCAAGCCGAAAAAGAAGCCGGCCCCGACCAATACGAAGAAACATCGCCTTGCCGCCGAACGCGCGCGGCGCGGCGAGATCGAGCCTGACGAAGGAGACTAGCCATGGCAGTCAGCGCCAATCGACTTGAATTGCTCCAGATCGCCGACGCCGTCGCCCGCGAGAAATCGATCGATCGCGGCATCGTCATCGCGGCGATGGAGGATGCCATCGCCAAGGCGGCGCGAGCCCGTTACGGCAGCGAGACTGACGTTCACGCCGAGATTGACCCGAAGAAGGGCGAGCTGCGGCTGTCGCGCCATATGCTGGTGGTCGACACGGTCGAAAACCACTCCAACCAGATCTCGCTGGTCGACGCGCAGCGCGCCAACCCCGGCGCCCAGGTCGGCGACACCATCGCCGACACCCTGCCGCCGCTCGAATACGGCCGCATCGCCGCGCAGTCGGCCAAGCAGGTGATCGTGCAGAAGGTGCGCGAGGCCGAGCGCGACCGGCAATACCAGGAATTCAAGGACCGCATCGGCGACATCGTCAACGGCGTCGTCAAGCGCGTCGAATATGGCAGCGTGATCGTCGATCTCGGCCGCGGCGAAGCCATCATCCGCCGCGACGAGATGCTGCCGCGCGAAGTGTTCCGCAACGGCGACCGCGTCCGCGCCTATATCTTCGACGTCCGCCGCGAGACCCGCGGTCCGCAGATCTTCCTGTCCCGCACCCATCCGCAGTTCATGGCAAAACTGTTCGCGCAGGAAGTGCCTGAGATCTATGACGGCATCGTCGAGATCAAGGCGGTCGCCCGCGATCCGGGCTCGCGCGCGAAAATCGGCGTGATTTCCCGCGATTCCTCGGTCGATCCGGTCGGCGCCTGCGTTGGTATGCGCGGCTCGCGCGTGCAGGCCGTCGTGAACGAATTGCAGGGCGAGAAGATCGACATCATTCCCTGGTCGCCCGACATCGCGACCTTCGTGGTCAACGCGCTGGCGCCGGCTGAAGTCTCCAAGGTCGTCATCGACGAGGACCGCGAGCGCATCGAGGTCGTGGTGCCCGACACCAACAACCAGCTTTCGCTGGCCATCGGGCGCCGCGGCCAGAATGTCCGTCTCGCCTCGCAGCTCACCGGCTGGGACATCGACATCCTGACCGAGCAGGAGGAATCGGAGCGCCGCCAGGCCGACTTCGAGAACTCCACCCGCGTCTTCATGGAATCGCTCAATGTCGACGAGGTGGTCGGCCAGCTGCTCGCGTCCGAAGGCTTCACCTCGGTCGAGGAGCTCGCGATGGTGGACCTCAAGGAACTTGCCGGGATCGAGGGTTTCGACGAAGAGACCGCGCAGGAGCTCCAGAACCGCGCCCGCGAATATCTCGATCAGCAGGAAGCCGAGATCGAGGCCCGCCGCAAGGAACTCGGCGTCGAGGACGCCGTGAAGGACGTGCCCGGCGTCACCTCGAAGATGCTGGTGAAGTTCGGCGAGAACGACATCAAGTCGGTCGATGACCTCGCCGGCTGCGCCACTGACGATCTGGTCGGCTGGACCGAGCGCAAGGAAGGCGGCGAGCAGACCAAGTTCGCCGGCGCGCTCGACGGCCTCGGCGTCTCCCGCGACGATGCGGAAGCCATGATCATGCAGGCCCGCGTTCAGGCCGGCTGGATCACCGAGGCTGACCTCGCCAAGCCGGCCGAAGAGACTGAGGCGACCGAAGATCAGCCGGCTTAAAGGCGAAGGAGGATGTCGCCCGGATGCTTGCCAGCACTGACAACGAACTCGACCATGGACCGCGGACCGAAAGGTCCGCGACCATGCGCATGTGCGCTGTCAGCCGCGAGGTCCGGCCGATCGACGAGCTGATCCGCTTCGTCGTATCGCCGCAAGGCGACATAGTTCCCGATCTCAAGCGCAAATTGCCCGGACGGGGCATGTGGGTCACGGCATCGCGACAGGTGGTTGCGGAAGCTGTCCGTCGTCACCAATTTACCAGAGCCTTCAAGCGCGACCTGCGCATTCCCCAGACGCTTCCCGACGACATCGATGCGCTCCTGGTTCGAAGCGTGACCGAAGCCCTTGGGATTGCCGCCAAGGCGGGCCAGATCGTTGCAGGTTTCGGCAAGGTCGAAAGCGCCCTGCGGGAAGGCACTGTCGAGGTCCTGATCCACGCCAGCGACGGGGCCGCGGACGGAATCCGCAAATTGGACATGCTGGCACGTCAAAATGCCGGAAACCGCGGTGCCAAGCCTCAGATTCCGGTCGTCACGGCCCTGAAATCGGTAGAATTGGATTTGGCACTTACCCGGTCAAATGTGATACATGCTGCCCTGCTCGCGGGCCCGGCGAGCAAGTCATTCCTGTCACGTAGCCAGATGCTGGTCCGATACCGGATGGCGGACGCTGACAAGATTGCCGAAAAGCCCGGCCAGGATTTCTGAAGATAACGACGAACCCGATAAGACGGTGCGGCAACGCACAACACTGATAAATCAGGATTAGGACTGCTGAATGGTTGATACCAAGACCCCAGACGACAAGAAGCTGAGCGTTCCGAGCAAGACGCTATCGCTCAAGCCGCGCGTCGAAACGGGCACTGTCCGCCAGAGCTTCAGCCATGGCCGCAGCAAGCAGGTCGTGGTCGAGAAGCGCGGCAAGCGCCGCATCGACGGCAGCCCTGAGCCGCAGGCCCCGACGGTTGTCGCGAAGCCGGCGCCCGCCGCGCCGGCGCCCGCCCCTTCACGCCCGGCGCCGCCGCGCAACGCCGGCTCCGGCGTGGTGCTGCGTACGCTGACCGAGGACGAACGCTCCGCCCGTGCCAGCGCGCTCGCTGACGCCAAGGTTCGCGAAGTCGAAGAGCGCCGGCAGGCCGAGGAAGAGGCCCAGCGCCGCACGGTTCGCGAGGCCGCCGAGCGCGCCGAGCGCGACGCCGCCGAATCCCGCCGCAAGGCCGAGGAAGAGCGCCACCGTCACGAGGACGAGGCCAAGCGCAAGGCCGAGACCGAAGCCAAGAAGCGCTTTGGCGAAGGCGAGCAGCCGGCTGCCGCGCGTCCCGCAGCGGCCACCCCGACGACCAGCGCTCCGCGCTCCGCGCCGACCACGACGCGACCGGGAGCGACGGCGACCACTCGCCCGGCAACGACCACGACGCGACCGGGTATCCCGGCAGCTCGTGCGCCCGGTGTTGCGGCCGGACCGGACGAAGATGACGGTCCGCGCCAGATCCGTCGCGGTCCCGGCGGCGCCGCGCGTCCTGTGGTGGCGCCCAAGCCGACCCATAAACCTGGCCCGCAGAAGGAGCGCGGCCGCCTGACCGTCGTCACGGCGCTCAACGCCGACGAGGTGCGCGAGCGCTCGATCGCCTCGTTCCGCCGCCGCACCCAGCGCCTGAAGGGCCACGTCTCGAATGAGCCGAAGGAGAAGCTGATCCGCGAGGTGATCATTCCCGAAGCGATCACCATCCAGGAACTCGCCAACCGCATGGCCGAGCGCGCGGTCGATGTCATTCGCATGCTGATGAAGCAGGGCGCGATGCACAAGATCACCGACGTGATCGACGCCGACACCGCGCAGCTGATCGCCGAAGAGCTCGGCCATACCGTCAAGCGTGTCGCCGCGTCCGACGTCGAAGAAGGCCTGTTCGACCAGGTCGACGATTCCTCCGACACCGAGACGCGGTCGCCTGTGGTGACCGTGATGGGCCACGTCGACCACGGCAAGACCTCGCTGCTCGACGCGCTCCGCCATGCCAACGTGGTGTCCGGCGAAGCCGGCGGCATCACCCAGCACATCGGCGCCTATCAGGTGCTGTCGCCCGAGAGCGGCAAGAAGATCACCTTCATCGACACGCCCGGCCACGCCGCGTTCACCGCGATGCGCGCCCGCGGCGCCAAGGTCACCGACATCGTCGTGCTGGTGGTCGCGGCCGATGACGGCGTCATGCCGCAGACCGTCGAAGCCATCAACCACGCCAAGGCGGCGCGGGTGCCGATCATCGTTGCCATCAACAAGATCGACAAGCCCGATGCCAGGCCCGAGCGCGTGCGCACCGAGCTGCTCCAGCACGAAGTGCAGGTGGAATCGTTCGGCGGCGACGTCGTCGACGTCGAAGTGTCCGCCAAGAACAAGACCAATCTCGACAAGCTGCTCGAGATGATCGCGCTCCAGGCCGACATCCTCGACCTGAAGACCAATTCGGAGCGTCCGGCCGAAGGCACTGTGATCGAGGCCAAGCTCGACCGCGGCCGTGGTCCGGTCGCGACCGTGCTGGTCCAGCGCGGCACGCTCCGGGTCGGCGACATCATCGTCGCCGGCGCCGAGATGGGTCGCGTCCGCGCGCTGATCTCGGACCAGGGCGAGACGGTGCAGGAAGCCGGTCCGTCGGTGCCGGTCGAGGTGCTCGGCTTCAACGGTCCGCCAGAAGCCGGTGATCGTCTCGCGGTGGTCGAGAACGAAGCCCGCGCCCGTCAGGTCACCAGCTACCGCGCGCACCAGAAGCGCGAGAACGCGGCGGCCTCGATCTCCGGCATGCGCGGCTCGCTCGAGCAGATGATGTCGCAGTTGAAGACGGCGGGTCGCAAGGAATTCCCGCTGATCATCAAGGCCGACGTGCAGGGCTCGCTGGAAGCGATCCTCGGCTCGCTGGAAAAGCTCGGCACCGACGAAGTCGCCGCCCGCATCCTGCATGCAGGCGTCGGCGGCATCTCGGAATCCGACGTGACGCTCGCCGAAGGCTTCAACGCCGCGATCATCGGCTTCTCGGTTCGTGCGAACAAGGAGGCGGCTGCGGCCGCAAAGCGCAACGGCATCGAGATCCGCTACTACAACATCATCTACGACCTCGTGGACGACGTGAAGAAGGCGATGAGCGGCCTGCTCGCGCCGACCTTGCGCGAGACCATGCTGGGCAATGCTTCGATCCTGGAGATCTTCAACATCTCCAAGGTCGGCAAGGTTGCCGGCTGCCGCGTCACCGACGGCACCGTGGAACGCGGCGCCAATGTGCGCCTGATCCGCGACAACGTCGTCGTGCACGAAGGCAAGCTGTCGACGCTGAAGCGCTTCAAGGACGAAGTGAAGGAAGTCCAGTCCGGTCAGGAATGCGGCATGGCCTTCGAAAACTATCACGACATGCGTGCCGGTGACGTGATCGAGTGTTATCGCGTGGAGACGATCCAGCGCTCCCTGTAAGTCCAAATCTTACCGAAGCGGCTGGATCTTTTTGAGCTGAAATTGCGGGAGTGAGATGGCCGGATTTTTTCCGGCCATCCACGCCTCATTCGTTCCAACAGGACAAATGACAATGCTCGTGTCCCAAACGCGGGCAGGACGAGGTGATTTTCGACGATGCCGCGCCATCATCAGAAGAAAAGTTCCGCGCCCGGCGGCTCGCAGCGTCAGCTGCGCGTCGGCGAGCAGGTTCGCCACGCGATAGCCGAGATTCTGGCGCAAGGCGGTGTGCATGATGCGGACCTCGAAGGTCACATCATCACCGTGCCGGAGGTGCGGATGTCGCCCGACCTGAAGCTCGCGACAATCTACGTGATGCCGCTTGGTGGCCGCGACACCGAGCTCGTCATCGCTGCGCTCGATCGCAACAAGAAATTCCTGCGCGGCGAAGTCGCGCGGCGCGTTAACCTGAAATTTGCACCTGACCTTCGCTTCCGCGTCGACGAGCGATTCGACGAAGCGGAACGGATCGAGAAGCTTTTGCGAACACCTGCGGTGCAGAAGGACCTGGAACAGGATCCGGACTCGGATCGGGAAGAAGAACAATGATGATGGACCCGGCTCACGGCACGATCGGCAGCGAAGAGGTCGACACGCGCGACCTGCAGAAAAATAATTTTGCAGTTGCCGATGCTCAGCCGCATCAGGAAGCGCGTCGCGTCAACAACGATCCGCGCGCGGGCAAGCAGAAGGGCAACCAGCCCCGCCGCGACCGGCGCGACGTGCACGGCTGGGTCGTGCTCGACAAGCCGATCGGGATGACCTCAACGCAGGCCGTTGCCGTGCTCAAGCGTCTGTTCAACGCCAAGCGCGCAGGCCACGCCGGCACGCTCGACCCGCTCGCCTCCGGCGGCCTGCCGATCGCGCTCGGCGAAGCCACCAAGACGGTTCCCTTCGTCATGGACGGTCGCAAGCGCTACCGCTTCACCGTGTGCTGGGGTGAGGAGCGCGACACGGACGATATCGAAGGCAAGGTCACCGCGACCTCGGACCAGCGCCCGACCCGCGAGGCCATCGAAGCCCTGCTGCCCCGCTTCACCGGTGTGATCGAGCAGGTCCCGCCGCGCTATTCGGCGATCAAGGTCCAGGGCGAGCGGGCCTACGATCTGGCACGCGACGGCGAGGTCGTGGAGCTGGCGCCCCGCCCGGTCGAGATTCACCATTTAACCCTTGTGGATCAGCCAGATAGCGATCGGGCCGTGTTCGAGGCCGAGTGTGGCAAGGGCACCTATGTCCGCGCGCTCGCCCGCGATATGGGCCGGATTCTCGGCACTTTCGGCCATATCTGCGCGCTGCGGCGGACCCTGGTCGGCCCGTTTGGCGAAAACGACATGATTCCGCTGGATCAGCTTGAGGCTTTATGCGATAGAGCCGCGTCCGGCGAGGGAAGCCTCGCCGACGCGCTGATGCCCGTTGAGACCGCGCTGGACGACATCCCGGCACTGGCCGTCACTCGGGCTGATGCGGCAAGGCTCCATCGGGGCCAGGCCGTTTTGTTGCGCGGACGGGATGCGCCCACTAGTAGCGGCACAGTCTATGTCACGGTAGCAGGCCGTCTTTTGGCGCTTGCTGAAGTTGGCAATGGCGAAATCATCCCCAAGCGTGTGTTCAACCTGACCGGCTTGACTGCCTCAACCGGTCGCAACGAGAGAAATTGACGATGTCGATTGCCGCAGAACGCAAAGCGGAAGTCATCAAGACGAATGCCAACAAGGCCGGCGACACCGGCTCGCCAGAGGTTCAGGTCGCGATCCTGTCGGAACGCATCACCAACCTGACCAACCATTTCAAGACCCACGTGAAGGACAACCATTCGCGTCGCGGTCTCTTGAAGCTGGTCTCGACTCGCCGTTCGCTCCTCGACTATCTCAAGAAGCGGGACGAGGCGCGTTACAAGGCGCTGCTCGAGAAGCACAACATTCGTCGTTAAGAGTTCTTGCGCGCGCCACCGGCGCGCGTTTTTGCGCGTGATTTCGAGCGAAAGCGCTTATTTCAAGGTTTTTGATCGAGGCTCACGCGTACGTCCGGTGCGGGCCAATGCTGCTTCGCATCGGGGCATGATGAACGAAGACCGCGGTCCGGTGTTCGCGAGCGTGCCGACTGACAGTCCAGCAGCAATCCGGCGGCTGGGCGCAACGGGCAAGGTGCCCGTATGACCCGAAAGGATGGACGCCATCCGACATCCGAAAACCATGGCAGGATCGCAGGACGCTGATCGCCCGCTCCGATCAGCGTCCTGCAATCTTGACATGGTTTTTGTTTTTCGAGCCGTCCCTTCTTTCGAGAACCCATGAAAGAAGACCTCTATGTTCAATAAGCATTCCGTCGAGATCGACTGGGGCGGACGCCCTCTCAAGCTCGAAACCGGCAAGATCGCACGCCAGGCCGACGGCGCCGTCGTCGCCACCTATGGCGAGACCGTGGTGCTCGCCACCGTCGTCGCGGCGAAGTCGCCGCGTGAAGGCGTCGACTTCCTGCCGCTGACCGTCGACTACCAGGAAAAGACCTACGCAGCTGGCCGCATTCCCGGCGGCTATTTCAAGCGCGAGGGCCGTCCGACCGAAAAGGAGACGCTGGTCTCCCGCCTGATCGACCGTCCGATCCGTCCGCTGTTCGTCGACGGCTGGCGCAACGAGACCCAGGTGATCGTCACCGTGCTGTCGCACGATATGGAGAACGATCCCGACATCGTCGCGCTGGTGGCGTCCTCGGCCGCGCTGACCCTGTCCGGCGCCCCCTTCAAGGGCCCGATCGGCGCTGCCCGCGTCGGCTTCGCCAATGACGAGTTCATCCTCAACCCGACGCTCGACGAGATGGTCGACACCCAGCTCGACCTGGTCGTCGCCGGCACCGCCGACGCCGTGCTGATGGTGGAATCGGAAGCCAAGGAGCTGAACGAAGACATCATGCTCGGCGCCGTGATGTTCGGTCACCGCCACTTCCAGCCGGTCATCAACGCGATCATCGAGCTCGCCGAGAAAGCCGCCAAGGAGCCGCGCGAAGTCACCGTCATCGACAATGCCGCACTCGAGAAGGAAATGCTCGGCCTCGTCGAGCAGGAGCTGCGCGCCGCCTACGCCATTCCGGTCAAGCAGGATCGCTACGCCGCGGTCGGCAAGGTCAAGGAAAAGGTGATCGCCCACTACTTCCCCGAAGGGCAGGAGCCGAAATACGACAAGCTGCGCATCGGCGCCGTGTTCAAGGAGCTCGAGGCGAAGATCGTTCGCTGGAACATCCTCGACACCGGCAAGCGCATCGACGGCCGTGACTCAAAGACCGTTCGCAACATCATTGCCGAGGTCGGCGTGCTGCCCCGCGCCCATGGCTCGGCGCTGTTCACCCGCGGCGAGACCCAGGGCCTGGTCGTGACCACGCTCGGCACCGGCGAGGACGAGCAGTATATCGACGCGCTGTCGGGAACGTACAAGGAGACGTTCCTGCTGCACTACAACTTCCCTCCCTACTCGGTGGGTGAGACCGGCCGCCTCGGCGGCACCAAGCGCCGCGAGATCGGCCACGGCAAGCTCGCCTGGCGCGCGATCCACCCGGTGCTGCCGCCGCATCACGAGTTCCCGTACACGATCCGCGTGGTCTCCGAGATCACCGAGTCCAACGGCTCCTCGTCGATGGCTTCGGTGTGCGGCGCCTCGCTCGCGCTGATGGACGCTGGCGTGCCGTTGAAGCGGCCGACCGCGGGCATCGCGATGGGCCTGATCCTCGAAGACAAGCGCTTCGCCGTTCTCTCGGACATTCTCGGTGACGAGGACCATCTCGGCGACATGGACTTCAAGGTCGCCGGCACGGAAGTGGGCATCACCTCGCTCCAGATGGACATCAAGATCGAGGGCATCACCGAGGAGATCATGAAGGTCGCGCTCGGCCAGGCCAAGGATGGGCGTATCCACATCCTCGGCGAGATGGCCAAGGCGCTCACCAACGCCCGCGCCGAGCTCGGCGAATACGCGCCGCGCATCGAGACCTTCAAGATCGCCACCGACAAGATCCGCGAAGTGATCGGCACCGGCGGCAAGGTGATCCGCGAGATCGTCGAGAAGACCGGCGCCAAGGTCAACATCGAGGACGACGGCACCGTGAAGGTCGCCTCCTCCGACGGCGAGGCGATGAAGGCCGCGATCAAGTGGATCAAGTCGATCGCATCCGATCCGGAAGTCGGCCAGATCTATGACGGCACTGTCGTCAAGGTGATGGAGTTCGGCGCCTTCGTGAACTTCTTCGGCTCCAAGGACGGCCTCGTCCACATCAGCCAGCTCGCCTCGGCGCGCGTGCAGAAGACCTCCGACGTCGTCAAGGAAGGCGACAAGGTCAAGGTCAAGCTGCTCGGCTTCGACGATCGCGGCAAGACCCGCCTCTCGATGAAGGTCGTCGACCAGACCACCGGCGAAGACCTCGAAGGCAAGGGCGGCGACGGCGAGAAGGCCCCGCGCGAAGCGGCCGGCGAGTAAGTCTCGCTACCTGCCAGAAACACGAAGGGCGGCCTCGCGGCCGCCCTTTTTGTTTGTGTTCGCTCCGGGAGAGCTGCGCTCCTTCTCCCGCTTGCGAGAGAGGTGCAGCAACTCAGGCCGCGATGTCGAACCGGTCGAGGTTCATCACCTTGGTCCAGGCCTTGGCGAAGTCCTTCACGAACTGCTCCTTGGAGTCGGACGTGGCATAGACCTCGGCGTAGGCACGAAGCTGCGAGTGCGCGCCGAAGATGAGATCGACACGCGTGCCGGTCCACTTCACCGCATTGGTCTTGCGGTCGCGGGCTTCGTAGGTACCGTCAGCAGCCGGCGTCCACTGCGTGCCCATATCGAGCAGGTTGACGAAGAAGTCGTTGGTCAGCGTGCCCACCTTCGAGGTCAAGACGCCGTTCTTCGAACCGCCCGCATTGGCACCGAGCACGCGCAGGCCGCCGACGAGCGCCGTCATCTCGGGTCCGGTCAGCTTCAGAAGCTGCGCGCGATCGACCAGGGCTTCTTCCTGCTGCAGGAACTGTTGCCGCTTGCCGACGTAGTTGCGGAAACCATCGGCTCGCGGCTCCAGCGGAGCAAACGAAGCGGCATCGGTCTGCTCCTGCGAAGCATCCATGCGGCCCGGCGTGAACGCGACCTTGACGTCGACGCCAGCATCCTTGGCGGCCTTCTCGACCGCGGCGGTGCCACCAAGCACGATCAGGTCGGCGATCGAGACCTTCTTGGCGCCTGATGACGCGTTGAAGTCTTTCTGGATCGCTTCGAGCTTGCCGAGCACCTTGGAGAGCTGGGCCGGCTGGTTCACCTCCCAGTCCTTCTGCGGCGCGAGGCGAATGCGCGCGCCGTTGGCGCCGCCGCGCTTGTCGGAGCCGCGGAACGTCGAAGCCGACGCCCAGGCGGTCGAGACCAGCTCCGGCACCGAGAGGCCCGAGGCCAGGATTCTGGTTTTCAGCGAGGCGATATCCTGATCGCTGACCAGCTCGTGGTCGACCTTCGGGATCGGATCCTGCCAGATCAGCGTCTCCTTCGGCACCAGCGGGCCGAGGTAGCGCTGGATCGGACCCATGTCGCGGTGGGTGAGCTTGAACCAGGCGCGGGCGAACGCGTCGGCGAACTGATCGGGATTTTCGAGGAAGCGGCGCGAGATCTTCTCGTAGGCCGGATCCATGCGCAGCGAGAGGTCGGTGGTCAGCATGGTCGGCCGACGCTTCTTCGACTTGTCGTACGCGTCCGGAATGATCGCGTCGGCACCCTTGGCCGTCCACTGGTTCGCACCACCCGGGCTCTTCGTCAGCTCCCATTCGAACTTGAACAGGTTCTCGAAGAAGTTGTTGCTCCACTTCGTCGGCGTCTTGGTCCAGGTCACCTCGAGACCGCTGGTGATGGAATCACCCGCGAGACCCGACGCGTGCTTGCTCTTCCAGCCGAGGCCCTGATCTTCCAGCGCGCCGGCTTCCGGCTCCGGTCCGACCAGCGACGGATCGCCGGCGCCATGGGTCTTGCCGAAAGAGTGGCCGCCCGCGATCAGCGCGACGGTTTCCTCGTCGTTCATCGCCATGCGGAAGAAGGTCTCACGGATGTCCTTGGCCGCGGCGACCGGATCCGGCTTGCCGTTCGGGCCTTCCGGATTGACGTAGATGAGACCCATCTGGACCGCGCCGAGCGGCTCGGCGAGCTGGCGTTCGCCGCTGTAGCGCTCATCGCCCAGCCACGTGCCTTCGGGACCCCAATAGAGCTCTTCCGGCTCCCACACGTCGGCGCGACCACCGGCAAAGCCGAACGTCTTGAAGCCCATCGACTCCAGCGCGACGTTGCCCGCGAGCACCATCAAATCGGCCCAGGAAATCTTGCGGCCATATTTCTGCTTGATCGGCCAGAGCAGCCGGCGCGCCTTGTCGAGATTGGCGTTGTCAGGCCAGCTGTTGAGCGGGGCGAAACGCTGCTGACCGGCACCGGCGCCGCCGCGGCCGTCGGTGATGCGGTAGGTGCCGGCGCTGTGCCAGGCCATGCGGATCATGAGACCGCCGTAGTGACCGAAGTCGGCCGGCCACCATTCCTGCGAGTCCGTCATCAGAGCGGTCAGGTCCTTGATGACCGCGTTCAGGTCGAGCGTCTTGAATTCCTTGGCGTAGTCGAATTCCTTGCCCATGGGATCGGAGAGGCCGGAATTCTTGTGCAGCATCTCGATGCTGAGCTGAGTTGGCCACCAGTCGCGATTGGTTGGCGCGCGTTTTCCGCCCGGAAACGGGCACTTCGAAGTGTCGTCCATGATTACCTCCTCTGGTGGCGTCCGACGGCGCCTTTGACCAGGTCGAAGCACTCTAAGCGTCGCGTTCGATCAGGGGAAGTTGACTTTAATGATCGCTGCAATAGGATTTTCTGATGATCAACGTGACGATGCGACAGCTGCGGTATTTCGACGCGCTGGCACGGCATGGTCATTTCGGCCGCGCCGCCGAGGCCTGCTCCATCTCGCAGCCGGCACTGTCGATGCAGATCAAGGAACTGGAGCAAGCGCTCGGCGGGCTGCTGCTGGAGCGCAGCGCGCGCCAGGTCGCGCTGACCCGGTTCGGCGAGGAGCTCGCCCAGCGCGTCCGCGACATCCTGCGCGCGGTCGATGAGCTCGGCGATTTCGCCCGCGCCTCGCAGGACCGTTTTGCGGGCCGCCTGCGCATCGGCATGATCCCGACGATTGCCCCCTATCTGCTGCCCAAGATCACCAAGAATCTCACGCGCCTGCATCCCGAGCTCGACATCCGCGTGCGCGAGACGATGACGCCGCGGCTGATCCAGGAACTGGTCGAAGGCCGGCTCGACACCGCCATCGTCGCGCTGCCGGTCTCCGAACCCTCGCTCACCGAGGTCGCTTTGTTCGAGGAGAAATTCCTGCTGGTGCGACCGGGCACGGATGCGGGCACGCCGGTGCCGTCGCGCGAGATGATGCGGGAGATGCGGCTGTTGCTGCTCGAAGAGGGCCATTGTTTCCGCGATCAGGCGCTGTCGTTCTGCAACATGCAGTCGGCGCCGCCGCGCGAGATGCTGGACGCCAATTCGCTGTCGACATTGGTCCAGATGGTCAGCGCCGGCATCGGCGTCACCCTGATTCCGGAGATGGCGGTGTCGGTGGAGACGCGATCGGCCTCGGTCTCACTGTCGCGCTTCCGCGACCCCGAGCCTTCGCGCACCATCGGCATGGTCTGGCGCAAGACCAGCCCGCTGGCGCGGCAGCTGCTGCAGATCTCCGAGGTGGTGTGCCTGTCGGCCGGCAAGGCGCGCCCGCGGCAGGCCGCGCGCAACCAGCGAGCCTGAGATGCCGGATCCGATCATCCGTCCCGCCCGCGCCGACGAATATGACGAGATCGGCCGTGTCTGGATGGAGAGCTGGGTCTCGACCGGGCTTGCCGAAGCCAGCGAGTTCCTGCTGGCAAACCTGCGTGCGCGCATCCGGCGCGAGATGGAGAACGGCTGGAGCCTGTTCGTCGCCGACGACAACGGCACCATCGCTGCGATGCTCGCGCTGCATCTGCCAAAACTCTATCTCGATATGCTGTTCGTCGGGCCCGCCTATCAGGGACAATCGCTCGGGCGGAAGTTGCTCGCCTTCACGCGCACGCACATGCCGGATGAAATGTTCCTGCGCTGCGTCCGCGAGAACGAAAAGGCCTGGCGCTGGTACGAGCGCGAAGGTTTTGTGTTCGAGAAGGAAGAGGTCGAGCCGTCGAACGGGTTTGTGATGAAGTACTATAGGTGGAAGAACAAGGGTCCGCTCCCATGATCAAACTCTATTGGTCGCCCCGCTCGCGTTCGTTCTCGGCGCTTTGGCTGATGGAAGAGAGCGGGCTTCGGTATGAGCGCGTGCTGACCGACATTTCGACCGGCGCGCAGAAGGCGCCGGATTATCTGAAGGTCAATCCGATGGGCAAGGTGCCGGCGCTCGCCGACGGCGATGCCGCGCTCGGCGAGGCCGCTGCAATCTGCGCTTACATCGCCGACCGTTATCCGGAGACGAAGCTCGCGCCTGATGTGACCGATCCACGTCGTGCGCGCTACCTGCAATGGCTGTTCTTCTCGCCGAGCTGCATCGAACCGGCGATCATCCAGATCTTCACCAAGATCGAGGTGCCGAGCTCGACTGCGGCCTGGGGCAGCGCGACGCAGGTCTTCGACGTGCTGGAAGCGGCGCTCGAAAACGGCCCTTGGATTCTCGGCGAGGAATTTTCCGCGGCCGACATCACGATCGGCTCGGGCCTGAACTTCGCAGTGCGCCTGTTCAAGATGGTGCCGTCGCGCACCGCGTTCGATGCCTATATCGCGCGTTGCATGGCGCGGCCGGCATTCCAGCGCGCGGAGAAAATCGCGGCGGGTTAGCCTTCCGCCTTCAGATCATCCGGCCTCGGCATCAGGACGGTGTTGTAGCCGGAATCGACATAGTGGATTTCGCCGGTCACGCCGCCGGAGAGATCCGACAGCAGATACAGCGCCGAGCCGCCGAGCTCATCGAGCGTGACGCCGCGGCGGAGCGGCGAATGCTTTTGCATGAACGCAAACATCGCGCGCGCCTCGCCGATGCCGGAGCCCGCGAGCGTGCGGATAGGGCCGGCGGAGATCGCGTTGACGCGGATGCCGCGCGGTCCGAGATCGGACGCGAGATAGCGCACCGAGGCTTCCAGCGCCGCCTTGGCCACGCCCATCACGTTGTAATTCGGCATCGCGCGCTCTGAGGCGCCGAAGGTCAGCGTGATCATGCTGCCACCCTCGGTCATCAGCTCGGCGGCGCGTTTTGCGACCTCCGTGAACGAGAAGCAGGAGATCACCATGGTGCGCGAAAAATTCTCGCGGCTGGTGTCGGCGTAGCGGCCCTTCAGCTCGTTCTTGTCGGCAAAGCCGATCGCGTGGATCACGAAATCGAGCTTGCCCCACTTTTCGCGCAAGACGTCGAACGTGGCGTCGACGCTGGCAATGTCCTCGACATCGCACGGCAGCACCAGATCAACCCCAAGCGATTCCGCCAGCGGCTTGACGCGCTTGCCGAGAGCCTCGCCCTGGAAGGTGAAGGCGAGCTCGGCGCCATGGGCATGCAGCGTCCTCGCCATGCCCCAGGCGATCGAATGATCATTGGCGATGCCCATGATCAGACCGCGCTTGCCTTGCATCAAACCTTCCATCTCGCGATTACCCTCCGCTCTCCGTCATGCCCGGGCTTGTCCCGGGCATCCACGTTCTTCCGAAGTCGGTAGCAAAGACGTGGATGGCCGGGACAAGCCCGGCCATGACGAAATAGCTATCGGTCGTCCGCAGTGACGTCACACGTCCAGCCGGCTGAACACCAGGGTGGCGTTGGTGCCGCCGAAGCCGAAGGAGTTCGACAGCACGGTGCCGATTTTGACGTTGTCGATGCGCTTGCGCACGATCGGCATGTCGGCGAACACGGGATCGAGCTCCTGGATGTGCGCGCTTTCGCAGATGAAACCGTTGTTCATCATCAGCATCGAATAGATCGCCTCCTGCACACCGGTCGCGCCCAGCGAGTGGCCGGTCAGCGCCTTGGTCGCCGAGATCGGCGGGCACTTCTCGCCGGCGCCGAACACGCGGCGGAGCGCGTCGATTTCCGGCGGATCGCCGGCTGGCGTCGAGGTGGCGTGCGGATTGATGTAGTCGACCTTGGTCTTCACCGTCGACATCGCCATGCGCATGCAGCGCTCGGCGCCTTCACCTGACGGCGCGACCATGTCGTAGCCATCCGAGGTCGCGCCATAGCCGACGATCTCGCCGTAGATGCGCGCGCCGCGCGCCTTGGCGTGCTCAAGCTCTTCCAGGACGAGGACTCCGGCGCCGCCGGCGATGACAAAACCGTCGCGGTTGACGTCGTAGGGACGCGAGGCGGTGGCGGGGGTATCGTTGTACTTCGAGGACATCGCGCCCATGGCGTCGAACAGCACCGAGAGCGACCAGTCCAGTTCCTCGCAGCCGCCGGCGAAGATGATATCCTGCTTGCCGATCTGGATCGTCTCATAGGCGTTGCCGACGCAGTGGTTCGACGTCGCGCAGGCCGAGGAGATCGAATAGTTCACGCCCTTGATCTTGAACCAGGTCGCGAGCGTCGCCGACGCCGTGGACGACATCGCCTTCGGCACTGCAAAGGGACCGACGCGCTTCGGTCCCTTGGTGCGGGTGATATCGGCGGCTTCGACGATAGTGCGCGCCGAGGGGCCGCCGGAGCCCATGATGATGCCGGTGCGGACGTTGGAGACTTCGTCAGGCGACAGACCGGAGTCCTGGATCGCCTGCTCCATCGCGACATGATTCCACGCCGCACCCTGACCGAGGAAACGCATGGCGCGGCGGTCAACCACTGTCGAAGGATCGAGCGTCGGCGCACCTTGCACCTGCGAACGGAAGCCGAGCTCGGCATATTTCTCGGCCCGCGAAATGCCCGACTTCGCCTCGTGAAGGCTCGCAAGCACTTCCTGGGTGTTGTTTCCGATCGACGAGACGATTCCCATCCCGGTGACCACAACCCGCCTCATGACAGCCTCGCCTAAATCGTTGTCTTTCTTGGTGATGCGCTCAGCCCAGGCTCACGCCTTGCTTGAACAAGCCGACCTTCAGCTCCTTCGCGCGATAAATAATCTGGTCATCGACCGAAAGCCATCCGTCGGCGATGCCGAGCACCAGCTTTGAACGCATCACGCGCTTGATATCGATGTTGTACACAACCTTGCGGGCCTCGGGCAGCACCTGGCCGCTGAACTTGAGCTCGTTCAGACCAAGCGCGCGGCCGCGACCTTCGCCGCCGCTCCAGCCGAGATAGAAGCCGACCATTTGCCACAGCGCGTCGAGGCCGAGGCAGCCGGGCATCACCGGATCGTTCTTGAAGTGGCAGCCGAAGAACCAGAGGTCCGCCTTCACGTCCAGCTCGGCACGCACGATTCCCTTGCCGAACTCGCCGCCGGTCTCCGAAATGTCCGTGATGCGGTCGAACATGAGCATCGGCGGCAGCGGCAGCTGGGCATTGCCCGGGCCGAACATCTCGCCGCGGGCACATGCCAGCAAATCTTCGTATTCGTAGCCGTTGCGCCTGTTCAGCATGCGGAAGCCTCTGTTTGAACCCCGATTGAGCGGCGTTTCTGGCAAAAAATGGGCCCCGTTCTCGTTCGGAAAGCAACGCCAATTGCCGTCGCCAGGCGCAAATACCGAGAGCCGGATGGACTTCGGGCCGGGCCTCAATGCCTGGCTGCGCCAAAATCGGTTAAGCGGAACCGCGCGCTCTCTAACACAGGCCTTTTCGGGTAGCAAAGCGGGCCCATGAAGGTAAAAATGACCGGGACCCGGCCCGGTTCCTCTGCTGATTAGAACCGCTCTAGTTGCGAGAAACTTGCATCTGCATCTATCTGTCCATATATTGCAGATAGATAGTGTTCACGCGTGCCCGAATTCTGGAAATGAACGAAAACAACGCCACCCACCACGACGAAGACGCCCATGCGGCGGCTCTTCTGTCCGGCCGCCAGCCGGCCCTGACCGGCTGCCCCTGGCACGACGTCAATGAAATGCTCCAGTCTGCCGGCCTGCGCCCGACGCGCCAGCGCATGGCGCTCGGCTGGCTGCTGTTCGGCAAGGGTGCACGCCACCTCACGGCTGAAATGCTCTACGAGGAAGCGACGCTGGCCAAGGTCCCGGTCTCGCTCGCGACCGTCTACAACACGTTGAACCAGCTGACCGATGCCGGCCTGCTGCGTCAGGTCAGTGTCGACGGCACCAAAACCTATTTCGACACCAACGTCACCACGCACCATCACTATTACCTCGAGAACAGCCACGAGCTGGTCGACATCGAGGATCCGCATCTGGCCCTGTCCAAGATGCCGGAGGTGCCGGAAGGCTACGAGATCGCGCGCATCGACATGGTCGTGCGCCTGCGCAAGAAGCGCTGAAATCGTCCCGAAATCGCATTGAGTTCGTCATGGCGAGTTCGTCATGGCCCGGCTTCGTCCCGGCCATTGTCGTTTCAGGCCGTCAGTTGACCTGCTCGTCGGCGTAGACGCCCCAGAGCCGTTCCTGCTGGATCCAGCCGTCAAAGCCGTCGCCGACGACGTGGCACCAGTTGGTCGTGCACTTCTTCACCTGCGTGACGACGCCGGCCTGGAGTTTCGCGGCCACGGCGCTGTCGGCATCGGCGCGGTCATAGATCGGCGCGAGATCGTCCCTGTGCTTCATGGTCACCACCGCAGTGCGGCGGCCCGACAGCAGCGAATGATAGACCCAGCCCTCGGCGCCCTCGGAATCGCGCACCCGGCGCCAGTTCTCGAACTCGGCTGTGATTTCAACCGGCAGGCCGGACCGGGTGTAGACCCAGGCCACGTCATTGTCCTTGGTTGGCCCGGCGCGAACGTTGACGTGATCCGATTTGAGGCTGACATAGCGCGGCACCGGAAGGCCGCTGGCCGTCTGGGGGGTGTTGTCCTTGGCCGAGTGCCCGGGGCTGACCGAGGCGCTCAACCAGGTGCAAACGAGCGCCAGCACCGAACAAAAACGCCCCAACGCCATTAACCCGTCTCCTGTCGAAGACCTGGCCAGACCAGGTCCTCACCCCAAATTCCAAAACCTGCCGTGCAAACCCCTCTCCCGCCCCACGCGGGTGTTCCCAAAGCCAAACCCGTGGTTCTTGTCTTGGCCCGGCCTTCTGCTAGAGAGGACGGACATCTGAACAACCGGTTTGCCCCGATTTTCCGGCCGGAAAGTTGGGGGAAAGCTTGAAGGAAACGCCGGGGACGACACGGCTAAGGCAGTGTCGAACAACCGGGTTAATGAGGCCTCAACAGCCGGCCTTTGGCGACAGAGGCGGCCTGCAACGCCTCATGAGGGCAGCACATGTCGGTGAAGAAAAAGCCCCTCGTCGTGGTGACGCGCAAGCTGCCGGACTCGATCGAGACCCGGATGCGCGAACTGTTCGACGCACGCATCAATCTCGACGACACACCGATGTCGACCGAGCAGATCGCCGAAGCCGCGCGCACTGCCGACATCCTGGTTCCCACGGTCACCGACCACATCAGCGCCGACATCGTCAATCAGCCCGACTGCAAGCTCCGCCTGATCGCCAATTTTGGCAACGGCGTCGACAATATCGACGTCGAGGCTGCGCATGCCCGCGGCATCACCGTCACCAACACGCCAAAGGTTCTGACCGAAGACACCGCCGACATGACGATGGCGCTGATCCTGGCGGTGCCGCGCCGGATGATCGAGGGCGCTTCCGTGCTGACGGAGGGGAAACCCTGGGCGGGCTGGTCGCCGACCTGGATGCTCGGCCACCGCATCGGCGGAAAGCGCCTTGGCATCATCGGCATGGGCCGCATCGGCCAGGCGGTCGCACGCCGCGCCCGCGCGTTCGGCTTGCAGATCCACTATCACAACCGCCGCCCCGTCGCGCCTGTCATCGCCGAAGAGCTTGGCGCGACCTATTGGGAAAGCCTCGACCAGATGCTGGCGCGGATGGACATCATCTCGGTGAACTGTCCGCACACGCCAGCGACCTATCACCTGCTCTCGGCGCGCCGGCTGAAGCTGATCCGCAAGGACGCCTATATCGTCAACACCGCGCGCGGTGGAGTCACCGACGAAGACACGCTGATCAAGCTGATCGAAGCCGGCGAGATCGGCGGCGCCGGCCTCGACGTCTATGAGCACGAGCCGGCGGTCAACCCAAAGCTGGTGCGGCTTGCGAAAGCCGGCAAGGTGACGCTGATGCCGCATATGGGCTCAGCCACGATCGAAGGCCGCGTCGAGATGGGCGAGAAGGTGATCATCAACATCCGCACCTTCCTCGACGCGCACAAGCCGCCGGATCGCGTGTTGCCGAGCATGCTCTGAGGCCTATTTGCCGCGCGTCTCGCGCTTGCGCCAATCGGCGACGAAATCGATGAAGGCGCGCAGCGCGGGCGGCACCTGGCGCCGGCTCGGGTAGTACAGAAACGGGCCCGGGAACGGCTCGCACCAGTCTTCCATCAAGCTGACCAGCGCACCGGATTTCAGGGCGTCGCCGACATAGCCATCGAGGCTTGCCCAGACGCCAGCGCCGCCGAGCGCGGCGCGCATGGCAAGACCCATGTTGGTCGAAATCAGTTTTGCAGGCGGATCGACCTTCACGATCTGGCCGGCCTTCTCGAACTCCCAATCATGCATGACGCCGCTCGAATAGCGCGCGCGGATGCAGTCGTGGTCGAGCAAATCCTTCGGGTGCTTGGGCCTGCCGCGGCGCGCGACATAATCGGGCGAGGCGACGACGACATAGTGCTGCGGACCGCTCAGCGGGATCGCGACCATGTCTTGCGCGAGATGCTCGCCGTAACGCACGCCGGCGTCGTAGCCTGCGCTGACGATATCGACGAAGCCGCTCTCGGAAACGATATCGAGATCGACCTGCGGATGGGCCTGCAGGAACGGAACGACCATCGGCGCCAGCACCAAATCGACCGCCGGCGGCGGCGCGTTGATGCGCAGGCGGCCTGAGGCGACCTCGCGCAGGCCCCGCACCTGATCCAGGGCGTCGCCGACGTCGCGCAAGGCCGGGGCCACCCGCGACAGCAACAGTTCCCCTGCCTCCGTCAGCGCGACGCTGCGGGTGGTGCGGTTCATCAGCCGGACGCCGAGGCGCTCCTCCAGGTCGCGCAGCCGCTGGCTAAGGCTCGACACCGACACGCGAATTTCGACCGCCGCGCGCCGGAAATTGCGGGTGCGGGCGATCGCCACGAAGGCATCGAGATCGCGCAGGTCAGGACCAACCATTGTTCGATATGATGAACAAGCTATTCCGCATTGTCCAGCTTATCGCGGCAATGGGCCGGGCGCATATCTGGCCTCGTCACGCGGCGTCCATCGGGCGCCGCCTTTTTCAAGGAGAGTCATCATGGAACAGCGCAAACTCGGTTCGACCGGCCCCAACGTCTCGAGCCTCGGCCTCGGCTGCATGGCGATGTCGGATGCCTATGGCCCGGCCGATCGCGGCGAGAGCATCGCCACCGTCCATGAGGCACTCGACGCGGGCATCACGCTGCTCGACACCGGCGATTTCTACGCGATGGGCCACAATGAAATGCTGATCCGCGAGGCGCTGACGAACGCCCCCCGCGACAAGGTACAGCTCAGTGTGAAGTTCGGCGCGCTGCGCGGTCCCGCCGGCGAATTCGTTGGGTTCGATTCGCGGCCGGCTGCGACGAGAAACTTCCTCGCCTATTCGCTGCAACGACTTGGCACCGACTACATCGACGTCTACCGCCCGGCGCGGCTCGATCCCAGCATTCCCATCGAGGAGACGATCGGCGGTCTCGCTGATCTCGTGAAGGCCGGCTACATCAAGCATATCGGCCTGTCCGAGGTCGGCTCCGACACCATCCGCCGCGCGCATGCCGTGCATCCGATCGCCGATCTCCAGATCGAATATTCGCTGATCGAGCGCGGCATCGAGCGCGATATTCTGAAGACCTGCCGTGAGCTCGGCATCGGCATCACCGCTTACGGCGTGCTGGCGCGCGGCCTGATCAGCGGCCATTGGTCGAAGGACTCCGGCAAGACCGGCCGCGACTACCGTCTGATGAGCCCGCGCTTCCAGGGCGCGAACCTCGATGCCAATCTGGCGCTGGCGGAGCAGCTTCGCGCCATTGCCACAGAGATCGGCGCAACACCAGCGCAGGTCGCAATCGCCTGGGTGGCGGCGCAAGGCCAGGAGATCGTGCCGCTGATCGGTGCCCGCACCCGCAAGCGCTTCACCGAAGCACTCGGCGCGACCAATGTGGCGCTGACGCCGGCTCATCTTGCGGCGCTGGCAAAGGCGTTTCCGCCCAACATCGCTTCCGGCACGCGTTATGCGGCCGAGCAGATGGCGCATCTCGACAGCGAGAAGCCGGCCACGGCGTAACAGCGCGATCAGGTGCGATGGGCGCTAAGGTCAGTCATGACCGGCCCATCGCCATTAAGCGGATTGGCCGGATCGCGCCCGTAGCGCAGCGTCTCGAAGCGCATCGCGCGCGCATCGATCATCAGGAGGCGGCCGACCAGGCCATCGCCAAAACCGACGATCTCGCGGATCGCCTCCAGCGCCATCATCGAGCCCATCACGCCCGCAAGCGCGCCCATGACGCCGGCCTCCGCGCAGGCCGGCACGGTGCCCGGCGGGGGCGCCTCCGGAAACAGACAGCGATAGGTCGGGTTAAATTCGCCCTGCTCATTTGTCTCATATGCGCGGATGGTGGTGAGCGAGCCGTCGAAGGTGCCGAGCGCCGCGGTGATCAGCGGCCGCTTCGCAAAAAAACAGGCATCCGAGACCAGATAGCGTGTCGAGAAATTGTCGGAGCCATCGAGCACCAGGTCGTAATCGCCGATCAGGCCCAGCGCATTGTCGGCATTGAGCCAGGTGGCGTGGCCGACGAAGCGGACATGCGGATTGAGCGCCGCAATCCGCTCGGCCGCGCTCTCGACCTTGTGCCGGCCGATGTCAGGCGTCGTATGGATGACCTGGCGCTGAAGGTTGGACAGCGACACGACGTCGTCATCGACCACGCCGAGCGTGCCAATGCCGGCCGCCGCCAGATACATCAGGGCCGGCGCGCCGAGCCCGCCGGCGCCGATCACCAGCGCGGAGGCTCGCTTCAGCGCAGCCTGGCCCGGGCCGCCGACATCGCGCAGCACGATATGGCGGGCATAGCGTTCGAGTTCGTCCGGGCTCAGCACCTTCTCTTACTCCTGAACCGCCCCAACATTGTTCGCGACCAACGAGATGTGCTTCAATGGCGGCGCGTTCAATGGGCTGGCTGGATTTGTCATGAGATCGATGCTTGCGGCAACACTGATGTTGGCGTCTGCCACAGGCGCCAGCGCCCAGACGACGACGCCACAGGTCCCGGGCACCAAGCCGAAGGTGGTCCAGACCGTTCCGATCAAGCCGCCTGCCCTGCAAACGCCGTCGGAAACCGCGGATGGGATGGCGCAGGCCGAGCGGCTGTCGCTTCAGTCCGACCTCGCCTGGGTCGGCGAATATAACGGCGCCATCACCGGCGACGTCAGCTCGCGCATGGTCGACGCCATCAAGGAGTACCAGAAGAACAAGGGCGGCAAGCCAACCGGCGTGCTCAATCCGCAGGAGCGCGCCGCGCTCGCCGAGACCGCGCGGCGCAAGCAGGACAGCGTCGGCTGGAAAATCGTGACGGAGATGACCAGCGGCGCGCGGCTCGGCATTCCCTCAAAGCTGGTGCCGCAGCAGGCCACCGACGCCAACGGCTCGAAATGGAGCTCGGCGACCGGAACGGTTCAGGTGCTGCTGAGCCGCCGCAAGGAGGCGAACCCGACGACCGCAAAACTCGCGGAAACCGAAAAGAAGGAGCCGGCCGGACGCAAGGTCGACTACACCGTGGTGAAGCCCGACTTCTTCGTGCTGTCGGGATTGCAGGGCCTGAAGAAATTTTACGTGCGCGGCACTTTCAAGGGCGACGAGGTCCGCATCATGACGATCTTGTACGACCAGGCGACCGAGGGCACGGTCGAGCCTGTCGTGATCGCGATGTCGAGCGCGTTCAATGCATTCCCGTCGGGGCCGCTAGTCGGACCGCCGCCGCGCAAGACCGTCGAATATGGCACCGGCATCGTCGTCAGCGACGACGGCGCGATCCTGGCCGACCGTCTCGTCACGGATTCCTGTCTCGCCATCACCATCGGCGGCTACGGCAATGCCGATCGTCTCGCCGAGGACAAAGAGCACGACCTAGCGCTGCTGCACATCTATGGCGCACGCGGCCTGAAGCCGCTCAGCCTCGCCGGCGGCCCAGCGAAGGCAAGTGTCGATGTCGTCGGCATCGCCGATCCGCAGAGCCAGGGCGGCGCGGCCGGTGTATCGAGCATCAAGGCTGCGCTGGCATCTGTCGGTGGCGGCGATGCCGCGCTGTCGCCGCCGCCGGCGGTTGGATTTTCCGGCGGCCCGGCAATCGACGGCGACGGCAAGTTCTCGGGCGTTACGCTGTTGAAGCCGGCGATGGTTGCGGGACCCGCAAATGCAGTGCCGGCGTCACAGGCCGTGATGGTCGCAGCAGATACGGTACGCGATTTCCTGAAGGCGAGCGGCGTTGCCGCGAACGGCACGTCAACAGATGCGAAGGCGGCGGTCGTCCGCGTGATCTGCGTGCGGAAATGACTCTCGTGTCCCGGACGCGCTGCAACGCGCCAGCGTTGCTGCGCAGAGCCGGGAACCACGCCGCCTCAAATTCAGTGCGAGAAGTTTCTGGGCCCCGGCTCTGCAGCGCACCGCTTCGCGCTGCGCCGCGTCCGGGGCACGAGCGCTAGCTCAACCTGAACCTGACACCGCTTTTCGCAAGGCCGCCCGAGATCCCAACCGGCGTGCCGTCCGCGCGCCAGCAGGCGGCGCCCGACATGCTCCCGTCGTCGTGGAACGCAATCGCATTCATGCCGCCGGCAACCGTCGCCACGGGCTGGACCTTGTGGCCGAGGGCCGCAAGCTTCGCGCGAACGCTCTCCGGCACCTTCTGCTCGACCTCGAGCGCGTTGCCCTCGGTCCACACACGCGGCGCTTCGACCGCTTCCTGCAGGCTCATGCCGTGGTCGATCAGATTGATCAGCGCCTGCATCGCGCTTGGGAAGATGCGCTTTCCGCCGGGGAGGCCCAGCGCATAGCGCAGCTTGCCGTCACGGAGCGCCATCATCGGCGACATCGAGGTCGTCACGCGCTTGCCGGGCGCGAGCGACAGCGCATGGCCCGGCCGCGGATCGAACAGGTTCATGTAATTGTTGGCGATGGCCCCTAGACCCGGGATCATGATCTTGGCGCCAAAGAGATTGTTGATGGTCTGCGTGGTTGCGACCACGTTGCCGAAGGCATCTGCCGCCGTCATGTGCGTGGTGTGCGCGCTTTCGAGCTGCGTCACGCCGGCACCAAAAGCCTGCGCCCGCGCCGGATCGATGGCGCGGCGGCGCTCCTCGGCATAGGCTTTTGACGTCAGCTTCTCCACGGGCACGCCAACATAATCCGGGTCGCCGCTGGCGGCGGCGCGATCGGCGAAGGCGATCTTCAGGACCTCGGCGAGGTAATGGATGGTCTCTGATGTGCCGAAGCCGAGGCCACCGATGTCGTAGCCTTCAAGAATGTTCAGCATCTGCGCGATATGCACGCCGGAGGCCGCGGGCGGTGGCGGCCCCAAAATGGTCCAGCCACGATAGTCGGCGCGGATCGGCTGCCGCTCGACGGTCTTGTAAGCCGTGAGATCGCCACGCCGGATGAAGCCGCCGGCCTTTTCCATATAGTCAACGAGGATGTCGCCGAGCGGCCCCTCGTAGAGCGCTTTCTCGCCGTGGTCGGCGATAGCACGAAGCGTCTCGGCATATTCGGCCTGCACCACGCGCTCGCCGACCTTGAGCGGCTCGCCATCAGGCAGATAGATCGCCGCAATCGGCTTGTCCTTGCGCATCTCGGCGGCGCTCTCGCTGATACATTCGTGCAAGTACGGCGTCGCCGCATATCCGCGCCTGGCGTGCTTGATCGCGGGCTGCATGACGTCGGCAAGCGACATGGTACCGAATCGGCGCAGCGTCTCGCACCAGGCTTTCAGCGACCCCGGCGTGGCGACGGCTTTCGGACCGTTGAGGTTCTCGTTGCCGACGGTATCGAACACGTCATGGGCGGAGCCCGGCCTGGAGGTGTAGGTGGTGTCGCGGACCGCAGCGGGCACCGTGCTCTGGCCGTCGATGAAGCGGTGGCTGCCGTCGGCGAGGCGGATATGCGCCATGCCGCCGCCGATGATGCCGACCATCATCGGCTCGACCACGGTCAGCGTGAACAGGGTCGCGATTGCGGCATCGATGGCGTTGCCGCCAGCGGCCAGCATCTCGGCTCCGGCGCTGGAGGCCAGGGGATGGTTGCTCACCACCATGCCGCGGCTCGAGACCGCCGGCATCTTCTGGCAGTCAAAGGTGGTTGCCGTCCGATCGCGCCAGTTGCCGCTCATGCTGCCTGCCCCTCTTGTTCACGGCGGCGAGCACACCACACGCAGGATTACGGGTCCAGTAATGGTACGGATTAGCTGGCATTCCCGATTCTGCCATCATTGTTTCCGTTGATTCGGACATCCGCGGTCCCCTTTGGATCGGGCAAGGCACGTCCTGAGCGAGAAGAGCTCAGCATCGAGAAGCGATGCACGTTCGCGTGGCGTTATCCTAGACCCAGGCACTCCAAAGGAATCATCTTCCAATGCATACGATCGTACTCGCCACCCAAAAGGGCGGCAGTGGCAAGAGCACCCTCGCCATCGGCCTCGCGCTGGCGGCCAGGCAGGCCGGCTTCACCGTCCGCCTGATCGAGACCGACCCGCAGGGCACCCTCTCCAACTGGCAGCGCCGCCGCAACAATGACGATATCGTCGTCGAGCCGATTTATCACGCTGCCGACATCCAGCCACGCCTGAAGATGCTGGCCGAGAGCGGGCTCCAGCTCGCGATCGTCGACACCGCGGCCGGCCTCAGCGCCGCCACCACCGCCGCGATCCGCCATTCCGACCTCTGCCTGATCCCGGCCCGCCCGAGCGTCGCCGACATCGAGGCGACCGTCTCGACCCTCAGCGTGGCGCGCGCCTGGAAGCGGCCCTTTGGCTTCGTGCTGAACCAGACGCCGATCCGTGGCCAGCGCATCGACAACGCCGCCAACGCGCTCGCCGAGGAAGCCGCGCTCGATCTCGCCGACGTGCTCGCGCGCCCGCTGATCGTGATGCGCAACGATCACCAGGACTCGCTCGCCTCAGGCCTTGCGGTCAGCGAATGCGCGCCGAACGGCAAGTCGACCGAGGAGATCCGCAGCCTCTGGCGCTGGATCGAGACCCGTCTCGAGCTCTCCGCCGGCAATATGCTGATCGATCAGGTCATGTCGGCGGCAGACGGAATGCTGCATGCCGCTGCCGAAATTTCGGCGGACGAGACCACGACTCTGGCGTCCTGAGCGGGGCGATCGGCCAGGGCCGCAGACGGACTCCTCGCTGTCCGGTGAATGAGCCCAAGCGACGAAGCAATCCGGCCACCAGCCCGGCCGGATTGCTTCGCTTCGCGTTGTACGGACGCTCCATCCTCCGTCATTGCGAGCGCAGCAAAGCAATCCAGAATCTTTCCGCGGAAAGACTCTGGATTGCTTCGTCGCAAGCGCTCCTCGCAATGACGATTGCGGTTGGCATGTCGGCTAGCAGACACTCACCGCCCCCTTGGCCACTCGCTTGATTCTCACTTCTGACATTTCGGACACCAGAAGGTCGAGCGGCCGTTCTGGGTGAAGCGCTTGATCGTGCCGGCGCAGCGCGGCGTCGTACATTTCTCGCTCTCGCGGTCGTAGACCTTGAATGAGTGCTGGAAATAGCCGAGCTCGCCCGAGGTCTGGCGATGGTCGCGCAATGACGAGCCGCCGGCCTTGATCGCATCGTTCAACACGGTGTGAATCGCGCCAACCAGCCGCTTGGCATGATCCGTCGGCTCGCCCCCGCCATTGCCCTTGCGTTGTCCGGCCTTTGTCGACAGCGTCGCGGCGATACGGCGCGGCGACAGATGCGAGCGGTGCAGGGCTTCGCAGACATAGATGTTGCCGAGGCCTGCGACCACGCGCTGGTCGAGCAGCGCGGCTTTGAGGCTCGTGGTCTTGCCGGCGCAGGCGCGCGCCAGCATCGCGGAATCGAATTCGTTGCCGAGCGGCTCGGGGCCGAGGCCGCGCAGCAGCGGCTCGTCTTCGAGCGCGTTGCGCGCGATCACTTTCATGTAACCGAAGCGGCGTGGATCGTTGAAGACGATGTCGGCGCCCGAGGACATCCGAAACAGCACATGATCGTGCGCGGAGTCCTTGCCCCTCGGATAATGAAACTCGCCGGACGCGGCCTCGTTGTCCGGCTTGATGACGCGGAACGAGCCCGACATGCCCAGATGCATCAACAGCACGTCGCCGGAGGCGAGATCCGCCATGAGATATTTTGCACGGCGGCCGAGGCCCGTGACGATCTGTCCCTGGAGCCGGGCCACGAAATCCGGCTGGAACGGAAACCGCAAATCAGGCCTGCGGGCTTCCGCGACAACGATTTTCGCACCCTCCATGACAGGCTGAAGGCCGCGGCGGACAGTCTCGACTTCGGGCAATTCAGGCATGGTCAGGCATTCACCTTATGAGGGCGGTGTGATAGCGCCATTGCGGCGGCCGCGCTATGGTCGGCGTCGTGGAGTAGAGTAATGGATCGGCCGGGCGAAACCACGCATTTTGGCTTCAAAGACGTCCCCCTGGGGGACAAGCAGACGCTGGTGAACGATGTGTTTCACAGCGTGGCGTCGCGTTATGATTTGATGAACGATTTGATGTCCGGCGGCCTGCACCGGGTCTGGAAGGACATCATGATCAATGCGCTGAATCCGCCGCGGGGCGACCGGCCGTTTGCATTGCTCGACGTTGCCGGCGGCACCGGCGACATCTCGTTCCGGGCCGCCAAGGCGGCAGGTCCGGGCTTCCACGCCACCGTCTGCGACATCAATTCCGACATGCTGGCGGTGGGTCGCGAACGTGCCGCAAAACGGCATCTCGAAACCCAGGTCGATTTCGTCGAAGGCAATGCCGAAGCGCTCGCCTTCGCCGACCGCAGCTTTGACGCATATACGGTCGCTTTCGGCATTCGCAACGTGCCCCAGATCGACAACGCGCTGCGCGAGGCCTATCGCGTGCTGAAGCCCGGCAGTCGCTTTCTGTGCCTGGAATTCTCCACCGTCGAGATGCCCGGCCTCGACAAGATCTATGATCTGTTCTCGTTCAAGGTGATCCCGCCGCTCGGGCGCATGGTGACGGGCGACGCCGAATCCTACCGATATCTCGTCGAATCGATCCGCAAGTTTCCGAAGCCCAACACCTTCGCCGACATGATCCGCGACGCCGGTTTCTCCCGCGTCGGCTTTCAGACCCTGACCGGCGGCATCGTCGCACTGCATTCGGGCTGGCGTTTGTGATTTCTGCCATCACTCACATTTCGCGCCTGATCCGCGCCGCATTCGTGTTCGCGCGCGAGGGCGTGTTCGGCTCCGTCGATCCGAGCCTGGTGCCGCCGCCCGGACAGCTTGCGCTGAAGCTTGCGCGCGTCATCGAGCGGCGCGGCCCGAAGGATGGCCCGCGGATGTCGCGCGCGCTGACCCGGATGGGCCCGGCCTATCTCAAGCTCGGACAATTCCTGGCAACGCGGCCCGACGTTGTCGGCGTCGTGATGGCGCGCGACCTTGAAAGCCTTCAGGACCGCCTGCCGCCGTTCCCACAAGCCGAAGCGGAAGCTGCGATCGCGACGTCGCTGGAACGGCCGCTCAAGGACGTCTTCGTGAGCTTCGGCCCGGCGGTCGCGGCCGCCTCGATCGCGCAGGTGCATCGCGGCGAGGTCCTGCGTGACGGCGTCAGCAAGGCGGTCGCGGTCAAGGTGCTCAGGCCGCACGTGGCCGCGCGCTTCCGCCGCGATCTCTCCGATTTCTTCTTCGTCGCGCACAAGGCCGAAGCTTACTCGAGTGAGGCGCGGCGGCTGCGCCTGATCGAAGTCATCAACACCATGTCGCGCTCGGTCGCGATGGAGATGGATTTGCGGCTCGAGGCGGCTGCGCTGTCGGAGATGGCGGAGAACACGGGCGACGATCCTGATTTCCGCGTGCCGGCCGTCGACTGGGACCGCACCACGCACAACGTGCTGACGATGGAGTGGATCGACGGCATCGCGCTGAACGATCACAAGCGGCTGGCACAAGCCCAGGTCGACCTGCCCGATCTCGGCCGCAAGGTGATCCAGAGCTTTTTGCGCCATGCGCTGCGCGACGGCTTCTTCCACGCCGACATGCACCCGGGCAACCTGTTCCTGGATGATACGGGGCGCCTTGTCGCGGTCGATTTCGGCATCATGGGCCGGCTCGGCATGAAGGAGCGGCGCTTCCTCGCCGAAATCCTGCTCGGCTTCATCACCCGCGATTACCGCCGCGTCGCCGAGGTGCATTTCGAGGCGGGCTATGTGCCCGCGCATCACTCGGTCGAGAATTTCGCGCAAGCCATCCGCGCCATCGGCGAGCCCATCCACAACCGCACCGCCGAGGAAATCTCGATGGCGCGTCTGCTGACGCTGCTGCTCGAGGTCACCGGCCTGTTCGACATGACGACGCGGCCCGAGCTGATCCTGCTGCAGAAGACCATGGTCGTGGTCGAGGGCGTGGCGCGCGGCTTCGATCCCAGGCTCGACATCTGGAAGGTCGCCGATCCCGTCGTGCGCGAATGGATCGAGCGCAATCTCGGACCGATCGGCCGGGTGCAGGGTGCGCTCGCCGGCGGCGGCGACCTCGCCCGCATCCTGATGCGCCTCCCGGATCTTGCTGCGCGCTCGGTCGCGGTGATCGAGCAGCTCGAGACCATGACGCGCGAGGGCGTCCGGCTGTCGCCGGAGAGCATCGCCGCGATGGGGCGCAGCGAGGGCCGCAAGAACCGCTGGCGCACCGTGGCGCTCTGGATCATCGCCGTGACCTTCATCGGCATTCTGATCGCCGTCCGGAATCTATGATTGCACTGCAATCATGTGAATGATAGCATCGCTATCATTCCGTGCTGGAGAGGCGTCATGGCGAGCCTGACCATCCGCAAGCTCGACGAACACGTCAAAACCTATCTGCGACTGCGTTCGGCCAAGAACCGCAGATCGGTCGAGGAAGAGGTCCGGGTCATCCTGCGGGAGCTGATCGAGGGCCGCGAGGAGCCGCTGACGCCGTTTGCGGTGCCGCCCGAGGCATCCCCTGCGGCCGCGTCCCCTCGCGCCAGCGCCGTCCCCGAGGCCAGCATCACCCTGATCATCGGCGGCGGGATCGCGGCCTTCAAGTCGCTCGACCTGATCCGCAGGCTGAAGGAGCGGCGCATCGAGGTTCGCTGCGTGCTGACCAGGGCGGCGGAGCAGTTCGTCACGCCGCTCTCGGTCAGCGCCCTCTCCCATGAGCGCGTCTACACCGATCTGTTCGATCCCCAGAGCGAGTTCGACGCCGGCCACATCCGTCTCGCGCGCGACTGCGACCTGATCGTGGTGGCGCCGGCCACCGCCGATCTGATGGCCAAGATGGCCAACGGCCATGCCGACGATCTCGCCAGCGCCATCCTGCTCGCGACCAACCGCAATATACTGATCGCGCCGGCGATGAATCCGCTGATGTGGAACAATCCGGCGACCCGCCGCAACGTCGCGCAGCTTCAGCGTGACGGTGTCCTGCTGATCGGCCCCAACTCCGGCGAGATGGCCGAAGCGGGCGAAGCCGGCGTCGGCCGCATGTCCGAGGCGATCGAGATCGCGGCCGCCGCCGAGCGGCTGCTGCGGCCGCCGGTGCCGCGCCCGCTCGCCGGCAAGCGCGTGCTGATCACCGCAGGTCCGACCCACGAGCCGATCGATCCGGTGCGCTATATAGCCAACCGCTCCTCCGGCAAGCAGGGCTTTGCCATCGCCGCCGCCGCGCAGGCCGCCGGCGCCGACGTGATCCTGGTGAGCGGCCCGGTGGACCTCAGCGATCCCCAGGGCGTGACGGTGAAGCATGTGGAATCGGCCCGGCAGATGCTGGAGCAGGTGCAGGCTGCGCTTCCCGCCGACATCGCGATCTTCGCCGCCGCCGTTGCCGACTGGCGCGTCGCCAATGAAGGCGAGCAGAAGCTGAAGAAGTCCTCGGCCGGCATGCCGCCGCTTCAGCTGGTTGAGAATCCCGACATCCTCGCCACGATCTCCAAGCTGGCCGAGAAGCGCCCGCCGCTGGTGATCGGCTTTGCCGCCGAGACCGAGCATCTCATCGACAACGCCAAGACAAAGCTCGCCCGCAAGGGCTGCGACTGGATCGTCGCCAACGATGTCTCGCCCGCCACCGGCGTGATGGGCGGCGACCGCAACACCGTGCACCTCATCAGCAAGAATGCTGAGAACAACGGCGAGATCGCAGTTGATTCCTGGCCGGCGATGACCAAGGAACAGGTCGCCACCGAACTGGTCGCGCATATCGTGAAAAGCGTGACCCACAAACCCCTGGAGCCGGCATCTTGAGCACGACAATCACGGTCGAACTGCAGCGCCTGCCCCACGCGGAAGGCCTGCCGCTGCCGGCCTATCAGACCATGGAGGCCGCCGGCCTCGACCTGATGGCGGCGGTGGCGGACAGCGAGCCGCTGACGCTTGCGTCCGGCCAATATGCGCTGGTGCCGACCGGGCTTGCGATTGCCCTGCCGCCCGGGCACGAGGCCCAGGTGCGGCCGCGCTCGGGGCTTGCCGCCAAGCACGGCGTCACCGTGCTGAACTCGCCCGGCACGATCGACGCCGACTATCGCGGCGAGATCAAGGTGATCCTGATCAACCATGGCGCCGCGCCGTTCGTCATCAAGCGGGGCGAGCGCATCGCGCAGATGGTGATCGCGCCAATGGTCCAGGCCGCGCTGGTTCCGGTAGTGACGCTGTCCTCGACCGACCGCGGCGCCGGCGGCTTCGGCTCGACCGGCCGCTAACGCGCGGCAATCTCAACCAAATCATCCCGCAGAACTACGTGGGCTGGAACCTTGCCACCCGCATTTTTGTAAGACCACGTTTGCGTTCACGGTCTGGACTCTTACCGGTGGAGTCGCGGTGAGGGTATTGTCGCTTGATTCGCGTGCGGCGGGGGTCGCCGCGCGTAAATTCGTGCGGTCTTGGGGCAACTATGTCAGGCGTGATCGTGTCGATGCGTCGGACGCTGTTGTCGTGCACTTCGTTGGCGCGCAACGGCTTATTGGGAGGCGCTCTCGCAGCGCTGCTGCCGGCTGCGCCGGCTGAGGCCGCCGACCTCGTCGACACTCTCTCGATATTGCTGGATTTCAACCGGCAGGAACTCGCGGTGCTGGCCACCGCGCTGGCTTTGCTCGGCTTCTCGGTGGTGGCCGCGATCCTGTTGATGCGCACACGCGTCGGCAAGGCCAAGACTGAGGCAGCCTTGCGCGCGCGGATCAGGGAACTCCAGCTGCAGTCCGACCGCTTCGGCGCGCTGCTGTTCGCCGAACCGCAGGTCCTGATTTCCTGGCCGGCCGGCGACGATCGCGCGCAGATCTCCGGCGACATCGCGCTGGTGCTGCCGCGCGATTCGTCGCCGCAACGCGTGCTCGCCTTCGGAACCTGGCTGCCGCCGGAACCGGCGCTGCAGATGGATCACGCCGTCGATGCGCTGCGCGAGCACGGTGACGGCTTCCAGATCACGCTGACGACCGCCAACGGCCACACGCTGGAAGCGATCGGCCGCGCCATCGGCGGCCAGGCCATTGTCCGGATTCGCGAGCTCTCAGGCCTGCGCCGCGATCTGGCCGAGACCCACCTGCGCTACAAGGCGCTCTCCGATGAAACCGAGATGCTGCGCGGCTTCGCCGCTGCCGCGCCATGGCCGATCTGGGCCAAGGGCGAGAACGGTGCGCTGACCTTTGCCAATCCTGCCTATGTGCGCGCCACGGAAGCGACCAGCATCATTGACGCCCAGGAGCGCAAGCTCGAGCTGCTTGACAGCGCCGACCGCACGGCCATGGAGCGCAGCCTGAAGGAGGCCACAAGCTTCACCTCGCGGCTGCCGATCGTGACCGGCGGCGAGCGGCGCATGTACGACGTGCGCGCCGTCAATGTCGGCAACGGCAATGTCGGCGTCGCGATCGACGCCAGCGAAGCGGATGCGCTGAGCGCAGCCCTCGTGCGAATGGCGGAGGCGCATCGCCGCACGCTCGACCAGCTCTCCTCCGGCGTGGCCGTGTTCGACGGCCAGCGCCGGCTCGCCTTCTACAACGATTCCTACCGGCGGCTGTGGGACCTCGACCGCACTTTCCTCGACGCCGATCCCGACGATTCCAGCGTGCTCGACCAGCTCCGCGCCGCGCGCAAACTGCCGGAGCAGCCGGACTTCCGCGCCTGGAAGGCCAAGCTGCACGAGGCCTATCGCGCGGTCGAGGCCGCCAAGGACACCTGGTACCTGCCCGACGGCCGCGCGCTGTCGGTCGTCACGACGCCGAATCCCGAAGGCGGCGTCACCTATCTGTTCGACGACGTCACCGAGAGCCTCGAGCTGGCCCGCCGCTTCGACGGCATGATCCGGGTCCAGCGCGAGACCCTGGACAGCCTCGCCGAGGGCGTCGCCGTGTTCGGCAGCAACGGCAGGGCACAGCTGTTCAATCCGGCGTTCCTGCGCATGTGGAAGCTGTCGAACGACGCCATGCGCGAGGAGCCGCATATCCAGACCGTCGAGGGGTGGTGCCACCAGCTGTTCGACGATCCAATCGTCTGGCGGCAGATCCGCGAGGCCATCACCTCGATCGAGAACCGCGCCGACGTGCCGATCAAGCTGGAGCGCAAGGACGGCAGCGTGCTCGACGGCATGATCCGGCCGCTGCCGGACGGCGCTACCATGCTGACCTTCCTCGACATCACCGACACCGAGAATGTCGAGCGCGCGTTGCGCGAGCGCAACGAGGCGCTGGAGGCCGCCGACCAGATGAAGGTGGATTTCGTCCACCACGTCTCTTACGAGCTGCGCTCGCCGCTCACCACCATCATCGGCTTCGCGCATTTCCTCAGCGACCCCTCGACCGGCCCGCTGACGCCGAAGCAGGCCGAATATCTCGACTACGTCACCAAATCGACCAATGCGCTATTGGCGCTGACCAACAACATTCTCGATCTCGCCACGATCGACGCCGGCGCCATGAAGCTGGAGCTCGGCCCGGTCGACGTCAGCAAGACCATCGAGCTCGCCGCCGAGGGCATCCAGGACCGGCTCGCCACCGACCGCATCCGCCTCAAGGTCGAGATCGCCCCCGATGTCGGCAGCTTCGTCGGCGACGAGAAGCGCGTAGTGCAGGTGCTCTATAATCTGCTCGCCAATGCCGTCGGCTTCTCACCGCAGGATTCCACGGTCGGGATCAGCGCGCGCCGCACCGAGCGCAGCGTGGTCTTCATTGTGACAGATTCCGGTCCTGGAATACCCGCCGACATGAAGGACAAGGTGTTCAACTGGTTCGAGAGCCGCTCGCAGGGCTCGCGTCATCGCGGCGCCGGGCTCGGGCTGTCGCTGGTGCGCTCCTTCGTCGAGCTGCACGGCGGCAAGGTGCAAGTGGATTCGGCCGCCGGCAAAGGCACGGTCGTGATCTGCGACTTCCCGACCGACCGGGCGGCGCATCGCGACGCCGCCGAATGATTGCGCCGGCCACATTCTCCGTCGCGCTTCACAACGAGACGGCGACCGCGCAATTGATGGCCGATCTCGCGCTGCTGGTCGGCCCGGGCGATGTCATCACGCTCACCGGCGATCTCGGTGCCGGCAAGACTGCCGCGGCCCGCGCCATGATCCGTTACCTTGCCGGCGACGAAGAGCTGGAAGTGCCGAGCCCGACCTTCACGCTGGTACAGGGTTACGAGCTGCCAGCGTTTGCCGTGATGCATGCCGACCTCTATCGCGTCGAGGACGAGAGCGAGCTCGAGGAGATCGGGCTGTCGCCGCTGCCGGAGGCCACGCTGGTGCTGATCGAATGGCCGGAGCGTGCACCGTCGGCGCTGCCCGCGGACCGCATCGACATCGCGCTGACGCATCGCCCGGCGCTGGGCTCGAACGCACGGGCCGCCGACATCGCCGGCTGTGGCAAGGGGGCGACGACCGTTGCGCGGCTGAAGGCGCTGCGCGAATTCCTCGATGCGTCCGGCTATATCGACGCAGGCCGCAAGCGCATGGCCGGCGATGCCTCGACGCGCTCCTATGCGCGGCTGATCCGCGACGACGGCGTCGTCATCCTCATGAACTCGCCGCAGCGCCCCGATGGCGCCGCGATCTACAACGGCAAATCCTACAGCGCCGCGGTGCATCTCGCGGAGAACATCAAGCCGTTCGTCGCCATCGACGAAGGCCTGCGCGCGGCAGGCATCTCGGCGCCCGCAATCCACCATGTCGATCTCGACCACGGTTTCCTGATCTCGGAGGATTTCGGCGGCGAAGGCGTGATCGAAGGCGATCCGCCGCGCCCGATCATCGAGCGCTATGAAGCCGCGACCGACGTGCTGGCCGTGCTGCACGGCAAGACGCTGCCGGAGACGCTGCCGCTGGATGGGCAAACCCATGCCATTCCCGCTTGGGACACCGACGCGCTGCTGATTGAAATCGGGTTGATGCCGGAATGGTATCTGCCCGATCGCAACGCGCCGCTGAGCCAGGCGAAGCGCGCGGAGTTCTTCGCGATGTGGCGCGAGCTACTGAAGAAGCCGCTGGCCGCGCCAAGAACCTGGATCATCCGCGACTACCATTCGCCGAATCTGATCTGGCTCGCGGAACGAACCGGCATGGCGCGCGTCGGCGTGATCGACTTCCAGGACACCGTGCTCGGACCGCATTCCTATGACGTGGTGTCGCTGCTGCAGGACGCCCGCGTCGACGTGCCCGAAGCCCTCGAGCTGACGCTGCTGTCGCGCTACATCAAGGCGCGCCGCGCTGACGATGCAAGCTTCGATCCGGCCGGCTTTGCCGAGCTCTATGCCATCATGTCGGCGCAGCGCAACACGCGCCTGCTCGGCACCTTCGCCCGGCTCAACCGCCGCGACGGCAAGCCGCATTATCTGCGCCACCAGCCGCGGATCTGGACCTATCTGCAGCGCTCGCTGGCGCATCCGGCGCTTGAGCATTTGCGCGACTGGTATCTCGCTAACGTTCCGCCGCCCCAATCCTGAGCCCGAACCGGTTTACCGGCTGTTAGCCATCGCACCGGTATCATCGCCCGCGGGCAGCCGGACAAATCGGGGCTGGAGCAAGGGCACATGGCGGTCAAGACGGACCAGCGCGGGAACAGCAGGGTTGTTTTCGAACGTGGGGTGCCGGCCCAGATGATGGGGATCGACGGCACATGGCGGCGCGAATGCACCATGGAGGACGTCTCCGAGAGCGGCGCCAAGCTGACCATCGACGGTTCGGTCGAAGGCCTGCACCTGAAGGAATTTTTTCTCGTATTGTCGTCCACCGGGTTAGCGTACCGGCGTTGTGAACTGGCCTGGGTCAATGGCGACCAGATCGGCGTCAATTTCCTCAAGCAAGGCGAGAAGAAGAAAAAGGCGCGCTCCACGGCCGTCGGGGCGTGACGGCAACACACGTCGTACAAACGTCACGGCGGGTGGTTAAGGCCGTTGAGATGCGGTGCGGCCGACTCCGGTCCGTGCTAGGTTTGCTGCAAGCGCGAATTTCTGAGGTTCGAGAAAGCGAAGCATGTCCGTCAAGCCGACCAAAGCCATGGTGCTCGCCGCAGGGTTCGGCCTGCGCATGCGTCCGCTGACGGATACGATGCCAAAGCCGATGGTGCCGGTGGCCGGCCAGCCGCTGCTCGACCACGTGCTCGACAAGCTCGCGCTGGCCGGCGTGACCGAGGCGGTGGTCAACGTGCACTATCTGCCCGACCAGATCATCAATCACACCGCGACGCGCCAGCATCCGCACGTGACCATTTCGGACGAGCGCGACGAGGTACTCGGCACCGGCGGCGGCGTGGTCAAGGCGCTGCCGCTGCTCGGCGATGCGCCGTTCTTCCACGTCAATTCCGACACGCTGTGGATCGACGGCGTGCGCTCCAATCTGGCGCGGCTTGCGGAAAACTTCGACCCCGAGCGCATGGACATCCTGCTGCTGATGGCGCCCACGGCGACCAGCATCGGCTATAGCGGCCGCGGCGACTACGGCATGCTGCCCGACGGGGCGCTGCGCAAGCGCAAGGAAAAGGAGATCGTCCCGTTCGTCTATGCGGGCGCGGCCATTCTGTCGCCGACGATCTTCGCGGACGCACCGCAGGGCGAGTTCTCGCTGACAAAAATGTTCGACCGCGCCAACGAGCAGGAGCGCCTGTTCGGCCTCCGCCTCGACGGCGTCTGGATGCATGTCGGCACGCCGGATGCGGTGCATGCCGCGGAAGAGGCGTTTTTGGAGAGCGTGGCGTAGGGCTGCTCTCGCACACATGGTGCCGTAGGTGGGCAAAGCGAAGCGTGCCCACCAAATCAAGCTAACCCCGGATGACGAATACGGTGCGCACGGCGCAAGTGCGCCTTTACCCACCCTACAACACCTGTGCTGGTACGGCGAACAGCGGGGACGATTTCGCCGTGCCCATATCCATTTGAGTCCGCCTCCCTATATTGGCGCTTGATTCCCGAATCAGGCGGCCCATGCGCGTTTTCAGCGTTCCAGTCTCAGTTCCGTTCCTGCGCACGATCGTATCGAGCCTGGTCGACGGCCGGCTGGTCGACGGCTTCGAGGCGCGCAAGGAACCGGCGCGGCTGGCGGACGCCACGCTCTATCTGCCGACGCGGCGCGCCATGCGCGTCGTGCGCGAGATCTTCCTCGACGAGATGGCGGCGGACGCCGTGGTGTTGCCGCGCATCGTCGCGCTCGGCGATATCGACGAGGACGAGCTCGCTTTCGCCGACGAAGGCGAGCACTTTTCCGGCGCAACGCCGCTCGACATTCCGCCGCGGCTCGGCGAACTCGAACGCCGACTGACGCTGGCGCAACTCGTTGCCGCCTGGGCCAAGGGTCCCGTGCTGGCGCCGCTGGTGGTCGGCGGCCCGGCCTCAACGCTGGCTCTCGCCTCCGATCTCGCGCGCTTGATCGACGACATGGTCACGCGTGGCGTCGACTGGAGCGCGCTCGACGGGCTGGTGCCTGATAACCTCGATCGCTATTGGCAGCACTCGCTCGAATTCCTGCGCATCGCCCGCATCGCCTGGCCCGGCCATCTCGCCGAGATCAACCGGATCGAGCCGGCGGCGCGGCGCGATCTCCTGATCGCGGCCGAAGCGAAACGGCTGACCGCGCATCCCCATGGGCCCGTGATCGCAGCCGGCTCGACCGGATCGATGCCGGCCACCGCAAAATTCCTGCACGCGGTCGCCTCGCTGCCGCATGGCGCCGTGGTGCTGCCGGGCCTCGACACCGATCTCGACGACGACGCCTGGCGCAGCATCGGCGGCGTGCGCGATGCGCTCGGCAAATTCGCGGAGCATCCGGCCTCGAACCATCCGCAATATGCCATGCACGCGCTGCTGGATCGTTTTGGCATCAGGCGCAGCGATGTCGAGATCCTTCAACCGCCAGCCGAAGGCGGCCGCGATCTGCTCGCATCCGAATCGATGCGGCCGTCCGCCAAGACGGAGGTATGGCACGACCGGCTGAAGCAGCCGGATGTGGCCGCGAAGATTGCCGGCGGCATGAAAGATCTCGCGGTGGTCGCAGCCCCCAATCCGGAGATGGAGGCGCTCGCCATCGCCATCGCGATGCGCGAGGCGCGGCATCTCGACAAATCGGCGGCGCTGGTGACGCCCGATCGCGCGCTGGCGCGGCGGGTGATGGCCGCGCTGACCCGATGGGATCTCGCTTTCGACGATTCCGGCGGGGACGTGCTGATGGAGACCTCCGCCGGCGTGTTTGCGCGCCTTGCGGCGGAGGCGGCAACGAAGGGATTGGAGCCGCCGACGCTGCTCGCGATGCTGAAACATCCGCTGTGCCGGCTCGGCCGGCTGCCTGGCGCATGGAGGACGGCGATCGAGGGCTTGGAGCTTGCGGTGCTGCGCGGCACGCGTCCGCCCGCGGGCACGGCCGGCCTGTTGCGCGAGTTCAATCGCTTTCGCGACGAGCTATCCAAGCTGTGGCGCAGCGAGGTGTCCGCGCTGCACCACGCCGAAACTCGCGCACGCCTCAAGCCTGATGACCTCGACCGCATCCAGGCGCTGATCGATGCCTTGCAAAAAGCCCTGGCGCCGATCGAGAGCCTGGCGTCATCGAAGCCGTTTGACTTCGCCGAGCTTGCGCATCGGCATCGCGAGATCATGATCGAGCTGTCGCGCGACGAGCAGGGCATTCCGCTCGCTTTCGAGGAGCGTGAAGGCCTCGCGCTCGCCGGTGCCTTCGACGATCTCTTACGCGGCGGCACGACCAGCGGATTGATGGCGCCGCTGTCCGACTATGCCGACGTCTTCCAGACCGCGTTCAGCGACCGCGCGGTGCGGCGGCGGGACAAGCCGGGCGCGCGCCTGCAGATCTACGGTCCGCTGGAATCGCGCCTGATGCAGGCCGACCGCATCATCATTGGCGGCCTGATCGAAGGCGTTTGGCCGCCGGCACCGCGGATCGATCCCTGGCTCAGCCGGCCGATGCGACATGAGCTCGGTCTCGATCTGCCGGAGCGACGTATCGGCCTCTCGGCGCATGATTTTGCGCAACTGCTCGGCGGCGGCGAGGTGATCCTCACCCATTCCGCCAAGGCCGGCGGCGCGCCGGCGGTGGCCTCGCGCTTCCTGCACCGGCTTGAAGCTGTCGCGGGCGACGATCTCTGGAACGCCGCGGTTCGCGCCGGCGAGAAATACGTGCAGTTCGCAGGCGCGCTGGACCAGCCTGCCGAGGTCAAGCCGATCAAGCAGCCGGAGCCACGGCCGCCGCGCGCGACGCGGCCGCTGAAGATGTCGGTGACCGCGATCGAGGACTGGCTGCGCGATCCCTACACGATCTACGCAAAGCACATCTTGCGGCTCGACGCGCTCGATCCCGTCGACATGCCGCTCTCAGCCGCCGACCGCGGCTCGGCGATCCACGATGCGCTCGGCGAGTTCACCGAAACGTTTGCCGCGCATCTGCCCGACGATCCCGCGCGTGTGCTGCGCGCGATCGGCGAAAAGTATTTTGCCCCGCTGATGGAACGGCCCGAGGCGCGGGCGCTGTGGTGGCCGCGCTTCCAGCGCATCGCGCGCTGGTTTGGCGAATGGGAGACGGCGCGCCGCGATTTGATCGAAGCCATCACCGCGGAGACCCGCGGCGAGATCTCGATCAAGCTCGACAATGAACGCAGCTTCCGGCTCTCCGCGCGCGCTGACCGCATCGAGCGGCGCCAGGGCGGCGGCTACGCCATTCTCGACTACAAGACCGGCCAGCCGCCGACCGGCAAGCAGGTCCGCATGGGCCTGTCGCCGCAGCTCACATTGGAGGCTGCGATCCTGCGCGAGGGCGGTTTTCCCAGTATCGACGCCGGCGCGTCCGTGAGCCAGCTCGTCTATGTCCGCCTGAGCGGCAACAATCCGCCGGGCGAGGAGCGCATCCTCGAGCTCAAGTACAAGCAGGGCGACGAGCCGCAGCCGCCGGACACCGCGGCGGCGGAGGCGCGAGCGAAGCTTGAGGTCCTGATCCGCGCCTTCGACGACGAGCACCAGCCCTACACCTCGCTGAACCTGCCGATGTGGTCCAACCGCTACGGCGCCTATGACGATCTCGCCCGGATCAAGGAATGGTCCGCGGCCGGCGGCCTGGGGATCGAGGAATGGTGAAGGCTCCCCGCCCCATCCCGGATGAAGTGCGCGCGCGGCAGGCGCGTGCCTCCGATCCGACCGCGTCCGCCTTCGTGTCGGCCAATGCCGGCTCGGGCAAGACGCATGTGCTGGTGCAGCGCGTGATCCGCCTGTTGCTGTCGGGCGTGCCGCCGGAAAAGATCCTCTGCATCACCTTCACCAAGGCCGCGGCCGCCAACATGGCTGAGCGCGTGTTCACCACGCTTGGTCATTGGGTGACGCTTGACGACACCGGGCTCGATGCCGCAATCCGCGCCGTCGGAATCCCGCATCCCAACACAAAGCTGCGCCGCGAGGCGCGAAAACTGTTTGCCTGCGCGCTGGAGACGCCCGGCGGGCTGAAAGTGCAGACCATCCACGCGCTGTGCACCCGGCTGCTGCAGCAGTTCCCGTTCGAGGCCAATGTTCCCGCGCGCTTCGCCGTGATCGACGAGCGCGACCAGACCGACATGATGGAGCGCGCCAATCTGAAGGTGCTGCTGGAAGCCGCGCGCGATCCGGAGACTGTCACCGGCCGCGCGCTGCTGACCGCGATGGCGAGTGCCGCCGATGTGACCTTCAAAGAAGTCGTGCGCGAGGCTTGTCTCAGCCGCGATCATTTCATGGCATGGACCGATGAAGCCGGTAGCGCCGAAGCCGCTGCCGCGCAGATGGCGGCGGTGCTGGGCGTTGGCGCCGCCGACCGCATCGAGGACGTCGAGACTGAGATCCTCGATGGCCCGTTCCTGCCGCGATCGCGCTGGGACGACATCGCGGTCGCGCTGGAGGAAGGCAGCAAATCCGACAACGACCAGGCGAGCCGTCTTCGCGAGGCAAAAGTGTTCTCCGGCGCGGCACAGGTCGACGCCTATCTCGGCGTCTTTCTCACCGATGAGAAGCTGCCGCGCAAGGCCGTGCTGACCAGGAAGTTTTGCGAGCAAAATCCGTCCGTCGCGCGCCTGTTCGAGAACGAAGCGTCCCGCCTCGGTGGATTGATCGAGAGGCGCCGTGCGGTGACCATGCGCGACCGCACCGCGGCGCTGCTGCACATCGCAACGGCCGCCGCTGCAAACTACCGGCGCGAGAAGCAGGAACGCGGGCTGCTCGACTATGACGACCTCATCGACAAGACGCTGGCGATGCTGAACCGCATCTCCTCCGGGTGGGTGCATTACAAGCTCGACCGCGGCGTCGATCATGTGCTGATCGACGAGGCCCAGGACACCAGCCCGCGGCAATGGGACATCGTCGCGCACATCATTTCGGAATTCACCGCCGGCGAAGGCGCGCGCGAGGGGCTGAACCGCACGGTCTTCGCCGTCGGCGACGAGAAGCAGTCGATCTTCTCGTTCCAGGGCGCGGCGCCGCACGAATTCGACGCGCGCCGGCGCGAGCTGCACCGCAAGTTCACCGCGGCCGGGCTGAAATTCGATCCGGTCGCCTTCACCTATTCATTCCGCTCAGGCGCCGCGATCCTGCACTCGGTCGACCACGTCTTCCGCGATCCCCAGATCTACAAGAGCATTCATTCGGTCGAGATCGGCCATCCCCTGCACAATGCGCTCGCCGATGCCGGCCCGAGCGTGATCGAGCTGTGGGATCTTGCCGAGGCCGATGACAGGCAGGACATCGAGGGCTGGCGCGCGCCGTTCGACGGCGTTGCCGTCACCAGTCCCGAGGTCAAGCTCGCCCGCCGCATTCAGAGCGAGATCAAGCGGCTGGTCGAGAGCGGCACGCTGACGGGACATGAGGGCGAGCGGCGGCCGCTACGCTATGGCGACATGCTGATCCTGGTGCGTCGGCGCGGCAACGCGTTCGACGCGGTGATCCAGGCGCTGAAGCACGCCAACGTTCCCGTCGCCGGTGCCGACCGGCTGAAGCTGACCGAGCACATCGCGATCATCGACCTGATGAACCTTGCGGACGCGCTGCTGCTGCCGCAGGACGATCTCGCGCTGGCGGTGGCGCTGAAGAGCCCCCTGTTCGGTCTCGGCGACGACGATTTGTTCGAGCTCGCCCATGGCCGCAAGGGATCGCTGCGCCGCGCGCTCGGCGAGCATGCCGTTGCAAGCGAGAAGTTCGCCACTGTCCTGCGTCGCCTCGAGGCCTGCGAAATCCGTGCGCGCGAGGAGACGCCGTTCGCCTTCTATGCCTGGCTGCTCGGCGGTGACGGCGGCCGTGCGCGCATCCTGCGCCGGCTCGGCCATGAGGCCAATGACGCGCTCGACGAATTTCTGGAGCTGGCGCTGAACTGCGAGCGCAAGGCACCGGCCTCGCTGCAGGGTTTCATGGCCTGGCTGCGTTCGGCGGACACCGAGGTGAAACGCGACATGGAAATCACCCGCGACGAGGTGCGGGTGATGACAGTGCATGGCGCCAAGGGTCTAGAGGCTTCGGTCGTGTTCATGGTCGACACGACGTCGTCGCCCGCGGACTCGCAGCGGGTGCGGCTGATTCACGTGCCGCGCGGCAATGGCGGCGAGGTCGTGGTCTGGGCCGGGCGCAAGGCCGACGATCCCAAGCCGGTCGCCGACGCGCGCAAGGCGATGCTGGAGGAGACCGAGGACGAATATCGCCGCCTGCTCTATGTCGCGATGACGCGCGCGGCCGATCGGCTGGTCGTCGGCGGCTGCCTGCCCGGCAACATGAGAAGTGTCCGCAAGCTGAGCTGGTACGACCTCGTCGACACCGGGCTCACCGGCTCCGGCCTGGACAAGCAGACGATCGAGACGCCGCTCGGCAAGGTGACCCGATTCGCCCGTCCCGAGGACGTCGCGGCGCTAGGCACGCCGGCGACAAGTGTGGATCAGACGATCATCCTGCCGGACTGGCTGCGGACGCCGGCGCCGCGTGAGAGCATCGAAGACGATCCGGTGCGTCCCTCCGGCCAGTCGGCCGAGGAAGGCCGCTCGGTGCGATCAGGCGAATCAGTGCAGTCGCGCGCACTGGCGCTCCAGCGCGGCACGCTGGTGCACCGGTTGCTGCAATCTCTGCCCGACGTCGCCACCGAGCGCCGGCGCGAGGCCGCGCTCGGCTTCATGGCGCGCAATGCCGGCGACTGGCTCGATGCCGATCGCGTCACGCTGGCCGACAAGGTGCTCGGCTTGATCGCCGAACCGCGCTTTGCGCCGGTATTTGCCGAGGGCAGCCGGGCGGAGGTCGCCATCGTCGGGAAACTCGACCGGCCGGGCCGCCCGCCGGCGCTGGTGTCGGGGCAAATCGACCGGCTGGTCGTTCGCCCGAACGAGGTCCTGATCGTCGATTTCAAGACCAACCAGACCGCCCCCAAAAGCGCCGCGGAAACCCCCGCCGCCTATGTCCGGCAGCTTGCGCTGTACCGGGCGGTGCTGTCCCGGCTTTATCCCCAAAAGCCGATCCGCGCCGTCCTGCTCTGGACCGAGGCCCTTGAATATATGGAGATTTCAGCCCCCGCGCTGGACGCGGCGCTGGCATCCCTTCATGTCGGCGTGAGCGTCCTTGACCCGGCAAGGGGCCGTTCATAGGTTGAGGCCATGATCCCGGGCGCGATTCTACGTCGCGCCGATTCTCTTTCAACCGAGTGAGGTACTGCAATGGCCGTTGGCAAGGTATCCGATACCGATTTCGAAGCCGAAGTGCTCAAGGCGAACGGTCCTGTGGTCGTCGATTTCTGGGCCGAATGGTGCGGCCCCTGCCGCATGATCGCCCCCGCGCTTGACGAGATCGCCGGCACAATGGGCGACAAGGTCAAGATCGTGAAGCTCAACGTCGACGAGAGCCCGAAGACCGCGTCGAAGTACGGCGTGATGTCGATCCCGACCCTGATGATCTTCAAGGGCGGCGAGATGGCCTCCCGTCAGGTCGGCGCGGCGCCGAAGGCGAAGCTCCAGCAGTGGATCACCTCCGCGGTCTGATCCGCCTCGCGACACGATGATTTCGAGAACGGCCGGCGCCATGTCGGCCGTTTTAGTTTTTGCCTGCCGCAATCATCCCGCTCTCGTTTCAGCGAGCTTGGCAAGGCTGGCGAGAACCTCGGGAAAATCCGACGCGACAGCCGGACCGATCTCGGACGCCTGCGGCCCTCTTGCGTCGACGGCATAGACGACGCGCGTGCGCGCCGATCCAAGAGGTTCGATGCGATGGGCTACCTTGATCACGAGATCGCCGACTCGCGTTTCGTCGATGAAGCATGCGTTCTCGCGGACCTCGATCAGTTGCGAGCGTAGCGCATCCTCGCCGGGTGGCGTCATCGTGAACCAGGTGCCGGCCACAAAGGGCCCGTCGATGTCGATCCGCTCGATGCCTGCATTCCAGGCTTTCCAGCTGCGAACATCGCGAAAGATGCTCCAGATCGTCTCTGCGGGTGCAGACGTCTCGATGGCGTATTCGCACTGCCAGGTGTTTTCGTCGCTCATGACGTGCCTAACCTTTGCTATGTGACTTATAATACGTGCGCATAGTAAATTGTCACGGCTTCCGGGAGGAGCGAACTCTCGCGCTTCGCGTTGGAAGGGGATGTTCTGAGTCAAAGAGCGTTCGCAGTGCCCTCTTCCCGCCGACAAACCCGTCGGAAGCCTGCCATGCTGACGGCCATGGAGGCGCGGTCGGTCGATGCCATACCGCGCGGCAAGGAGTGGCAGTACGAGCCGAAATGGGATGGTTTTCGCTGCCTGCTGTCGCGCGCCGGCAGCAGCATTGATCTGCGCTCGAAATCAGGCGAGGGCCTCGCCCGGTACTTCCCTGAAATCGTCGCCGCCGCGCAGAAGCTGAGGGCGGATGGATTCACGCTCGACGGCGAGATCGTCGTACCGCTGGGCAAAGCTTTTTCCTTCGACGCATTGCTGCAACGGATCCATCCCGCCGCAAGCCGCGTCAAGAAGCTCTCGGAGGCGACGCCGGCGCTCTATCTTGTCTTCGATCTGCTCGCAACAGCCAGGGAGAAGCATCTCGCCAACGAGCCGCTTGGCAAAAGACGGCTGGCGCTGGAGGCCTTTGCAAAGGCCAATCTGAGAGGGAGCACGTTCCGTCTCTCACCGGCGACGATGAGCTACGCCACCGCGAAGAAGTGGTTGGCGCAGGCGGGCGGCGGCTCGGACGGCGTCATCGCCAAGCGCGTCGACCTGTCCTATCAGGCGGGAAACCGCGACGGCATGCAGAAGATCAAGAAGTTTCGCAGCGCCGATTGTGTGGTCGGCGGCTTCCGCTACGCGACCAACAAGCTCTCGGGGCGGAAAGTCGTCGGCTCGCTGCTGCTCGGGCTCTACGATGACGCGGGGCTGCTGCACCATGTCGGCTTCACCTCAGCGATCAAGGCAGAGGAGAAGCCGGCTCTGACAGACAGGCTGGAGGCATTGATCGGCGAGCCCGGCTTCAGCGGCAGCGCGCCGGGCGGACCCAGCCGCTGGTCCACCGATCGCTCGGCGAAGTGGTGTCCGCTCAAGCCTGCGCTCGTGATCGAGGTCTGCTACGACCATTTCAGCGGTGAGCGCTTTCGCCACGGCACCTCGATCCTGCGCTGGCGGCCCGACAAGGCGCCGCGGCACTGCAGCTTCGAGCAATTGAAGCAGAAGGTAGCCGATCCGATGAAGCTGCTGAAACAGAAGTAGCTGTGGCCCGGACAGAGCAATAGCTACTTGATCCACCCCGTCGCCAGCGCGTTCGCGAGCTCCGGCTGATTGTTGCGGCGGGCGAGCGCGGCCATCGCTTCATGGTCGTAACCGACATTGCGGAACGTGACCTGCCAGGCAGCGTCAACGCATTCGAGGATCGCATAGCGCGCGTGCGGCGTGCCGGCTTCGACGAGATGCGGGAACGGATGCACGTCGCGGTAGCCGGGGCTTCCGACGCTGCCGGGATTGACGATCAGCCGGCCGTCGCGAAGCCGCACGGCACGGGCAAGATGGGTGTGAGCGCAGAGGATCAGCGACTGCGTGATCCCTTGCGCGAATTGCTCGATCCGATCGAGCGGCGATAGCGCCACCGTACCGTCGGGATGCACAGTGTCGAGCCAGTAGATTTCGTCATCCTCGGGCGTCGCGTGGCAGAGAAAAACCTGGTCGCGGAACACCCGCGTCATCGGTTGCGCGCGCAGCCAGTCGAGTTGAGCGGCGTTGAGCGCTGCGTGGGCGGGACGGTCCCACGAGCCCATCTTCTCCGGGGGCCGATCGAGCAGATAGCGGTCGTGGTTGCCGAGCACGTGCACGGCATCGAGCTTCATCAGGATCTCGATGGTGCGACGCGCATCGAGCGGGCCGCTCAGCATGTCGCCGAGATTGACGATGTCGGTGACACCTTGCGCGCGGATGTCGGCAAGTACCGCCTCCAGCGCGAGATAGTTTCCGTGGACGTCGGCAATGGCGGCAAAACGCATTGGCATTCTCTCTCTTGCCCCGGACGCAGCGCAGCGCTACTTCAGCGGTGCGCTGCAGAGCCGGGGCCCATGTGGCGGCATTCTGGGTCCCGGATCGGCGCTCCGCTTCGCTGCGCTTGTCCGGGACACGAGAGCTTATGCAGGAGGCGTGCCGTTGACGCCCAGCACGTGGCCGGCGAGATAGAGCGAGCCGGTGATGAGGATGCGCGGCGGCACTTCGTAGGCAAGCTTCGACACGCCGCGCAACGCGGCCTCGATGCTGGGCGCGATCTCGACGCGCATGCTGAGGCTGCGCACGGCATCCGCGAGGCGGTCGACCGGCATCGCGTTCTCGGTGTCCGGAATCGGCACCGCGATGATGTGACGGGTGAGGCCGGCGAAATTGGCGAGAAACGCCTTCGCGTCCTTGTTGGCCATCATGCCCGCAATCACAACCAGCGGCCGCGACACCCGCTCCTCGAGGTCGCCGAGCGCGGCGGCTGCGACGCGGCCGCCTTCGGCATTGTGTCCGCCGTCGAGCCAGATCTCACAGCCCTGCGGACCCGAGGAGAGCAGTTCGCCCGAGCTGAGACGCTGCATCCGCGCCGGCCATTCCGCGCCGAGGATGCCGGCCTCGTACGCCGCCTGGTTGACCTTGAAAGTGTGGATCGCACGCAGCGTTGCGATGGCGAGGCCGGCATTGTCGAACTGGTGGCGGCCGAACAGGCGCGGCGCGGCGAGATCCATCAGGCCGCGCTCGTCGGAATAAACCAGCCGCCCATGCTCGACATTGACGTGCCAGGTTTCGTTCGCAGCAAACAGCGGCGCGCGCATGCGCTTGGCCTGCGCCTCGATCACCGCCATCGCCTCGGGCGGCTGCTCGGCGCAAATCACCGGCACGCCACGCTTGATGATCGCCGCCTTCTCGCCGGCGATCGACGCCAGGGTGTCCCCGAGAAATTCCATGTGATCCATGCTAACCGGCGTGATCACGCAGGCCGCGGGCGCATCGACCACATTGGTCGAATCGAGCCGGCCGCCGAGGCCGACCTCGAGGAGGACTGCGTCGGCGGGATTCTGTGCAAACAAAAGGAAGGCGGCCGCGGTCTTGAGCTCGAACACAGTCGCGGGCTCACCGGCATTGACGCGCTCAACCTCTTCCAGCGCGGCGCGCAACTCGTCGTCAGAGACCAGCACACCACCACCGCCGCGGCCGAGGCGGAAACATTCGTTGATGCGGACCAGATAGGGCGATGTGTAGGCGTGGACCCGCAGGCCGGCCGCCTCCAGCGTCGCGCGCAGATAGGCCACCGTCGAGCCCTTGCCGTTGGTGCCGGCAACGTGGATCACGGGCGGCAGCTTGCGTTCGGGATGGCCGAGCCCCTCGAGCAGACGGTGCATCCGCTCGAGCCCGAGATCGATGCGCTTCTGATGCAGGGCCGACAGCCGCCCGATCAATGCATCGAGCGACGGCTTTGCGCTGTCGGAGGACGCGTTCACGCGTGGGGCGCAGCCGGCGCCACTTCCGGGGACATGACGATCTGTGCCGGGCTGACGACAGGCTGCACCGATTTCGACGCGCTCTCCTGCGCCGGCGCCCTGGTCAACAGGCGGCAGAGCCGCGCCAAAGTTGGACGCAGCTCGTGGCGATGCACGACCATGTCGACCATGCCGTGCTCTTTCAGATATTCGGCGCGCTGGAAGCCTTCCGGCAGCTTCTCGCGGATGGTCTGCTCGATCACGCGCGCACCGGCGAAGCCGATCAGCGCGCCGGGTTCGGCGATCTGCACGTCGCCGAGCATCGCATAGGACGCAGTGACGCCGCCGGTGGTCGGGTTGGTCAGCACGACGATATAGGGCTGCTTTGCCTCGCGCAGCATTTGCACGCCGACCGTGGTGCGGGGCATCTGCATCAGCGACAAGATGCCTTCCTGCATACGCGCGCCGCCACTTGCTGCGAACACGATGAAGGGCGACTTCTTCTCGACCGCGAGCTCGAGCCCGCGCACGAGGGCTTCACCCGCAGCCATGCCGAGCGAGCCACCCATGAAATCGAAATCCTGCACGGCGATGACGACACCGGCGCCTTCGAGCTTGCCGTAGCCGACCTTGACCGCGTCGTTCAGATTGGTGCGCGCGCGCGCGTCCTTGATGCGATCGACGTACTTCTTCTCGTCGCGAAACCTAAGCGGATCGGGCGTGACATCGGGCAGAGCCACGTCGAACCAGGTCTCGTTGTCGAAGATCGATTTCAGACGCGCCACCGCGCCCATGCGCATGTGGTAGTTCGAGCCGGGAATGACGAACTGGTTGGCCTCGACGTCCTTGTAGAACACGAGCTGTCCGGAATCCGGGCACTTGATCCACAGATTCTCTGGCGTCTCCCGCCGCAGCATGTTGCGAATCTTCGGCCGGACCACATTGGTAAGCCAGTTCATGGTTTGCTCCGATGTGCGAACCCGCAGGGGATCGCCTGAAGGACTATATGGCGGCCGGGCCTCTGCCCGGCAAGCCGCCGTGTCGTCCACTTTGGCAGCGGAATTATGGCCTATTCGGCCGCTTGTTTCGCGCCCTTGACGCCCTGGGCCAGCGCCGCGGTCAGCTCAGCCACGGCGTTAACGGTTTTGGCGGTTGCGCGGCCCCCGGCATCGAGGCTGTTCTTGAGCGCGTCGATCAGCGCGGTGCCGACCACGGCCCCGTTGGCATGTGAGGCAATAGCCTGGGCGTTCTCCGGCGTGCGGATGCCGAAGCCGACGCAGACCGGCAATTTGGTGTGGCGCTTGATGCGGGCGACCGCCCCGCTCACGGCGGTCGCGTCCGCCGCAGCCGCACCGGTGATGCCGGTGATGGCGACGTAGTAGACAAAGCCCGAGGTGTTGGCGAGCACCGCCGGCAGGCGCTTGTCGTCGGTCGTCGGCGTCGCCAGGCGAATGAAGTTGAGGCCGGCCTTCATCGCAGGCAGGCAGAGCTCGTCATCCTCTTCCGGCGGCAAATCGACGATGATCAGCCCATCGATGCCGGCGGCCTTCGCATCGACCAGAAACTTGTCGACGCCGTAGATGTAGATCGGATTGTAATAGCCCATCAGCACGATCGGCGTCGCATTGTCGTCCTTGCGAAAGTCGCGCACGAGATCGAGCGTCTTCTTCAGCGTCATGCCGACCTTGAGCGCGCGCAAGCCAGCGGCCTGGATCGACGGGCCATCGGCCATCGGATCGGTGAAGGGCATGCCGAGCTCGATCACGTCGGCGCCCGATTTCGGCAACGCCTTGATGATCTCGAGCGACGTAGCCGGATCGGGATCGCCGGCCATCACGAAAGTGACGAAGGCCGAGCGGCCGGCTTTTTTCAGCTCGGCGAAACGGGTGTCGATACGCGTGGTCACTTGGTCTTGCCCTTCAGGATGTCGCCGACCTGCGGGACGTCCTTGTCGCCGCGGCCGGAGAGATTGACGACCATCAGGTGATCTCTTGGCCGTTTCGGCGCGAGCTCCATCACCTTGGCGATGGCGTGCGCGGGCTCGAGCGCCGGGATGATGCCTTCGAGCTTCGAGAGCAGCTGGAACGCGGCAAGCGCCTCGTCATCGGTCGCGGAGAGATAATTGACGCGGCCGATCTCGTGCAGCCAGGAATGCTCCGGGCCGATGCCGGGATAGTCGAGGCCGGCCGAGATCGAATGCGCGTCCTGGATCTGGCCGTCCGCGTCCATCAGGAGATAAGTGCGGTTGCCGTGCAGCACGCCGGGACGGCCGCCCGCGATGGATGCAGCGTGCAGCTGCGTCAGCCCATGGCCCGCGGCTTCGACACCGAAGATCTCGACGGTGGAATCGTCGAGGAAGGGATGGAACAGGCCCATCGCGTTCGAGCCGCCGCCGATGCAGGCAACAAGAGAGTCCGGCAGCCGGCCTTCGACCTCCTGCATCTGCACCTTGGTCTCGTTGCCGATGATGGACTGGAAGTCGCGCACCAGCGTCGGATAGGGATGCGGACCCGCGACCGTGCCGATGCAGTAGAAGGTGTTGTGCACGTTGGTAACCCAGTCGCGCAGCGCCTCGTTCATGGCGTCCTTCAGCGTGCGCGTGCCGGACTGAACCGGATGCACCGTTGCGCCCAGCATTTCCATGCGGATGACGTTGGGCTGCTGCCGTTCGACATCGACGGCGCCCATATAGACCACGCATTCGAGACCAAACCGCGCGCACAGCGTCGCGGTGGCGACGCCGTGCTGGCCGGCACCGGTCTCGGCGATGATGCGCTTCTTGCCCATGCGCCGCGCCAGCATGATCTGGCCGAGCACGTTGTTCACCTTGTGCGAACCGGTGTGGTTGAGCTCTTCGCGCTTGAGGTAAATCTTGGCGCCGCCGAGATGCTCGGTGAGGCGCTCGGCGAAATAAAGTGGCGAGGGCCGGCCGACATAGTTCTTGAGATAGCCGTTCATCTCGGCCTGGAAGGCCGGATCGGCCTTGGCCGCGGTGTAGGCCTTCTCCAGATCGAGGATCAGCGGCATCAAGGTTTCGGCGACGAAGCGTCCGCCGAAAATGCCGAAATGGCCGCGCTCGTCGGGGCCGCTGCGGTAGGAATTTGGCTTGGCGATGTTCATCGGACGCTCAACTCTTGCGTGGCGCGCGCGGCGCGAATGAAGGCCTTGATCAGCTCGGGGTCCTTGACGCCAGGCGCGCTCTCGACACCCGAGGACACGTCGGCGCCACCGGCGCCGGTGACGCGGAGGGCTTCGGCGACGTTGTCGGCGTCAAGCCCGCCCGAGACCATGTAAGGCAATTTGAGATCGAGATGTTCCAGCAGGTGCCAATCGAAGGCTGCGCCCAGGCCGCCGGGGCGCGTCGCATCCTTTGGCGCGCGCGCGTCGAACAGGATGCGGTCGGCGACCGCGGCATAGCCGGGCAGCACGGCGAGATCGGCTGATGTTGCGACCGGCACCGCTTTCATCACCGGGCGGCCGAACTTCTGCTTGATATCGCGCAGCCGCGCGGCGCTCTCTTGGCCGTGGAGCTGCAATATGTCGGGCGACAGCGCATCCATGATGTTGTCGAACGTGGCGTCGTCGGCATCGACGGTGAGCGCGACCTTGAGCGCACGCCCCTTCACCTGGCGGCCGAGATCGCGCCCCGTCTCCAGCGAGACATGCCGCGGCGACGGCGGGAAGAACACGAACCCCACCATGTCCGCGCCCGCGTCGAGCGCCGTTTCGAGCGTCTCGCGTGTGGACAGGCCGCAGATTTTGACGAGCAGGGACATGATCTCAAAGCGGGTGGAGGCCGCAAGCGGCGGCCGGAAAACGGGTTTTTCAGTCCGGGCCGCTTCTACAACGTCGCGCGCTGCTTGTCTCGCCCGATGGCCCCGTAAAGGCCTACCCCTGATGGCACCGGGAGGTGCCGGGACTCGGGCTTGGCCGGGGCCGTCTGGGCCCGCAGATCGGCCAGCTCGCCCCGGGCGGCCTGTGCATCCGCCTCATGCCGGCGTGCGGCGCGCCGCCAGTGCCGTTGGCCGAACCAGACCGCGCAGCCGCCGGCGATCACGCCCAAAGCAGCGACCAGGATCAGCAGCAGGAACAGAGGCAGCGTGACCGACAGGGCCGGATCGGCCGCCATAAAGGGATCGAACGAGACGGTGACGAAATGCCGGTTGGCGACCGCAAAGGTCAACAGGATGAGGGCCAGCGGAATCACGATCAGCGCGGTCAGGAACTTTCGCATCGCGAGCGCTCGTCTTGAATCAAGCTTGCTGCCGCATCATGCGGCCGTTCGGTTAAGCCCGGACGACAGACTTAATCCGGCGCGCCAGGATCCGGATGATCGCGGTTCAACCGCTCGCGCATTTCCTTGCCGGTCTTGAAGAACGGAACGCTCTTCTGATCGACGGGGACATGGGCGCCGGTACGTGGATTGCGGCCGGCGCGCGCAGGGCGGTGCTTCACCGAGAAAGCGCCGAAGCCGCGCAGCTCGACGCGGTCGCCGCGCGCGAGTGCCGCTACGATCTCCTCGAGAATCGCATTCACAATGTTCTCGACATCCCGCTGGTACAGATGCGGGTTGTGCTCGGCGATACGCTGAACAAGTTCGGATTTGATCATCGAGAGATAGGACCCGGGAGCGTGCGGATGACCATTTCCGTGAAAATGCCTTGATCTGTCAAGACGCTAAATGAAGCTTGAGCGTCGTGAAAATGCGTGACAAATGCCGAAAAAGCGGGCTGCGCAGCTACCCGCGAGACGGGAAAAAGCTCTTGAGCTCGCGTTGTTCCCGCCTTTCCGGTCAATTCGACGCAGCCGGCTGCCACAGGGCCAGCATTCCATCCAACCCGACGCGATCGACCGCCTGCACGACGCCGGTTTGCGCGATTTGATGTGCAATCGAGCCGAATCCAAGCGCTTCCAGCGTCACCGCGGCTGCCGTCTTGAGGAACGTTAGGTCGCCAAAGCGTGGCTCGAGCTTGTAATCGCGCACGCTGAGACCCTTCTTGACGCCCTTCTGCTCCTCGAGCCAGGTCACGGCGGTTTTCTCGTCGCCGAGCTGATCGATCAGCTTGAGATCGATCGCCTGGCGTCCGGTGAAGACGCGGCCATCGACGACTTTTTCGAGCTGCGTGTCATCCATGCCACGGCGCTGCTTCACCAGATCCTTGAACCAGGCATAGGAATCCTTCACCAGCGCATCCAGCGCGGCCCGGGCCTCGGGGCTGGTCGGCTCAAAACCGTTGGGCGCGGCCTTCAGCGGCGTGGACTTCACTTCCTCGACCTTGACACCGATGGTCTTCAGGAGGTCCGAGACGTTGGGAAACTGGAACAGCACGCCGATCGAGCCGACCAGCGAGCTCTGCTGGGCGATGATGTGATCGCTGGCAATGGCGGTGATGTAGCCGCCGGAGGCGGCGAGACCCTCGACCACGACGACCAGCGGTTTCTTCGCCTTCAGCCGGGTGAGCGAGTCATACAGCTGCTCGGAGCCGGCGGTGGTGCCGCCCGGCGAGTTGACGTGAACGATGACGGCGGCGGCCTGCGAAGTCTCCAGCCGCTCCAGCGCCTGCGTGCGGTCGGAATCGCTGCGGATCAGGCCATCGATCTGCACACGCGCGATCGAGCCGGCGGTAGCGAAGGTGCCGCGCGCGCCGGGTGTTGCGATCAATGCAAAGCCCGCGATCGCAGCGATCGCGATCAGCGCGGCCATCACGCGCCAGAACGTCAGCTTGCGGCGGATCCTGCGGCGATCGACGATGATGTCCGAATCGAGCGACATCGGAATATCTCCAAATGAAAGGCCGCTGGCGTTGTGCCGTCACAACGTGACCAATGGCTTGTCTGGATACATCAATTGCGGCGCAATTTGAAGAAAACAAGGCCCCGCGTCGCCCGAACGGAGCCGCAGCAAAAAAGCCCCGGCTCGCGCCGGGGCTTTGATGTCAGCGAAAAGAAGCGTTTCGCTTACTTGCTGTCGCGGTTCTTGAGCGCGGTGCCCAGGATGTCGCCAAGCGTCGCACCCGAATCCGAGGAGCCGTACTGCGCGATGGCTTCCTTTTCTTCGGCGACTTCGAGCGCCTTGATCGACACCTGGACCTTGCGGGCCTTCTTGTCGAACTGGATCACGCGGGCATCGACCTTCTCGCCGACGGCAAAGCGTTCGGCGCGCTGGTCGTTGCGGTCACGCGCGAGCTCCGAGCGCTTGACGAAGGTGGTGAAGTCGGTCCCGGCGATCTTCACCTCGATGCCGCTCTCCTTCACTTCGAGCACTTCGCAGGTCACGACCGCGCCCTTCTTGACATCGCCCGGCTCGGCGAAGGGGTCGCCTTCGAGCTGCTTGATGCCGAGCGAGATGCGCTCCTTCTCGACGTCCACATCGAGCACCACGGCTTTCACCACGTCGCCCTTCTTGTAGTTGTCGATCACCTGCTCGCCCGGAAGCTTCCAGTCGAGGTCGGAGAGATGGACCATGCCGTCGACGTCGCCTTCGAGACCCAGGAACAGGCCGAACTCGGTCTTGTTCTTGACCTCGCCCTCGACGGTCGAACCGGTCGGGTGACCTTCGACGAAGACCTCCCAGGGGTTGCGCATGGTCTGCTTGAGGCCGAGCGAGATGCGGCGCTTGACGGAATCGACTTCCAGCACCTGCACGTCGACTTCCTGCGAGGTCGACACGATCTTGCCGGGGTGCATGTTCTTCTTGGTCCACGACATCTCGGAGACGTGGATCAGGCCTTCGATGCCCGGCTCGAGCTCGACGAACGCACCGTAGTCGGTGATGTTGGTGACACGGCCGGTGAAGCGGGCACCCAGCGGATACTTGGCTTCGATGCCCTGCCACGGATCGTCCAGCAGCTGCTTCATGCCCAGCGAGATGCGGTGCGTCTCGTGGTTGATCTTGATGATCTTGACCTTCACGGTCTGGCCGATCGAGAGCACCTCGGTCGGGTGGTTGACGCGGCGCCACGCGATGTCAGTGACGTGCAGCAGGCCGTCGATGCCGCCGAGGTCAACGAACGCACCGTAATCGGTGATGTTCTTGACCACGCCGTCGATGACCTGACCCTCTTCGAGATTCTGCACCAGCTCCTGACGCTGCTCGGCGCGGGTCTCTTCCAGAACCGTGCGGCGGGAGACGACGATGTTGCCGCGACGGCGGTCCATCTTGAGGATCTGGAACGGCTGCGCGTTGTTCATCAGCGGCGCAACGTCACGGATCGGACGGATGTCGACCTGCGAGCGCGGCAGGAAGGCAACGGCACCGTCGAGGTCGACGGTGAAGCCGCCCTTGACCTGGTTGAAGATGACGCCCGTGACCTTCTCGTTGTTCTGGAACGCCTTCTCCAGCTTGCCCCAGCTCTCCTCGCGGCGCGCCTTGTCGCGCGACAGCACGGCCTCGCCGAGGGCGTTCTCGATGCGATCGAGGAACACTTCCACCTCGTCGCCAACCTTGATCTCGCTGTCACGGCCGGGGCCGGAAAATTCGCGCAGCGCAACGCGGCCTTCGGTCTTCAGGCCGACGTCGATGACGGCCATGTCCTTTTCAATTGCAACCACCTTGCCCTTGACGACGGAGCTCTCCTGCAGGTTGCCACCTGCAAAGGACTCGTCGAGCATCGCGGCGAAATCGTCACGCGAGGGGCTATAGGTATCAGCGGAAATCGAAGCCATTTGTTCTCCAGTTGCGGATGTCTTGCCGGCCGTTGGGTTTTTGGGCGTATCGGACGTGCAGTGTCGGAAGGTCCACAAAACCTTCGGGCGACCGCTCGCTGCTCCGGCCTGAAGCCGGAACAGCGGAAGCGGGCCGGCTGGGCCCGCACGTGCGATACGTGGAATCTTTTGTCCGGAGCCTGGATCACGTCGGCCCCAAACAGGGACCGAGAGTATCGACCTCAAAGAGCGGGAGCGGGCGCTTCCTCCAATGACGGCTGCGGCTTAACCCCGCGACCGGCCCGCTCGGACGGCCTCGATAATGTCGATGGCGGCCCGGACGCCGCCTTCTATATCCAGTTGGGAGTTATCTAGCAAGTAAGCATCCGCGGCCGGTTTCAAAGGCGCAATTGGCCTGTTCTTGTCCCGTTCGTCGCGCTGGATGATGTCGGCGAGCACCGCAGCCTCGTCCGCCTCCTCGCCCCGCGCCCTCGCCTCCATGGTGCGGCGGCGGGCGCGGACTTTTGGATCAGCCACGACGAAAATCTTCACGTCGGCATCGGGGCAGATCACGGTTCCAATGTCCCGGCCATCCAGCACCGCGCCGGGCGGACCGGCGGCGAATTGCCGCTGGAAATTGAGCAGGACCTCGCGAACCCTGGGGATCGCCGAAACGATGGAGGCGCCTTCGCCGGCCGCCTGGGTCTTGAGGGCGGGATTGCCGAACTTTTCGGGATCGAGTTCCAGCGCGGCCTGCACTGCAGCCGCCTCGTCCCGGAGATCGTGGCCGGACTGCATCAGGGCGTAGGCGACCGCACGATAGATCACGCCGGTATCGAGGTGACGATAGCCGTAATGATGGGCGAGGCGCTTGCCGAGCGTGCCCTTGCCCGAGGCCGCGGGTCCATCAATGGCGATGATCATGAAAACTCGGCCCCTAGCGACCGCATCATCGGAATGAAGTCCGGGAAACTGGTGGCGATGAAAGCGGTGTCGTCGACCGTCACCGGCTGATCGGACGCGCAGCCCATCATCAGCGCCGACATCGCGATACGGTGGTCCATATGCGTGGCGACCGTGCCGCCGCCGGGGACATGGCCGCGGCCCTCGACAATCAGATCGTCGCCGGAGACAGTGACCTTCACCCCGTTGACGCGGAGCATGTCCGCAGTGGCCTCGAGCCGATCGGATTCCTTGACGCGCAGCTCCTGCAGGCCGCGCATGATGGTCGTGCCTTCGGCGAACGAAGCCGCGACCGCCAGCACCAGATATTCATCGATCATCGAGGGCGCGCGTTCCGGCGGTACCTCGACGCCGCGCAGTTTTGACGCGCGCACACGCAACTGCGCCATCGGCTCGCCGGCGTCGCCGCGCACTTTGCTTTCCTCGATGGAAGCGCCCATTTCACGCAGCGTCGTAAAAAGGCCAGTCCGAAGCGGATTGGTCATCACGTCCGAAAGAACGACATCGGAGCCTTCGACGATCAGCGCCGCGACGACCGGAAATGCCGCTGAGGACGGATCGGCGGGCACGATGACGGTGGCGCCATGCAGCTCGGGCTGGCCGACCAGCGTGATGCGGCGGCCGTGAGCGCCCTCGACGACCGAGGTGATATCCGCGCCAAAATGCTTCAGCATCAGCTCGGTGTGATCGCGGCTGGCCTCGCTCTCGATCACGGTGGTGGTGCCCGGCGCAGACAAGCCCGCCAGCAGCACCGCCGACTTGATCTGGGCCGAGGCGACCGGAGTCTTGTAGGTGATCGGCAGCGGATCACGCGCGCCCTGGACGGTCAGCGGCAGGCGGCCACCCTCAGCGGTAGAAGCGACCCTGGCGCCCATTTTTTCCAGCGGATCGAGGATCCGGCGCATCGGGCGGCTGCGCAGCGAGGCATCGCCGTCGAACACCGCCGAGATCGGGCAACCGGCGACGGCGCCCATGACCAGCCGGCAGCCGGTGCCGGAGTTGCCGAAATCCAGCGCGGCCTTGGGCTGGGCAAAGCCTCCGACGCCGACGCCCTGCACCGTCCAGGCGAAATCGCCGGTGCGCTCGACCTTGGCGCCGAGCGCCTGCATGGATTTGGCGGTGTTGAGGACGTCCTCGCCCTCCAAAAGGCCTGAAATCCGGGTCTCGCCGACAGCCAGCGCACCCAGGATGAGGGCGCGGTGGGAGATCGACTTGTCGCCGGGCACCCGTACTTTTCCGGTCAGGGGACCGCTTGCGCGCGACTTGAGCGGCGTCGGCTTGTCGGAATGGGTCAAGATTGTGTCCTCGAATGCGTCCGAAGAGGCTGCGGGCAGGTACCACATGGTCCCTCCGCCGTCACGAGCATGTCTTTCTCTCGTAATGCGCTATTGACAGCGGGCCGCCAACTAGCCAAGTGAAACACCGCTTTTCAGACATCCCAGGATTCCTCTGCCGTGGCCAAGTCCGAACTCGGAACCAAACGTATTTGCCCGACTACGGGCAAGAAGTTCTACGACCTCAACAAGACTCCGGTGATCTCGCCCTATACCGGCGAAGTGGTCCCGATCGCGCCCGTGGCGCCGGCGCGTGTACCGCGCGGCGCCGAAGCCCGCCACGCTGCAGCAGCGGCGGACACCACGCCGGAGCCGGCCGAGGTCGAAGAGGTCTCCCTCGAGGAGGCCGATGCCGAGGAGAACACCGGCAAGGTCAAGGCCGTCGTCCCCGAATCCGAGGACGATATCGAGGTCGACGAGACCATCGACGACGACGATGACGATGATTCGACCTTCATTGCCGACGAAGAAGAAGGCGATGAGGACGTGACCGACATCATTGGTGATGTCGGAGGCGATGAAGAGACTTGAGATCAGCCCTGATCTGTGAAAAAGGGTGCACCGCGCGAGTCACCAGGCTCGCCGGTCGGGAGTGATCCACCAGGATCGTCCCAGGACTTAAGGGGCCATAGCTCAGCTGGGAGAGCGCTTGCATGGCATGCAAGAGGTCGGCGGTTCGATCCCGCCTGGCTCCACCAGCCTTCGCTCGCTTCGCGAGCTTCGGCTGGGCAAGCCCGGGAAGTCCCTCGTAGCGAGGCCGGGCTTTAGCGACCTACTCCCCAATCACCGCATTCAGCCGATCGCGCAGCGCGACGATCTCGTCCTTCATTGCGACCAGCTCTGCGACCGAGCAGTCCGACGCGGCCAGGATCGACTGGGGGACGCTGCGCGCCTTGTCCTTCAGGGCGTGCCCCTGCGGCGTCAGCGCGATCAGGACCTGACGCTCATCCTCGCTGGAGCGCGTGCGCTTGACGAGGTGCGCGGCTTCGAGTCGCTTGAGCAGCGGCGTCAGCGTGCCCGAATCCAGAAACAGCTTTTCGCCGATATCCTTAAGTGGCACGTCGTCGCGTTCCCACAGCACCAGCATCACCAGATATTGCGGATAGGTCAGGCCGAGCCGGTCGAGCAGCGGCTTGTAGACGCGGTTGAAGGCATGCGCGGCTGAATAGACGGCGAAGCAGATCTGGTTGTCGAGGCGTTGCGGATCCAGGGTCGATAATTTCCGGGCCATAGAGAATCTCACGTGATTGACCCGCATTGTGGGACCGGGCGGGCCGACATTCAATTGCGAACAATTAAATGTGAGGCATGCAAATTTCAATTGCGCACAATCTAATTGTTTGCGATACAGGCGCCACCACAACCCGAAGACCCTGAGGAGACGAAAATGTCCGTGAACGTCCTCTACAAGACCAGCGCAAAAGCCACCGGCGGCCGTGACGGCCACGCCGCGACCCTCGACGGCGCACTCGACGTCAAGCTCACCACACCGAAGGAGCTCGGCGGCGGCGGCGGCGCCGGCAACAATCCCGAGCAGCTGTTTGCGGCCGGCTATGCCGCCTGCTTCATCGGCGCGATGAAGTTCGTGTCGTCGCAGGGCGGCCCGAAGGTTCCCGCCGACGCCTCCGTCACCTCGACCGTCGGCATCGGCCCGCGCTCGGAAGGCGGCTTCGGCCTCGACATCGATCTGGCCGTCTCGCTGCCGGGGCTATCCCGCGCCGACGCCGAGGCGCTGGTCGAGAAGGCACATCAGGTGTGCCCGTACTCCAACGCGACGCGCGGCAATGTCGACGTCCGCCTGACGGTCGTCTGATCTGACGGTGGATTTGGCTGGCCCGAGATCCCCCTTGGGCCGGCCGCTTCCGCCAGATCTGCCGCGCCGCGGGATTGCGCGGCGGCGCATACGCCCCCAAGCGGCAAGCCATTGCTGGCTTGGACGAACCTCGCTAGGCCTGTGATCAGACGTCGACACAGGGGAGCGAAGGCATGACTGAAGCCGTTTTGGGCGCAATGAGCGGACTGCGCGTCGTCGATCTCACGCGCGTGCTCGGCGGTCCCTACTGCACCCAGATCCTCGCCGACCATGGCGCCGACGTGATCAAGGTCGAGCCGCCGGCAGGCGACGAGGTGCGCGACTGGGGCCCTCCCTTCCACGAGGAAGACGCGGCCTATTTCGTCGGCATCAACCGCAACAAGCGCTCCATCGGCCTCGACCTCGCCTCCGAAGGCGGCCGTGTCGTGCTGCTCAAGATGCTGGAGACGGCCGACGTCCTGATCGAGAATTTCAAGCCGGGCACGCTGGAGAAATGGGGCATCGGCAACGACGTGCTCAGCCAGAAATTCCCGCGCCTGGTGCATTGCCGGATCTGCGGCTTCGGCGCCGACGGGCCGCGCGGCGGCAATCCCGGCTATGACGCCATCATCCAGGCCATGACCGGCATGATCGCGGCGACCGGCTCGCCGGAGAGCGGGCCGATGCGGATCGGCGTGCCGCTGGTCGACATCACCACCGGTCTTTACGCAGCGATCGGCATCCTGATGGCGCTGTCCGAGCGGCAGCGCTCCGGCAAGGGCCAGTTCCTGGAGACGACGCTGTACGAGACCGGCCTCGCCATCATGCATCCGCACACCGCGAATTATTTCATGCATGGCAGGCCGCCCGGCCTCACCGGCAACGAGCATCCGAACCTCGTGCCCTACGCGATCTTCCCGACCAGGACCGACGACATCTTCATCGGCGTCGGCAATGACGGCACCTTCCGCAAGCTCGCCAAGGAGATCGGTAAGCCCGAGCTCGGCACCGATCCGCGCTTTGCCCGCAACAAGGACCGCATCGCCAACCGCGACGCGCTGCGCGCCGAGCTTGCCGCGGTGTTCAGCCAGCACGAGGCCGAGCCGCTGTGCAATCGCCTGCTGGCCGCGGGCCTGCCCGCGGGCCCGGTGCAGAAGATCGACCAGGCATTGACCAACCCGCACACGATCGCGCGCGGCGATGTCATCGAGAAGGACTGGTACAAGGGCGTGGCCTCGCCGATCCGACTCGATCGCAACAAGCCGAGCCTGCGCCGCCTGCCGCCGAAATTCAGCCAGCACTCCCAGGAGGTGCTAGGCGAGTTCGGCTACTCAAAGGCGGAGATCGACGCGATGGTCGAGAGCGGCGTAGTCTGCGGGCCCGAGCGCAAGCGCTAGGGCCCTCGCCTCGTCACCCAAGCAAATGCCGCAGTGCGGCACGGGCACGCATGTACACTGCGGACGGAGGAGGCTGCCCGAGCGCGCGTCTTCGCCTATTTGATGGCTTCCCTTTTGGCAGCGCTTGCTGCTTTCGTTTCGGCCGCTTACACAGTCATGTGAACGTCATGTGGCGCTGCTAGCGCAAGCGCTTCTTTTTGACGGCCAAGGGAGGTACTTGATGGCTCTTCGATATTTTGGGGCGGCTGCCGCTGTTGCATTTGCGGTTGGCATGACGGCTTCGCCGGCGCTGGCCGTGACTGAAATCCAGTGGTGGCACGCGATGACAGGCGCGAATAACGACGTCATCGTCAAGCTCGCCAACGACTTCAATGCGTCGCAGAGCGACTACAAGGTCATCCCGACCTACAAGGGCAGCTATCCCGACACCATGAACGCCGGCATCGCCGCGTTCCGCGCCGGCAACGCCCCGCACATCATGCAGGTGTTCGAAGTCGGCACCGCGACCATGATGGCCGCGACCGGCGCCGTGAAGCCCGTCTACAAGCTGATGACCGATGCCGGCGAGAAGTTCGATCCGAAGAATTATCTGTCCGCGATCACCGGCTACTATTCGACCTCGAAGGGCGAGATGCTGTCCTTCCCCTTCAACTCGTCGTCGACCGTCATGTGGGTCAACCTCGACGAGCTGAAGAAGGTCAACGCAGAGATCCCGAAGACCTGGCCCGAAGTGTTCGAGGTCGCCAAGAAGCTGCACGACAACGGCCATCCGACCTGCGGCTTCTCCAACTCCTGGGTCACCTGGGTCAATCTCGAGCAGCTCTCCGCCTGGCACAACGTGCCGCTTGCCAGCAAGGCGAACGGCCTCGACGGCTTCGACACCAAGCTCGAGTTCAATGCGCCGCTGCAGGAGAAGCATCTCGAGAAGCTGGTCGAGCTGCAGAAGGACAAGACCTACGACTACGCCGGCCGCACCAACCAGGGCGAAGGCCGCTTCACCTCGGGTGAGTGCGCGATCTACCTGACCTCGTCGGCCTTCTTCGGCAACGTCAAGGCGCAGGCCAAGTTCAACTTCACCGCTGCGCCGATGCCGTATTATCCTGACGTCAAGGGCGCACCGCAGAACTCGATCATCGGCGGCGCTTCGCTCTGGGTCATGGGCGGCAAGTCGGCCGACGAATACAAGGGCATCGCCAAATTCCTGACCTTCCTCTCGGACACCGATCGTCAGGTCTACATCCACAAGGCTTCGGGCTATCTGCCGATCACCAAGGCCGCCTACGAAAAGGCCAAGGCCGAGGGCTTCTACAAGGATCAGCCCTATCTCGAGACCCCGCTGCTCGAGCTGACCAACAAGGAGCCGACCGAGAACTCGCGCGGCCTGCGCCTTGGCAACATGGTTCAGCTCCGTGACGTCTGGGCCGAAGAGATCGAGCAGGCGCTGGCCGGCAAGAAGACCGCCAAGCAGGCGCTCGATGCCTCCGTCGAGCGCGGCAACACGATGCTGCGTCAGTTCGAGAAGACCGCCGTAAAATAAGGCGAAGGCGCCGGCGGAACCGCACGACGAGCGGCCCGCCGGCGCCACCCCCATCATGCAAAAGCAAGCGATTTTCCAATCAAAGCTGCTGCCCTACGCGCTGGTTGCGCCGCAACTCGCGATCGTTCTGATTTTCTTCTACTGGCCGGCCGTGCAGGCCGTCATTCAGTCCTTCCTGCTGCAGGACGCTTTCGGCCTCTCGACGAGCTTCGTGTGGTTCGAGAATTATGTCGAGCTGTTGAGCGATCCCGCCTATTTCGAGACGATCGTCCGAACCTTCTTCTTCTCGTTTGCGATCGCGGCGTCCTCGCTCTCCGTGGCGCTGCTGCTCGCGGTGATGGCGGACAAGCCGATGCGCGGCGGCGCCGTCTACCGCACGCTGCTGATCTGGCCCTATGCCGTGGCGCCGCCCGTGGTCGGCGTGCTCTGGGTCTTCATGCTGCATCCCTCGCTCGGCGTGCTCTCGCGCTATCTGCGCGCCGCCGGCATCGAATGGAATCCGCTGCTCGACGGCAATCAGGCCGCGACACTGGTCATCCTTGCCGCCGCGTGGAAGCAGATCTCCTATAACTTCCTGTTCTTCCTCGCAGGTCTCGCGAGCATTCCGAAGAGCGTGCTCGAGGCCGCCGCGATCGACGGCGCGCGCCCGATGCGCCGGTTCTGGACCGTGACCTTCCCGCTGCTGTCCCCGACCATCTTCTTCCTGCTGGTCGTCAACATCGTCTACGCCTTCTTCGACACCTTCGGCATCATCGACACCATGACCCGCGGCGGTCCCGGCAAGTCGACGGAGACCCTGGTCTACAAGGTCTACAACGACGGCCTGATCGGCGGAAACCTCGGCAGCTCCGCGGCGCAGTCGGTGATCCTGATGGTCATGGTCATCGTGCTGACCGGAATCCAGTTCCGCTTCGTCGAACGCAAGGTGACCTACTGATGGTAGAGCAAGAAGGCTTTCGACGCTACGTCGCCCACATCATCCTCTGGATCGGGATCGCGATCGTCGCCTTCCCGGTCTACGTCGCCTTCGTCGCCTCGACCCAGGACAACGCGCTGATCGCCAACGGGCAGATGTCGCTGTTGCCCGGCGGACATTTCTTCGAGGTCTACTACCAGACCATCTTCGTCGGCACGAGCGGCTCGACCCGCGAGCCCGTCGGCAACATGATGCTGAACTCGCTGGTGATGGCGTTGGCGATCGCGATCGGCAAGATCGCGATCTCGATCATCTCCGCCTATGCGATCGTCTATTTCCGTTTTCCCTTTCGGATGCCGATCTTCTGGATCATCTTCATCACGCTGATGCTGCCGGTCGAGGTCCGCATCTATCCGACCTACAAGATCGTCGCCGACCTGCACATGCTCGACAGCTACGCCGGCCTCGCGCTGCCGCTGATCGCGTCGGCCACGGCAACGCTGCTGTTCCGCCAGTTCTTCATGACCGTGCCGGATGAATTGCTGGAGGCCTCGCGCATCGACGGCGCCGGCCCCTTGCGCTTCTTCTGGGATACGCTGTTGCCGCTGTCGCGCACCAACATGGCCGCGCTGTTCGTGATCCTCTTCATCCTCGGCTGGAATCAATATCTCTGGCCGCTGCTGATCACCACCCGCGACGACATGCAGACCATCCAGATCGGCATTCGCAAGATGATGACCACTAACGATGCGCTGACCGAATGGCCGATCGTGATGGCGACCGCCGTGCTGGCCATGCTGCCGCCGGTGTTCGTCGTCGTCGCCATGCAGAAACTGTTCGTGCGCGGCCTGGTCGAGACGGAGAAGTAGAGAGTTATGGCCAACGTCACCCTGCGCAACGTCCGCAAGACCTATCCCGGCGGCTTCGAGGCCATCAAGGGCGTCAACGTCGATGTCGGCGACGGCCAGTTCTGCGTGCTGGTCGGCCCCTCCGGCTGCGGCAAGTCCACGCTGCTCCGCATGGTCGCGGGCCTCGAGACCGTCACCGGCGGCGAGATCGACATCGGCGGCCGCGTCGTCAACCAGGTCGAGCCCGCCGATCGCGACATCGCGATGGTGTTCCAGAACTACGCGCTCTATCCGCATATGAGCGTGTTCAACAACATGGCTTACGGCCTGCGCAATCGCGGCATGAAGGAAGCCGAGATCAAGACCCGCGTCGAGGAAGCCGCGCGCGTGCTCGAGCTCTCGGCGATGCTGGAGCGCAAGCCGCGCCAGCTCTCCGGCGGTCAGCGCCAGCGCGTCGCCATGGGCCGCGCCATCGTGCGCCAGCCAAAGGTGTTTCTGTTCGACGAGCCGCTGTCGAACCTCGACGCCAAGCTGCGCATCGCGATGCGCGTCGAGATCCGCAAATTGCAGCGCCGCCTCAAGACGACGTCGGTCTACGTCACCCATGACCAGCTCGAGGCGATGACGCTCGCCGACATCCTCGTCGTGATGAATGGCGGCCAGGTCGAGCAGATCGGCAATCCCCTCGCGATCTACGAGAAGCCGGCCACGACCTTCGTCGCCTCCTTCATCGGCGCGCCGCCGATGAATCTGATGTCGATGCGCACCGAGGAGATCAAGTCGCAGCTTGGCGGCAGCGCGGGCGAGGCCGGCATCCTCGGCATCCGTCCCGAGGATTTTGCCATCACCGACCAGACCCCGGCCGGCGGTGTCGCATTGCCGCTGACGGTGGAAGCGATCGAACGCGTCGGCGCCGAAACTTTTATTTACGGCTCGCGCGCCCAGGACGAGCAGCGCGTCGCCGCCACTCCGGGTGAGCTGCCGCCGGGCGAAGTCATCGTCCGCATTCCCGGGACCGAGGCCCCGGCGATCGGTGAGAAAATCCGGGTCGCGGCAGTGCGCCAAAAGCTGCATTTGTTCAGCGGCGACGGGCGGACGCGGATCGAGGCCTGACGGGTCCGACAGAACGGCCGACTAAAGACCCGAAAACAACCCCATGCACAGTAGAGCGGGGCCTGTTTTCATTGGGATAAATCGCCCGCAAATTCGTCACGGCGGGGCGACGGCGGAAGCAGTGAATCCACAGCCCCTGCTACGTCCTTGAACCCACATGGGGATATGCCCATATTGCTGAGCAAGGGGCGCCGCTTCCGGGCCCTGAAATGCCAAAGTCGCTTCGAGAGGACTTTGTAAACTATGTCTCGTGTTCCCACGTTATCCAGTCCGTTCCTTCTGGGCTTCGACGAGATTGAGCGCGTGCTCGATCGCGTCGTCAAAGGCGCCGACGGTTATCCTCCCTACAATATCGAGAGGTGCGACCGGTCGGACGGCCAGCCCGAGCGGTTGCGCATCACGCTGGCGGTCGCCGGATTTACCCGCGACCAACTCGATGTAACCATTGAGGAAAACCAGCTCGTGATCCGCGGACGACAGCAGGACGACAAGACCCGGCAATACATCCATCGCGGCATCGCCGCGCGCCACTTCCAGCGCACCTTCGTGCTGGCGGAGGGGATGCTAGTGCTGGGTGCGGATCTGAAGAACGGGTTGTTGTCGATTGATCTTGCCCGGCCAGAACCGGAGAGGATCGTTAAGACAATCGCTATCAATGAGCACGAATAATGGAACGAGTAGCGGACTCGACCGCTTAGTTTCTGTGAAGGAGTCGAGACCATGAGTGAAGGTCATGTTGCGTTCGAATATGAAGCCAAGACGGTCTCTCCGGAGACGCTGGCAAGCCTCGGCGAAGGCCACATCGCCTATGTGAAGCAGATCCGCTCCGAGGACGTGCCCGGCCTGTTTCCCGAGGCCCCGAAGATTGCGCCCGGCCTCAAGCTGTTCGCGCTCCACGCCGCCGACGGCACGCCGATCATGCTGACCGACAGCCGCGAAGCCGCAGTCGCCAATGCCTGGAGCAACGAGCTGCAAGCGGTGAGCGTGCACTAAGCACGCTCGCGTCGCACGAATAGAAATTTGGCGGGCATGCCTTCATACGAAGGCATGCCCGCTTTGCGTTTCGAGCAAGGAGAGTTGGCCAGCTCCAGCGGAGGCAGCCGATCACGCTCAAGATAACGTAACAAACGTCGCTCATGTATAATGGTAAAATCATCGAAATTGACGAAAGCGATTGCGTACCTGAGGACGTCGAGTGCGGCCAATGTCGGGGCCGACAAGGACAGCGACAAGCGCCAGCGGGCCGCGATCGAAGCATTGGCGAAGCGGGCCGACCTGGAGATCACGGAGGAGTTCTACGACCAGGACGTCAGCGGTGCGGACCCGATCGAGAGCCGGCCGGGATTTTCGGCCTTGCTGGACCGGATCGAGTCCAACGGCGTGCGGACCGTGGTGGTCGAGGATGCATCGAGGTTTGCGCGCCAACTGATCGTTCAGGAGGCCGGCATCATCGCGCTGATCGAGCGCGGCGTTCGGGTGCTTACCAGTTCCGGCGATGACCTCACTGAGACGAACGACCCGTTCAAGATCGCCATGCGCCAGATCGCCGGCGTATTCGCCCAGCTTGAGAAGGCGCGGCTCGTCGGCAAGCTGAAAGCCGCGCGGGATCGGAAACGCGCCACAGGCTTGAAGGTCGAAGGCCGCAAGAGTTATCGCGAGATCGACAACGAGAAACACGACGGCAAGATGATCGCCATGGCCAAGCGGCTCCGCCGAAAGAAGCCTAAGGGCGGTCGCCGGTCGCTCAGAGCCATCGCCTATGAACTGGCGATGGCAGCCTACAAGAGCGAAAGTGGAAAGCCCTATGCGGCGACCGCGATCGGACGAATGTTGGGAGAGATCAAGTGATACTTCCGTGGCCAGCCACTGCGTAGGATCCGAGCCGTGCCTGTCGCACTAGGCGTAAACTCAAGCTTTACCCCGATCTTGTGTGCGGGTTGGTTCTAGCCTTCACAACCACTACAGAGCTGGGGAGGGTCAGAAAGGATCGCGGAATGCGCTGCGCAATCAGCATGGTCTTGACCCTCCTGCTGTCCCCGGGAGTCGGTCAAGCGGAACAGGCGCCTTCTTCACCGTTCTGTATCATCACGGTCCGAGATGGCGCGCCGACCGAGAAGGACCACAATCAAGCTTGGCGGATGATGGACAAGATGATCATGCTGCCCGGCGTGCCGCGTCCCATCATCTACGCGATCGACCGGGGAGGCGTCTGGACCATCGACGAGAACCGAGCCTTCGTCCCGTTTGGGGGAGACTTTCCTCAGAATATATTTTGGGACAAACTCGCGCACGATCCGGAGACCGGCCGGTTCGTTGGCGTCAACGCCCACAGTGGGATCTTCGCGCTCGATCCCGGCGGAACACAATTCACAAGACTCTACGGTGTTAGCAAGGCTGCTCTGCGGCATCCCTATTCGGTGGAGTTTATTCCGCGTTTCAACGGCTTCGTCATCTCCGACGCAAGCGGTCTCTATCTGTTGGACCGGGCGGGTGCGCTCAAGCCACTGCCGGTCTTCAGCCTCATCTCCACAGGCATTCCCTTCACCGTATTTGACTTGCCAGCATTCGACGCGCTCTTGATCAATGCGAGCATACAGGGACCTGCAATGGCGACCGGCTCTCCTGCAGTGGTCGTCCGCTATGACGACGGTCAGGCCATTGTTCCGACCTCGCTCAAGCGGTACGACTTTGTTCGAGGCATCACCGTAGGGGCTGATGGCAGCATCTCCGTGCGGACGCAATTTGATCATCGGACCGTCCGCTTGAGCCGGATACCGAACGCGCCCATTGCTCAGGGCCAGTCGTTTGTCGTGGAGGAGCGCCTGGTACGTCTGGGGACGACTCGCATCGAAGCTCGAAGCATCGGCAAGATCATCGCGAAGGACCCAAAGTCGGGTCTTGCCGAATTGGGACCCGGCGGACCTGCACCGATCGCACTTCCGTTCGATCCTATCCGGGAGCGAATCGACGATATGGTGGACATGCCAGAGTACAGCGCGGTCCTGATCATTACGAATGCTTCGGCTTACATGCTTCGGGAGAACGGCGGCGTCAGCGAAATCAGAGGGGCGCGAGAAGTTGGGGTTTCTCCGATCACGGCTTCAAAAATCCGCCTCATCCCAGTCCGGAACGAAACGATCTTCCTCGGCCGCAACAGCATCAATCTGCTCGTAGACACGCGAATTTCCGGCGAGGCTGCCTGCAACTCCGGCGCTCCGCCGAGGCCATCGGGAACCGCTCACTGAAATTGATCGTCGGCCGCAGGCTCATGGCACGCGCGACGCCCTTAAAAAGCTGGTGAGGCGCCCGTCTCTTCCGACGTGGTCCGGCTTGAAAATGGTACACGACGTCGGTACACAGACCCTACCGGACGGCTTAAAAATCCTAGAAAATGCAGGTTTTCTGGCTGGTGGCGACCCAGTCCTTTCCTGGACACCGCACTTTTTATATCCGTGCATCAGTTGGCTCGCCTGCTTTTGCTGGCACTTGCGTGGGGCGAAGGCCGCCTGGAGCAACGAGCTGCAGGCGGTGAGCGTGCACTGAGCACGCGCGCGTCACACGATAGAGTTTCAGCGGGCGTGCCTTCGTACGAAGGCGTGCCCGTCTTCTTTCTCTTGGGCACCAGCTAGGCCCTCACGGTGATGGCGTTTGCTTGTAACGATCCGACAGCCGCGCGCGGATGTCCGGCTTCAGCACCTTGCCGACCTTGGAGCGCGGCAGGTCGTCCCAGACTTCGATCTGCTTTGGTGTCTTGACGCTGCCGATCCGCTGCTTGACGAACGCCGCCAGCCCAACCGCATCGACGCTCTGGCCGGCGCGGGGCTGCACCACGGCGACGATCCGCTCACCCCATTTTTCGTCCGGAAGGCCAATCACGGCGCAATCCTGCACCGCCTCATGCGCCCGCAGCGCGTTCTCGACCTCGATCGAGTAGACGTTGAACCCGCCGGTGATGATCATGTCCTTGGCGCGATCGACGATATAGAGGTAGCCGTCGTCGTCGATGTAGCCGATGTCGCCGGTGTGGTGCCAGCCATGCGCGGAGGCCTCCACTGTCGCCTCTGGATTTTTGTAATAGCCCTCCATCACCAGCGAACCGCGGACCACGATCTCGCCGCGCGCGCCGGTCGGCAGCAAATTGCCGTCGCCATCCATGATGCCGGCCTGCACCAGCGGGCTGATCCGGCCGGCCGAGGCGAGACGCTCCATCGCGATGGTGCCGTCGGCATTGTAATGCTCGCTAGGTGCCATCATCGAGATCATCATCGGCGCTTCGGTCTGACCGAACAACTGCGCCATCGGCCCGATACGCTGGAGCGCCTCCGCAAGCCGCGCGGCCGAGATCGGCGCCGCACCGTACCAGAAGCATTGCAGCGACCCGAGCTTCGCGGAATCGAGCTTTGGATGATCGAGCAGCATGTAGATCACGGTCGGCGGCAGGAAGGTATGCGAGACGCGATAACGCTCGATCAAATCGAGAAATTCGGCGATGTCGGGGTGATGCATGATCACGATGCGGCCGCCGAGCGCCATGATCGGGAAACACAGCACGCCGGCCGCGTGGGTCAGCGGCGCGAGCGCGAGATAGATCGGACGCCCCTTGAAAGGATAGCCCATCAGCGTCAGTGCCGTCATAGCCTCGATATTTCGGCCCGACAGCATGACCCCCTTCGGCTTGCCGGTGGTGCCCCCCGTGCCGGGGATCATTGCGAGATCGTCGATCGTCTCACGTTGATAGGGATCGTCGGCGAGGCCGGCGAGCCAGCTGTCGAACGAGGGGGCGAAGGATAACTCGGCATCGAGGCAGACGAGGGCGCGCAGCTTTGGCAGCTCTGTGCGCACCGCCTCGACCATCGGCGCGAAGCTCGAATGAAACAGCAGCAGGCTGCAGTCGAATTGGTCGAGGATGAGCCGATTTTCGACCGCCTCGTTGCGCGGATTGATCGGGCACCAGACCGCACCGCCACGGGAAATGCCGAACACGCAAGCAAACGCGACCGGATCGTTGCCGGAGAGGATTGCGACCTTCTCGCCGGCAGCAATACCCGATCGCGCGAGCCCGCGCGCGACGCGGTAGCTCAGCCCCTGCACCTCGCGATAGCTGAGGTCGCGCCCGTCCATGGTCAGGCACGGCGCACCAGCGCCGAGCGAGGCACCTTTGTCCAGGTAATCGATGAAGCGCATGATCAACACCCGAAGCGGCAGCGGGTGACGCGGAGGTCCGCGCCACCCGCGATTGACTTAATCGTGCACGGTCAGAACAGGCTTGCTGACGAGCCCGAAGCTGCGCAATTGCCCGAGCAGCTCGTGATGGCCGAACGCCTGGCAGCCGGAGGCGAACCCCACGCGCTTCGGAGGCTGCTGCAGCAGGTGCGCCGCGGCATAGGCCTGCAACATGCCGGTCTGCTTGTAGTTGCTGTTGCCATTGATGACGCAGTGCGCGCGCCCCAACGGGCCGGAGGCATGCACCGAATCCAGCGACTTGTTGACGCGCGGGTTCTCGCGCGGCGGCATAGTGTTCATCACACCGGCGGCGGTCTGCGCCAACGCGGCGTAGCGGTCGTCGGGCTTCATGTCCTTGGTCGCGTCCAGCGCGGCGGCGACGATCTGCGGCACGGCCAGCATCAGCCCGCGGTTGAACACGCCGCCCAGCACCTTCACGTTGGCCACGCGCGGATCGCGCTTGAACCACACCGGGTGCGAGGTGCCGCCCCAGGGCAGCGCCAGCGCCAGCTCGTGCTGGCCGGGGATGGCGAGGTTGTAGAGGCCGGCATCGGGCTGATGCTCGACGTACTTGTTTTGCTCCAGGTAGTAGGCCTTGGCCATCGCGGCGTTGACCAGGATGGTCTGCGTCGATGCGATGGTCGGGCTGCCACCCCAGAACACGGCGATATCAAGCGTGTCGAGGCCGGGCGTCTCCAGGCACAGCTGCGCGGCGATCTCGCCGGTGGTGTACATCTGCGCGATGCCTGGCGCCAACAGCAGCCCGGCATTGGCGAACTTCGCGCCCCACTCCTGCTCGAGCGTGATCAGCCAGTCCTGCTCGCCGGTGGTGTCGCTGTAATGACACTTGGAAGCCAGGCAAGCCTGCACCACTTCGCCACCGAACTTGGCGAAGGGGCCCACGGTGTTGAGCACCACCGAGGCGCCCTTGAACAATTCAGTCAGCGCGGCCACGGTGTGCGGCACCTTGACCACCTCGTAGTCGGCGGTCTCGATGCCGGCCACATTCGACTTCATCGCGGCGTTGAGCTTCTCAGCGCTGCGGCCGGCGGCGATGAAGGGGATGTTGTACTCGCGTAAGTATTCGCAGACCAGCCGGCCGGTGTAGCCGGAAGCGCCATAGACGATGACGGGCTTCTTCTCGCTCATTGCGATCCTCCAAATTGCTTGTTGTCGGCCTTGTTGTCACATGCCCATGCCGCCATCGACCGGCAGTCCGATGCCGGTGATGAAGCGCGCCTCATTCGAGCACAGGAACACCGCGGCATCGCCAATGTCCGAGACCTCTGCGAGCCGGCCGAGTGGGGTTTGCTCGACCACCGAGCCGACTGCGGCGTTGACGTCAGCCGCGAGTCCTACCTTGACGATGTCGTTGGCGAGCTGCACTCCCATGTCGGTCGGGATCAGGCCCGGATAGATGCAGTTGACGCGGACCCCATAACCGAGCTTGCCGGCTTCCATCGCCGCGACCCGCGTCATGCGGTCGACCGCGGACTTGGTGCCGGAGTAGACCGCGATGCTCGGGAAGGCGATCGTTGCCGCGACCGAGGCGATGTTGACGACGGCGCCGCCCTTGCCGGCCGGCCCGCCCGGGCGCATGGCACGGAAGGCGTGCTTCATGCCGAGCACGGTGCCGACGATATTGACGTCGCACATCCGCCGCGCGTCCTCGGCCTTGACCTCGCTGACGAGCGACGTGATCTCGATGCCGGCATTGTTGATCAGGATGTCGTAGCCACCGAGGGTTGCGACCGTCTTGGCGATCGCCCGCTCCCATTGGGCGTCATCGGTGACGTCGAGCTGGACGAATCCCGTCGTCACGTCTTCCTTCGCGACTGCAGCCGCGCTGGCACGGCCGGTCTCTTCCAGGATATCGGCGATCATGATCGAGGCGCCGGCTCGCGCCAACGCCTGTGCGATGGCCGCGCCGATTCCGCGGGCACCTCCGGTGACCAGGGCTTTCCTGCCTGCAAGGCTCTTCCCACTCATGACGCACTCCTCCGTTGCTGGTGATTGATCGATGCGTGCTGCGCCAATCGGCGCGCACCAGGTCGATGGGCGCCAAGCCTTTCGGCGGCACCCAGCGAAGCGTTCCTCCATGGTCGGATGTCTTGACGACCGTCCAAATTCTTGATGCGAACCTCCGCCAGAAGCTTGACACTTGTCAAGAACGAATTTGACAGTTGTCAAAGGAAGTGGTTGTGAGGGGATGGAGCATTCCGCGGTCGGCGCGGTATAAGTCCTTAAAAGAACGGGACTGAGGATAAGGACAAGATGGCGCGGCAGGTGACGGGAGCGGCCCGGCGTGTGGCTGATGCGGCCGAGGTGCTGCGCGACGAGAAGTTCAATGCACGGCGCATCGAGCTTGCCGAGGCCGCGCTCGAAACGCTTGGAGAGCTCGGCTTCGCACGCACCAGCCTGCGCGAAATCGCGCAGAACTCGGCGTTCACGCACGGCGTGTTCCACTATTATTTCAGCGACAAGCTCGACCTGATCTGCTGCTGCGTCCGCCACTACAAGGCGAAGTGCGTGACGCGATATGATGATGTCGTCACGACAGCAACGAGCCGCGACGAGCTGACGGAGGGTTTCCTCGCCAAGCTCGCCGCAACGCTGCAGAACGAAGCCCGTATGCACCGTCTCTGGTACGACTTGCGCTCGCAGGCGATGTTCGAGGCGGCGTTTCGCAAGGACGTGCTCGAGATCGACAAGAGCCTGGAAGCGATGATCTGGCGCATCGCCTCCCGCTATGCCGAGCTCGGCGGCAAGCGGCCGGCGTCGTCGCCGGCCGCGCTCTATGCACTGTTCGACGGTCTATTCCAGAGTGCTCTGCTCAAGCACCTCGCGGGTGACAAGACGGCGATGCCCGAACTGCTCGACGAAGTCCGGCACCTGCTGCCGACGGTCTGCTGAAGCGCACGAGACGCGTCGGCGATGTTTCCGCGTCGTCATTGCGAGCGCAGCGAAGCAATCCAGAATCTTTCCGCGGAGGGACTCTGGATTGCTTCGCTGCGCTCGCAATGACGGCGTTGAGACAGCTACGCGCTCGATGACGAGCGATTACGCCGCGGTCGCGGGCGGCAGCGCCAGCACCGAATAGATCGCCTGCGCATCGCGCGAGGCGCGCAGCTTCTTGGCGATGTCCTGGTCGCGCAGCAGGCGGGCGATGCGGGCCAGTGCCTTCAGATGATCGGCGCCGGCGCCTTCGGGGGCGAGCAGCAGGAAGACGAGGTCGACCGGCTGGCCGTCCATCGCTTCGAAATCGATCGGGCGATCGAGCCGGGCGAACAGGCCGAAAATCTTTTCCAGCTTGGGCAGCTTGCCGTGGGGAATGGCGACGCCGTAGCCGACCGCGGTGGTGCCGAGCTTCTCGCGCTGGAGCAGCACCTCGAACACGGAGCGCTCGTTCTGGCCGGTCAGCTCAGCGGCCCTGGCTGCGAGCTCCTGGAGCGCCTGCTTCTTGCTGTTGACCTTCAATGCCGGAAGTATCGCCTCGGGCGCGACCAGATCGGTAATCGGCATGGAAGTGTTCCGAGGTGAATTAAACCGTCAGGTTCCGAATTGGCCGGCTCGATCAGATCGAGCCCGGCCGGCGTCAAGAAGGTGAAGCAGGAGGCGGACTTAGCCCCGATCCTGATGTTGGGGCGCTTCTACTCCAACGCAATCCCGGTGCCAACTCCCGCGTGCGGCTTTGCCCTGCTCATTGTTAAGGGCTGTGGTTGATACGGGGACTCCTAGCCGCCCGATTTGGCGCCCGGGGGGTCGATCCAGCCGACATTCCCGTCGGCCCGGCGGTAGATGATGTTCACCCGGCCCGAGGAACCGTGCTGGAATACCAGGCAGGGTGCCCCGCTGAGGTCGAGTTCCATGACGGCTTCGCTGACCGACATCTGCTTTAGCGACGTCGTGGCCTCGGCGATGATCACGGGGCTGTAGCCGGTGACCTCGTCGTCGTCCTCCCCCTCGCCCGGCGCCTCGAGCACGTAAGCAGTCGCGTCGAGCGCAGCCAGCGCCGCGGAAGCGACATGGGTCTTGCGGGCCGAACGGTCCTTGAGCCGGCTCTTGTAGCGCTTGAGCCGCTTCTCGATCATGATCAGAGCCTGGTCGGCGCTAGCATAGGCGTCCGGCGCGTTCGATTCGGCCTCCAGCGTAATTCCCGAATCGAGATGCAGCGCGCAATCGGTCCGGAAGCCGAAGCCATCCTTGCTCAGGGTGATGTGGCCGGAATAATTGCCGTCGAAATATTTACGCAGGACCTCATCGGTCCGGTCGGTCACGCGGCCGCGCAGGGCCTCGCCAACGCTGACGCTCTTGCCCGAAATCCGAAGAGTCATGTGATGCCTCGCTTGGTTTGACGCCGAGCTACCATGACTGCGTCATCGCAGCTCGGGTTGTTCCCTGCGCATGATCTGGCCGGAAAACCGCCGGACACTTTTCCGGATCATGCGCGTGCTTGGATCGATCGCGACAGGGAGGATGAGAGTAGCGCGATTTCGCGCCAGCGCAATCAGGCCGGTTCGGTGTTGCGGGAGCGATCGGACATTGCGGTGGAAAGGACGTTACCAAGAGCGCTCTGCTTGTCACGACGGCGTTGCACCGAGGACGGAATGCGCATGGCTTCGCGGTACTTCGCGACCGTGCGGCGGGCAATATCAATGCCCGAGGCGCGCAAGCGTTCCACGATGGTATCATCCGACAGGATCGCGGCCGGTAGCTCCGAATCGATCAGCTGCTTGATGTGGTGACGCACGGCTTCGGCCGAATGCGCCTCGCCGCCGTCGGCCGAGGCGATCGACGCCGTGAAGAAATATTTCAACTCGAATGTGCCGCGATTTGTCGCCATGTATTTGTTGGCGGTGACGCGCGACACCGTGGATTCATGCATCTGGATGGCGTCGGCGACGGCCTTCAGATTCAGCGGCCGCAGATGCGCGACACCGTGGGTGAAGAAGCCGTCCTGCTGCCGCACGATCTCGGTTGCAACCTTCAGGATGGTACGGGCGCGCTGGTCGAGCGCGCGCACCAGCCAGGTCGCGTTCTGCAGCGCGTCGGTGAAATACGACTTGTCGCCGTCCTTGCCTTTTTTCTTCGACAGCTCGGAATAGTAGGTCTGGTTCACCAGCACGCGCGGCAAGGTGTCGCTGTTGAGCTCGACATGCCAGCCGCCGTCCGGACCCGGGCGGACATAGACGTCCGGCACCATGGTCTGCAGCCGCGCCGAGCCGAACTTCATGCCGGGCTTGGGATTGAGGCGGCGAATTTCGCCGATCATGTCGGCGATGTCCTCGTCGTCGACGCCGCAAACCTTGCGCAGACCTGCGATGTCGCGCTTGGCAAGGAGATCGAGATGCTCAACCAGCGCCTGCATCGCGGGATCGTAGCGGTCGAGCTCGCGGAGCTGGATCGCCAAGCATTCGCTCAAGTTGCGCGCGCAGACGCCGGGCGGATCGAATTTTTGCAGCACGGCAAGAACACCGTCGACGTCGGCTTGCGACGCGCCAAGCCGTTCGGCGGCTTGCCCGAGATCGCCCGGCAGATAGCCGGCCTCGTCGACGAGGTCGATCAAATACTGCCCGATCATGCGCTGCGCCGCACCGGTGAAGGCAACCGAGAGCTGCTCGGCAAGATGGTCGCCGAGCGTGGTTTCCGCCGCAACGAAGGCTTCGAGATTGTAGTCCTCGTCGCCAGAGGCGCCGCCGCCCCATTCCGTGTAGGTGGTCGGCGCGACGTCCTGGGCGTTGCGCGCCGCCGCCTCGGCGGGCTCCTCCGAGAAGACGTTGTCCAGGCCCGTATCCAGGGTCTGCTCGATCTCGGCGCGGGTGCCGAGATCCTTGCTCATCCATTCTTCCTGGCCCGGCTCGAAGGCGTTGCCGCTGCCGCCAAAACCGTCATCAGCACCCTGGCTGCCTGAATCATCGCCATCGTTGTCGCTGAACTGGCCGGCCTCGGCCGGGGCTTCGCCGCCGGGGGCCTCGTCATTGGCCCGCTCCAGCAGGGGATTACGCTCGAGCTCCTCCTCCACGAAGGTGGTGAGATCGAGATTGGACAATTGCAGCAGCTTGATCGCCTGCATCAGCTGCGGCGTCATGACCAGCGACTGCGATTGCCGGAACTCTAATCTCTGCGTAAGCGCCATTTAACAAGAACCGTTCCCAAAAATTGGTCCAATTCTTGCTTATCTTAGTCCTGGCCCGATGTACACGCCTTGACGAAATGGAAAAAAGGGCTAGAGGCGGAACTCCTCGCCAAGGTAAAGGCGACGAACATCCGGATCGGCGACGATCTCGTCCGGGCTCCCCTCCGTCAGGATTTCACCGGCATAGACGATATAGGCGCGATCGGTGAGGCCGAGCGTCTCGCGCACATTGTGGTCGGTGATGAGCACGCCGATGCCGCGATTGGTGAGATGGCGAACCAGGTCCTGAATGTCGCCGACCGCAATCGGATCGATGCCGGCGAAGGGCTCGTCGAGCAGCATGTAGTTCGGACGCGTTGCGAGCGCGCGCGCGATCTCGACGCGGCGGCGCTCACCGCCGGACAGCGCGATCGACGGCGATTTCCGCAGGCGCGTGATGTTGAACTCGTCGAGCAGGGAATCGAGCTGATGCTCGCGCTTCTTGCGCGAGGGCTCGACCACTTCGAGCACGGCGCGGATGTTCTGCTCGACGGTGAGACCGCGGAAGATCGAGGCTTCCTGCGGCAGATAGCCGATGCCAAGCCGCGCGCGCTGATACATCGGCAGCTTGGTGACGTCGTGGCCGTCGAGCTCGATCGCGCCGCGATCGGCCTTGATCAGCCCGGTGATCATGTAGAACACGGTGGTCTTGCCGGCGCCGTTCGGACCAAGCAGGCCGACCGCTTCGCCGCGCCGCACATAGATGCTGACGCCGCGCACGACCTGGCGGCTGCCGAAACTCTTTTCCACGCTATGCACAGCCAGGAAACCCGGCCGCTTCAGGAGTTGCGGTCCGCTTGTGCCGTTGGACTTTGCAGCGGGCCTGGCGCTGGATTTGGCTTTGGGCGGTTGAGCGGCCGGCTGACGCGTCCGCGGCCGGGCCTCAACGCCATAGGGGTCCGAGGCCTGCATGGGCTGGTCACGGGCAATCGGCGGCGCGTCCCGCACCGGGCTCGCCACCAGGCCGCCGACGCTGTCACCGAGCGCGGTAATGTCCTGACGGGCAAATCCTGGCCGGCCGCGCTTGGCGGGGCGCCGACGGAACATGCTGAATAGATCGACCATCCCCGCCTTCTTTACGGATCCTGCGCGGTGCTCGCGCGGTCTGCCGCGCCGGCCGCTTGCTTCGCCGACGCAGCATGAGTGTAGGGATGTCTCATGCCCAGTGAAACACGCCCGAAAAGCGGCGGACCCCGCTTAGAAAGCCCTGCGCGCTAGATACAGCCTCGCCGGGCAAGCTTCAACCTCGGATCGGCCGCACCTGGGCCAAGCTCTTGAATTTACTTTTGTTTACCTGAACCGGGCAACTGCAAGGGCGAGCCCGCGCCCGGGGCTACCGGCGTTCCGCATTTGCCGTTCGCGCCGCCCTGGGACTGGATGAACAGGCCCTGCACCTTGCCGCTGTCGGATTCCACCCGGGAGACGCCGGTGGTCATGTCGACCATGAGGCGGTCGCCGCGCAGCACGTTCTGGCACTGCGTCAGCACGACGCCGCCGAGCATGGTGATGAGGTTGGTCTTGGTGTCGAACACCGCGGTCTCGCCGGTCACCACCTGGTCCTTCTGGGTGACGACGACGCTGCCGCGCGCTTCCAGCCGCTTGATCGAGGAGGCGCCGCCCGGCCCCGGTGTCGCCGATTGCATCGGCGCCGCCTTCTGGCCTTTTGCAGAAGCGGATTGGGCCGGCGCAGCCTGCGGCGCGGCGGCCTTGTCGCTGCTCGATTCGTAGAACACCACCAGCGTCTTCGAGGTCATGGTGGTGTCGCCCTGCACGACCTTCACATTGCCGGCGAAGGTCGCTTCCTTCTTCTTGTCGCGCATCTCGAGCGAGGCGGCCTCGATCTGGATCGGCTGATCGCGGTTCTGCGAAAAGCCCTGCATCGCATTGGGCACGCCTTGCATCGTGCTTTGCGCGAGGGCTGCACCGGTCGCAATCAGCGCAGCACCGCCAAGCGCGATCGCTGCGACGATGGCGCGACGCCTGCTGTCGTTGCGCGGAAAAAAATCAGCCATGAAAATCACTTTGAGTTCGCAGATTTGTTCTTGGACTTCACGGGCGCTGGCGCGGGCTGCTCGACCGGCGCGGGCGCAGCGTCATCCGTGCTGATCTTGTCCAGATGCATCACGACATTGCCTTCGAAGCGGATGACGTCGCCGCCCTCCGTGATGCGCAGTCTATCCGCGGTCAGCGTGCCGTTGGTCAGCTTGACGTCGACGTGGTCATCGGAGGAGACCGTGCCCTTGTTCATGTCGACGAAAGCCGAGTTCAACCGCGCCTCGTAGCCTGTCGAGGTGCGCAGGAAGATGTCCTTGTGCAGATCGAGCTGCTGCTGCTTGTTGTCGAAGCGGCCGGTGCGGGCATCAAGAAACAGGGTCGACTGGTCTTCCATCAGCACCTTTGCCTTGAGGTCATTGAGATCGACGTGGTCGGGGTCGGTGATGTCCTGCGTCGCGGTCTTGGCCCAGAGCTCGTAGGGCCGCTGGTCCGGCGTGAAGCCGGACAAATGCGGCGATTCCATCGTGATCCTGGTGCCCGTCACCACCATGTTTCCGGAATCGACCTTCACGGGGATCATGGTGAAGGGGTTGAGGAAGGTCGACACCGCGACGATCGAGGCCATGGCCAGAACCACGGTCACCGGCACCGCGATGCGCAGAATCCGCACCAGGCGGCTGTGGCGCGCCGCGCGGGCAAACTTCGCCGCAAGCGCGGCGTCGTAGGTTGGAAACTGGGCCGAGTTCACCGCTGCTCCGGGGGCATCGCTTGCCTGGTCAGAAGGCTCCAATCGAGGGCGCCCCATTGTACCCGCGACCTCAGGAATATGCAGCCTTTGGAATAGGCAGCCTTGGGCATACCAGCTTTGGACAGGCCGTTACGAAAGTGTCCGAAACGGGGCGGCAACCTCAGCCTGGGTGCCGCTAAACGGCTCAGGAGTGCGCGAAAATGTCCTCTTCCGCCCAGCCCTGGAGGTCGAGCAGGGCGCGGGTCGGCAGGAAGTCGAAACAGGCCTTGGCCAGCGCGGTGCGGCCCTCCCGGACCAGCATGGCGTCGAGCCGCTCACGCAGGGCGTGCAGGTGCAGCACGTCCGAGGCAGCGTAGGCAAGCTGCGGCTCGCTCAGGCTGTCGGAACCCCAGTCGCTGGATTGCTGCTGCTTGGAGAGGTCGATATTGAGCACCTCGCGCACGAGGTCCTTGAGGCCATGGCGGTCGGTATAGGTACGGGTCAGGCGGGAGGCGATCTTGGTGCAGTAGATCGGCCCGGTCATCACACCGAGGCTCTGGTACAGCACCGCGACGTCGAACCGGGCGAAATGGAAGATCTTCGTGATGGCGGGATTGGCGAGCAGGGCCTTCAGGTTCGGTGCGTCGGTGTGGCCCTTGGGGATCTGCACCACGTCGGCGCTGCCGTCGCCTGGCGAGAGCTGGACCACGCAGAGCCGGTCCCGATGCGGGTTCAACCCCATGGTCTCGGTGTCGATCGCCACCGCGCCGGTGTAGCGGGTGAGGTCAGGCAGGTCGCCGCGATGCAGGCGTACGGTCATGGCGTTTCAAACCCTCAATCGAATCGGCGCTAGATCAAATTAATGCCTGAAGCGGCAACTGGCGAGGGCCGGCCGGACCGAACATCCGCCAGCAGCCTTGCGCGCCGCGATGTAGCTGCTGGCCACGGTCGGCGCAAGCATCGGGGCCGTATTTCAACCGGCCGGCGCGCGTTCGGCGGCCGAGACGCAGAGCCGTCCGGTCCGGAACACCACGTCACGCTGCGAGGACAATGTCTCGCAGCGATCGACGACGTAATCGATGCCGTGCCCCGCGGCATAGGCCAATCGTGCGGCGTGGGACTCCAGCGCCTCCGTCTCGGTCATGCGCTCGTGCCAGATCGGGTAGTAGGACGGCGTCCACATCGCGGCGGCGCCGCGCTTCTGGTCGACCCAGATGCGGCGATGCGCCACGAATTCGAAGATGGTCACCCGCGCGAGCGCGAGGTCCCCGGGATGCGCCGTCGTGGTTTCCGCGCCATGGGGTAGCGGCAGGAAGATCGCATCGGTCCGTGTCGCAGCGCGCGCCCAATTGCCGACGTCCTGCCACTCACCGACCGCTTCGTTGAAGAGGCGGTTGACGGCGACGTTCTGCCAGACCGCAAGCGGCCATAGCACCAGACCCGCCAGCGCCAACGCCGCATAGCCGAACCGGCGATGCGAGGCGGGCGCGTCGTCCGTCACGCCCGTGGCCAGGATCACGCCCACAACCAGTGGAACGACGAGCGCGATTGCGATGCCGTTGATGCCAAGGCAAAGCACCATCAGGCACCCCGGGAGGAAGGCGATCGCACGGTCACGGCTCAGCCAGTTGGTCGCGAGCGCCGCCATGGCAAGTCCGGCCAACAGATAGATCTGCGTCCCAGACCGCAGCAGCTGAAGATTGAGAATGAGATTCGCACTGGAGACAAATGGAATGACGATACCGACCGCATAGACCAGGACCGCGCCGAGATAGGCCGCCCACAACGCGCGCGCCCCGGCGCCGAACCACGCCAACGCGGCGGCGCCGGCGGCGATCACCGCGACCATCACGAGGATGCTGTCGAGATCCACCGCCGTGATCAGCGAATGGCCGGCATAATATTCACGGAGATAGGCCGGATAGTCGAAACCGGGCGGCTTGCCGAACTCTGGATTGCCGAGCACGGCATGCAAGACCGGATAGGCAATGGGGAGCGAGATCATGAGCCCGGCGAGGGTCCGCCAGCAGACGGTCCGCAGCGTCGTCTCGCCTCGAAGCATCGAGGTGACCGCGACGAGAACCAGCAGCGGCGCCAGCCAGACGGCAACGAAGGCATTGACGAAGAAGGTGACACCGCAGGCAATGGCCGCCGACGTGAACCATCCTCGCGCCGCGAAATAGATTGCGAGCAGGACGGTGCCGTTGGCGATCTCGGAATGCGTGAAATAGTTCACGAACAGTCCGCCCATGCCGGCCCGGCCGTAACCGTCGAGGAACGCGATCGCGCACAGGATCAGGCTGAAGACGATCTTGTCGCGCCGCGTGACGACGCCGAGCAGCGAGGCGCAGCACAGGAACCCGACGAAGGACAACAGGCGCGACAGATAATTCAGGACGAAGAACAGCACTTCCGTCTGCCCGACGTCCTTCTGGGTGTCGTTCAGCAGGATCCAGACGCCGGAGGCGAAATAGCGCAGGGACTGGATGAAGGCGTCATCGTGAAACTGCGGCTCGTTGCCGAGCCCGGCGACGATCGGAAGATGGAACAGGTTATTCCAGATGCCGAAGGCGAAGCCGGTGCGCAGCAGGGACACCACGGCCGCGAACGCCGCAATCACCAGCGTATCCACGATCGCAGGCGAGAGCGCCCGCAAGCCCTTCCGGCTCGCGGTACCCAGGCTCGATATCGCCAGGCTCATCAGATCGCCGCCAGCATGATGCAGACCATCGCCGCCACGGTGGTGCGGCTCGCGCCGTCCCGGAAGGCGTAGATGATGGGATCGTCGGGCATCTCGCGGCGATGCGCGATCATCAGGGCGCGGCCGAACCAGTACAGCAGCAGCGGCGCGAGCAGCCACAGCAGCCAGGGACGGCTGTAGAGCGGCGTCACCGCGGAGGACGAGACGTAGAGCGCGAACACCGTCACCGCATTCATGGCGCTCGCCGCCGCCATCGCGGCGATGATGTGCAGATCGCTGATGCGGTAGTCGCGGTTGGAGGGATCGGCGAGGCCTTCGCCCTGGCGCATGCTGAGCTCGCTGAAGCGCTTGATCAGCGCGAGCGAGGTGAACACGAACAGCGAGAACACCATCAGCCACTCCGACAGCACGACGCCGGCCGCGACCGCGCCGGCGCCGATGCGCAAGGAATAGAGGCCGGCGAGCGTGACGACGTCGACCAGCATCTTGCGCTTGAGCACCAGCGAATAGGCGATGGTGGTGGCGAGATAGGCGGCGAGCACGCCGAGGAAGGTCAAGGAGATGCAGAGGCTGGCAGCGAGGGCGAACAGCCACAGCACAGGGATCGCCGATAGTGCCGAGGAGATCGGCAGGTCGCCCGACGCGAGCGCGCGATGGCGCTTGGTCGGATGCTGGCGGTCGGCGGCGAGGTCGAGCAGATCGTTCAACAGATAGGCGCCCGACGCACAGGCCGAGAACGCCAGGAACGCCAGCAGCGTGGTGCCGAGCGTGGCAAGGTTCAGCTGATGCGCCGTGATGACAGGCACGAACACCAGCGTGTTCTTGGCGTATTGATAGAGCCGCAGCGCCTTCGCCCAGGTATTCAGACTCGCGCGGCCGCGGCCTCGATGCGCGATGCGCTCGATCGCGGCGCGGTTGAACGGAAGGTGATCGCCCGCAGCAAGATCGGCCGCCGTAATGACGCCGTCAAAACCGAGATGGGCGGCGATGCAAGCGGCATGATTGGCGAAGCGGCCGGCGACCAGGAAAATCTTGGCGCCGCGCGCCCGCGCCGCCAGCGCCTGGTTCAGCACGTCGGCATCATAGGGAAGCTGGGCGTAGTCGAGCTCGGCGCGCGCCAGAATATCCGTGAGCGCCGCCATGCCTGCGCGCCCCCCCGCGCCGAAGCGGGCCAGCATGCGCGCGGGACTCGAGAACAGCGCCTCCATCAGCAGCTCCGAGCGCAACAGGGCGCCCTCGAGATCGATGACGAGGGTGCGCCCGGACGCGGGCGCTGTCGGCGCGGCCTCACTCCGATCGTGCTGCCTGACGGGCTGCTCCATCCGAAAACGCTCTGACTGACCGCGACACGGCCGGCCCAAGGGCTGGGGAGGCCGGGGAGCAGGAAAATGGACGGCCGCGAGCCTAGGGAGCATTCGCTAAGGGCGGCTTAATTCGACCGGCCGAACGGCGGCCGAGAGGGTCCGCCGCCAGGCTGTGTTGCCGGGATCCCACAATCCGGCGTGCGCGCGATATACCAGCGGAACTTGAGGCCGGTGCCCGTGGAAATCGCCCTCGCCCACCCTATCTGAGCCCAGCTTCTTACACGCATCAGGTGCCATGACAGACCAGACGCTCGCCGCGCCGATCGACGATCAACAGCAACGCCAGCGCGGCTTTTCGCGCTACCAGTCACTCCTCGTGGCATTGCTCGCGTTCGCCCAGTTCACGATCATCCTCGATTTCATCATCATGTCGCCGCTCGGCGCCATCCTGATGCCCTCGCTCGACATCACCGCTGGGCAATTCGGCGTCGCGGTGTCGGCCTATGCGTTCAGCGCCGGACTCTCCGGCATCCTCGCCGCCGGCTTTGCCGACCGTTTCGATCGCAAGCGGCTGCTGCTGTTCTTCTATGTCGGCTTCACGCTCGGAACGCTGCTCTGCGCGCTGGCGCAGACCTACCACGTGCTGCTGCTCGGCCGGATCGTGACCGGATTGTTTGGCGGCGTGATCGGCTCGATCGTGCTGGCCATCGTGACCGATCTGTTTCCGCTGCATTTGCGCGGCCGCGTGACGGGATTCGTGCAGACGGCGTTCGCCGCGAGCCAGGTGCTGGGCGTTCCGGCCGGACTGTTTCTCGCCAGTCACTGGAGCTGGCATGTCTGCTTCTTCGCGATCATCGGCCTGTCGATCCTGGCGATCGCCATCATCGCCTTCGCCATGGAGCCGGTCGACGCGCATCTGAAGCTGAAACAGGACAAAAACCCGTTCCACCATCTGGTCGCGACCATCGGCGAGCCGCGCTACACGCTGGCCTTCGCGGTCACGACATTGCTGGCGACGGGCGGCTACATGCTGATGCCGTATTCCAGCGCCTTCACCGTCAACAATATCGGCATCGACATCGTGCATCTGCCGACGATCTATCTGGTCTCCGGCCTGTTCAGCATCGTCACAGGACCGCTGGTCGGCCGCGCCAGCGACGCCTTCGGCAAATATCCGACCTTCGTGTTCGGCTGCGCGATGACCGTCGTCATGGTGCTGATCTACACCCATCTCGGCCACGTCTCGCTGGTGACCGCGATCATCGTCAACGTGCTGCTGTTCGTCGGCATCTTCTCGCGCATGATCCCGTCGCAGGCGCTGATATCGGCGATCCCCGATCAGAGCCAGCGCGGCTCGTTCAGCGCAGTCAGCGCCTCGCTCCAGCAGCTCTCTGGCGGGCTCGGCTCGGTGCTTGCGGCTGCGATCATCTCGCAACAGCCGGATGGTTCGCTGCTGCATTTCGAGCGGATCGGCTACGTCGTCGTCACCACGACGATCATCACGCTGGTCGCGATGTATTTTGTGCAGAAGTCGGTGACGGAAAGGGCGGGGCGGAGTGTGCTGTGAGGGCGCTGGTGGAGGAGCAGCATGGCGATACCAGCGGATTCGGGCGACGCGCTTGAAAACCTTGCCACAAGGCTGGTTGAGCTAGATGCTGCGATCGCACGCGGGCTGTCACAGCTGAGATCGATGACACCACCGTGAAACACCCCAATCCAAGGAAGCATCGATTGGTTCGGCGGCTCCAGTGGAATCCCGATCGCGCGGGCATCATGTGGATGCTGGCGTCAGCAATTATCGCTACGACCATTTTTGCGGCGGTTGTAATTTACTATCCTTTCTTACCACAGCGGAACGCTGGTGCGGGCTTTGGACCCGACTGGGATTGCACCCCTCACCCCAGCGGCGAACCCACATGCATCAAGAAAATCGGCCGCTGAAAGTGAAGTTTCGATGAGGCTTGAACCCAGCCGTCGCGAGCCCTCGCTTTAATCGTTCAATCGAAAAGCAAAGCAATTCCGCTGGGACCAAATTCTTGAACGCTTGGCGATGCTACGAGCGCTGCTTCCAAACTAGGGGATCGCGACTCGTATGAAACACCGCAATGACATAGACCGCATCGTGCGTCTCACGAAATACGAGAATGTAAGGGAAGCGGCGTAGCAAAGCGCGGCGTGTGTTCTTGAGAGCCGGCGGAAACTGCTTCGGATTCTCCGCGATCCGCATCAGCGCTGTGCGCAAGGCCTAACGAAATTGCGGCACGACATGCGGAGCGTGGGTGTCGTACCAACCGACGGCATCGGCGAGGTCCGCCCTCGCCGCAAGCGTAAAAAGAATTTTGGCCACTTATCGGGACCGGCGGTCAAGCTCGGTGTCGATATCCTCCCAGGGGATCGCTTCGCGACGGTCCGCGTCAAACGTCGCAAGCCGACGGTCGAGTTCGGTCACCTGCGCCGGGGTCAATTGCACGTCGGCAGCGGAGAGGCTGTCCCAGAGCTCGCCGATAAGGTCAAGCCGTTCCTTGGGCGTCAAGCGGCTGATGTCGAGCGTTGCCATAGTCTCGAATCCTTTGGCCCTTTTGCCAACGAAATCACAATCCGCACGGAACCGTCGAGACCAATATCGTTATCGCCGCGATGAACGGAAAGAGCCGGCTCCGATGACTTTAGGACGATTCCGCAACATTATTGCGGACCAAGCTGCCGCCGGCACCCGCGACGGGTGAGCGCCTAACAACCTTCGGACTGCACCTTGGGGGTATCCAAAGAAAAAAGCTGGTGCCCAGGAAAGGACTCGAACCTTCACGGCCGTTAAGCCACTGGCACCTGAAGCCAGCGCGTCTACCAATTCCACCACCTGGGCATGCCGTTTGGGGCACGGAGGCGGTTACTACGGTTCAGTGACGCTGTTGTCAATTCATGGTTCGGCTTGCCGATTGCGCATTGCAAACCGGGCCGATACAAGCCTGACAACACTCTGCTCTTCCGCAGGAATGGACCCCGGGAATAGATCTCATGGCATCGAATCTGGAAACTCTCGTCACGGTTTTCGGCGGATCGGGGTTTTTGGGCCGGAATGTCGTCCGCGCGCTGTGCAAGCGGGATTACCGGATCCGGGTCGCGGTGCGGCGGCCGGAACTGGCCGGATACCTCCAGCCCTCGGGCAAGGTCGGCCAGGTCCACACCATCCAGGCCAATCTGCGCTATCCGGCCTCGGTCGAGGCGGCGGTGCGTGATTCGGATGTCGTGATCAACCTGGTCGGCATCCTCACCGAGGGCGGCGGGCAGACCTTTGACGCCGTCCAGGCCAAGGGCGCCGAGACCGTCGCCAAGGCGGCAGCCGCCGTCGGCGCAAGGCTGATCCACGTCTCCGCGATCGGCGCCGATGCCGAATCGCCCTCGCGCTATGCCAAGGCCAAGGCCGCGGGCGAAGCCGCGGTGACGGCTGCGGTGCCGGCGGCCACGATCTTCCGCCCCTCCGTGATGTTCGGGCCCGAGGACCAGTTCACCAACCGCTTCGCGGCGCTGGCGCGGATGTCGCCGGTGCTGCCGCTGATCGGCGCGAGCACCCGGATGCAGCCGGTCTATGTCGGCGACGTCGCCACCGCGATTGCCGATGCCGTCGACGGCAAGGCCAAGGCGGGCGCCACCTACGAGCTCGGCGGGCCGGAGGTGCTGACCATGCGCGAGATCATCGAGGCCATCGTCGCCATTGCCGATCGCAAGCCGATGCTGGTGCCGCTGTCGTTCGGCCTCGCCCGCTTCCAGGCCAACTTCCTGCAATTTGCGCCTGGGGCCTTCAAGCTGACGCCGGACCAGGTCACGCTGCTCGAGCGCGACAATGTCGTGTCGGATGCGGCCAAGGCTGCCGGCCTGACGCTGGAAGGCCTCGGCATCACCCCCGATTCGCTGGAAGCGATCGCCCCGCAATATCTCTGGCGCTTTCGCCCGCAGGGCCAATTCCAGCGCAAGAGCGTGTGAGGCTTCCGCGCCGTCATGGCCGGGCTTGACCCGGCCATCCACGTCTTTCTTAACGCGGATGCTAAGAACGTGGATGCCCGGCACAAGGCCGGGCATGACGAGCTTGTCGCGCGAGCAGCAGCAACCTCAGAACTTCAGCTTCTTGAACACCGCCTCCGGCAGCGTCTTGATGATGAGCATCACGAGACGCCATTTGCCGCTGACATAGACGACATCGGTCTTCTTCTCGACCGCGCCCAGGATCGCATCGCCGACGACAGGCGCATCGACGGTGAGCGGGCCGATCAGCTGCATGCCTTCCGTCATTTTTGTGCGAACGAAACCGGGTTTCACGGTGACCACATGCACGCAGCCGCGGCCGGCGCGGGCGCGCAGGCCCGACAGGAAAGCCGAGAAGCCGGCTTTCGCCGAGCCGTAGACATAATTCGAGGCGCGGCCGCGATCGCCTGCCACCGACGACACGCCGACAATCGTGCCATTGCCGCGGCCTAAGAATTTTTCGGCGAACAGGCCGAGGATCAGCGACGGTCCCTCGTAGTTCGAGCGCATGATCGTGGTGGCGTGCGCGAGGTCGCTCTCGGCATTTTGCTGGACGCCGAGGAGGCCAATGATCGAGACGACGACATCAGGCAACACGGGAAGGCCGGCGACAAAGCCATCGAATGATCGCGTGTCGAGCACGTCGAATCTCCACGTGCTCGCTTCGATGCTGTAGCGCGCGCGCAGATCCGCCGCGTCGGGCTCCAGCGCGGCGACATCGCGGCCGGCGAGGCCAACATCGTATCCCGCCTTGGCAAAGGCGCGTGCCGCGGCGCGGCCGATATCGGAGGAGGCACCGAGCACCAGAACGGTCTTGCGTGACGTCACGGCTTAAACCTCATCGAACAGGCGTTGTGAAAGCTTGGAGCGGATGTTGCTGGCGGGATCGAGCGATTTGCGGATCGCGTTGAAGCGTGACAGCGCGGGATAGCCGGCCTCGAAAGTCGCGCGCGACTGCCGCGCATCCTTGGCGAGATAAAGCCGCCCGCCGGCGGCGACGACGAGACGGTCGATCTCGTCGAGGAAGTTCAGGATGTCGCCCTTCACCGGAAAATCCAGCGCCAGCGTGTAGCCGGGCAGCGGAAACGACAGCAGGCCATCGCCGTGACTGAGCTTCTTCAGCACCGCGAGGAACGAGGCATCGCCGCGCTTCGAGACACGATCGAGGATGTCGCCGAGAGTGGCGCGCGCGCCAGCTTCCGGAATCACGCATTGATGCTGGAGGAAGCCGCGCCGTCCGTAGATGCGATTCCAGTCACCGATGCTGTCGAGCGGAAAGAAATACGGATAGAGCGAGACCACATGGTCGCCGCCGGCGCGCCTTGCGCCCATGCGGTAGTAGAGCTCGTTGAAGGCACGGACGCTCAAGCGATTGAGCGTCATCGACGGCAGATCGAAGGGCACGGCGAGGTGGGGATTTTTGCCGATTGGAAAGCGATCGGCGTCCTCAGTAAGCTCGTCGGCGCGGGCGTGCTCACCGAGATAGATCAACGAGCGGCCGAGATCGCGCCCTCGCGCCACGCAATCGATCCATGCCACCGAATAGGTCGCGGACTCGCTCGCCTCGAGCGCGCGCATCGCGGCGTCGAGATCGGATGCGGATATCACCCGCTCGCGGATCCAGCCGGTCTCGACGGGACGCAGCCGCATCGTGGCTTCGAGGATGATTCCTGTAAGGCCCATGCCGCCGACGGTCGCGAAGAAGGCATCGGAATTTTGCTCGCGCGAGATCTCGATCGTCTCGCCCGCCCCGGTGCGCAGCAGAATGCTGTCGACATAGCGGCCAAATCCGCCCTCGCCATGATGATTCTTGCCATGCACGTCGGCCGCGATGGCGCCGCCGACCGACACAAATCGCGTGCCCGGCACCACGAACGGCAGGAAGCCGCGCGGGCCAAAGGTGTCGATCAGGTCTGACAGCAGCACGCCGGCTTCGAGCCGGATGCGGCCAGTTGCCGGATCGAACCACCTGACACGGTCGAACGTGGTCATCCCGATCGTCCTGACGGCGCCGATCGCGGCATCGCCATAGGCGCGGCCATTGCCCCTGGCCACGGAGCCGGTCACAGCGACAGCCGCACCCACGGCCTCGAACGACCGCGGCCGCAGCACTTCGCTATCGACGACCGGGAAGCGCCCCCAGCCGCTGACGAGGGTCATCATTCAGCTCCGCCTGCGGGCCACCCCGCTCCGGACACTGCCTACCGGTCAAAAGCTGATATTGCGTTGAGGCTTGTCAGCAGATTGTCAAAGGTTAATGGCCGAGCGCCAGCGCGATCAGGCCGAGCGTGCCGACGATGACGCGCCACCAGGCGAACACCACGAAGCCGTGGCGGGTGACGTATCCGAGGAACGCCTTCACCACGATGACCGCGGTGATGAACGACACCACGAAGCCGATCGCGACGATGCCCATGTGGTCCATCGTCATCTCGGAGCGGTTCTTGTAGAAATCGTAGGCGAACGCGCCGATCATGGTGGGGATGGCGAGGAAGAACGAGAACTCCGCCGCCGCCCGCTTGTCGGCACCCAAAAACATCGCGGCGACGATGCTGGCACCGGAGCGCGACACGCCCGGGATCATCGCAACGCACTGGGCGATGCCGATATAGAGATACATCAGCAGCGGAAACCTGGTGGCGTCATGCTCGCGCGCCTTGAGATCGAGCCGATCGACCCACAACAGGATGGCGCCGCCGACGATCAGCGAGAAGCACACGACCCAGGGGTTGAACAGCATGCTCTTGATGTATTTGCCGGCGATGAGACCGACGATCACCGCAGGCAGGAACGCCACCAGCACGCCGATCACGAAGCGCCGCGCATAGGCATCACCCGTGAACATGCCGATCGCGACGTCCCACAATTTCTTGAAGTAGAGCACGACGATCGCAAGGATTGCGCCGAGCTGGATCAAAACCGTAAACGAATCCCAGAAGGCGCCCTCGCCAAGGCCGAAGAAGCGCTCCGCCAGCAGCAGGTGCCCGGTCGAGGAAACAGGAAGGAACTCGGTCACACCCTCGATGATGCCGAGGATCACTGCCCGTATTGCATCTGACATATTTACGGTCCATTTCCGCTGGAAAAGCGGGGCTCTTCTCGCCCATTCGCCTCTTTCCCGCAATCGCAAAATGCGGCATCGCACCCTTGCTTCGCGGTTTTGAAAGACTAGTGTGGCGCCGCACAAACATTGATGGATTCTTAAGCACCATCAAATAGTCAAAGGCTTCATGTTTACGCTCTTTCATCATCCGTTCTGTCCGCATTCGCGCTTCATCCGCCTGATCGCGGGCGAATACGGGCTCGAACTGAAGCTGGCCGAGGAGCGCAGCTGGGAACGGCGCGAGGCATTTCTGCTGCTCAATGCGGCCGGGACGACGCCGGTGCTGGTGGACGACGAGCAGCCGCCGATCCCCGGCGCGGCCATCATCGCGGAGTATCTCGACGAGGCCTATGGCGCCGAGATGGGCCCCAAGCGCCTGATGCCGGAGACGATCGCCGAGCGCGTCGAGGTGCGCCGGCTGATGGCCTGGTTCAACGAAAAGTTTTTCGAGGAAGTCTCCCACCCGCTGGTCACCGAGCGCATCTACAAGCGCTTCATGAGCGAGGAGAATGGCGGCGGCCCGCCCTCACCCGACGTGATGCGCGCGGCGAAGGCCAATGTGCGCTACCATCTCGCCTATATCGGCTGGCTGGCGCAGACGCGTAACTTCCTCGCCGGCGACCGGCCCACTTACGCGGATTTCGCCGCCGCGGCGCATCTCTCGGCGATCGACTATCTGGGCGACGTGCCATGGAGCGAGGACGACGCAGCAAAGGCGTGGTACGCGCGGGTGAAATCCCGCCCGTCGTTCCGTCCGCTGCTGAGCGAATGGCTGGCGGGCGTGCCGGCGTCGCGGACCTACGTGGATCTGGATTTCTGAACGCCGATCCGACCGAACTGAAGGCGGCGCTGGCGCGCGAAGCGCGCGCGCTCGGCTTCGACTGCATCGGCATCACTGAGCCCGGCACGATCGAGAACGCTGGAAAACATTTCCTCGAGTTCATCGCCTCCGGCGGCCATGGCGACATGGACTGGCTCGCGAACCAGCCGGAGCGCCGGGTCGATCCACGCGGGCTGTGGGCTGATGTGCGCAGCGTGATCATGCTCGGCGTCAATTACGGCCCCGACCAGGATCCGCTCGCGATCCTGCGAGAGCGCACGCGTGCGGCGATCTCGGTCTATGCGCAGGGCGACGACTATCACGACCTCATCAAGAAGCGGCTGAAGGCGCTGGCGCGCTGGCTGGTCGCAACCGCGACTTGTGAGGTGAAGACTCGTGAGGTGAAGACTCGTGAGGTGAAGACTTGCGAGGTCAAGGTGTTCGTCGACACCGCGGCGGTGATGGAGAAGCCGCTCGCGCAAGCGGCCCATCTCGGCTGGCAGGGCAAGCACACCAATCTGGTCTCGCGCGAATTCGGCTCGTGGCTGTTTCTCGGCGCGATCTACACCACGCTAGAGCTGCCGCGCGACGGCGCCGAGATCGATCATTGCGGCTCGTGCCGCGCCTGTCTCGACATCTGCCCGACCGCAGCGTTTCCCGCGCCCTACAAGCTCGATGCGCGGCGCTGCATCTCCTATCTCACTATCGAGAACAAGGGACCGATTCCGCGCGAGTTTCGTAAAGCGATCGGCAACCGCATTTATGGCTGCGACGATTGCCTCGCAGCGTGCCCCTGGAACAAGTTTGCGCAGGAGGGACGTGAAGCCAGGCTCTCCGCACGCGACGAGCTGCGTGCGCCCGGTCTTGCTGAACTTTCACGGCTCGACGATACCGCGTTTCGCGCGCTGTTCACGAAGTCGCCGGTGAAGCGGATTGGTCGCGATCGCTTCTTGCGCAACGTGCTGATTGCGATCGGTAACTCCGGCGATGCAGCCTTGGCAGAAGAGGCGCGGCGATTGCTCGGAGACGAGAGCGCGCTGGTGCGCGGGGCCGCTGTGTGGGCGCTGGGGCAGTTGCTGTCGCGGGATGAGTTTGCAGCGATGAAGACGAATGCGACTGCCAACGAACGCGACGAAAGCGTGCGTCAAGAGTGGCAGGCCGCTTCCTAACACTCGGTGTCATGCCCCGCCTTGTGCGCAGTTGCGCACTGGGGCGGGGCATCCAGTACGCCGCGGCCTCTCGATTTAATCACAGCCTTCTTGGAGTACTGGATCGCCCGGTCAAGCCGGGCGATGACAGTGGCTGTTGGTAACCCCGCTGTCATTCCGGGGCGTGCGAAGCATGAGCCCGGAATCCATCAGGCCGCAAGAATGGTGGCGGAATGGATTCCGGGCTCGCGCCAAGTGGCGCGCCCCGGAACGACAGCTACGCCAGATGCCGCTTCATCTCTGGCCGCGCCTTCAGCTCCGCGCCCTGCTTGCCGACGATCTTCGCAATCCGCTCTGGCGCAAACTTCAGATCGACGAACGCCGGCGCGGTGTTGGCGACCTCGTGGTAATTCACGATCTTGCCGTCGCGCAGCGTCATGATCGCAACACCTTCGAACATCGCCCGCGAACCGTTCGCTTCCGGCAGGGTCGATGTGTAGCTGAAGGTGTAGCGCGCATAGAGCGTGGTGCCGTTGCTGACGGGATCATGCATGTCCCAGCGAAAATCCGTCGCCGTGCGATAGAACCAGTCGTCGACCATCGCGGCGATCTTGTCGCGGCCGGCGAACGCGCCGTAGAACACGTCGTGATAGACGCCGTCGTCGGTGAACAGATCGGCAAAGGCGCGACCGTTGCGCTGTTCGACCGCGTCGCAGAAGGCGCGCAGCATGGCGGTGGTGGTCATTGGGGTTTCTCCCTCTCCTCCGTCATGCCCCGCGAAGGCGGGGCATCCAGTACGCCGAGACTTTTCGGCTCAAACACAACGGCCTCTGGAATACTGGATCATCCGCCTTCGCGGATGATGACATCGAATTCTGGGCACCACGTCACCCGATCTCCGCCACCGCGGCAAGAATGCGCGCGATGTCTTGCGGGCGGGACAGGCGGTGATCGCCGTCCTGGATCATGGTGAGCACGACGTCGTCGGCCGGCAGGCGATGTGTCAGCGCGAACGCGTGCTGCCACGGCACATCGGGATCCTGGGCTCCCTGCAGAATTCGGACGGGGCAGCCGAGATCGATGGCGCTGCCGAGCACGAGGTGGTTGCGCCCCTCCTCGATCAGGTTCCGCGTAATCGGATAGGGCGTGCCGTCGCCATATTCGGATGGCCGCAGCCAAAAACCCTTGGTCTCGATCTCTTTCCTCACCTCGGGCGAAAAGTTCTTCCACATCAGCTCTTCCGTGAAGTCGGGCGCCGGCGCGATCAGCACCAGGCCCGCGAGCGATGCCTGTCCCGAACGCTTCTTGATCTCGCGCGCGAGCAGCAGCGCCATCCAGCCGCCCATGGAGGAACCGATCAGGATTTGCGGACCGGTGCAGAAACGCTCGAACACCGCGACGCTATCCTCGAGCCAGCGTCCGATGGTCCCGTCGGCGAAATCGCCGCTGGATTCGCCATGGCCGGAATAGTCGAACCGGACCGCGGCACGGCCATGCTCGCCGGCCCAGCCGTCGAGCGCCACCGCCTTGCCGCCCTGCATGTCCGACTTGAAGCCGCCGAGCCAGACCAGGCCGGGCCCTTGTCCGGCGCGGCTGCGCACCGCGATCCGGCGCGCCGACGGACCCTCGCCCAATTCGACAAAGTTGAGCACGGCATCGGGAATTGCTGGGGTCATGGAACGTTTACTCTGGCTGTGGGGTTTGAGCTGTCCGGGCGCATTTCCGCGAAGCAACCCTATATTGGCATTGACCCTTTGGGACGCTTGCGGAACGGGTGCAAGGTGTCTATGTCGAGCACCGTGCCGATGGGCGTGACCAAAATGCCTCGCATTTGAGGGTTTTCGCTCTCCGCAGGAGCGACTTGCTTGCCGGCAAACGCATCTTCCTGCAAAATAGCCGCTTCCTTTCACAACTTTGGAGAACCACCCATTCGCCGTCCCAATAGAGCCCCGGCCCCTGCCGCCAAAGACGGGCCGCGCATCAATGATGATATTCGCAATGCGCAGATCCAGCTGATCGATCAGACCGGTGACAACAAAGGCACCGTCGAGACGATGCTTGCCATCAAGTTGGCCCAGGAAGCCGGCATGGATCTGGTCGAGATCTCGCCAAATGTCAGCCCTCCCGTCTGCAAGATCATGGACTACGGGAAGTATAAGTATTCCGCCCAGAAGAAAGCCGCCGAAGCCCGCAAGCGTCAGAAGACCGTCGAGATCAAGGAGATCAAGCTCCGCCCGATGATCGACGATCACGATTATGACGTGAAGATGCGCGCGATGCTGCGGTTCTTCGAGGAGGGCGACAAGGTCAAGATCACCTTGCGCTATCGCGGCCGCGAAATGGCGCACCAGGAGATCGGCACCAAGCTGCTGGACAAGATCAAGACTGACGTCGCCGAGCTCGCCAAGGTCGAGCAGGATGCCCGATTCGAGGGCCGTCAGGTCGTCATGGTCCTGGCGCCGCGCTGACGCCGGCTCTTCAGGACTGAAAGTTCAACGGCCCGTCCGGATCTCCGGCGGGCCGTTTGTGTTTTCAGGTCCGCGTTGCCTGCCAGGTGCCGCTGCATTGGTCGCCAGAGATGATACCCCTCCAGGAGCCCGCACCCGCCGCGCCGCCAAGCCGGCCACCGCCGCTGGCATGGGAGGCGCCGACCGACACCTGGACCGCGACAGCACCGCCGCGATTGATCGTGCCGGACACCCGGCCGCCGCCGGCGGACGACACCCGGCTGCCGGTCACGGTGAAGGGCACGCTGTAACCCGAGCTGCAACTGCCGCGGGTGGTCGCGAAGGTGACATTCCAGACCCCGTCATAACTGACGATGCGGGCATCGGCGGCCGAGGGGACGGCGGCAGCGAGCACGGCGAATAGCGCCAGGTGGCGCGGACGGGCGAAAACCGACAAAATCGATTGGGAAAAATGGGCCATTTTGGTCCTGCTCCGGACGGGACGACGTGAACAATGAGGTGGTAACCCCCAATAGTCGGCGGCCAGGTTCCGGCGGTTCATCGTTGCCAATTGGCCTGTCCTCTGTCATAAGGCCGACCTTCATCGCCCGGCTGATTAAGGGCTGCCGTGGCGGTGTTTCGTGCGGGTTTCGCGCTTGTTCGCAAAACCTGAGCACAATCAACGCTCTAACGAGCATTTTGACGGCCAGCCGCCTTCGCGGGCGGAACTCTGTGGCCATTAGGAGAGCCAAATGCCCAAGCTGAAGACCAAATCGGGCGCTAAAAAGCGCTTCAAGGTGACTGCCACCGGCAAAGTGATGCACGCCCAGCGCGGCAAGCGTCACGGCATGATCAAGCGGACGAAGAAGCAGATCCGTCAGCTCCGCGGCACCCGCGTGCTGTTCAAGACCGACGGCGACAACGTCAAGAAGTACTTCTTGCCGAACGCCTGACCGCGTCCACGATCATTGCCATCTCTGCCGCGCTTTAAGCGGCGATCCGAAAAACCAAGTCATCTCTGAAGGATTTTGTCATGTCTCGCGTCAAACGCGGTGTGACCGCCCACGCCAAGCACAAGAAAGTCTACAAGGCCGCCAAGGGTTTCTACGGCCGCCGCAAGAACACCATCCGCGCCGCCAAGCCGGCCGTCGAGAAGGCCCAGCAGTACGCCTTCCGTGATCGCAAGCGCAAGAAGCGCACTTTCCGCGCGCTCTGGATCCAGCGCCTCAACGCTGCCGTCCGTCCGTTCGGCCTGACCTACAGCCGATTTATCGACGGTCTCGCCAAGTCGGGCATCACCGTGGACCGCAAGGTGCTGTCGGATCTCGCGATCCACGAGCCCGCGTCGTTCCAGGCGATCGCCGAGAAGGCCAAAGCTGCGCTCGCAGCCTGAGGCTTGCGCTAGCGGGCGTTCCGGCCCGCGGCCTTCAGCGCGTGGTGGGAGTAACGCCGGGCCACCTCCGCCCGGCAGAATGCCGTAAACGAGAGATACATGGTGCCGGACTTGTTCCGGTACTTGCGGTCGCACACGCGCAGCTCGCGTTGGTAGGCCTGCGCCTGCGCGGCGTTGAGGCCGGACTTGAAGTCGGCCTCACATTTCTTTTCGACGGCAGCACCGAGCCCGACATCGCCGCTTGCGGTCAGTTCGCAATCCCTGAAGACCTTCATCGCGCTTTCGCAGCTCTTCTGCGCGCTGATGGTGTCTGCGACCTCGTCCAGCGTCATGGATTTGTCCATGCAGACCATGGCGCGCGCCGGGGTGCCTGCCACCGACAGAACGACCGCCACGACGGCAAGAAGAACAGCAAGGCAGCGTTTCGAAAGCATCGCAAAGGCCTCCACGTATCCCCCTTGGTGCCCGGCCCCCATGCGAGGTTCAACCCAGCTGGTCCCACGCTCGAAATGACCGGCTTTTTGCTTGACGTTACGGCCTTCGGGCGGCGACAACCCAGCCGAATTTGGAGCTAAGGATTTGACTGTGTCCGACCTCGCAACGCTCGAAACATCCATCCTCGACCAGATCGCCGCCGCCGGCGACGAAGCCGCGCTCGAAGCGGTGCGCGTCGCAGCCCTCGGCAAGAAGGGCACGATCTCGGCGCTGCTTGCCACGCTCGGCAAGATGTCGCCCGACGAACGCAAGTCGCAAGGTGCGGCGATCAACCAGGCCAAGGACAAGGTCACCGAGGCGCTCGCCGCACGGCGCGACGTGCTGAAGTCGGCGGCGCTCGATGCGCGGCTGGCATCGGAGACCGTCGACGTGACCTTGCCGCTGCGCGATGCGGCAACTGATGCCGGCCGCATCCATCCGCTGAGCCAGGTCTGGGACGAGCTGACCACGATCTTCGCCGACATGGGATTCTCGGTCGCCGAAGGTCCTGACATCGAGACCGACGACTACAATTTCACCAAGCTCAACTTCCCGGAAGGCCATCCGGCGCGCGAGATGCACGACACGTTCTTCTTCCATCCGAAGGAAGACGGCTCGCGCATGCTGTTGCGCACCCACACCTCGCCGGTGCAGGTGCGCACCATGCTCACCCAGAAGCCGCCGATCCGCGTGATCTGCCCGGGCCGTACCTACCGCATCGATTCGGACGCGACCCACACGCCGCAATTCCACCAGGTCGAAGGTCTCGTCATCGACAAGCACTCGCATCTCGGCCACCTCAAATGGATCCTGCACGAGTTCTGTAAGGCGTTCTTCGAGGTCGACCACATCAACATGCGCTTCCGGCCGTCGTTCTTCCCGTTCACCGAGCCGTCGCTGGAAGTCGACATCCAGTGCCGCCGCGACAAGGGCGAGATCCGCTTCGGCGAGGGCGAGGACTGGCTCGAGATTCTCGGCTGCGGCATGGTGCATCCGAACGTGCTGCGCGCCTGCGGCATCGATCCCGACGAGTACCAGGGCTTCGCCTGGGGCATGGGCATCGACCGCATCGCCATGCTGAAATACGGCATCGCCGATTTGCGCCAGCTGTTCGACAACGACGTCCGCTGGCTCAACCATTACGGCTTCAAGCCGCTCGAGGTGCCGACACTCGCGGGAGGGCTGAGCTCGTGAGGCTCGTGTTCGGACATGAGTTTGCCATGACTCTCTCCGTTCCCTCCCCCCTTGTGGGGGAGGGTCAGGGAGGGGGGTAGCCGCGGATGCCGCACGCAGTCGTAAGCGAGCGTCAGCGCAGCCGGGCGAAGCAGCTTCGCCGGGCGATGACGCGCGCCGAAACACTGCTGTGGCGCTATCTGAAAGCTAACCGAATGGACGGTGTGGGCATCCGTCGCCAAACGCCGATCGGAAACTACATAGCCGATTTCGTGTGCTTCTCATCGAAGATTATCATCGAGCTCGACGGGGAATCTCACGATTTCGAAGAGCGTCAAAAGGCAGATCAACGTCGCGACGCGTTCTTTGCTGCCGAGGGATTTCTGGTTCTACGCTTCACCAATAATCAGGTGATGACCAATTTGGAGGGAGTCGTTGAGGTAATTCGCCAGGCAGCTTCTGCCGGAGCCCGCGGCTTACCCCCCTCCCTGACCCTCCCCCACAAGGGGGGAGGGAACACTACCACCGACCAAAGCAATTCAGTCATCACCGATAAGAGCCGAGGCACACAGCCATGAAATTCACCCTCTCCTGGCTGAAGGATCATCTCGACACCGACGAGCCGCTGGAAAAGCTTGCCGACAAGCTCACCATGATCGGGCTCGAGGTCGAGAACATCGAGGACAAGGCGAAGGCGCTGCAGCCTTTCACCATTGCGAAGGTGATTTCGGCCGAGCAGCATCCCAATGCTGATCGGCTGCGCGTCTGCATGGTCGACACCGGTGACGGTGGCGCGCCGGTGCAGGTCGTGTGCGGGGCGCCGAATGCGCGCGCCGGGCTCGTCAGCGTGTTCTCTCCGCCCGGCACCTACATTCCCGGCAAGGACATCACGCTCGGTGTCGGCACTATTCGCGGCGTCGAGAGCCGCGGCATGCTGTGCTCGGCGGCAGAGCTGCAGATCTCCAACGACCATGACGGCATCATGGAATTGCCGGCGGATGCGCCGATCGGCGCCGGCTATGCCGAATGGGCCGCGCTCGGCGATCCCGTGATCGAGATCAATCTGACGCCGAACCGGCAGGACTGCACCGGCGTGCACGGCATCGCGCGCGACCTTGCCGCCGCCGACATGGGCAAGTTCAAGGACGCCTCGATCAAGCCGATCAAGGGCGAGTTCCCGTGTCCGGTGAAGGTCACGGTCGAGGACGCTGCGCTGTGCCCGGGTTTTGCGTTGCGCCTTGTGCGCGGCGTCAAGAACGGCCCGTCGCCGGAATGGCTGCAGAATCGGCTGACCGCGATCGGCCTGCGCCCGATCAATGCGCTGGTCGACATCACCAACTTCATGACCTACGACCGCGCGCGTCCGCTGCACGTGTTCGACGCCAAGAAGGTGGTGGGCAATCTCGTGGTGCGCCGCGCCCGCGACGGCGAGGCGCTGCTCGCGCTCGACGGCCGCGCCTACAATCTCGATCCCTCGATCTGCGTGATCGCGGACCAGCACGGCGTCGAATCGCTCGCCGGCATCATGGGCGGCGAAGCCTCGGGCTGCGATGAGAACACCACCGACGTGCTGATCGAATCGGCACTGTGGAACGAGATCAATGTCGCCCAGACCGGCCGCAAGCTCGGCATCAACTCGGATGCGCGCTACCGCTTCGAGCGCGGCGTCGACCCGGCCTTCATGGTGCCCGGGCTGGAGCTCGCCACCAAGCTGGTGATGGAGCTGTGCGGCGGCACTCCGTCAGAGAACGTCGTGGTGGGCAAAACCTTCGGCGACGATCGCGTGATCGATTTCCCGCTCACCGAGGTCAAGCGTCTCTCCGGCATCGAGGTGCCGCAGGTCGAGATGAAGCTCATCCTGACCCGTCTCGGCTTCATGATGGCGGGGCCCGGCCCTGTGGTGAAGGTCGCGGTGCCCTCCTGGCGCTCCGACGTGCACGGGAAGGCCGACATCGTCGAGGAGGTCATCCGTATCTACGGCGTCGACAAGGTGCCGATGACGCCGTTCGAGCGTGGCGAGGACGCGCGCAAATCCGTGCTGACGCCACTGCAGCTTCGCACCCGCCGCGCGCGGCGCGCACTCGCGAGCCGCGGCATGACCGAAGCCGTGACGTGGTCGTTCATCACCAAGCCCGCGGCACAATTGTTCGGCGGCGGCCAGCGCGAGCTCGAAGTCGCCAACCCGATCGCCGCTGATCTATCGGACATGCGGCCGAGCCTGCTGCCGGGCCTGGTCGCAGCCGCACAGGCCAATGCCGATCGCGGTTTTGGCGACGTCGTGCTGTTCGAGGTCGGTCAGGTGTTCAGGGGCGATCGCCCGCAGGATCAGTTCATGGCCGCAAGCGGCGTACGCCGCGGCCTTGCGTCGTCGGACGGATTGGGACGGCACTGGTCGGGCTCGGCGCAGGCCGATATCTTCGACGCCAAGGCCGACGCGCTCGCCGTGCTGGCTGCGGCCGGTGCTCCGATGCAGGCGCTCCAGATCGTTGCCGGCGGCCCCGCCTGGCTGCATCCGGGCCGCTCCGGCACGATCCAGATCGGCCCGCAGAACGTGCTCGGCACTTTCGGCGAGATGCATCCGCGCGCGCTGGAGGCGCTCGGCGCCGACGGCCCGCTGATGGTGTTCGAGGTGATCCTCGATCGCATCCCCGAGACCAAGAAGAAGCCGACCCGCGCCAAGCCGCTGATCGAGCTGTCGGCGTTCCAGCCGGTGTCGCGCGACTTCGCCTTCATCGTCGACCGCGCCGTGAAGGCGGGCGATATCGTGCGCGCCGCGCAAGGCGTCGACAAGAAGCTAATCACCGGTGTCAACGTGTTCGACCTCTATGAGGGCAAGGGCATCGACGACGGCAAGAAGTCGATCGGCATCGCCGTGACGATCCAGCCGCGCGAGAAGACGCTGACCGATCAGGAGATCGAGGCCGTCGCGGCGAAGATCGTGGCCGAGGTCACCAAGAAGACCGGCGGCTCTTTGAGAGCATGACGATTGCCGACCTCCTTCCCAAGGACGTCAGTCTCCGCGGCATCTGCTATGCGCTGATTGCGACGGCGGTGATCGCCGGGCTGCCGGTGCTGGACGGGATCTTGCGGCAGTTCGCCTACTACCGCGGCGCGCGGCGCCGCTTGGTCGACTGCGTCGGCACCTCGGCCGGCTCATCCTTCAGCGCACCGATCTTGCGGAGCGCGGCGTCCGCGGCGCGCTCGCCGCTTTCCCAGGCGCCGTCGACCGTGCCCCACAGCGTCTCATGCGTGGCTTCGCCGGCGAGGAACATGTTACCGATCGGCTCGGTCAAGACTTTTCGCGACAGCTGGCCGCCGGGCGAGGCCGCCGACATCGCGCCCATCACATAGGGCGAGGCGTTCCAGCGCGTCACAGCGGTCTTCTGCACGTTCGCCACCGCCTCGCTGCCGAACAGCTTCGTGATCCACTCCTTTGCGAAGGCCGCCATCGCCTTCTCGCCCTGCTCCGAGAGATCGCGGCCGAACGAACCGCCGACGTCGATCGAGCACAGCGAGGAGCCGCCGATATTGGCGAACATCAGCGCGGTGCGCATCGAGTTGCTCTGCTCGATCAGGATGTCGTCGCGCGAGAGCCCGAGCGGATTTCCCGGCAGTTGCAGCACGATATGATCGTAACTGCCGAGCGTAAGCTTGGACGCCGCATCGAGCGTGCGCTTGGGGATATCAGGCGCGAACTTGATCGCGCCGCCGGCGAGCACATTGGTCGAGACCGTGATGATGGCGGCGCGCGCGGCGATCTTCCCTCCTTGCGTCTCCACGCTGACGTCGCGATTGCTCCAGACAATCCGGCTTGCCGGTGTCGCAAGCGCAACCGGCGCCTGCTCGCCGAGCCTGGCGATCAGGGTACCCAGACCCTGGCGGCAGGCGATCGGGGCATTGCGGTCCTGCGCACGCGCCTTGTCGATCGCCGACAGCTCCTTCAGGTCCTTGCCGGCAAAACTCGCACCAAGCACGAACTCGGTGGCGCCCGCCCAATCGCCGAGATCTTTTGGCTGGACCGACGCGCAGGACGTATCCAACTTGCCGCGCGCTGCCTCGTCGATGGCACGATTGGCGCGCACCAGCGCCGCCAGGAACTCCTCGGTCTCGCCCGCGCGCGCGTTGCGGCGGCCGATGCGCATCTTCTGGCCCGACGGTGCCGGGAACACATCGAGCCCGGCACTGCGCGCCAGCCGGATCATCGGGTTGGTGTCGGGATTGTGCATCCAGCGCGCGCCGCGATCGAACGGCACGTCGAATGTGGTGGTGTCAGTGATACAGCGCCCGCCGATTTGCGAGGCCGCCTCCACCACGATCACCTTGCGATTGGCGGCCATGACGCGCCGCGCTGCAGCGATTCCGGCCGCACCCGCACCGATCACGACAATGTCAGCCTCGCGCGGCAGCGGCGCGGCCGTTGCGCCCAGGACCGGCATCGCGGCAAAGGCCGCCGAAGCCGATAGGAAGCCGCGGCGCGTGATTGTCATGTCATGGTTTCCGGGGACTTGCAGCGAACGGGAACAGCAAGCGAACCTTGCCGCATCTGATGTTGCGCAGCAACTATCATGGTGAATCAATCGTGCTTGATCTCACAGACTGATGAACCGAATGGCAACACGTTTCGACCATGATAGAGAAGGAAAAAAGCGGCCGGAAAGGCCTGGGGGAGTTCGATATGGGGACGGTCCTGGATTCAGTCGGCAAGTTGATTGCCGCGTACCTCTCGAAGGAGGTGCCGGGCTATGAGCCGTTCACGCCGAGCGACCCCGAGCATCTCCGCGGCGTGATCCAGCCCGGCGATGTCATGCTGGTCGAGGGCAACAACCGCATCTCCGGCATCATCAAATATCTGACGCAGTCGACCTGGTCGCATGCCGCACTCTATGTCGGTCCGGTCGAAGGCGCGGTGGAGCCCGACGGCGAGCCGCATGTGCTGATCGAGGCCAATATCGGCGAGGGCGTCACCTCCGCGCCGCTGTCGAAATATTTCCCCTACCACACCCGCATCTGCCGCCCGGTCGGGCTGTCCTACGAGGACCGCACCACGGTCTGCCGCTATGCGATCAACCGCATCGGCTTCGGCTACGACACCAAGAACATCATCGATCTGATGCGCTTCCTGTTTCCTCTGCCGATACCGCAGCGATGGCGGCGGCGCATGATTGCGATCGGGTCGGGCGATCCGACCAAGATCATCTGCTCGGCGCTGATCGCGCAGGCTTTCGACGCGGTGCGCTATCCGATCCTGCCGAAGATCACCAAGGCCGGCAGCCGCGCCGCCCGCCGCGAGATCCTGCACATCCGCGATTCCTCGCTCTACATGCCCCGCGACTTCGACATCTCGCCCTATTTCGAAGTGGTCAAACCCACCATCGTGCACGGCTTCGACTACACAGCCTTGCACTGGGCCGACAAGCAAAAGCCGCTCGAGGAGGTAGCGGGCTCATTCGGTGTGTTTCCAGAAACGCTCCGTGCGCCGCCGCTCGTTCCTGAAGCGGCTGACGAAGAAACGCCGGCCGAAATTCCGGCTGAGCAAGTGATGCGTGAGGCGGTGGCCGAGATGGACGCCACCTTCTCCGATCAATTTGTGCTGCTGAACGAGCTCGCGATGTACCGTGCGCGGGCGCAAGAGATCGCGGCTTAGACCATCACTCCCGCCGTCGTCATTGCGAGGAGCAAAGCGACGAAGCAATCCAGAAATCCTTCCACGGAGGGATTCTGGATTGCTTCGCTGCGCTCGCAATGACGACGGTGAGACCCTACCTTTCCGCCCGTCCAATCACCGCCATCAGCTCCGCGAGCTTCTCGCGCTGATCCGCCTTGTCCCCGCTTGCGATCGCGTGCTCGACGCAATGGGCGACGTGGTCCTTCAAGACCTCCTCCTCGACCCGGCGCAGTGCGGCGCGCACTGCCGAGATCTGCGTGACGATGTCGATGCAGTAGCGGTCCTCCTCGACCATTTTCGACAGGCCACGAACCTGGCCCTCGATCCGGCCGAGACGTTTTCCGACGGATGCCTTGATGTCCTTGCGCATGGCGCCTATATACCCCTACCGGGTATAGGTTACAAGGCCGGAGTGCAGGAATGAACGACGCGGACCACAAGCACCATCACGACGGGGACACGCATTCCGGAGGCTGCTGCTCGCCCAAGACCGCGGCGCCCCCCAAGCCTGCGGCTTCGTCCTGCTGCGGCGATCATGCTGGCCATGCCCATCACCACGCCCATGACCTTGGCGCAGCCGCGCCAAAAGTCCTCGATCCCGTTTGTGGCATGACGGTCGACCCCGCGACCTCAAAGCATCGCTTCGAGCCTCACGGCGAGACCTTCCATTTCTGCTCGGCCGGCTGCCGCACCAAATTCGCTGCCGATCCCGCCAAATATCTCGCAAAAGAGAGGACGCCCGAGCCGGAGACCCCGGCGGGCACGATCTATACCTGCCCAATGCATCCGGAGATCCGCCAGGCCGGACCCGGCAGCTGCCCGATCTGCGGCATGGCGCTGGAGCCGGAGGTCGCGAGCCTGGAGACCGGGCCCAATCCGGAGCTCGCCGACATGACGCGGCGGTTCTGGATCGGCGGCGCGCTGGCGCTGCCGCCTGTGGTGCTGGAGATGGGCGGACACCTCGCGGGTCCGCACAACTGGATCGAGCCTGTGCTGTCGAACTGGATCCAGCTCGTCTTCGCGACACCCGTGGTGCTCTGGGCCGGCTGGCCGTTCCTGGTACGCGGCTGGCAATCGCTGCTGACGCGCAACCTCAACATGTTCACGCTGATCGCGATGGGCACCGGCGTTGCCTATATCTACAGCCTGATCGGCACCATCGCGCCGCAGATTTTCCCCACCACCTTCCGCGGCCATGAGGGCGCGGTCGCCGTCTATTTCGAAGCCGCCGCTGTCATCACCGTCCTGGTTCTGCTCGGCCAGGTGCTGGAGCTGCGCGCCCGCGATGCCACCTCGGGCGCGATCAAGGCGCTGTTGCAGCTCGCGCCGAAGACCGCACGGCGCGTCGAGCCTGATGGCAGCGAGCATGAGGTCGAAATCGACTCTCTGCACGCCGGCGATTCCTTGCGCGTACGTCCCGGCGAAAAAGTGCCGGTCGACGGCACCATTCTCGAGGGCCGCTCCTCGCTCGATGAATCGCTCGTGACAGGCGAATCCATGCCTGTCAGCAAGGAGGTTGGCGCAAAAGTCATCGCCGGCACGCTCAACCAATCCGGCAGCTTCATCATGCGCGCCGACAAGGTCGGGCGCGAGACGTTGCTGTCGCAGATCGTGCAGATGGTCGCCGATGCACAACGCTCGCGCGCGCCGATCCAGCGGCTGGCGGACCAGGTCGCCGGCTGGTTCGTGCCGACCGTGATCGCAGTCGCTGTCACCGCCTTCGCCGCCTGGGCCTGGTTCGGCCCGGAGCCGAGGCTCGCCTTCGGCCTCGTCGCGGCCGTCAGCGTGCTGATCATCGCCTGCCCCTGCGCGCTGGGCCTGGCGACCCCGATGTCGATCATGGTCGGCGTCGGCCGCGGCGCGCAAGGAGGCGTTCTGATCAAGAACGCCGAGGCGCTGGAGCGGATGGAGACAATCGACACACTGGTGGTCGACAAGACCGGCACGCTGACCGAGGGCAAGCCGAAAGTGGTCGCGATCGTGCCAGCGGCCGGCTTTGCCGAGGACGACATCCTTCGGCTTGCAGCCAGCGTCGAGCGTGCCAGCGAGCATCCGCTCGCCGACGCCATCATGCGCGCCGCGAAAGAAAAGCAGCTCACGCTCGGCCAGGTCGAGCAATTCGATTCGCCGACGGGCAAGGGCGCAACCGGCAAGGTCGATGGCAAGACTGTCGTCCTCGGCAACGCCAGGTACCTGACATCGATCGGCATCGACACCAGTACGCTCGATGCGGGGGCCGAACGCCTGCGTGGCGACGGCGCCACCGTCATCAACATGGCGATCGACGGCAGGCTCGCCGGACTGTTCGCCATCGCCGATCCTGTCAAGGCTTCGACGGCGGAGGCGCTGAAAGCGCTCGCGGCCGAAGGCATCAAGGTCATCATGCTGACCGGCGACAACCGCACCACGGCCGAAGCCGTCGCGCGCAGGCTCGGCATCGCCGATATCGAAGCCGAGGTGCTGCCGGACCAGAAGAGCGCAGTCGTGACCAGGTTGCAAAAGGCCGGACGCAGCGTCGCGATGGCCGGCGACGGCGTCAACGACGCTCCGGCATTGGCGGCGGCCGAGGTCGGCATCGCCATGGGCACCGGCACCGATGTGGCGATGGAAAGCGCGGGCATCACCCTGCTCAAGGGCGACCTCACCGGCATCGTCCGCGCCCGAAAACTGTCGCAGGCGACGATGAGCAACATCCGGCAGAACCTGTTCTTCGCCTTCATCTATAATGCCGCCGGCATTCCGATTGCCGCCGGCATCCTCTATCCCGCCTTCGGCGTACTGCTCTCGCCGATCATCGCGGCCGCGGCGATGGCGCTGTCCTCGGTGAGCGTAGTCGGCAATGCCCTGCGGCTGCGCGCGACGCGGCTGTGAAGATGATGGCGCGCTCCCTCGCCCCGTTCTTACGGGGTCGCGACGAGCTTCGCTCGCGCTGAGAGGGTTGGGGTGAGGGGCTGCTTCCACAACGACGGTAAGAGTTGCGTTCGCGGAGAGTCCCCCTCACCCGGAATTCAAGCTACGCTTGAATTCCGACCTCTCCCCGCAAGCGGGGCGAGGTAAGAAGAGCGCCACCCGCGGAGAGGACCTGATGCAGCGGATTACGATCACGATCGAGGACGATTTGCTGGCGGAGATCGATGCCGCAGCCGAAGCGCGCGGCTACCAGAACCGCTCAGAGATTATCCGCGACCTCGCCCGCGCCGGGCTGCAGCAATCGAGCGAGGACACGGCGCAGAGCGGCGCTTGCGTCGCCGGCCTCGTCTATGTCTACGACCACGCCGCGCGCGATCTCTCGAAGCGGCTGGTGCAGGAATTCCACGGCCACCACGACCTCGCGCTGGCGACCCTGCACGTCCACCTCGACGACAACAATTGCATGGAGATGACGGCGCTGCGCGGCGACGCCGCCGGGGTCAGGCACTTTGCCGACCACATCATCGCGGAGCGTGGCGTACGTTATGGACGTGTGGTGATGATCCCGACGGGAGAGAGCAAGCCGGCGAAGGTGCGGAAGCACGGGCATCGGCATGAGTAGGCTTGCCGCAAGGACGGTGCGTCCCCTCTCCCCTTGTGGGCTATGGGATGCCCGAAAGTGATTCCCCGGAGTTTATGGATGTGATTCAAGGCCTTTCGACCTGTCTGGGACGGAGGGCCTGCGATGTCT
>NZ_JBEPOT010000008.1:0-356431 GCF_040546905.1 Bradyrhizobium sp. S3.3.6 | reverse complement strand
CTTCAGCGGTGCGCTGCAGAGCCGGGGCCCATGCAGCAGCAAGCCGTGTGGCTTCCTGGGTCCCGGCTCTGCGCAGCAACGCTAAGAGGCGTTGCGGCGCGTCCGGGACAAGAGAGGAGCGAGTGGCGCTCACGATGACGAGGTACCCCGGACATGAGAAAGCGCCCGTGGGGGGCGGGCGCTTTCTGTAGTCGACTTGGGGTTGGGGTCGTCTACATATCCACGTGGCGACTTTGGGGGGCTGGTAAAGAGCCGCGTGAATTCCTGAAACTCAAATCTCCTTAGCGAACGACCGATGCGTTCGAGCTGGTGATCGCAACCGGCTTGCCGGCCTTGATGACGCGGGCGGTCTGGGTTAATCCGTCGTCCGAACCGGTGCGTGCAGTGATGCCGAACCCTGCCACCGCGATCCCGGCGACGAGGGCCACGACCACGATCTTCAGATGTGTCGAGCGATCTGCGCTGTAAATCGAGTGGTTCATGGAAGGCTCCTGCCGCCATCTACCCGAAGTAGTCGCCACCCTTGTTAGGCAGGTTCATGCTTCCGGTGCCCAACAACCTAGTATTGGGCGGATTCGTTCCCAAGGGGCTATCACAAGAGCGTGATACGACGTGAACGATCGCGATCAAGGGCGGATCTTGATCGCCAGATTTCGCAATTATTTCAAAGCTGTAATATGCCTGGAAGGCGCTTTGCCAGCAGTTGGTCGACAAGGTGCCAGAAACTAAAAAACCATTTGCCTGTGACTGAAAAACACACGGCTTCTTAAGGCAAATCAGATGCTTCCGACCGTTTTCAGCCTCGCTCTCGGGTGGATTTCGGCCTGCGACAACACGGTCGTCTGGGCCCGGAACCGCTCGACCAGGGAGCGGACGAAAGGTCGAATTGCCGCGGAGGTCACCAGCACCGGCGCCTCGCCTTCGCGGGCGGCTCGCTCGAAGGCCTCGCGCACGCCGGTCATGAACTCGGACAGCTTGGAGGGCTGCATCGCGAGGCTGCGCTCTTCGCCCTGGCCGACGATGGATTCGGCAAAAGCCTGCTCCCACCGTGCCGACAGCGCGATCAGCGGCAGATAGCCGTTGTAGGACGTATTCTGCGCGCAAATCTGCCGCGCGAGGCGAGCGCGGACATGCTCGACCATGGTCGCGGGATTGCGCGAGAAGGCGAGCGAGTCGGCGATGCCTTCGAGGATGGTCGAGAGGTCGCGGATCGAGATGCGCTCGGCGAGCAGCAGCTGGAGCACGCGCTGGATACCGGAGACCGTGACCTGTCCGGGCACGATGTCCTTGACCAGCTCGCTCTGCTCCTTCGGCAGCTCCTTGAGCAGCTTCTGCACCTCGCCATAGGACAGCAGGTCCGACATGTTGGCCTTGAGCAGCTCGGTGAGATGGGTCGAGAGCACGGTCGCGGCGTCGACGACGGTGTAGCCCTTGAGCGAGGCCTCCTCCTTGAGGCTGGCGTCGACCCAGGTCGCGGGCAGGCCGAAGGTCGGCTCGGTGGTGTGGATGCCGGGCACCTGCACCTGGCTGCCGCCGGGGTCCATGACCATGAACTGGTTCGGCCAGATCTTGCCGGTGCCGGCGTCGACCTCCTTGATCTTGATGATGTAGGTGTTGGCTTCGAGCTGAACGTTGTCGAGGATTCGCACCGCGGGCATCACGAAACCCATCTCGATCGCGAGCGAGCGGCGCAGCGCCTTGATCTGCTCGGTGAGGCGGTCGGTGCCGTCGGGGCCGTTGACCAGCGGCAAGAGCGCATAGCCGAGCTCGATCTTGAGGTCGTCGATCTTGAGCGCCGCCGAGATCGGCTCCTCGGCCGCCGAGGTGCCGGGGGCACCGGGCGTCCCGGCCGCGGGTGCGGCCCTTGCGGCAGCCTCGGCGTTGGCGGTCGCACGGTTGCGGTTACGCGCCGACCAGGCCAGCGCACCGGCGCCGGCGCCGAGCAGGAAGAAGGGGATGGTCGGAATGCCCGGCAGCGCGGCCAGCACCAGCATGACCGCCGAGGACATCGCGAGCGCCTGCGGATAGCCGGAGAACTGCTTCATCAGCGCCTTGTCGGCCGCACCCGAGACGCCGGCCTTGGAGACGAGCAGGCCCGCCGCGGTCGAGACGATCAGCGCCGGGACCTGGGTGACGAGACCGTCACCGACGGTCAGCAGCGTGTAGCTGCGGCCGGCGTCGGCAAAGGACAGGCCCTGCTGCGCCACGCCGATAATCATGCCGCCGACGACGTTGATGAAGACGATCAGGAGGCCGGCGATGGCGTCGCCGCGGACGAACTTCGAGGCACCGTCCATGGCGCCGAAGAACCCGCTCTCATCCTCCAGCGCCTTGCGGCGCTCCTTGGCGACCTTCTCGTCGATCAGTCCGGCGGACAGGTCGGCGTCGATCGCCATCTGCTTGCCGGGCATGGCGTCGAGGTGGAAGCGGGCGGCGACTTCGGCGATACGGCCCGAACCCTTGGTGATGACGACGAAGTTGACGATGATCAGGATGGCGAAGACGATGATGCCGATGACGAAATTGCCGCCCATCACGAAGCTGCCGAAAGCTTCGATGACGTGACCGGCGGCATCCGTGCCCTCGTGCCCATGCGACAGGATCAGGCGGGTCGAGGCCATGTTGAGCGACAGCCGCAGCATGGTCGAGATCAGCAGGATGGTCGGGAAGGCGGAGAATTCCAGCGGCGCCTGGATGAACAGCGAGGTCATCAGGATCAGGATCGACAGCGTGATCGAGATCGCCAGGAACAGGTCGAGAACGATCGCCGGCAGCGGCAGGATCAGCACCACAAGGATGGTGAGGACGCCGAGCGCGAGCGCGATGTCGCCGCGCTTGAGGATGGTGACGATCTCGGAAAGGGAGGGGATGCCGGGCTTGGCGTTACCTACGCCCTGTCCCGCGGTGACGTCGACCATGGTAGCTGCTCCCCCGCGCGACTGCCGTCCGCGCGCCCCAAACGTCTGCGCGGCGGCCGATGGGCCGCCGTTCCGAAAGTGAGGCACCGCACTGGCGTCCACGGGAGCTCCCGTTCTACGCGGCTGACGACACTCGACTCCACTGGGCAATTCTTGCCGGGTGTATGGTTAGCAAAGGGTTAACGGAGCGTGCGGCAGGAGTGCGGGGTGGGGGTGTTTCGGGACTATCAGGTCATCATTCCGGGTCCGCCAAGAGGCGCGCCCCGGAATGACCATGAAGGAGATCGCCCTACTTCGCCTTCTCCATCTTCGTCACCGTGTAACCCGACGCGGCCTCCTCGGCTTCGAATGACACCTTGTCGCCGACCTTGACCTGCTTGAGCATGGCGGGATCCCTAACGCGGTAGACCATGGTCATGGGCTCGTCCATGCCGAGGCCTTTGGCGGGGCCGTGCTTGAGCGTGATCTTGCCGGCGGTTTCGTCGATCTTCTTGACCTCACCGTTGATGGAAGCGGCCTGCGCCAGCGCGCTCGCGGTCAGGCCCAGCGTCAGTGCGAATGCTGCGGTGGCGCGGATGATCGGCTTCATGGCTCTCTCCATTGTCCTCATTTCACGGTGACGTGGCCGACCATGCCGTAGTCGCGATGGTCGGGGATCAGGCAGGAAAATTCGAAGGTGCCGGCTTTGGTGAACTTCCAGACGATCTCGGCCGTCTTGTTCGGCGCAAGCCGCACCCCGTTCGGGTCATCATGCTCCATGTGCGGGTGCTTCTTCATCACCTCGGCATGTGCGAGGTTCTCCTTGGTGGTGGCGAGCAGGAATTCGTGGTCCTCCCTGCCGACATTACGCAGTACGAAACGGATCTGCTCGCCGCGCTTGACTGTGATGCTCGACGGCTCGTAGGACATTTCGCTCAACGCGATCTCGATGGTGCGCGCCGGCTTCCCGGGATCGCCGGGCTCGCCGGCCGAGAAGCCGTGATGGTCGTGACCCTCGTGCGCGAACGCGGGTGCGATCGACAGCGCGAGCAGCGTCAAGGCGAGTTTGATCGTCTTCTTCATTGTGGTCTCCAGTTGGTGGTTCATCGAAACGCTCACATCTTCATCTTGTGCGCCGGCATGGCTGGCTGCCGCGCCGGCTCCGCCGCCGGCGAGGCGACCTCGTAGGCGACGGTGCCTTGCGGGAATTGATAGGGGCCGGGATCGCGATAATCGTCGCGCGCGAGGTCCTCGCGGATCTTCATCACCGTAAACATGCCGCCCATCTCGATCGGGCCGAACTGGCCGGTGCCGCTCATCATCGGCAGCGTGTTGTCAGGCGCCGGCATCTCCATGTTGCCCATCGCCATGCCGGACTGGCCCATCACCATGGCGTCGGGCGCAAGCTTGCCGACGGCCCTGGCGAGATCCTTGCGCGACACGCCGATCATGTTGCGCATGTCGTGTCCCATCGCATTCATGGTGTGGTGCGACTTGTGGCAGTGAAACGCCCAGTCGCCGGGATTGTCGGCAAGGACGTCGAATACGCGCACCGCACCGACCGGCACGTCGGTCGTCGTCTCCGGATATTGCGCGCTCTCGGGAATCCAGCCGCCGTCGGTGCAGGTCACGGCAAAGCTGTGGCCATGCAGATGGATCGGGTGATTGGTCATGCTGAGATTGCCGATGCGCACGCGCACCTTGTCGCCGAGCCTGACCGGCAGCGGATCGATGCCCGGAAACACCCGCGCATTCCAGGTCCACATGTTGAAATCAGTCATCTCGTTGACCCGCGGCAGATATGTGCCGGGATCGACGCGATAGGTGCTCATCACGAAAACGAAGTCGCGGTCGACGGGGCGGAAGTTTGGGTCGCGCGGATGCACGACAACCATGCCCATCATGCCCATCGCCATCTGCACCATCTCGTCGGAATGCGGGTGGTACATGAAGGTCCCGCTCTTCTTCATCTCGAACTCGTAGACGAAGGTCTTTCCCGGCTCGATATGCGGCTGGGTCAGTCCGCCGACGCCGTCCATGCCGCTCGGGATGATCATGCCGTGCCAATGCACGGTGGTGTATTCGGGAAGGCGGTTGGTGACGAAGATGCGGACCTTGTCGCCCTCGACTGCCTCGATGGTCGGCCCCGGCGACTGGCCGTTGTAGCCCCACAGATTGACCTTCATGCCCTCGGCGAATTCGCGCACTACGGGCTCGGCGACCAGATGGAATTCCTTCCAGTCGCCGTTGATGCGGAACGGCAGTGTCCAGCCGTTGAGCGTGACGACGGGGCGATAGTCGGGACCGCCAATGGGATGCAACGGCGGCTGCATCACCGCCTTGTCCATATGGGCTGCTTCCGGAATCGATGCGGCTTGGACGCGGCCGCTGACGGCTGATGCGCCCACGAGCGCGGCGGTGCCCAAAAATCCTCGGCGGGAAAACATGCTGGCCTCCATGTCAGTGGCCGCCATCGGCAGGTGCTGCCGCGGCGATATTGGTTGGATTGTCGCCGCCGGAAACAGGCGCGCCGCCGCCATTGACGGCGGTCTGCAACTCGGACTGGGCGATGAAGAAGTTTTGCCTGGCCTCGATCGCGCCGCGCAGCGAAGCGAGCCGCTGGCGTGCTTCGGTCAGGAGCGCGAAGATGTCGACCTGCATGCTGGAGAAGCGCAACTGCATCTCCTCGGTGATGATCTTTCGCAGCGGGATGATCTCGCGCTGGTAGTGACTAGCGATGTCGTAGGAGGAGCGATAGACACGGTAAGCGTCGCGCGCCTCCGAGCGGACGTTCACGGCACGCTCGGTGAGGCGGTTGAAGGCGAGATTGTAGGTTTCCGCGGCCTGCCGCACACGGACCTCGCCGCCATCGAAGATCGGGATCTGGAACTGCACGTCGAAGCCGCGCTCGCGGAACGGGGCGCCTTCCGGATCCTGAGTCCGGCGGGAGATGCCAGCGAGATCGAGCAGCGTGACGAAGCGGGTCGCCTCGGTGAGGTTCAACGACTTCGCCAGCGCCGTCAGATCCAGCCGCGCGATCTGCAGGTCGATGCGATGGGCCACCGCGTTGGCCTCGATCGAGGGCAAAGCCTGCGGCCGGCGCGGCAGCGGCGGCAGTTGGTTGGGCAGACGGAAATCGAGGCCGTCGTCCCACAGCCCCATCAGCCGTGCCAGCCTTTCGCGCGCGCTCGTCGCCGCCTGGCGTGCGGTGGCGAGGTCGGCGGTGGTCTCGGCGTAAAACACCTGTTCGAGGGCCTGGTCGAGCTTGTTGACCGAGCCGGTTTCGCCGAGCTTGACAGCGAGCTGCGCGGTCGATTCCGCGGTCGCCTTCGCGTCGGTCAGCAGGACCACCATCTCGTTTCCGGCGACTGCGCGAACGTAAGCGCGCCGCACATCGGCGGCGAGCCGAAGTGTGGCCAGCGCCGCACGCAATTGCGCCTGACGAAAGCGCGCGCGCGCGATGTCCGATCGGAACGGCAGCGTGGCCAACGCCAGGATGTCGCCGACGACCTGACGCTCGATCTCGCTGGCGCCATTGCCCGAGATGCGCGAGACCGAGAACACCGGATTGGACGGCAGGCTCTGCTCGACCAGATCGGTCTCGGCCAGCGCCAGCTCGTTATAGGCGGCCTGCAGCCCCTTGTTGTTGAGCAGCGCGACCTGCACGGCGGTCTCTTCGGTCAGCGTCCGCGACAGCAACTGGCGAACGCGCGCGTCGACCGCACCGGCTCCCTCGGCCGTCCGCACGAAGGCGATGTCCTTCCTGATGGTCTGGCTCGTCAGCTCCGAGACCGCGCTCATGCCGCTGTCGGGCGAGAACGCGGCACAGCCGGAGAGGCCGAGCGCGCCGAGAACGAGCAGGCTCCGTGCAAAATACTGTGCCATGGCGCGCTCCTACCGGTCCTGCTTCGGCTGCGGAGTGACAGCGTCGTTGCGCTCGCGCCATGGCGCAGGCGCTGCAGGCCGCAGGCTCGTGTAAGGCGCAACTGTCGAGCGATAGTCGACGCGCGCTGCCTTTGCCGCGGGATCGGCCGGATCCGCGCCGGTCACGGACGTTGTCGCCGGCATGCAGCCGGACAACGCCAATGTGGCCGCGGCCAGCAGCGGCCAATTGAATCGAAAGTGACCTCGACGCACCGCAGATGCGGCGGCCGACCTCGCCCCGAGAAGCGTAAGCATGATTTATCCCTGATCTGTCTGGAGACCACAGGTTCGCGCGCGCGGATTGCGCGCCCGGCCTGATGTCGTGGAATCAGATCAGATGATGGGAGGGCGATAGAGCCGGGGCGGCGCTGCGCTGTGCAGGCTGGCCACGATCTCGGGCGCGCAGCTGGAAACCGGCTGAAGCGGCTTTGCGAAGCTCGGGAGATCGGCCGGTAACGCGCTGATGCACATCATGGCGCAGCACGGGCCAGCCTTGCCCTTGCCGTCATGATGATGCGGGGCAGGCGTGTCCTGCGCGGCGGCCTGGTGATGCGCATGCATCGCCGCGTGGTCACGCGTCACGTCGCCATGCATGTGGCTGGCCGGCATCTGATGATGCACGGCCACAAGGTCGGCGAGCGGGGCTTCGTCGCCAAGGCATGGTGTTGGACCACTGCCCCAGGCGAGGCTTGCCGCCGGCGCGAGCACGCAGAACAGATAGGCCAGCGCAATGAAGCGCCCCACCCTGATCCGCATCGATCGCGTCAATTGCAACAACATTCCGACAGCATGCTCCGCGCGGCATTGTTGCACACGCAGATTGCAAACTAATGGCAAAGCGCGATTTCGCCAAGCTCCTTCTTACCGCAGTGCACCGCGCATGCCCATTATCGCGGCACGATGCTTGACCGCGAGGCGATCCGCGAACATGTTCCGCGCCGTGCACGCACCAAATCACCCAGGACAGAAACCGGCCTCATTCAGCCCTGACTCCCGTCAGGCCTGGGTGCGGCTCTTGCTCGCACTGCTGATCGGCTCGATCGGCGGCGTCGGCATGTGGGCGGTCGTCGTGGTGATTCCCGTCGTGCAGGCCGAGTTCGCCGCCACGCGCGGCGCGGTGTCGCTGGCCTTCACACTGATGATGTTCGGCTTCGGGCTCGGCGGCGTGATCGCCGGCAAGATCACCGACAAGTTCGGCATCGTGCCGGCCATGGCGATCAGCATCGCCTTCCTCGGCGTCGCCAATACACTGGCGGGGCTCTCGACCCAGCTCTGGCAGTTCGTCGCCGCCTATTTCCTGATCGGCCTCGGCACGTCAGCGACCTTCGCGCCGCTGATGGCGGAGGCCTCGCACTGGTTCGAGCGCTATCGCGGGCTGGCCGTGACCATCGTCGCGAGCGGCAATTACGTCGCCGGCACGATCTGGCCGCCGCTCATCAGCTCGGGCATCGAGAGGATCGGCTGGCGCACCACTCATGTCGGTATCGCCCTGGTCTGCGTTAGCTTGATGTCGATCCTGGTGCTGGTCCTGCGCGCGCAGATGGGCGACGACAAGGTCCGCAATCACGCCAATGCGCCGCCGCCGCGGGTCGACCCCAGGCTCTCGACCAACACGCTGACGGTGCTGCTCTCGATCGCCAGCATCTCCTGCTGCGTCGCCATGGCGATGCCGCAGGTGCATATCGTCGCCTATTGCGGCGATCTTGGTTACGGCGTGGCGCGCGGCGCCGAGATGCTGTCGCTGATGATGGCCTGCGGCATCGTCAGCCGCATCGGCTCCGGCTATCTTGCGGACAAGATCGGCGGCATTCCGACATTGCTGATCGGAGCACTGGCGCAGGGTTTTGCGCTGGTGTTCTACCTGTTCTTCGATAGCCTCGCCTCGCTCTACCTGATCTCCGCGATGTTCGGCCTGTTCCAGGGCGGCATCGTGCCGAGCTATGCCATCATCGTGCGCGAGGCGATGCCGGCCAGTGAAGCCGCGACCCGCGTCGGCATCGTCATCTTCGCCTCCGTGTTCGGCATGTCCTTTGGTGGCTGGGTGTCCGGCGTCATCTTCGATGCCACCGGCTCCTACGCGGCTGCGTTCGCCAACGGCGTGGCGTGGAATGCCCTCAATGTCGGAATCGTGCTGATGCTGTTGATCCGCTCGCGGATGAATGTGGCGAGGCGCGGACCGGGATTTGCGACCTAGACCGCCTGTCCTGCCTTCAGCAGGGAGCAGCCGGTGATCTTGTAACCTCCGTCCGCCTGCTGCTCGAGCGTGTAGAGCGCTTCCCAGGCTTCGCCGTTGGCATCGATGATGTGAACCCGCTGGGCGACGGAGCTGCCTTCGATCTTGCTCTCGCCGAACTCAAAGCTCTTGTGACGATAGACCGGCGCGTAGCCGTTCTGCACCATGGACATGAAGATGTCGGGCGCGGGGAAGATCTCCCGGATCGTCGGCGCGGCGTAGGAATAGGCGGCCGCTGCGTCGTCATGGCTCAAGGCTTGTTCCTGCGCTCGGATCACGCCTTGCGCTGTCGCGATGTCGTCGGCACGTGCGGAGATGGAACTGCAAGCAATACTAAGAACAACGAGCACGGCGGCAATGCGCATGGCAGGCTCCGCGTTGAAATCCCGGCTATGCTGATCGTAGCACGACCTTGGCAACTACGGACGCGCTATCGCTTCGGTTTCGCGGCCGGCTTCGCGCGCTTGGTGGTGTGCGCCTTTGGCTTTGCGACGGGCTGCACGCGAAGACCATCGACGAACACGTCGAGGAGCCGCAGTGCGGTTGACTGCCAGCCGGGCTGGTCGTGGATGTAGCACATGCCGAAGAACGCGCGCAGCAAGTCCTCGGGACTGATGTCGGCACGCATCTCGCCGGCCGCGACTGCGCGGTCGAGCAGCGAGCCGGTCGCCTTCGTCAGCCGGTCGAACGAGAAGGCGTGCAGCTCGGACCCGCTCTGCACCGCGAGCGCCAGGGCCGCCACCATGCCTTTCTTGGTGGCGACGAATTCGACACCTGAACGCAGCCAGCGCCTGAGCGCATCGACCGGATCCTTGGCGTTCTTCAACTGCTCGGCGAACTCGCTGAGCTGCTCGACCTCGCGCCGGTACACCGCCTCGAACAGATCCTCGCGCGTCGGGAAATGCCGGTAGAGCGTGCCGATGCCGACGCCTGCGCGTTTGGCCACGGCCTCCAGGCTCGCCTCCGGGCCGCCCGCGTTGAACACGACCTTGGCTGCCTCGAGCACGAGTTCGCGATTGCGCACGGCATCGGCGCGGGGCTTGCGGGTCCGGTCGGTGTGGTCGTCCATGCCGGCAATGTAGATCACGAATTGGTTAGATTGAACCCTTGGCTAGCTGCACCGCGTTGTCTGCGCACGGGCTTTTGACGAATTCCAAATATTTTCCAGTGACCCTTGTTAAGCGGAGGCTGCCTCCGTATCTTCGCTGAGGTGCCAGTCCTGACCCACGTCCGGGGCGGCGCGATATCGACGGCGGCCACGGCGGTGGCGCGCCGGGCGATGAGCCATGTCCATATCTGATCGGAGCCTTGTATGAACCACTCCATCAGCCTCACCGTGAACGGTGCGCGGCGCGATTTCGTCCTCGACGATCCGCGCGTCACGCTGCTCGATCTCCTGCGTGAGCGCCTCCATCTGACCGGAACCAAGAAAGGATGCGACCGCGGCCAGTGCGGTGCCTGCACTATTCTGGTCGACGGCAAGCGCATCAATTCCTGCCTCGCGCTCGCCATTAGCCATGACGGCGCCGACATCCTCACCATCGAGGGCGTTGCGCGCGGCGATCAGCTTCATCCGGTCCAGGCGGCCTTCATCGCCCATGACGGATTCCAGTGCGGCTTCTGCACGCCCGGCCAGATCATGAGCGCCATCGGCATGATGCAGGAAGCCCAGGCCGGCAACGATCCCGAGCGCATCCGCGAATGCATGAGCGGCAATCTCTGCCGCTGCGGCGCCTATGCCGGCATCGTCGATGCCGTGCTCGAGGCGCAGGCCGGTGCCGACGAATCCAACCAGAGGCGCTCCGCATGAAGCAGTTCGATTATGTCAGGCCTGCCACCGTCGCTGAAGCCGTTGCCGCCGCCGCCCAGCCGGGCGCGACCTATCTCGCCGCCGGCACCAATCTGCTCGACCTGATGAAGGGCGGTGTCAGCCGTCCGGATCGGTTGGTCGACGTCACGCATCTCGATGGTCTCGATCAGATCGAGCGTCTCGCGGATGGAAGCGTGCGCATCGGCGCGTTGGTGAGCAATGCCGATCTCGCGCATGATGCAGAATTTGCAAAATCCTATCCGGCCGTCGTGGAAGCGCTGCTCTCCGGCGCGTCGGCGCAATTGCGCAATGCCGCGACTGTGGGCGGCAATCTGCTGCAGCGGACCCGTTGCGCATATTTCTACGACACCGCCAGCCGCTGCAACAAGCGCGAGGCCGGCTCGGGCTGCGACGCCCGCGAGGGCGAGAACCGCACGCACGCCGTGCTCGGCTGGAGTGAAAGCTGTATCGCCACGCATCCGTCCGACTTCTGCGTGCCGCTGGTGGCGCTCGACGCCATCGTCGAGATCGAAGGCAGGAACGGTCGTCGCGAGATCGCGCTCGACGAATTGCATCGCCTGCCCGGCCATACGCCCGAGCGTGAATCAGCGCTTGAGCCCGGCGACCTCATCGTCGCGGTGCGTCTGCCGCCCGCGGCGCCTGGTTTTGCAGCGCATGCGCGCTATCTTAAGGTTCGCGAGCGCACGTCCTACGCGTTTGCCGTCGTCTCGGCTGCTGCGGCGCTACGGATCGAGAATGGCAAGATCGCGGAGGCGCGACTTGCGCTTGGCGGCGTCGCCGCAAAGCCCTGGCGTACCCGCGCCGCGGAGGATGTGCTGAGGGGCGTCGCACCAACGGCAGATGCTTTCCAGGACGCCGCATGGCGCGCACTCGCCGACGCAAAGCCGTCCGGCGACAACGCCTACAAGATCGAGCTCGCGCGCCGCATCGTCGTGCGCGCGCTGACCCTTGCCGCTGCCGGCACGCCCGCGCGTATCTCCGCGCTGCCGGCTTCTCCCTTTGCCTCGACCTCTGGAGCCATCCATGCCTGAGCTCAATCTCACCAGCGCTCCCGCCCATCTTCGCCACGGCTCGAGCATCGGTCAGCCGCTGACCCGCCGCGACGGCGTGCTCAAGGTCAAGGGGCAGGCGACCTACGCCGCCGACAATCATCCGCCCGGCATGCTGTTTGCGGTGATGGCGGTTTCCAGCATCGCACATGGCCGCGTGACCTCGCTCGATGTCGCTGCCGCCAAGCGTCATCCCGGCGTCGTCGACGTCATGACGCCTGACCACAAGCCGCAGCTCGCGATCGATCCGGAGATCAAGACCAATCCATTCGTGTTCCGGATGGAGGTGCTGCAGAGCAACGAGGTCCGCTACGCCAACCAGCCCATCGCCGTCGTGATCGCCGAGACGCTCGAGGCGGCGACCGAAGGCGCGGTGCTGCTGGCGCCGTGCTATGAGACGCTGCCCGCCCTCGTCGGCCTCGATGCCGGCGAGAGTTTTGTGCCGCCTGTCGTTGGCGTCGGCAATCCCGCGGAAAATCATCGTGGCGATGTCGAGGCAGGCCTCGCATCGGCCGAGAAGCAAATCGACGTCGTCTACGAGACGCCGCCGCAATACCACAACGCCATGGAGCCGCATGCGATCGTTGCTAGCTGGGATGATGACAGTGTGCAGATCGACATGCCCACCCAAGGTCTCATGTTGTCGCTGGCGCGCGTCGCCGAACTGTTCGGCATCGCGCATGACAAGATCCATATCCGCAGCCCGTTCCTCGGTGGCGGCTTTGGCTCCAAGGGGCTCATGGCCGGTCCTCCCGTGCTCGGTCTGATGGCCGCAAAACTGGTCGGCAGGCCGGTCAAGCTCGTGCTGCGCCGTGAGCAGATGTATGGCCCGGTCGGCCATCGTGCGCCGACACGTCAGCGCTTGCGCATCGGCGCCGACGGCGAGGGGCGCCTGACTGCGCTCGACCACCATGCGCGCACCGTGTCGAGCACGTTCGATGATTTCTACGAACCGGCCGCCGACGCGTCGCATACGCTCTACGCCGCGCCTGCGATCCGCACCTCGCACGATGCTGTGCGCGTCAATACCGGCACGCCATTGTTCATGCGTGCGCCGGGCGAGGCGACGGGATCGATTGCGCTGGAAAGCGCGATCGACGAGATGGCCTGGGCTTGCAGTATGGATCCGCTGGCCTTCCGGCTGAAGAACTACGCCGAGGTCGAGCCGATCACCGGCAAGCCGTTCTCGTCCAAAGCGCTGCGCGCCTGCTACGATCAGGGCGCGGCGCGCTTCGGCTGGTCGAAGCGCTCGCTGCAGGCGCGCCAGACGCGCGACGATGCCGGCCTGCTGGTCGGCTGGGGCATGGGCACGGCGACCTTCCCGGCGCTGATGTTCCAGGCCGAGGCGCGCGCGGCGATCCGCCGTGACGGCACCGGCGCGATGGAGATCGGCGCGCATGACATGGGGCAGGGCGCCTGGACGGCGCTGGCCCAGATCGCAGCCGACGCCGTCGGGCTCGATATCGACCGCGTCGAGTTCAAGGCGGGGACATCAGATCTGCCCGATGCCGGCATCGCCGGAGGCTCGGCGCACACTGCAACCGCCGGTGCGGCGATCCACAGCGCCGGCGCGGCCGTGATCGCCAAGCTTGCCGACCTCGCCACCAAGGACGAGCGCTCGCCGCTGTTTGGCGCCGGCAATGCCGGCGTGATCGCGCGCGACGGCCGGTTGATCCGGCGCGACGACGAGAACCGCAGCGAGAGCTACACCGAGATCCTGGCCCGTGCCGGCGTCGCCGAGGTCGAGGCCCGCGGCACAGGTGCGCCGAATCCGGCGGCGATGGAGGAGTATGCGATGCATGCCCATGGCGCGGTGTTCGCGGAGGTGAAGGTCGATCCCGAGCTCGGGCAGATCCGCGTCACCCGCATGGTCGGCGCCTTCGCCGCGGGGCGCATCGTCAATCCGCATCTGGTGAAGAGCCAGCTGTTCGGCGGCATGATCTGGGGCATGTCCTTTGCGCTGCACGAAGAGGCCATCACCGACCGCCGTAGCGGAAGGATCATGAACGCCAATCTCGGCGAGTACCACATCCCGGTGAATGCCGATGTGCCGCCGCTCGATGTGATCACGGTCGACGAGCACGATCCGCACGTCAATGCGCTCGGCATCAAGGGCGTCGGCGAGATCGGCATCACCGGCAGCGCCGGCGCCGTGGCGAACGCGGTCTGGCATGCGACCGGCGTGCGGGTGCGCCGCTTCCCGATCCGGATCGAGGAGCTGCTGACGTAGCTTTGAGGCTTTCGGCCTGCCGCCGGCTCAAAACGTCGGCGGCGTGCAGGCCGAGATCACTTCGCACGGCTTGCCGCCGACGCAGCGGAAGCGATGCGGACGGCGGCTCTCGAAATAATAGGCATCGCCCGGATTGAGGATGCGGCGTTCATCCTCAACAGTTACTTCGAGCTTGCCCGAAATCACGATGCCGCCTTCCTCGCCGTCGTGAACAAGATGCACGCGCCCGGTATCGCTACCGGGCTCGTAGCGCTCCTTCAATATCTGCAGGCTGCGGCCGAACAGATTGTCGCCGACTTGCCGATACGAGATCGGCTTCTTACCGACCTCGGTCAGCTCTTCCGAGCGGTAGAAGATCTTGCGACGGCTCTCCGGCTCCAGCGCGAAGAACTCGGCGAGCCCCATCGGGATGCCGTCGAGGATGCGCTTGAGCGCGCCGACCGACGGGTTCATCTGGTTGGATTCGATCAGCGAAATCGTCGAATTGGTGACGCCGGCGCGCTTGGCGAGCTCCCGCTGCGACAGCTTGTGGCGCGCCCGGATGAATCGCAGCCGTCCACCGATGTCGACGCTCATGCCCAAATCCCTGTTGCAGGTGTTGCGGATCGCGCAAATATGGACCGGCAGCCCCAGTGGAATCAATGGCTTGCAGATCACCAGAAAAGGACTTGTTGCGCTTTGGAAGCCGTGCCTCTGCTGTGCCGTCAGCAAAGGAGCGTGGCCCGTGACCCTTCATCAGATTCCGAACACTATCAAGACCGACTCGTTCTGGATGCCGTTCACGGCCAACCGTCAGTTCAAGAAGGCGCCGCGCCTGTTCTCCTCGGCCGAGGGCATGCATTACACCACCGTCGACGGCCGCAAGGTGATCGACGGCTCCGCCGGCCTCTGGTGCGTCAATGCCGGCCACGGTCGCAAGCAGATCGCCGCCGCGGTCGAGCGGCAGCTGATGACGCTGGACTTCGCGCCGTCATTCCAGATGGGCCATCCGCTGGCGTTCGACTTCGCCGAGCGCCTCGCCGAGATCGCGCCCACGGGCCTCGATCGCATCTTCTTCACCAACTCCGGCTCTGAATCGGTCGACACCGCGCTGAAGATCGCGCTCGCCTATCATCGCGCCAACGGCCAGTCGAGCCGCACCCGCCTGATCGGCCGCGAGCGCGGTTATCACGGCGTCGGCTTCGGCGGCACGTCGGTGGGCGGCATGGTCGCCAACCGCCGCGCCTTCGCCACGCTGCTGCCTGGCGTCGATCACATCCGCCACACCCACGATCTCGGCCGTAACGCCTTCGCCAAGGACCAGCCGGAGCACGGCGCGGAGCTTGCTGATGATCTCGAGCGTCTGGTGGCCTTGCATGGTGCCGAGACCATCGCGGCCGTCATCGTCGAGCCGGTGCCGGGTTCGACCGCGGTGCTGCCGCCGCCGAAGGGCTATCTGCAGCGCCTGCGCGCGATCTGCGACAAGCACGGCATCCTCCTGATCTTCGACGAAGTCATCACCGGCTTCGGCCGCCTCGGCACGCCGTTCGCCGCCGACTTCTTCGGCGTCACGCCTGATATGATGACGACGGCGAAGGGCATCACCAACGGCACCATCCCCTGCGGCGCGGTGTTCGCCAGCCGCAAGATTCACGATGGCATGATGGTCGGTCCGGAGAACCAGATGGAGCTGTTCCACGGCTACACTTATTCCGCGCATCCGACCGCCTGTGCCGCGGGTATCGCCACGCTCGACATCTACAAGGACGAGGGCCTGCTCACGCGCGGTGCGTCGATCGCCGAATATTGGCGCGATGCGCTGCACTCGCTCAAAGGCCTGCCGAATGTCGTCGACATCCGCAATTGCGGCCTGATGGGCGCGGTCGAGCTGTCGTCGCGTGACGGAACGGTCGGTGCGCGCGGCTACGACGTCATGGTCGACTGCTTCAATCGCGGGCTCTACTTCCGCATGAGCGGCGACTCCTTCGCGCTGTCGCCGCCGCTCATCGTCGAGAAGAGCCATATCGACGACATCGTGTCGATCCTGGGCGATGCCATCAAGCGGGTGGCCTGATAATTGCTCCCGCGGTTCACGGAGTTTCTTCTTGCAGCGGCGAACGTGATGCCGCGGGAGTTTGACGAAGCGTGAAAGTTCTGATCCTCGGCAGCGGTGTCATCGGTGTCACCTCTGCCTACTACCTCGCGCGTGCCGGTCACGAGGTGACGGTCGTCGACCGTCAGCCCGAACCGGCGCTGGAGACCTCTTTTGCCAATGCCGGCGAAGTGTCGCCCGGCTATTCCTCGCCGTGGGCCGGCCCCGGCGTGCCGGTGAAGGCGGTCAAATGGCTTCTGATGAAGCACGGCCCGCTGGTGGTCCGGCCGAAGCTCGACCCAGTGATGTGGGTCTGGCTGCTCAAGATGCTGCGCAACTGCACCAGCGCGCGCTATGCGGTCAACAAGAGCCGGATGATCCCGATCGCGGAATACAGCCGCGACTGCCTGCGCGATCTGCGCCGCGACATCGGCATTCAATATGACGAGCGCACGCGGGGCACGCTGCAGCTGTTCCGCTACCAGGCGCAGCTCGACGGCACCGGCGAAGACATCGCCGTGCTCAAGCAATATGGCGTGCCTTACGAAGTGCTGAGCCGCGAGGGCTGCATCGCGGTCGAGCCGGCGCTTGCCGGCGTCAAGGAAAAGTTCGCCGGCGGGCTTCGTCTGCCGCAGGACGAGACCGGCGACTGCCACATGTTCACGCAGGCGCTGGCCAAGCATGCCGAAGCGCTCGGCGTGCGATTCATGTTCAATACCGGCATTGATCGGATCGTCACCGATGGCACGCGCCTCAGCGGTGTCGCGACCAGCGCCGGGATGCTGCAGGCCGACGCTTACGTCCTTGCGCTCGGAAGCTGGTCGTCGCGGCTCGTTGCGCCGCTCGGCATTTCGCTGCCGGTCTATCCGGTGAAGGGCTATTCGATCACGGTGCCGATCAAGGACGCCTCCGGCGCGCCGGAATCGACCGTGATGGACGAGAGCTACAAGGTCGCGATCACGCGCCTCGGCAATCGCATCCGCGTCGGCGGCACCGCCGAGATCTCCGGCTTCTCGACCAAGCTCTATGATGCGCGGCGCGCCACGCTCGATCACTCCCTGACCGATCTGTTCCCGCGCGGCGGCGATCTCTCCAAGGCGACGTTCTGGAGCGGCCTGCGTCCGATGACGCCGGACGGCCCGCCCGTGATCGGCCCGACGCGTTACAGCAATCTCCATCTCAACACCGGCCACGGCACGCTCGGCTGGACCATGTCCTGCGGCTCCGGGCGCGTGCTCGCGGACATGTTGTCGGGCAAGAAGCCGGAGGTGGATGTGAGTACGCTGACGGTGGACCGGTATCAGCACAGGTTTGGATAAGACTCTATCCCCTCGTCATTGCGAGGAGCTCTTGCGACGAAGCAATCCAGACTGCCTCCGCGGAAAGACTCTGGATTGCTTCGCTTCGCTCGCAATGACGATGTGGAGACGCTGCGGTTCTTCTTATCTTCTCCGTGCGCGGTGGTAGTGAGCACGGAGCTACCCTGCGCCCGTTACGCAATTCACCCACAGCACCACGGCCTTCGCATCCCGCGCCGGATTGGAAAACCGGTGCGGCCGGCGGCTCGCGAACCGAAAGCTGTCGCCTGTCTTCAGCGACCACGTCTCGCTGTCCACCGTCAGCATCATCTCGCCTTCGAGCACCAGGCCGGCCTCTTCGCCGTCATGGGTGTAGAGCTCGTCGCCGGTAGAGCCGCCGGGCTCCAGATGCACCAGGAACAGATTGAGCTTGTTGTCGGCACTCGCAGGGCTCAGCAATTGTTTTGAGACGCCGGTGCGCCAGAGTTTGAGTTCGGGCCGCTGCGATCCGCGCGTCACCACCTGATCGGATGTGCCGTCGGCGCTCGGGCTTGCGCCGAACAGCGCGGCGATGCCGACGCCGAGCACGTCGGCGAGCGTGGCCAGCACGCGCAGCGACGGCGACGACAGGCCGCGCTCGATCTGGCTGAGGAAGCCGATTGACAGATCCGTGCGCGCGGCGACCGTCTCCAGCGAGAATTGCCTGATGCGCCTGAGATCGCGAATGCGGCGACCGACAGCAACGTCCATTGCAGGCTCCGCGGGCTTCGCGATAGCCTTGGCCTTCTTCACCGGCTTTGCGGCGGCCGGTTTGCGCATTCTTTTGCCACCGCTCACGTCAAACCGCTTCCTTCATGTGCATGAAAACCGCTTGCATCGCGGGCGAAAGTGTGGCCCAATTTTCATATTAGTGAAAATAGGCCGAAACGGCTCGGCCCGCAATGTCTGCGATGACGGCATTTGCGAGCGCCGCATCGGCCCGGCCCAAAGGGGGATGCGATGAAGCGTTTTGGTCTGGCCGCGGTCGCGGCGCTCGCACTTGCGGCCATCGCGCCGGCTTCGGCGCAGCAGGTGCTGAAGGTCGGCTCGACGCCGACGGGCATTCCCTTCACCTTCCTCGACACCAAGACCAACACCATCCAGGGCATCATGGTCGATCTCATCACCGAGATCGGCAAGGATGCCGGCCTCAGCGTGCAGATCGAGCCGATGCAGTTCTCGGCGCTGATCCCGTCGCTGACCTCGAGCAAGATCGACATCATCGCGGCTGCGATGTTCATCACCGCGCCGCGCAAGGAGGTCGTCGACTTCTCCGACCCGATCTACACCTATGGCGAAGGCCTGGTGGTGCCGAAGGCCGACACCAAGGCCTATGCCACACAGGACGATCTGAAGGGCGAGACGGTCGGCGCCCAGGTCGGCACCGCCTTCGTCGACGCGCTGAAGAAGTCCGGCCTGTTCGCCGACGTCAAGGCCTACGACACCATCCCCGACATCCTGCGCGACGTGAACACCGGGCGCCTCAAGGCCGGCTACGCCGATTATCCGATCCTCGCTTACAATTTGAAGCAGGGCGGCTTCCCCGAGGTGCGTCTCGTCGACGGCTACAAGCCCGTTACCGTCGGCTCGGTCGGCATCGGCGTGCGCAAGGGCGAAGCCGCGCTGCTCGGCAAGATCAACGCGTCGCTGGCGAAGCTGAAGGCCAACGGCACCATCGACAAGATTCTCGGTAAATGGGGCCTGAAGGCACAGGGCTGATGAAAGGTCCATCGAAGGTTGCCCGATGAGAGGCTTCTGGCACGACGCCGTCGAGTTCTTCCCGATCCTGATGAGCGGCGTCGCGCTGACGATCGTCGTCACCATCGGCTCGCTGCTGCTCTCGACGGTGCTCGGCCTGATCTGGGCGATGATGCGGGTCTCCGGCATCAAGGTGCTGTCGATGCTCAGCGCCAGCCTGATCAACGTGATCCGCGGCATCCCGATCATCGTGCTGCTGTTCTATCTCTACTTCGTGATGCCCGATCTCGGCGTCACGCTCAGCGCGTTGCAGGCCGCGATCCTCGGGCTCGGCATCGCTTATTCGGCCTATCAGGCCGAAAACTTCCGCGCCGGCATCGAGGCGATCGACAAGGGACAGATCGAGGCGGCGCAGTCGATCGGGATGGGCTGGTGGGTGACCATGCGCCGCGTGGTGCTGCCGCAGGCAGTGCGCATCGTGCTGCCACCTTACGGCAACGTCATGATCATGATGCTGAAGGATTCCTCGCAGGCGTCGACCATCACGGTCGCCGAGCTCGCGCTTCAGGGCAAGCTGATTGCGTCATCAACCTTCAAGAACACCAACGTGTTCACGATGGTGGCGCTGATGTACCTCACCATGAGCATTCCGCTGATCCTGCTGGTTCGCCACTTCGAGAAGCGGGCGGGCAAGAAATGATCGAGCTCACCGACGTCCACAAGAGCTTTGGCCAGAACGAGGTGCTCAAGGGCATCACCGCGAACGTTGAGAAGGGCGAGGTGGTCTGCATCATCGGTCCCTCAGGTTCGGGCAAGTCCACCATTTTGCGCTGTATCAACGGACTTGAAAGCTACGATCGTGGTGAGATCAACATCGAGGGCCTGAAGGTCGACCGCGATGCGGCCTCGATCGTGAAAGTCCGCACCCAGGTCTCGATGGTGTTCCAGCGCTTCAACCTGTTCCCGCATCGGACGGTGCTCGAAAACGTTGTCGAGGGGCCACTCTTCGTGAAGAGGGAGCCGCGTGTCCAGGTGCTCGAGCGCGGCCGCGCACTGCTTGCGCAAGTGGGCCTGGCCGAGAAAGCCGACGCGCATCCGCCGCAGCTTTCCGGCGGCCAGCAGCAGCGCGTCGCGATTGCGCGGGCCCTGGCGATGCAGCCGAAGGCGATCCTGTTCGACGAGCCGACCTCGGCGCTCGATCCGGAGCTCGTCGGCGACGTCCTCGGTGTGATGCGCAAGCTCGCCGACGACGGCATGACCATGGTCGTCGTTACCCACGAGATGGGCTTTGCCCGCGACGTCGCCGATCGCGTGCTGTTCATCGATGGCGGCGTCATCGTCGAGCAGGGGCCGGCCAAAACACTGCTGAACCAACCCCAGCATTCGCGCACGCAGGACTTTTTGCGCCGCGTCCTGCATCCGCTCTGACCGGATTTCGCCATGACTACGCGCCTGCCTCTGCCGCCCTCGCTCTATGCGGACACCGCTGTCGCGCCGGTGGCCACGCCGCCGCTCGACGCGGACAAGACCGTCTCCGTCGCGATCGTCGGCGGCGGCTATACGGGGCAGTCCACGGCGCTGCATCTGGCGGAGCAGGGGGTCGGGGCGCTGGTGCTGGAGGCGCAGGAGCCGGGTTGGGGCGCGTCGGGCAACAATGGCGGCCACACCAATCCGGGATTGAAGCACGATCCCGATCAGATCGAGGCGGATTTCGGCGCGGAGCTTGGCCGCCGCATGATCGAGTTTGCCTATGGCACGACGAACTTCACGCACGATTTGATCCGGCGCTACCAGATCCCCTGCGAGGCGCGGCAGAACGGCACGCTGCGCGCGGCCTATAATGAGGCCAGCGCCGCCGCGATCGAGAAGACCGCACAGCAATGCATCCGCCGCGGCATGCCGGTGTCGTATCTGAACCGCGAGCAGCTGCGCGAGATGACCGGCACGGATCGCTACATCGGCGCCATGCTCGACACCCGCGGTGGCGACCTGCATCCGCTCAGCTACGCCCGAGGCCTCGCGCGCGCCGCGATCTCCGCCGGCGCGAAGGTTTATGGCGAGACGCCGGCGCTATCACTCCGGCGCGACGGCAGCCGCTGGCGCATCGAGACGCCGCGCGCGGTCGTGCATGCTGATAACATATTGCTCGCCACAAACGGTTTCACTGACGATCTCTGGCCCGCACTCCGCCGCACCATCGTGCCGGTATTCTCTTCGATCGCAGCCACCGCGCCCCTTTCGGACGATGTCGCGCGCTCGATCATGCCGACGCGTCCCGTCCTCTACGAGAGCGGCCACATCACGGTGTATTACCGCATCGATCAGCAGAACCGCCTCTTGATGGGCGGCCGCGGACCGATGCGCTGGATCAATTCGCCGAACGACGTCGCCTATCTCGTCCGCTACGCCGAGCGGCTCTGGCCACAGCTCAAGGGCGTGGCCTGGACCCACGGCTGGAACAGCCGGCTCGCGATCACCAAGGACCATTATCCGCATGTGCATGAGCCGGCGGAGCACATCCTGATCTCGCTCGGCTGCAACGGTCGCGGCGTCGCGCTCTCGACCGCGATGGGCGCGCAGCTCGCACGCCGTTTGATCGGCGGAGCCAAAGCTGAGATCGATATGCCCGTCACCGGTATCAAGCCGATCCCGATGCACGCGTTCTGGCCGGTCGGGGTGACGACTGCGGTGATCACGGGCCGCGTGCGCGACCGGCTGGGGATCTAGCTTTCCGCCACCGCGTCGGCCCAGGGCTGGAAGATCTCGACTGCGCCGGAATTGATGTCGCCGTCGCGCATCACAACGCTCGGGCAGGCGAACTTCATCGGCAGGGTCTGCACCGGCGCTTCCTTGTAGTCGAAGCGTGCGGCAAGCGCCTTGCGTACATCCGCAGGCAGCCGCGTGTCGCCGAGCACGAGCGCGCCTTCGCTACAATCGATGCGGGGCTGATGGATGGCGGCATCGAGGTCCATGTCGAAATCCATCGCAAAGGACACGAGCTGCATCACCGAAGGCAGGATGCGGCGGCCGCCGGAAGCGCCAACTGCGAGGCGCTTGCCGTCCTTGGTCTCGGCAATAACAGGTGTGTAGTTGGTGAGGCAGCGCTTGCCGGGGGCGAGCGAGTTGGTGGTAGCAGGCGTCGGATCGAACCACATGATCCCGTTGTTCATGGGAATACCGGTGTGCGGCGTCACATATTTCGAGCCAAAGGACGAGAGCAGCGTCTGCGTCACCGCGGCAATGTTGCCGTCTCGGTCCACCACGGAGAAATGCGTGGTGCAGGCCGGCGCCAGATATTCGGCGCCGAGCGCGCGCTTGCCGTCGGCATCGCCCATGTCCTTGAGCCGCTCGCGATAGGCTGCCTGCAAGGCGAGCGCATATTCGACATAGGCGGCCGCATCTGGCGTGCCGGCCGGCTTCAGACCTTGCTGCAGCAGGCGCAACGCATGCGCCATGGTCGGCCCGGCCGTGAGCTCGGGGGTCGCATACACCTTGCCGCGGCGATAGGGGATCGCCAGCGGCTCGCGCAGATGTGCGCGGAACGCGGCGAGGTCCTCGACCGACAGCGAGCCGCCATCGGCCCTGATGTCGGACGCGATGCTCTTGGCGAGATCGCCCTGATAGAAGTCGCGCGGTCCGGCTTCGGCGAGGTGCAACAGCGTCGCCTTCAAATTGTCCTGCGGTAGCCGGATCTCAGCCTCGATGCTCCAGGGCGGGCTCGGGGGCAGGCCGTCCTGCAAAAACATTGCCGCGCTCGCGGGATAGCGCCGAAGATCTGCCGCCGAGCCCGCGATCGTCAGCGCGGTCCACCAGTCGGCCAGCAGGCCCTCGCCGGCGAGCGCCGCAGCCGGAGCGACCAGGTCTTTCCACGTCATCCGGGCGTGTCGACGGTGCGCCTCCTCCATGCCGGCGACGACACCTGGCACGGCGATCGCGCCGGGGCCGTGAACGTTGCGGTCGTCCTTCACCCGCGGCCACGGAAACAGGTCGGAAGCGGCGCGTTCTCCGGTGATGGGATAATCGGCCGCACGCAGGCTTTGCGGTGCGCACATGCCATAGTCGATCACCTCGTAGCGATTTTCCTTGGCGCGGTAGAGCACCATCGCGCCCCCGCCGCCGATGCCGCTGTTCCAGGGCTCCAGAACATTCAGCGCAAAGGTGGTCGCCACGATCGCGTCGACGCAGTCGCCGCCCGCTGCCAGCACCTGCGCTCCCACCTCGGCCGCCCGCCGCGATTGCGAGGCGACAATGCCGCCCTTGGAGGTGACGGCGGGTTTGCGGACGGTTTGGTTGAGGCTGAACTGATGAGGCATGAGTCGTTTTGTGTCTTCGGTTATCGTTGCTTCGCGCGCGCTGACAATGGCACATCGCCTTCAACGAGAACATCCACTGGGAGGAACGACATGGCAGGTGTGAAACAGGCGCGGGTTGGCGCCGTCGGGATATTGACGCTCGACGAGCCGGAGAGCCTGAACGCAATGACGCCGGTCCTGCTCGGCGCGCTTGCCGGTCGCGACGCGCGCACTGGTCGAGGAGAGCGAGCATACCAGCTACGAGGCGCAGTTCCGCCGCGAGATCGAACTTCAGGCCATCATCGGCACAAGCCGCCGACGCTATCGAAGGCCGCAAGGCCTTCGTCGAGAAGCGCAAGGGGAAGTTTACGGGGAAGTAGGCGAGAAGGAGCGGGCTGCGCTCAGAGCTCGCGGTTCAGCCGGCTGGCCTGATATTTGGCGTGCCATTTTGGGCCAGGGCCGCGCATGTAGTAGAGCTCGGGGCGGTAGGGGTTGCCTGCGATCCGCACCAGCTTCTGCCATTTGGTGGCGACGAAGGTGAGGGGCTGGCGGAGCAGAGTCAATGACGCGAGCAGCATGGCATCACCTCAGTGCGGCTTGCCGAGCATGGCGGTGAAGGGAAGATCGAAAATCTCCTCGCCGTCGTCGTCGCTGATATGGATCACCCAATCACGCCAATCCTCGGCGCCGGGCGTCTCGATCATCGCGCGCATGATCTGGGCGGCGCGGTCGCGCGCCTCGGTCAGGTTGGCGACTGCCGTGCCGTAACGATCGATCAGCGTGCCTTCGGCATTCGAGCAGTGGAAATACATCTGAACCATGCACGCCTCCTCTGGAAAGCGATTTGGACGGCATATCGATACCACCCGAACAGAACGAAAAATATTCGGGCCAAGCCCGGTAAGGGAATCTACGGAGATTGGTCGGCACCACGCGCCTTGCGGGTTTGATCACAGGCGGGTGATGTTCAACTGGACGGCGCCTGGCGGGCATGGAACAACCTTCGACCGAACGTCCGGGAGGCCCAGTGAATCATCTCACATTCCAGGTTGGACGCCGAAGCTTGTGCGTAGGTGTCGTCGCCTTTGCGGCAGTCCTGCACGGCTTTGGCTCACTGGCTGCGTCCGATCCCGTGAGGAAAAGCGGCTACGCGGTGGGAACGGAGACCTGCGGCAGCGGCGATCTCGCCTTTCCCAAGGTCCAGATCGATATGAAGGCCGGCTTTTGCGCCGGCCTCGTCGCCAGCGAAGAGGACCATCTGAAATTTCCGCGGTCGATCATCCAGGTGCCCGGCCGGGAACTGTTCGTGGTCGCCGACATGGGCGGCTGGGGCCATACCGATGGCCGGCTGCTGCTGCTCGACCCGCACGCTGCCCAGGGGCAGCGCTTCAAGGAGCTCCTGACCGGGGTCGAATATCCGTTCGGCCTCGTGATCGGTCCGGACACGAAGCTCTACGCCTCGACCGCCGAGACCATCTTCCGCTTCGATCCGCTCGCGGACAATCCGCGCGGCACGGTCGAGACCATCATTCGTCACATGCCGGGCCGCCGCATCACGCTGCCCGACGGCACCAGGCTCGACGAAAGCGCGCACCCGCTCAAGCAGTTCGTGTTCGATCGCAACGGGCGGCTGTTCGTCAATGTCGGCGCCCACAGCGACGATTGCATCACGCCGGCGCCGATCACGAGACCTTGCGCGGCGGCCGAAGGTTCTTCCGCCATGGCTGCGATCTGGCTGTTCACGCCGCCGTCGGGGGGCGTCTTCCCGGCGTTGAAGCCGAATGATCCCGATCCGCCGCATACGGTCTACGCGCGGGGCCTGCGCAACTCGATGGCGCTGGCGCTGCACCCGAACTTTCCCGATGCCGGTTACGCGTTCCTGCAAGGCGAGAACGGCCGCGATCTGCCCGATATCTTCAAACCGAACGAAGAGATCAACGCGATCGAGCAGGGCAGGCATTATGGCTGGCCCTATTGTTACGATCTGTCGACGCCGAGTCCCGAGTTCAAGCGCGTGCTGCAATCCGGCGTCTATAAATCGCTTTGCACGGCGAACGCGCTTTACAAGCAGCCGTTCTCGCTGCTGCCGCCCCATGCTGCGCCGCTCGCGATGCTGTATTATCACGGCGCCAAATTTCCGGAGCTCGAAGGCAAGCTGCTGGTCGGCCTGCACGGTTATCGCCCGACCGGCAGCCGCGTGCTGATCTACGACGTCGACGACCACGGTTTTCCAAAACCCGCGCCGGCGCCGGTGCGCTACCACGTCAGTTGTGCGGCCGATCCGACCCACAATTTTCAGACCGACGCCGGAGATGTCGCCGCCGCGCCGTTCGAGGAGTTGATCGCCGGCTGGCACCGCGTCAATGGTGCGCGGCCGCAAGGCGCGCCGGTCGGCATCACGGTCGCAGAGGACGGTGCGATCTGGCTGGTCGAGGACAAGAACCAGACGATCATCCGCATCGATCGCGCCGCGGGCGATGCGCCGCCGCCGCTGCCCTGCGACACGCGCAGCCAGGCGCTGATCGACCAGCTCGCCACCTTCGTCGCCAGGGATGCGCAAAACAAGATCCGGCTCACCACGCTGCGCAAAAACCTCGTCGAAAAGCACTGCGTCGGCTGTCACTCCGATTTCGGTCTGAAGGCGGGGCAGTCGGACGCCGATAAGGACGCGACCGTGCTCCGTTTCATGTTGTCGCAGGATGGCTGGATCTATCCGGGCGATCCGGAGTCCGGCAAGCTGCGCACGCGGCTGCGCGGCATTGGCGCGGAGAAGCTGATGCCGCCGGGCGGCGAGAGCCTGCCGAAGACCGAGCCCGGTTATGCGGCTCTGCTCACGGCTGCGGATCACCTCGTTGCCAAGATGGTTCCGGGAACGCCGATGCGCATCAAGCTCGGCCTGCCGCAGCGCAAGTTTTATGGCAAGGCGAACAAGGAATGCGGCGAAATACCGGCCGCCAAGGTCGTTGTCGTGACACAAAGGAACGCTGTAGACAAACCGGGCTTCAGCCGCTTCTTCCGGCCGGCCGATCCCTATCTGAATGGCGAGTGCAGCGACGACGATGGCTATTACATCCGGCAGGAATTCCTGGTGCCTGTGCAGTAGCATCCTGCTCGTCGTCGCCACGCCGCTCGTCGCAGCCGAGACGAAGCTGTTCGAAAGCGTGCAGGTGACGCCGGCCAGCGAATATACGTTCGGCATCGAAGGGCCTGCCGCCGATCTCGATGGCAACCTCTTCGTCGTCAATTTCGGCAAGCCCGGCACCATCGGCCGATTACCCGCAGGCGGTGCGGCGTCGGAGGCCTTCACGGCGCTTCCCGAGGGCAGCGTCGGCAACGCCATCCGCTTCGATCGCAACGGCACGATGTTCATCGCCGACTACAAGAAGCACAACATTTTTGCGATCCCGAAGGGTAGCGCCGAGCCCGGCGTCTGGTTTCACTCCGACGAGATGAACCAGCCCAACGACATCACCATCGCCCGCGACGGCACGATCTATGCGAGCGATCCGAACTGGAAAGGTCGCGAAGGCCACGTCTGGCGCATTGCGAAAGCCGCCGATGGCACGGCGCAGGGACAGGTCATGTCAGCACCACGCGCGATGGGCACCACCAACGGCATCGACCTCAGCCCCGACGGCAACACGCTCTATGTCGGTGAATCCAGCAGCGGCCAGGTCTGGTCCTACACCATCCACGGCAGCGAGCTGGCCGACGCAAAGCTCGTCAAGGCGTTCCAGCCCGACACCATCGACGGCCTGCGTACCGATATCACCGGCCGCCTCTATGTCGCGCGCATCCTCAAGGGGACGATCGCGCTGATGAAGCCCAACGGGGCGGTCGAGCGCGAGATCGCGCTGAGGGCCAAGGAGCCGACCAATCTCGCCTTCGGCGGCAGCGACGGCAAAACCGTCTTCGTCACCCAGCGTCAGGGCGGCTTTATCGAATCCTTCCGCACCGACCAGCAGGGCCGCGAGCACTGTCTCCAGCGCGGGCGCTGCTGAGCATCAGACGCGATCTGTCGTTGGCGCAGGGCCGTGCCGTGAAGACGGCATTCTTCTTGCTTGCATCTGGCCGCCGCAGGGATTTAGACATCTGCGGGCATCGTCAATGCGACCACGGAGTATCGAGTGAAAGCCGTCCATACCGAACTGCACCGCAGCCACGATCCGCAATTCTTCCTGGTTCGCGGTGTCGTCAAGCGCACCACCGAGCAGCCTGAGCGCGCAGACCGCCTGCTCAAGGGTCTGAAGGACGGCAAGCATCAACTGGTCGAGCCGACGACATTCGGCCAGGGCCCGCGCGCGCGCATTCACAGCCCCGAATATCTATCGTTCCTGAGTGAAGCCTGGGACGCCTGGAAAGCACTCGGCGATTCCGGCCCGGAGATGATCGGCAACATCCATCCCGTGCGACATGCCGCGACCTATCCCACCCACATTGTCGGCAAGCTCGGCTGGCACACCGCCGACACCGCGGCGCCGATCGGCCCGGGCACCTGGGACGCGGCCTGCGCCGCGACCGACGTCGCGGTCACGGCGGCGCAGATGGTGATGGACGGCGAGGACGCGACCTACGCCCTCTGCCGTCCGCCCGGCCATCACGCCTATCGCGACATGGCCGGCGGCTTCTGCTTCCTCAATAACAGCGCGATTGCCGCGGCCCATCTGCGGCTCAAGCACGAGCGTGTCGTCATTCTCGACGTCGACGTCCACCACGGCAACGGCACGCAAGGCATTTTTTACGCGCGGCCGGACGTCTACACGGTTTCGATCCACGCCGATCCGATCGCGTATTATCCCTATGTGTGGGGCTATGCGCACGAGCGCGGCGAAGGTCCAGGCCTCGGCACCAATCTCAACATTCCGCTGGCGATCGGCACCGGCGATGACGGCTATATCCAGGCGATGGATGTCGCGCGCAAGGCGATCGAAGCCTTCGCGCCCGGCGCACTCGTGATCGCGCTCGGCCTCGACGCCTCCGAGCACGATCCATTGAAGGGCCTCGCCGTCACCACGCCCGGCTTCCGCCGCATCGGCCAGGCCATCGCGAAGATGGGCCTGCCGACCGTGTTCGTGCAGGAAGGCGGTTATCTCTCGGATATTCTGGGTGCGAACCTGACTTCAGTGCTGGCAGGATTCGAAGAGGCGCGGTGATTGTCTCGCCCTAATCCTTGAACAGGATCTGCTCCAGCAGGTCGATCCGGCTGATCCGGATGGAGCTGCCGTCGATGGCGATGATGCGGCGGTTCTGGAAGCGCTTGAGCATCATCGTGACCCATTGCCGGGTCGAGCCGACCATGGCCGCGATCTGGTCATGGGTGATCTTGCGGTTGATGACGACGGTGTCGCCATCGGCAATGCCGTGCAGCTCCGACAAGGTGAGCAGGAACTGCGCCAGCCGCTCGATCACCGATCGCGTGCCGAGGATCTGTGCCATCGAGGAATAGCATTTGCCCTTGGCGATGAGGCCGTCGATCAGCGCCAGTGCGAATTGCGGCATGCCGGTCAGGAGCTTCTCGAGCGCCGGGCCCGACAGCGCCGCGATCTCACAGGCCTCGATGGCGATGCCCGACCACATGTGAATGCCGCCACCGGAGATCTCCGGACCGCCGATGAAATGTCCCGGCGTCCAATAGGCGAGCGTGATCTCGCGGCCTGACGGTGCCGTGTAGTAGACCCGCACCTGGCCGCGGCGGATGATGAAGATGCCGTCGTGGCCGTCGCCCTGGCTGAACACCATCTCGCCCTGCGGCACCGTGATCGTGCGGCCGGCCGCATGCACGCGCGCCTGTTCCGGCGCGGACAAGCGATCGAGGAAATGCGCGCCGGCATTCAAGCCGTCGATCGTCTCGCTCATGAACAGCGCCGAGCTTGTGGTCGTCGTACGTGCGCTGCGGGACCGCCGCGACTTCTCGCGGCCGGGCCAGTCGAACCGCACGCCTGCATGTGGCCGCTGGGCAAAAGCGGCAGGCTCGGTCACGGCAGCTTCCTTGAGAATGGTCATCCCAATCCTTAGCTCAACGAGGTCTTGCAAACAGGTAAGTGCGGAGATGGTGCGATGTCCATCTCTTTGCGATCGTTCCAAATCACATAGCAAAGCTTGATATGCGCGCCGAGCGGAGACGAAACGATTCCTCTGTCGATTGCATGGTCCTGAGAAAATCCTTTGCGCCGGCGCGCGACGGAATCATGACGCCAGCGCTCTATGCTCGCGATGCAAGTAATTGCTTCAACCGCTGCGTCGCGCCTTCGATAGTGACGGTTCGCGTCGCTGCCGGCATGGATCCGGCCTGCCGAGGACAGTTCGATGATCGATTTCAGCTCTTTGAGACTCAGTGCGGCCGTCGTGGTCATGACCGTCGCCATGTTCGGACCGTCGCGGGCGGAGACGATCCGGGTTGCGGTCGGGACGCAGGATACGACCATCAACTGCGCGACCGGCGGGCTGCTCATTCGCGAGCTCAAGCTGCTGGAGAAGTTCCTGCCTCGTGACGGCAAGTACAAGGATGTGACCTACGACATCCAGTGGAAGAATTTTACGAGCGGCGCGCCGCTCACCAACGAGATGGTCGCGGGCAAGCTCGATTTCGGCGCGATGGCGGATTTTCCGGGCTCGCTGAACGGCGTTGCGTTCCAGAAGGCCGGGCGTCGCAGCCTGTTTATCAGCGTGCTGTCCGGCAGCACCAAGGGCAGCGGCAACGGAATCGTGGTGCCGTCGAGCTCGCCGGTGCAGTCGCTCGATGAGCTCAAGGGCAAGACCATCTCCGTTCCCTTTGCCTCGACCTCGCACGGCATGCTGCTCCGCGCCATTGAGGCCAAGGGCTGGAATCCCCAGACCGACGTCAACATCATCACGCAGGCACCGGAAGTCGCCGGGCCGGCCTTGCAGGCCAATAAGATCGAGGCACATGCCGACTTCGTCCCGTTCGCTGAGCTGTTTCCGTGGCGCGGCTTTGCGCGCAAGATCTTTGACGGTGCACAGGCCAATGCACCAACATTCCACGGTTCACTCGTCGACGCTGACTACGCCGAAAAATATCCGGAGATCGTGGTCGCCTATTTGCGTGCTGCGCTCGAGGCGGATCGCCTGATCGCGGAGGAGCCGGAGAAATATAGCGAGCTGATCGCGAAGGTGACCGGCATCGAGGCGGAGGTCGACTACCTCTTCCACGGTCCGCTCGGTCTTCAGACCCGCGATGTCACCTGGAAGCCGGAATACTGCCAGGCGGTCGCCACCTCGATCAAGACGCTGAAGCTGCTCAAGCGCGCGGACAGCGATCTCGATATCAACCAGTTCGTCACCGACAAGTATATTCGCATTGCAGCGGCACAGGCCGGCCGCGACTATGACGCCGGGCTGACAAACTATGCGCAGCTTCCGCTTCGCGCCAAGGATGCGGCGACGGGCGCTGAGATCAGCGACTTCAGTCGCGTGGCACAGATCTGGGTCAAGGATGAGCCGCATGTGCGCCACTACGCCTCGCCCGAGAACGCGCTGAAGGCGCTCGCCGGACTCGAGAAGGACGGCAAGACCGCCCGCGTCGTCTATGCGCAGGATCGCGAAAGCGGCATCAAGCTGTTCGCAAACCAGGCGTGGTTCGTGCGCTCCCAAAACGGTGAGCTGAATGCGTTCCTGCTCAAGGAGGGGGCCGAGCGCTGGTCGAAGCAGCATGGCGGGACGGTGCTCGACTTCGCCGCTGCGCGCGAATCCTTGGTCGCGAGCCGGTAGGGCCATGGCGATCGCTCAACCGGCGCGGCCTGCGGGCATCCGATGGGTGGTCCGCGGCCTTTCGATCCTGGCCTGCATCACGCTGTGGCAAGTCGCATCAGTGATGCATCTCAATCTGGGGATCGTCACCTTCCGCAACGTGCCGCCACCGGTCGAGGTTGTTGAGTCTGCTGTCGCCCTGTTTCGTTCGCCGAAGCTGGCGGCGCATATCACCAGCAGCGTCTGGCGCGTGTTCGCGGGCTATGGGGCGGCGGTGGTGATCGGCGCGGTCCTCGGCTTTGCGATCGGCCGGTCGCGCGCTGCGAGTGACCTCTTGCTGCCGCCGCTGGAATTGCTGCGGCCGATTCCGGCTGTGGCGTGGATACCGCTGTCGATCCTGATGTTCCCGTCGTCCGAGCTGTCGATGATCTACATCACCTTCATCGGTGCGCTGTTTCCGATTGTGCTGAACACGGTCCACGGTGTTGCGAATGTCGATCGCCGGCTGGTCGCGTCCGCGCGCAGCCTGGGCGCCGGCGAGTTGGCGATCCTGAAGGAGGTGGTGCTGCCGGACGCCGCGCCCAGCATTGTCACCGGTCTTGCGATTGGCATGGGCACCTCGTGGTTCTGCCTTGTCACCGCCGAGATGATCTCGGGCCAGTTCGGCATCGGCTATTACACCTGGGAGGCCTACACGCTTCAGAACTATGCCGACATCATCGTCGGCATGCTGGTCATCGGCCTGCTCGGGATGGGCTCCAGCTGGCTGTTGACGACGGCCGGACGGCTCGCGATGCCCTGGCGCAGCCCGAAGGTGGCGCGATGAACATTCGGGTTGCGGATATCGGCACGCAAAGCGTCGGTCGTATCGACATCGCTGAAGTCTCGATCTCGCTCGGAGAGGGGATCGATGCGTTCGAGGCGGTGAGCGGGCTCGATGTCTCGATCTCGCCGGGCGAGCTCGTCTGCATTCTTGGGCCTTCCGGCTGCGGCAAGTCCACGCTGCTCGGCGCGCTGGCCGGACATCTGCCGATCACGGCAGGCCGGCTCACGGTCGACGGACAGACGGTCGCGGGTCCGAGTCCGGACCGCGGCATGGTGTTTCAGCAGCACACGTTGTTTCCGTGGAAGCGAGTGCGGGACAACGTAGCCTTCGGCCCGAAGATGCGGGGCCTTGCAAAAGCCGAGCGCAATCGCGCGGCGGATGCAATCCTGAAGCTGGTCGGTCTGTCCGGCTTCGAGGCATTTTACCCGGCGCAGCTGTCGGGCGGCATGCAGCAGCGTGTCGAGATCGCGCGGGTGTTGATCAACCAGCCGCGGGTGCTGCTGATGGACGAGCCCTTCAGCGCGCTCGACGCGCAGACGCGCGGCATGATGCAGGAGGTCCTGCTCGATATCTGGGGCAAGATCCCGACCACCACGGTGTTCGTCACCCACGACATCGACGAGGCGCTGTTCCTCGCCGATCGCATCGTCGTGATGAGCGCAAGGCCTGGCCGGGTGATCGAGGACATCGTGCCGCCGTTTGCTCGGCCACGGAGCCAGGATCTCGTCACCGAACCCGAGTTCGTGCGCCTGAAGCGTCATGTCATGCAGCTTCTGCGGTGGCCGGAAGGCAGCGAGCCGATGGCGCGGCTCAGCCCGCTGGGCGTGCCGACCTAGAATAGTTCGCTCGCCCTCAACGCCTTGCAGACGTGCTGCATCTCGGTCTCGTCCGCAACCATGTCGAGCATGATCGTGGTGAGGCCCTTCGCGGCAAACTCCTTCAGCTTCGCGCCGATCTCGGCATGGCTGCCGACGAGATAGGGGCAGTCGGCCTGGAAGGTGAGGAACGGCAAGAGCCAATAGCCATTGTCGTGGAGCTCGCCGGTCTGGCCTTCGTACAATCGTCGCTTCCAGACGGAATCTGAATTCTCCACCGTAAGCGCGAGCAGCTCGCGGTTATCAGGGTTGTCGCGGAAGCGGGCCTTCGCCGCCTGCCGCGCCTCCTCGCTGCTCTCGCGCGCGAAGATGCCAAAATTCATTCCGGGGGCGTTGAGACCGCGATCGAGTTCGGGCGGGAGCATCTGCATCTTGATGCAGCCGGTCTCCTCTGCGACGCGCCGCGCCGCTTCCGATTGCCCCGCGATCAGGAATTCCGGCATCAGCTCGGCCGGCAAGCGCGGCCGGAGTTGCAGATTGCTGGCGCGGTAGAACCGACCCTCGAGATTGACCGGGCGCTGGCTCGCGAGCAGCTCGCGCATCAGTGCGACGAACTCGCCGAGCCGGACATAGCGGTCGGCATGCGGTTGCTCGTCGCCAAGTCCCTCCAAGTCGCTGATTGCGGTCCCTGTGATCATGTTGAGATAGACCTTGCGGCCGTAGAGCTGCGCAAAGGACGACACGAACTTCGCCGCTGTGAACGGGTGCATGTAGACCGGATTGACGGCGATCAGCGGCGAAGATCGCGTCGTCGCGGCCAGGATGTGCTGGGCCATCGCCCAGGGCTCGACGAAGACGTCATTGCCTTCGAACAGCAGAATGCCTTCGAAACCGTTGCGGTCGGCGAACTCCGCCACCCGCATCAGCTCGCCGACATATTTTTGGGGATCGCGGTTGCGCGAGATCGCGGGAAAGACGCGCAGCCGCGCCGGAATCATTCCGCCGCTTCCCGGAGCGGCCAGGCGTTGCGGGTGATGCGAAGGCCGCCGGCCGCACCGGAGCCGTCGGCGATCGCCAGGCGATGCGAGGGCGAGGGCGAGCACAGCGAGAAGTGCCAACCTGCCGGATCGTCGGAGATATCGGGCTTGAAGCTGATCTCGATCGCCTCTCGCGACACCTGCATCGCGAATGCGTCGAGCGGCAGGTTGAGCCCAAAACCCCTGGCTTTCAGATAGGCTTCCTTCAGCGTCCAATAGTCGAAGAAGCGCTCGATCGCGGCGGGCTCCGGCAGTCCGCGCAGCGTCTCGACCTCCTCCGGCGCAAAGAAGCGAAGCGCGGTGGAGAGTGGCGCGACGCGCCGCGACACGGTCTCGACGTCGACGCCGACGGTCTCGTGCTTCGAGACGACGCAAGCTACGCAGCCGTCGGCATGGGACAGGCTGAAATGCAGTGCCGTCGAAGTCGCGGGCGCCGCGACAAAGGGCCGCCCGTAGCGGCCGGTCGAAAACGACCAGTCGGTCGGCTCGATCTCGGGGGCCGCGTGCGAGAGCGCCAGGCGCAACATCGCGTGCGCGAAGATATATTGCCGCTGATGCCGCTCGAACATGAAGCGGTCGGCGCGTATCCGTTCGTCGACGGAGAGCAGCCGCCGGCACGATTCGACCGCGCCCGGCGTCTCGATGCTCTCGATCAGTCCGACAAACAGTTCAATTTCGTCGTCTGCCATCAATTGGGCCCATAGCGTCAGGCGGAGGCCAAATCCGGCCCTGACCGAAGAATCAACCAAACAGGAAGCAACTGAGCCGACCGCTTCTAGCGGTCCACTCAGGCAAATTCTTGTCGATTGCTGGCCGGTTTACAGGTTCAAGCTTGTGCGAGACCCCAACTCGACAGGCGAGCGGCCTAAATTTGGAAATGAACTTGAAGATTCGTGCGGCCGTCCCGGCCGACAAGTCTTACTTTTTCTTCTTGGCTTTCTTGCCGCCCAGCATCGAAAGGCTGGTGTCGACGTCCTTTAGAGCGGACTGGAGCTTCTTCTTCTCGTCAGAGAGAAGCTTTTGCAGGGCCTTGCGGTCCTTGTCGCTCAGCGAGGTACCCTTGGTAAATTTGATGAAACCCATAATGACACTCCCCCGGTTGAAAATAATCGTCCAAATCAAAAACGCAGGAATAATCTTGCGCGGCAAGCGCCAAAGAATCAAGATGCAACTTGGTCATTCACAGCTCTTGCGAGTGAACCAGCGTTCGGCGTGGCTAACAGCCGGTCAAGCCGCCCGGCGGGCGAGCAGCCGGTCGAGTGGCGCATTGGGCTGCGTGATAGCGGCCCTCAGCAGCGCAACGAGATCCTCCATCCAGGCGCCGACCATGGCGCCGTCGAGCAGCTCGCCCTTGTAATTGGACGAACCTGTAATCCCGGTCAGGCGCTCCTTGAGCATCAGCGACAGCCAGGTCTGGTCGACCGGCAGTACCGGCTGGCCCTCGCGCGCGACATTTCCGATCGATCGCACTGCGACATCAGGCAGCTCGAGCGGCTGGCGCAGCGGATTTTGCAGCGTGAAATAGACCTGGAGCAGCGAAGCCGGATCGATGCCCTCCTGCTCCAGATGGTCGGCCAGGATGTTGAACGGCAGCTCCTGCCGGGCATGCGCCTCGAGCACGCTTTGGCGCACGCGGTCCAAGGCCTGCGTGAACGACAGATCCGGTGTAATTCGGCTGCGGACGATCACGGTGTTCTCGAACGGGCCCACGATCCCCTCGATGTCCGGCTGGGCGCGATTGGCCATGGCGGTCGCGACCGAGATGTCCGTGCGTCCGGTCCGCGCCAGCAGCAGGGCCTTCAGGCCAGTGAGCAGGCACATGAACAGCGTTGCGTTGTGCTGTCGCGCATAGGCGGTGAGGCGGGCGACCAGGTCGCGCTCCAGGCTGAGGGGATGATGGCCGGTCGACGCGCCCGGCCGCGCCTCACCGTCAAACAGGGGGGCTGAACCGCGCAATGCCTCGCTCCAGTCGAGGGCCTGGTGGCGGGCCGCCTCAGTGCCGCACCACCAGCGCTGCCAGCGTGCGACGTCGGAGAACGCGAGCGGCATCTTCGGCAAGGGCGCCGACGGATGGCCTGCCAGCGCGGCGTAGCGGTTGGACAGTTCCTCGAACAGCACGCCGATCGACCAGCCATCGGCGATGGCATGGTGCAGCGTCAGCAGCAGAATGTGATCCTCGGCGTGCAGCCGCAGCAGCCGCGCCCGCAGCAGCGGCGCCCGGGCGGCGTCGACAGGAGTATATGCCTCCTGCGCGATCAGGAGCTCGATCTTCCTGAGCTCGAGCGCCTTGCGGCGCTTGTTGTTGTGGGGCCGCCCGTCGCCGATGGTCTCGACGGTCAGAACCGGACCGAGCGCGGCGGGCGCGACGATCCGGCTGACCGGCTCCTCGCCATTCCAGTCGAACGCCGTGCGTAACGATTCGTGGCGGCGCACGATGTCGTCGATGGCCTGCGCCAGCCTGCGCGGATCGATCGGGCCTTCGAGGTGGAAAGCGAAGGGCAGGTTGAACAGCGGCAGATCGGGCAGGTTCTGCTCAATTCGCATCATCTGGTCCTGCGCGATCGACAGCGTGGGCGGTCCGCTGTCGGCGAGGCGTGGCACGCCGGCCGCGGGCTTTTGCGGTTTCGTGGTCACGGCCTCGTCGACCCGCCGGGCGAGCTCCTCGATCGTCGGCGCCTCGAAGATGGTCTTGATCGGCAGCGAGACCCCGAGCGCACGGGCCACGCGCGCCATGGCTTGGCCCGCGAGCAGCGAATGGCCGCCGAGGTCGAAGAAATTGTCGGTGACGCCGAGGCTCTCGACCTTCAGCAGATCGATCCAGATGTCGGACAGCACCTTTTCGGTGAAGCGGCGGGCCGGCACGGCGGCTTCCGTCCCTGCACTCTCTTGTGCCGGCGCTGGCAGGGCGGAGCGATCGAGCTTGCCGTGGGCATTGAGCGGAATCTGATCCAGGAACAGGAAGGCCGACGGGATGGCATGCACAGGCAGCCGGCTCTTGAGGAAGTCGCGCAGCTCGCTGGCGCTGATCCGGCTGCCCGATTTGGCTACGACATGGGCGATCAGCCTGACATCGCCATTGGCGTCGCGGCGCGGCTCGACGATGCCGGCGCGGACGCCTGCATGGTCGCCAAGCGCAGCCTCGATCTCCTTGAGCTCGATGCGATAGCCGCGGACCTTGACCTGAAGGTCGGCGCGGCCGAGGCATTCGATGGTCCCGTCGGCGCGGCGGCGGGCGAGGTCGCCGGTGCGGTACAGCCGGCTGCCTTGCGCGCGTGCGAACGGATCGGGGATGAAGCGCTGCCGGCTCTGGGCGGGATCGTTGATATAGCCGCGGCCGACGCCGGCGCCGCCGATGCAAAGCTCGCCGACCACGCCGATCGGCTGCGGCTCCAGACCATGATCGAGCACATAGATTTGGGTGTTGGGCAGCGGCGCGCCGACCGGGACATTGGTCGCCGCCGTGTCCGGCGCCCTGGTCAGCCGGTGCAGGGAAACGTCATCAGAACATTCCGAGGCGCCGTAGGCGTTGATCAGCGGCACCTTCGGGCAGCGGACGAACCAGGCGCGGCAGAGCTCGACGGGCAGTGGCTCGCCGGTCGAGATCAGCAGCCGCAGTTTCGCAAAGGCGCGCAGCATCGGTGCCTCGCCGAGGCGTTCGAGGATGACGCGGAGCAGCGAGGGGACGATCTCGAGCACCGTGATGCCCTCGCGTTCGATCTCCCGCGCCAGCAGGATCGGATCCTGCACGACCGAATTGCCGCAGACATGGACACGTGCGCCGACCATGGGAGCGGCGAGGAACTGCCAGACAGAGATCACAAAGCTCTGCGGTGCGGTCTGTGCGACCACGTCCTTGCCCGTGAGGCCGAGCTCGGCGATGAGCGACGCCAGATGGTTCGACAGCCCGCGCTGCTCGATCATGACGCCCTTCGGCGCACCGGAAGAACCGGACGTATAGATGAGATAGGCAAGGCTCGCGCTTGCGCGCCGTGCCGCGCGGGCCGGCTTGGTCGATTCCAGCGCCATCGCATCCTCGATCTCGGCGACCTGGATGCGCGCGACCAACGGCTCGAGCAGCGTGTCGACCATGGCGGACTGGGCGCGCCCCGTCAGCAGCACGCTTGCGCAGCTCGATCCGAGGATGGTTGCGAGCCTCGCGGGTGGCTGCTCGGGATCGAGGTTCAGGAAGGCCGCGCCCGCGCGTTGCACCGCGATCATCGCCGCGAGCAGGTCGGGCCCGCGATCGGCAAGCAGCGCGACCACGGTCTCGGTGCCGACGCCCTCGCGGGCAAGCCAGCGCGCGATCGCCTGGCTGCGGCGCGCCAGTTCGCGATAGCTCAGGGACAGAACTCCGTCGGATATCGCCACGGCGTTCGGCGTCTTCTTTGACTGCCGCTCGAAGCGTTCGCATAGATTTCCGCGCGTGGCGAAATTGGCAGGCCGGCCTTTCGTCGGCAACAGCCGGCGTTCCGCGTCGGTGAGCAGCGGCAGACGCGAGATGCGCTGCTCGGGATTGGTGATGGCGGCCTTGAGCAGGGTCTTGAACTGACCCGCCATGCCCTCGATCGTACCTGCGTCGAACAGATCGGTGGCGTATTCGAAGAAGCCGGTGAAGCGGCCCTCGGCCTCGACCAGCTCGAGCGTGATATCGAAGCGCGCGACTTCCGGGTCGATCTCCAGCCGCCGCGTCGACAGGCCGGGGAAGCGCGCCGCCTCGATCGACGCATTCTGGAGGATGAACATGATCCGGAACAGCGGATTGCCGTCGCTCCTTCGCGCGATCTGCAACGCGCGCAGGACTTCCTCGATCGGAAGATCCTGGTTGCGATAGGCATCGAGCGTGACCCGGCGCACCCGCCGCAGCATCTCGCCAAAGGTCGGGTCGCCACCGAAATCGTTGCGCAGGATCAGCGTATTGGCAAACAGCCCGATCAGCCGTTCGCTTTCGATCTGGTTGCGGTTCGCGATCAGCGAGCCCGTCGCGACATCCTCATGTCCGGTATGGCGGAACAGCAGGCACTGGAATACCGCGAGCAGCGCCATGAAGGGCGTCACGCCCTGGTCCTGGCTCAGTGCGCGAATGTCGGCCGAAAGGGTTCTTGAGAATTCGAAATAGTGACGGGCGCCGTGACCGCTCCAGACTTCCGGCCGCGGCCGGTCGGCCCGCAGCGGCAGCGTGGTGACGCCGTCGAGCTGGGTTCGCCAGTAATCGAGCTGCTCCTTCGCCATCGGTGTCTGCGCCCAGCTCAGCTGCCAGCGCGCAAAGTCGCGATATTGGAAGCCGGGCGAGGGCAGCATCGTCGTGCTCCCTTTGCGAGCGGGGGAATATCCGGCGGCGAGCGCCTCCCAGAACAGCCGCTGTGACCAGCCATCGGTGACGAGGTGATGGACATTGACCACCAGCGCATGGCTGGATTTGTCGAACGAAAGCAGCGTGACCTTCAGCGGTGGCTCGCGGGCGAGGTCAAACGGATATTGCGCCAGCTTGAGCGCCTCGCGCCTGACGACCTCAGCCCGCCGGTGCGGAGGGCAGGGTCTTAGCTTGATCCGCTCGAACCGCGGCGGTGCGTCAAGCACGCGCTGCACGGGCTCGCCCTCGCGTTCGACGAAGACCGAGCGCAGTGCCTCGTGGCGCGCGCAAATCGCACCGAGGCTCGCCTGGAGCGCAGCGATATCGACCTGCCCCTTGAGCAGCGCGACCTCGACCACGTTATAATTGTAGCGTGTCGGATCGAGCCGCGAGAGCACATACATCCGCTGCTGCTGGAACGACAGCGGCGCATCTCCTTCAGAAGCCGCCGGGCGCCAAGCCGGCAGCGTCGCATCCCGATGCGCCGTGGTCTCGAGCCGGGCTGCAAGAGCGCCGACCGTGGCGCAATCGAAAATGTCCTCGAACGAGAAGTCGACGTTGAAGCGCTCGCGCAGGCGCGAGCGCATCTGCGTGACCGCGAGCGAGTCCGCGCCGAGCGCAAAGACATCCTGATCGACGCCTACTTTCGGAAGCTCCAGAAGATTGGCCCAGATCTCCGCGAGCTGGGTCTCCAGCGCGTTGCGCGGCAGCTGCGTCTCGTCGTCATCATGGGACGCCGAAATCAGGTCGGCCAGCGCGTTGCGCTTGACCTTGCCGCTGGCGCCTTTCGGCAGCGCCGCCACGCTGCGGATCAGGCTTGGCACCTTGTAGGCGGCGAGACGTTTGCGCGCGAACTGGCGCAACTGGTCGGAGGTCGCCTCGGAATTGTCCCGCAGCACCACGACGGCGGCGACGTTCTCGCCGAGTTTTGCGTGGGGAACGGCAAAGACGCCGGCTTCCAGCACCGCAGGGTGCGCCAGCAGAACCTCTTCCACCTCCAGCGGCGACACCTTCTGGCCGCCGCGGTTGATGACGTCCTTGATGCGGCCGACGATGAAGAGATAGCCGTCGGCATCGAGATAGCCGAGATCGCCGGTCCGGAACCAGCCGTCGCGAAACGCGGCCTGCGTCGCCGCCTCGTCATTATAATAGCCGCGGCTCATGTTCGCTCCGCGCAGCATGATCTCGCCACGCTCGCCGCTTGCAAGCGCGCGGCCTGTCTCGTCCATGATGGCGATCTCAGGACCTGCGGCACGGCCGACCGATCCGATCTTGCGCAGCTCGAACGGATTGGCGGCAATCTGCGAGGCCGCTTCAGTCATGCCGTAGGTTTCCAGCACGGGCACGCCGAACATCGTCTCCAGCCCGTTCAGGATCGCGGGCGCAAGCGAGGACGAGGCCGAGCGGATTACGCGCAGCGATGACGCGCGGGCGCGCTCCGGGTTGGCTTCCGCGGCCGTCAGCAGGGCGCGGTGAATGGTCGGCACCGCCGTGTACCAGGTCGGTTGCAGGTCCCGCATCCAGCCGAAGAAGGACGGTGCGTCGAAACCGCCGGTCGCGATCACGCTGGAGCCCGCGGCGAGCGCGGTCAGGAGACCGGAGATCAGGCCATGGGCGTGAAACAGCGGCAAGGCATTCAGCAGGCGATCGTGCGATGTGAGCGACAGCACGCGGCCGGCATTTTGCGCCGAGAGACACACATTGCGATGCGTGAGCGGTACCATTTTGGGCCGCGCTGCTGTGCCTGACGTCAGCAGGATGAAGGCATCATCCTCGGCACTCGCGGCGCCGTTCGCGCAGGCCGGACCGATCGTCGGTCCGATGAACGCACAGCCGCCGAGATCCGTCTCAGGTCCCGGAACGAAGTCGATCATCGCGATATCAAGCGCCCTGGCGACGTCGCGACTCGGCGAGTTCATATCGGCCCGGGTGACCAGCGCCGTCAGCTTCAATTCGCTGAAATAACGTTGCAGCTCATCCGCCGTCAGGTCCGGGTTGACGGGGACGCAGGCACAGCTTGATGCCACCGCGATGAGAGCCAGCGCGCTGTCGGCCCCGCGCGGCAGCGCAACGGCAATCCGGTCGCCAGGTGCAACGCCGAGCCCGCGCAGCGTTTGGACGAGATGCGCGATCCTGGCGCCGAGCGCACCATAATTCAGAGGCGGCCGGCCAGGGGCGAGCAGGGCGGGCGCCGCCGGCATCGTTCGCGCATGGAAGGCGAGAAGGCCGCCGATATGGGCAAACGTATTGGTTTCGGCGCCCGCGTCTGCCGATCCCTCTCCCGCCCCGGACGCAATCTCCGACAATGCCATTCCCTTTTGATCTGATTGGGCTATTCTTCCCAAGAGTTAGGGAACGCGTCCAGTCCGAGGTGAAGTTTTGGTCCCAAAATCTGTGGTTGAGGGACCTTAAGCCTTTCGGCGGGGGGAGTGTCGGGCGGGATCACCATGCTGGAGAAAGAGCCGGGGACGGATGTCGGGTTGAAGCGCTGGCTCGAAGGCATCGGTCTCGGCCACTACACCGATCTGTTCGCGCAACACCGCCTCGATCTCGATGTCATGGGGGACCTGACCGAGGCTGATCTTGCCGAGCTCGGATTGCCGCTTGGCGATCGCAAGCGGCTGCGGCGGGCGACCGCGTCGCTGTTCCAGGCCGAGACGGCGGAGGCGCCGGCCGCGCCGGCGCACCCGCCGACCCGCACCGAGGTCGGTGCCGAGCGGCGTCAGCTCACTACCATGTTCTGCGACATGGTCGATTCCACCGCGCTCTCCGCCCAGTTCGATCCGGAAGACGTGCGCGACATGATCGCGAGCTTTCGCGAGACCTGCGTGCGCGTGGTCAAGCATTACGAGGGTTTTGCCGCCCGCTTCGTCGGCGACGGCATTCTGGTCTATTTCGGCTATCCGACCGCGCATGAGGACGACGCCGAGCGTTCGGTGCGCGCCGGGCTCGAGATCGTGCGGGTGCTCTCGACGGCGCGTGCGATCGAGCCGCGCGGCGCGCTCAGCCACGCGCCCGCCGTCCGTATCGGGATCGCGACCGGCCTCGTCGTGGTCGGCGACCTCGTCGGCCAGGGCACCGAAGAGCGCGATTCCGCGGTCGGCGAAACCGTCAATCTGGCCGCGCGCCTGCAGGCGCTGGCGCCGCCCAACGGCGTGGTGATCTCCTCCTCGACGCAGTCGTTGCTGAAGGGGAAGTTCGATTACCGCAATCTCGGCGCCCACGCGCTGAAGGGCATCTCGGAGAAGACCCAGGCCTGGCACGTCGTGCGCGCCACGCGGGTGGAGACCCGCTTTGCGGCCGCCATGGGCACGCGCCTGACCCCGCTCGTCAACCGCGAGGAGGAAATCGCGCTGCTGATGGGACGCTGGCAGCAGGTCAAGGAGGGCGACGGCCAGGTCGTCGTCAAGTTCGGCGAGCCCGGCATCGGCAAGTCGCGCATCATCCAGGAGATTTTTGAGCGGATCGCGGGCGACCGCCACGGACAGGTTTCGTTCCAGTGCTCGCCTTATTACACCTCCACCGCCTTCTATCCGTTCGTCGAGCAGCTCAAGTTTTCCCTCGGCCTCGATCGCGAGGATGTGTCCGCGCTGTCGCTGGCAAGCCTGGAGAATGCAATTGCCGCCGCGCACGGCGATATCGAGCAGGTCGCGCCGCTGTTTGCCGCGCTACTGTCGATCCCGACCGGCGAGCGCTATCCGCCGCTCGACCTGTCGCCGCAGCAGCAGAAGGACGCGACCGTCGCGGCACTGGTCAATCACTTCCTGGGCCTCGCGCGCGAGATGCCGCTGGTGATGGCCTTTGAGGATCTGCACTGGATCGATCCGACCTCCCGCGAGGTGGTCGACCTCGTCGTCGACCGGGTGCAGAACCGGCCGATCCTTGCGATCATCACCGCGCGCTCCGAATTCCAGCCGAGCTGGAACGCGCATTCGCACATTACCACTCTCGTGCTGAACCGGCTCAGCCGGCCGTTGCGCGCGACGCTGGTCGAGCGTGTCGCCGGGCGCGAGCTACCCAAGGAGGTCATCGAGGAGATCATCGTCAAGACCGACGGCGTGCCGCTGTTCCTGGAGGAGCTGACCAAGACGGTTCTCGAGTCCGACCTCCTGACCGAGCGGCATGGCCGCTACGTTCTGTCGGGCCCGTGGCGGCAACTCGCGATCCCGGCGACGCTGACGGACTCGCTGATGGCGCGTCTCGACCGGATGGGGCCGTTCAAGCGGATCGCGCAGATCGGCGCCACGATCGGCCGCGAGTTCTCCTACGAGACCCTGCATGCGGTCGCCAACACGCCTGCGGAGCAGATCGAAGCGGCGCTGACGCATCTGGAGGAGGCGGGCCTGATCATGCGGCGCGGCCATCCGCCGGACGCGCTCTACTCCTTCAAGCACGTGATGATCCAGAACGCGGCGCATGCCAGCCTCTTGCACAGCGAGCGACGCAAGCTGCATGCCAGCATCGCCCAGGTGCTCGCCGAGATGTATCCGGAGAAGACCGAGCGCGAGCCGGAGCTGCTGGCCCACCATCTCACCGAGTCCGGCCAGAGCGAGGGCGCGGCGAGCTTCTGGCTCAAGGCCGGCAAGCAGGCGGCCAAGAGCGGCGCCAATCTCGAGGCCATCGGCCATCTGCGCCGCGGCTTGAGCGTGGTGCAGGCCAATGCCCGCATGCAGGGCGCCGACGAGATGGAGCTCGAGGTGCGCATCGCGCTCGGCAACGCGCTGATCGCCGCCAAGGGCTACGCGGTGCAAGAGGTCGAGGAGAACTACATCCGCGCCCTCGAGCTCGGCCAGCAGCTCGACGACGACGAGAAGGCTTTTGCCGCCACCCGCGGGCTCTGGGTCTGCCATTTCATCCGCGCCGATCTCACCCGCGCGCATGATCTCAGCGTCGAGCTGTTGAAATTCGCCAAGCGCGAGCGGCTCAACGAACGGGCGCAGCCGGCGCAGCAGACCGGCTATCTGATCGAGGCGCACCGCTCGATCGCGATGACCATGCTCTATCGCGGGCGCTTCGCCGCCGCGCAGCATCATCTGCACCGCTGCATCAATCTCTACAGCCCCGATTTGCACTCCGACCTGATGGAGCGGCACGGCACCGATCCCGGCGTCGTCTCGCTGTCCTACCTCGGCTATCTCCTGTGGTTCCTCGGCCAGCCTGACGCGGCGCGGCAGCACAGCGAGCAGGCGATCCTGCATGCGGAGAAGATCCGCCATCCCTTCTCGCTCGCCTTTGCGTTGGTGTTCGGCGCCTATCTCTGCCAGCATCTGCGCGATATCGAGGGCACGCGCGACCACGCCAACCGCGCCATGATCATCGCCACCGAGCACAATTTCCTGCACTGGAAGCAGCAGGCCACGATCCTGCGCGGCTGGGCGCTGGCGCAGCTCGGCGAGGCCGACGAGGGCATCAGCCAGATGCGGTTCGGCCTCGACGAATACGAGGCGATGGATTCCTGGCTCGCCGGCTGCTGGTTCCGCTGCCTGCTGGCGGAGGCCTATGCCAAGGTCGGCATGCGCGATGCCGCCTTGCGCGCGCTGGACGGTGCGCTTGCGACCGCAAGACGGACCGGCGATCACTCCTATCTGGCGGAAGTCTATCGCCTGCAAGGCGAGATCACCCTGTCGGACGGCAATCCGACTTCGGTGCAGGAGGCCGAAGATTTGTTCGAACTGTCGCTCGAGACCGCGCGCAAGCAGGGCGCGTTGTCCTGGGAGCTCAGAACTGCCGTCAGCCTCGCACGGCTGTCGCACGACGCCGGCAAGCGCGAACACGCCAGTCTGTTGCTCGTGCCGATCGTCGGCAAGTTCAACGAGGGATTCCTGACGCCGGACCTGAAGCTGGCCATGCAGCTCGTGCACGAGATCGGTGGCGACACACCGGCTCGTCAGGCCGATCCGGTGAAATGAGCGATCTGCCCGCCGCCCGTGCGCGCTACGTCGAGCTGATTGCGAAGCGGGAACGACTCTCCTCGCCGCGCCTGCTTGCAGCCCTGGCGGCGGTGCCGCGCGAAAATTTTCTGGCGAAGGGGCCCTGGCGCATCAAGAGCGAGACGGCGCGCAAATACCGACTGACGCCCGACGCCGACCCCGTCCATCTCTACGACAATGTGCTGGTTGCGATCGACGCGCGCCGTAAGCTCGACACCGGACTGCCGAGCCTGTGGGCGCACTTCATCGATTTGCTCGGCGTCGGGGAGAAGGATCGCGTGGTCCAGATCGGTTGCGGGCTCGGCTATTTCTCGGCGATCCTCTCAGAGATCGTTGGCCCGAACGGCAGGGTGCATGCGATCGAGTGTGACGAGCGGCTCGCGGTGCGTGCCGCGACCTGTCTTCGTGCCTATCGGAATGTCGAGGTTATCAACAGCGACGGCTGCCTCAATATCAGCGAGCCCGCTGACATCATCATCGTGCATGCCGGCTTCTCGCATCCGCAACCGCTCTGGCTTCAATCGCTCCGCCCGCACGGCCGCCTGCTGGTGCCGCTGACGCAGCGGGACCGCGAAGGTGCCGCCCTCAAGATCACACGCAAGGGCAAGGGATTCGAGGCCGAGGCGGTGCAGCAGATCCGGATCTTTCCCGGCCAGGGCCGCGGGGGGACGGCGCTTGACGATCGCGTCGCCGATTGGTGGCAGCGCGCATCGTCACTGGCGCCGCTACGCTTTCGCGGCATCGCGCAGGGGCTGCCGTCGGATGGCTAACGATTCGTTTCATTTTACCTTGATTACGAATCGAAGTTTCCAACGTCTTCCGTCGCTTGTATGAGTCTGTTTCGATGGCCATTTGAGCACGTATCATGCATTCCGTTGCCCTGCTGACTGCTAGCTATGCCAAGGATATCGAGCGCTTCTCGCTGCTGAGCGAGAGCATCGACACCTGGTTGACGGGTTACACGCGGCATTATGTTCTCGTTAACGATGAGGACGTGCCGCTGTTCGAGCGGTTTGCGTCCGACAAGCGCGTCATCGTTCCGGCCTCGCGTTACCTGCCGAAATGGCTGTGGGCGTTGCCGCCGTCGCTCCAGTTCATCAGCAATCGCCGTGTCTGGCTGTCGCTGCTGTCATCGCCTGTCCATGGCTGGCACATCCAGCAGATCCTGAAGATCGCCGGCGTGCTCAATGGACCCGAGCAGCGCGTCTGTATTCTCGACTCGGACAATCTGTTCTTCCGCGAGTTCGACGTCGGCCAATATGCCGGTGCGGAGAAAACGCCGCTGTTCGTCACGCGCAAGGGAATCGACGCCGACCATCCCCTGCATGTGCTGTGGCTCCGCACCGTCGATCAGCTTCTCGGTATCAAGGAGCGCGCCTTCCCGGCGGACGATTATGTCGGCAACGCGCTGGTCTGGGACAAGGACGCCGCGCGCGCGATGACCGGCGCCATCAAGTCGGCGACGGGCCTCAGCTGGGCCTTGGCGCTGTGCCGGAAGAAGAAATTCTCCGAGTACCTGCTGTATGGAAACTTCGTCGCGAACTCGCCGGAACATCTGGCGGCACACCGAGTGAGCGAAGACAGTATCGCCGTCTCGCACTGGGACGACACCCGCCTCGATCGCGCGGCGATCGAAGCCTTGATGGCCGCCGCATCGCCAGAGCAGGTCGCGCTCTGCATCCAGTCCTATTCGTCGACCTCGATTGACGACATCCGCGACGTCTTCCGCCTGAATTCGCGCGACCGCCGCGGTCCCAGCCTGTCTCCCGACCACATGGGCGACACGACCGCTTTCGAGACGCCCAAAACCGGCTAAAGCATGATCCGGAAAAGTGTGCAGCGGTTTTCCGAAAAGATCATGCTTAGGCAAAGCCTCACAGGTCCTTCGTGAACTTGCTGATGACGTCCATGAACGGCTTCGGCTTGAACTCGCCGTCGAGCGGCAGCGGGCGGTTCGGCTGCTTGTCGCTGCGGGCGAAGGTGCCGTTGATCCAGCTGTAACGATCGGAGATGCCCCAGGTCAGGATCGAGCGTGCCGGTCCGCTGGTCGCAATCGCCGTCAGCAGATCGTCGACACGCTTGGCGACGATGGCATCGCGCTCCGAAGCACTTCCCGTCAGCTTCTGATCGTCGACGTCGAGCTCGGTGACGTAGACCTCCAGGCCCCACGCGCGGAGCTCGGTGACAAACTCGGCGAGCCCATGGGTGTCGATCTCGAGCTCGGCATGCAGATGCGATTGCAGTCCGACCGCGTGCAGGGGCGCGCCCTGGTCGAGCAGATTCATGATGAGGTTGCGGTAGGCGGCGCGCTTGGCGATGAACGAGTCCTTCGCCGACTCGATATCGTATTCGTTGATCGCGAGCTTGACGTAGGGATCGGCCGCGGCAGCGGCGCGGAAGGCGAGCGGAATCCAGCGGTCGCCGAGATGCTGCGTCCAGAACGTGTCGCGCCGGTCGGTGACGCTTTTGGGATTGTCAGGGATGGGCTCGTTGACGACGTCCCACGAGGTCAGCTTGTCCTTGTAGTAGGAGACGACGGTGTTGATGTGATCGACATAGGCGCGCTCGACGCCTTTCGAATCCTTGATCTGCTTGGTCCAGTCCGGAATGTCGTGATACCAGGCGAGCGCGTGGCCGCGCATGGTCAGGTCGTTCTTCTGGGCGAAATCATAGATGGCATCGGCGCGCTCGAAGGCGAACGTGTGCGCGTCCGGCCGCAGCATCGGCCATTTCAGTTCGAGCACCGGCACCACCTGCGTACAATAGGTGCTGATGGCCTCGCCGAGCCGCGGATCAGCCTGCAGGTCCCAGAGCGTGGCGGCGGCGCCATAGCCCGGACGGCGCTGCGCAAGTTTCGACACCGGAAGTGCTGACGCCGATACGCCCGCTGCGAGCGTTGCGGCGCTGCCGAGGAGAAATTCGCGTCTGTCGAGCTTCATCACGTGGCGGCCGCCCTTTCGGAACCAACGCGCCAATGTACCAAGCGGCGCCTTGCGACGCCGCGGTTTCCTGTTGTTGGGTTAACTTTCGCGAACGGTCTTGTCAGCGCGCCTGACGCTGCACCGCCTCAGCGATCCCGTAATAGTGAAGCGCGCCCTTTTCGAGCGTCAGATTGTCCATCACATAATCGCGAGGTGCGAAGTCGGCCGCGCTGACCTGCGACCAGAAGCCGCTCCAGCCGGCGACGAAGCCGTTCGCGTCCATGAACGTGCGGCCGCAACGTGCGTCGAAATAGGGCACCGACGACACGCCGCCTTCGTATCTCACCTTGTCCGGAAAATACTCCGGATCCTGCCACGGCCCGCCGCGATTCCACGCGAACACGGGCACGCCGCTCGACAGCGCCTGCTGACAGGCGATGCCCTGGCTCTCATGCTCGCAGAGGAACACCATGCTGCGGCAGCGCGCCAGCGCCGCCTTGTAGTCGTCTTCCTTGTAGTGACCGTAGCGGATCACCTCGACCGAGCGGCCGCTGGCTTCGAGATGCCGGCGGATCGGTTCGATCAGCTCGCTCCCGTAGCGCTCGTGCTCCCAGCGCACCTTGTCATAGAGCAGCACATCGACGCTCTTCTGCTCGGCGGCGGTCTCGGTCCACACATCGGTTTCGATGCCGACCGGCCAGACCTCGACATGCGGCCAGTACGGCCGGCACATCTCCGCGTACCAGTCGCAGGGCACCAAAATCGTCTTCTTGTGCAAGTCTTTCAGATGCTCCGGTGCATCCACGGGGTGGTTGTACATGGCGACCCCCAGCAAAAGCGGGTTTTGCCAGGCGAACCAGTCGAGCACGAAGGGACGCCCGATGATGCAGGCGAGCTCGTCCGGATGCTTGCGGATGTAGCCGTAGTCGTTGACGCGATAGCGGATCCCGACCCGGTCGAGCCCGGCACGGAGATTGAGGAACACGCGCCGCTGGCCGCTGATCCAGGACTTGCCGAGCAGCATCCGCCGCAGCAGCGGCCGGATGTGGCGGTCGCCCGGAAACCAGCGGTCGTCCCGCTCCTCGAAGAACAGGTTGAGCGTCATCCGCTCGTCCCGGTCGGCGGGGGCGGCCGGGACCAGAGACGCATCCGTCCCGCCATGGGGCACGGAGGCGGGGTTTGCCCGCACACGCTCGGCAACGTCCATGTCAGTCACGTCCATATTAAGAGAAAGCCGGGCGACGCCTTGAAATCATGGTTTCTTTTCGGTGATCGGGTCGGTCCGTACAAGGACAGGGCAAATTTAACGCTAACGCGCGAAACCGGGGAGGCCACCCCATTCGGCGGCCGTTCTGCAGACTTAAATGACTATCCTGGGAGATGCTGCGGCGCAGTCCGATCGTCAAGCCTTCGATCGTCAAGCCAAAGTCCAACTGATTAACGGCCGCTCGATTTCAAGGCCGCCGGTGCCGTGCACGCATGCTGAATCGCCATTTCTCCATCTATCTCGTTGCCTACATCCTGCCCGCGGCGGTGGGCTTCTTCGCGGTCACCGCCTACACGCGGCTGCTGACGCCGGCGGAGTACGGCGTCTATGTCGTCGGCATCAGCATTGCCGGCATTCTGGGGGCGATCTTCTTCGCCTGGATCAAGCTGTCGGTGTCACGCTACCAGGCGATGTCGTCGGAGGTTGATTTTCGCGGCACGGCGATGGTCGCATTCGCGCTGACGGTCGTTGCCATGTGCGCCGCGACCCCGCTGGTGTTCCTGTTCCGCGGCGATGTCAGCGTCGAGCTGGTGCTCGCCAGCATGTTCGTCGCGATCATGTCGAATGCGGTCGATGTCGGCCAGGAGTTCGAGCGTGCCAAATTGCGCCCCTATCGCTTCGCGGCGATCTCGATCGTGCGCAGCGTGTCGAGCGTGGGCTTCGGCCTGCTCGGGATCTGGCTTGGCTGGGGCGGCATGGGCCTGCTCGCGGCGTTCGGCCTGGGCTCGCTGACCGGCATCATTCTCAACCTCGTTGGCGATCGCACGAAGATCGCGCGCTTTCAGCGCAGCCAGTTCATGCAGCTGGCGCGCTACGGCCTGCCGCTAACGCTGGCCGGGCTCTCGGTTGCGCTCTACTCGACCAGCGACCGGCTCATCGTCGCCTGGCTGCTCGGCAGGGACGCCGCCGGTATTTTTGGCGTCGCCGCCGATCTGCCGCGCCAGTTCATGGTCATGATCGCCTCCAGCGTCGCCGCAGCCACCGTGCCACTGGTGTTTCGTTCGTTGTCGGAAAAGAACAACGAGACGACGCGGGAGCGCTTGACCGAGAGTCTCGAGCTGCTGCTCGTCGTCGTCGCACCCGTCGCGGTCTGGCTTGCGCTCGCATCCGACCAGGTCGCGGGCACGCTCGTCGGCGTCGATTTCCGCGCCGGCGTGTCGGCACTGTTGCCGACGCTGGTGCTCGCCCGCTTCTTCGGCATCGCGAACCAATTCTACGTGCAGATCAGCTTCCAGCTCGCCGAGCGGCCGTTCATGCTGGCGGCGCAGTCGTTCCTCACCTTGGTTGTGAGTGTGGCGTTGATGATCGCACTGGTAGCGGGCTACGGCCTCTACGGTGCGGCGCTGGCGACGCTGGCGACCGAGGCAATCGGCTTCGTTGTCGCTGTCACGCTGATGCACCGCGCCCATCCCGTGCCGTTCGACCTCAACCGGCTTGCCGGCGTCGCGGCATCGGCAGCAGTGATGGCGGCTGCGATCCTCATCGCACGCGCACAGGTCGGCGGCACCGGCCTCGTGTCGCTGATCGTCGTGAGTGTTGCGGGCGGCCTCGCCTACACCGCCGCCGCGTGGCTGCTGAATGTCGCGAATGTGCGGACGTTGTCGCTCCAGTTCCTGCGGACTTTCAACCGGAAGGCGCTCGGCGTCTAGCCGCGGGCCGACGCCGCCCGCCCGCATCGTCGGAACAGGAGGGTAGCCCGCATCTGATTGCAATCGCGGTGGGCCGTACTGTCCCGGGAAATTCGGGGGTGGATGTTGGATATTGGATTGTGCAATACTGCTCGGCAGGACATTCGCGCTCGAATCAATAAGAGAGTGTTTGGAAGCGCGACCTCAGAGCCACTGCCGAAGGCGTTCGTGCGCGGGAAGCGTGCCGTCCTGGGCGGGCATTTTCAGAAAGCAGACTAGATATGGCTCAAAGGATGCCGGAAATCCGTGCATTGGCGCAACTGCTCGGCCGTTATCGCGAGCCCGACAGTACGCGCGGCGTCCTCGAACTGGCAGTCACGGCAGTGCCGTTGCTGGCCATCTGGGCTCTGGCCTGGAATGCTTTTGACAATGGCTATTGGCTTGGCTTGCTGCTCGAGGTGCCCGCAGCCGGCTTGCTCGTCCGCCTCTTCATGATCCAGCACGATTGCGGACACGGCTCGTTCTTCCGCAGCCGGGTCGTGAACGACTGGGTCGGCCGGGCCATCGGTGTCGTGACACTGACGCCTTACGATTATTGGCGGCATAATCATGCGCACCATCATGCGAGCTCCGGCAATCTCGATCACAGGGGTCTTGGCGACATCGATACGTTGACCGTCCGCGAGTTTCTCGCGCAATCTCGATGGCGTCGGATGCTCTATCGTCTCTACCGGCATCCCATGGTGATGTTTGGCGTCGGTCCTTCATATTTGTTCATCCTGAAGCACCGATTGCCGGTCGGGAGGATGCGCGGCGGCTGGAAGCCCTGGTTGAGCACGATGGGCACAAATGCTGCCATCGCGGTTCTCGTCGCCGCGATGATCCGCCTGGTGGGCTATGGGCCGTTCCTGCTTGTGCATCTGCCGATCATAATTCTGGCGGCGTCGATCGGTGTCTGGCTGTTCTACGTTCAGCACCAGTTCGAGGACACGTACTGGTCCCATGACGAAGGCTGGAGTTTTCACGAGGCTGCGCTGCATGGCAGTTCCCACTACCATTTGCCGACTGTCTTGCGATGGTTCACGGCCAATATCGGCATCCACCACATCCACCATCTCAGCAGCAGAATTCCCTGCTATCGACTGCCGGATGTGTTGCGGGATCATCCGCAGCTCGCTGGCGTCGGACGAATGACCCTGCTCCAGAGTCTGCGGTCTGTGCCGCTGGTCTTATGGGATGAGGAGCGCCTGCGGCTCGTCTCCTTTGCGGAGGTAAGAGCCCGGTCCATGCCCGATCTGCCCGTGATCGCGGACTGTTGTAACCTGTAGCCGGCACCCACCGGCGTTGCCGCGCGGTGCCTATTTCTCGTCACGGAAATTTCTGCAAACGCGATAGGCCACCGGCTTTTACATTTTGCGGTAGCGGCAGCCGGAGCCATGCCTTGCCGAGCTTGTCAATCAAAGCCCGTTCTGCTCAGTAGGAGTTTGAAATTGCGCAGCAATATGCGCATGCATCTATCGACTAAAGTCGAAATTCAGCGAGGAAACAAACAATGCGCAAGCTCACTTTGGCCATTGCCGTGATCGTCCCGATGCTTGGTCATGCAGCGTCGGCCGAGGACAGCCTCAAGATCGGCTACATCGATCCGCTCTCCGGCGGCGGCGCCAGTGTCGGCGAGGGTGGCTTGAAGACATTCCAGTATCTGGCCGACGAGCTCAACGTGAAGGGCGGCATCCTCGGCCACAAGATCGAGATCGTCCCGCTCGACAACAAGACCAATCCGCAAGAGAGCCTGGTTCAGGCCCAGAAGGCGATCGACGCCGGGGTTCACTACATCACCCAGGGCAACGGCTCGTCCGTGGGCGCGGCGCTGTCGGACTTCGTCACCAAGAACAACTCGCGCAATCCCGGCAAGGAAGTCCTGTACTTCAACTACGCCGCCGTCGATCCGAGCCTGACCAACGAGAAGTGCAGCTACTGGCATTTCCGCTGGGATGCGAGCTCCGACATCAAGATGGAAGCGCTGACCAACTACATGAAGGACACCGCCTCCATCAAGAAGGTGTACCTGATCAACCAGGACTATTCGTTCGGCCAGTCCGTTCGCACCGATGCGCGCAAGATGCTCGGAGCCAAGCGGCCCGACATCCAGATCGTCGGCGACGAGCTGCATCCGCTGCTGAAGGTCACGGACTTCTCGCCCTACATCGCCAAGATCAAGGCGTCCGGCGCCGATAGCGTCGTCACCGGCAATTGGGGCCAGGATTTCGCGCTGCTGCTCAAGGCCGCAGCCGATGCCGGGCTGAAGGTCAACTGGTACACTTATTATGCCGGCGGCGCCGGTGGCCCGACCGCCATCAAGCAGACCGGTCTCGATGGGCAAGTCTTCCAGATCACCGAAGGCTTTGCCAACTCCGGCAACAAGGTCGCGATGGACTACGAGAAGGCCTTCCGCGCCAAGGTGAACCTGTCGCTGTGGTATCCGCGTGCGGTCAACGAGATGCGGATGTTCAAGGCCGCGGCCGAGAAGGCCAACTCGATCGACCCCGTGAAGGTGGCGGCGGCGCTCGAGGACCTGAAGTTCGATGTCCTGGACGGTGGCCAGGGCATCATGCGCAAGGACGATCATCAGTTCTTGCAGCCGATCTACATCTCCTCGTTCGGCAAGCTGACCGAGAGCGAGCCGTTCGACGAGGAGAGCACCGGTTGGGGTTGGCATCTGGTCTCCAGGATCGACACGCCGCAGGCCATGGTCTCCACGACCTGCAAGATGGCGCGGCCGTAATCAGGGAATACGTCGCCTTTCCGCGGCCGCTATCGGTCGCGAGAAGGCGGCCGGAATGCATTTGATCGGTTGGGCGATGTTCACCGGGACCAGCGAGCCCCGGATACCCATGAGTGCGCTGTGCTTGAACTCATTGTCATTTCGACCCTGAACGGTGTGCTGTTCGGCATGCTGCTCTTCCTGTTGTCGAGCGGGCTGACCGTCATCTTCAGCATGATGGGCGTGCTAAACTTCGCCCATGCCAGCTTCTACATGCTCGGCGCCTTCTTCGGCTTCCAGCTCACGAAGTGGATCGGCTTCTGGCCGGCGCTGGTGGTAGCGCCGCTGCTGGTTGGTGGGATTGGCATGGCGGTGGAGCGCTACGGCTTGCGCAACACGCACAAGCACGGCCATGTCGCCGAGCTGCTGCTGACGTTTGGTCTCGCCTTTGCGATCGAAGAGATCGTCTCGATGATCTGGGGCAAGAGCCCGCTCGACTACCGCGTGCCGGCGCTGCTGGATTTCCCGGCCTTCACCATCTTCTCGACCAACTATCCCGCCTACAAGATCTTCATGCTGGCCGTGTCGGTCATCATTTTCGTGGCGCTGCTGATCGTGCTGAAACGCACCCGCGTCGGTCTCATCGTTCAGGCGGCGCTGACGCATCCGCACATGGTCGGGCATCTCGGCCATAATGTCGGGCGCGTCTTCATGGCGGTGTTCGGGGTCGGTAGCGCGCTCGCCGCCCTTGCCGGCGTCATTGCAGGTCCCGCCCTGGTGACCCAGTCCGACATGGCGGCCTCGCTCGGACCCATCCTGTTCGTGGTTATCGTGTTCGGCGGCCTCGGCTCCTTGCCGGGGGCATTCATCGCGTCGCTCGTCATCGGGCTGGTGCAGACCTTCGCAGTGGCGCTCGATGGCTCGCTGGCGAGCGCCTTCGGACCGCTCGATCCGTCGGCAGGACCGTCCGTCCTCACCGACATCTGGAACGTCACGATCGCGCAGGTCGCACCGATCGTTCCGTACCTTCTGCTGGTGGTCATTCTGATCGTACGCCCCATGGGCCTGATGGGGACGCGCGAATCATGACCACGGCTACGACTTCGACCTCCAAGGCGGCGGCAGATGCTGCCGGCGGAAGCCTGCGCTTCTACGGCGTCTGGCTGATCGGCATCGTCGTGCTGATCGTCCTGCCGATGATCTTCTCGTCGGGCGGCTCGCTGACATCCTTCAGCCTGATCGGCATCGCGATCGTGTTCGCGCTGTCCTACAACATCCTGCTCGGCCAGACCGGCCTGTTGTCGTTCGGTCACGCCGTGCATTACGGCCTCGGCGGCTTCGCGGCCTGCCACATGATGAATGCGGTGGTGTCGCATGGCTGGCCGATCCCGCTGCCGTTCATTCCGCTGTTCGGCGGGCTAGGCGGCCTCGTGTTTGCGATGATCATCGGCTGGGTCATGACCAAGCGCGCCGGCACGGTGTTTGCGATGATCTCGCTCGGCATCGGCGAATTGGTGGCGTCCTCATCGCTGATCCTGCGCTCGGTGTTCGGCGGCGAGTCCGGCATCACCACGGACCGCACCGCGCTGTCGAAAATGCTCGGCTGGTCGTTCGGGCCGCAGCTTCAAGTCTATTATCTCATCGCCTTCTGGCTGGTGTTGTCGGCGATCGCGATGTATGCGATGACCCGCACGCCGCTCGGGCGGATCTGCAACGCGGTCCGCGACAATCCGGAGCGTGTCCAGTTCATCGGCTACGATCCGCACGTCGTTCGTTACATCGCGTTCTGCTTCGCCGGCTTCTTCGCCGGCATCGCCGGAGGTCTTGCTGCGATCAATTTCGAGATCGCGAACTCCGCCTATCTCGGCGCGATCCAGTCGGGTCTCGTGCTGTTCTCGACCTTTATCGGCGGCACTGCGTTTTTCTTCGGCCCGATCCTCGGCGCGATCCTGGTCACTTATCTCCAGCTCGGGCTGACCAACCTCACCACGGCCTGGCAGCTCTATTTCGGCATCATCTTCATCGGCATCGTGATGTATGCGCCGGGCGGCATTGCCGGCCTGTTGATGATGCATCGGCCGCTGATCCGCGCCGGGACGCTATGGACGGTGATCCCGTCCTATCTCGTTGCGATCGTGCCGACGGTCGCGCTCGCTTGCGGCGTGATCCTGGCCATCGAGACCGTCGCACGTTTCTCCGGCGGCGACGCAATCAACCTGTTCGGCATCGCCTTCAATCCGACATCGCCGGTGACATGGATCGCGGCGGCGGTCCTCGTTGTCGGGGGCTTCGTCGTCGCGCGGCTGACCTGGCGGCGGATCGCGGAGGCGTGGGACCGCGCCGGCACGGTGGCGCGGGAGCGGGGGTATCTCGCATGAGCGGAGCGGTATCTGGAAAGGGCGCAGCCGTCGAAGTCCGCGCTGTCGAGAAGCGTTTTGGCAATGTCGGCATCATCCGCGACCTCAATCTCAGCGTTGCCGAGGGTGAGCGTCACGCCATCATCGGCCCGAACGGCGCCGGCAAATCAACCACGTTCAACCTGATCAGCGGCCACATCGCCCCGACCTCGGGCGAGGTGAAGCTGAATGGCGATGTGATCTCCGGCCTGCGGCCATTCGAGATCAACCGCCGCGGCCTGTCGCGCTCGTTCCAGGTCACCAACGTGTTCGCGCGCATGACGGTCTGGGAGAACGTGCGCTGTGCCGTGCTGTGGGCCACGGGGCATCGCTACGCGTTCTGGAAGAACGTCGACAGCCTGCCTGAGGTGCGCGAGCGCACGGCTCGGATCCTCGACGACATTCATCTGACGCATCGGCGTGACGTGCCGGCGGGTTTGTTGACCTATGCCGAGCAGCGCGAGCTCGAGATCGGCATCACCATCGCGAGCGGGGCCACCGTCGTCATGCTCGACGAGCCGACCGCCGGGATGAGCCACGCCGAGACCGAGCGCGCCGTGTCGCTGATCCGGCGGCTGACCGAGGGCAAGACGCTCGTGATCGTCGAGCACGACATGAGCGTCGTGTTCGGCCTCGCCGACCGCATCTCGGTGCTGGTCTATGGCCACATCATCGCATCGGGCACGCCGGAAGAGATCCGGCGCGATCCGAAGGTCAAGGAAGCCTATCTCGGCGAGGAAGCGCACTGATGCTCGAGGTCAGAGATCTCCACGCCTATTACGGCAAGAGCCACATTCTTCAGGGCGTCGACCTCGATGTCGGTGCCGGCGAGGTCGTGAGCCTGCTCGGCCGCAATGGCGTCGGCCGCTCCACCACGGTCAAGGCGATCATGGGCGAGGTCGCCCCGCAAGGCACGATCCGCTTCAAGGGCAAGGACATCGCGGGCCTGCCCAGCTACAAGATCGCCCACCTCGGGCTCGGCTATGTGCCCGAGCATCGCGACATCTTCCCGAGCCTGACGGTTCGCCAGAACCTGCTGCTCGGCATCAAGGACACGCGCCGTCCCGGCAAATGGCGGCTGCAGGACATGCTCGACATGTTCCCCAATCTCGCCGCGCGTGCCGATACGGCCGCGGGCGTGCTGTCCGGCGGCGAGAAGCAGATGCTGACGACGTGCCGGACGCTGATGGGCGATCCCGATCTGATCATGATCGACGAGCCCACCGAGGGCCTCGCGCCGCTGATCGTGCAGCAGGTCGGCGATCTCATCGCGCGGATAGCGCAGGCCGGCGTCGCCATCCTCCTCGTCGAGCAAAAACTGTCGATCGCGATGCGCATCTCCAGGCGCGTCTACATCATGGGCCACGGCCGCGTGGTGTTCGAAGGCACGCCGGAAGAGCTCAAGGCCAATGCCGCCGTGCGGCAGGAATGGCTCGAGGTCTGACGGCTGCAAGCCGCGCATACGCATCTGAATTCTAAGCTACATCTCACGCCTGATAATCAAGGTATCGTCCCGCCTGCCGACATCGCGAACGATGCGGCCGATGATAACCAAAAAACGAAGCGGAGGACGTTGACCGCGGCCTTGCGAGCCCGCGCGTCGATGCACTCTGCCAGGGAAGGAGATGCCGCGCATGCCCGGCCACCAATTCAAGTTCATCGCCGGAGTCGTCGCTCTGCTTGCCGTCCTGAGCGCTGCTTCGGTCGCGACGGCCGGAAATTACGACACCGGCGCGACCGACACGGGCATCAAGCTCGGCCAGACCATGCCCTATTCGGGACCGGCCTCGGCCTATTCCGCGATCGGCCGCGCCGAGATCGCCTATTTCAAGATGCTCAACGACAAGGGCGGCATCAACGCCCGCAAGGTCGATCTTCTCAGCATGGACGACGCCTACTCGCCGGCGAAGACGGTCGAGCAGACGCGTCGTCTCGTCGAGAGCGACGAGGTCCTGGCGATGTTCTCGATGCTCGGCACCGGCCCGAACATCGCCGCGCAAAAATATCTCAACGTCAAGAAGGTGCCGCAGCTGTTCCCGTCGAGCGGCGCCAGCCGCTGGAACGATCCGCATCATTTTCCCTGGACCACCGGTTCGCAGCCGACTTACAGGACTGAAGGACGGATCTACGCCAAGTGGATTCTGGCGAACAAGCCCGACGCCAGGATCGCGGTGATCACGCCGAACGAGGATCCCGGCCGCGACTATCTCGCCGGCTTCAAGGAGGGGCTTGGCGAGCACGTCAGCCAGATCGTGTCGGAAGCGGTGTACGAGACGACGGATGCGACGGTCGACTCCCAGATCGTCAAATTCAAGGCCGCAGGCGCCGACGTTCTCTTCAACGAGTGCACGCCCAAATTCGCGGCTCAGGCGATCAAGAAGGTCGCCGAGCTCGGCTGGAAGCCGCAGATCATCGTTCCCGCCGTCTCCAATTCCGTCGGCTCCGTGCTGGCGCCGGCCGGGCTCGAGAATTCCGTCGGCATCGTCACCGGTGCCTTCCTGAAGGATCCCGGTGATCCGCGCTGGGAGAACGACGCCGGCATGAAAGCCTGGTGAAGACCTACAATTCCGGCGCTGATCCCGCCGATATCTTCAACGTCACCGGCTACACCATGGCGCAGATGATGGAGATGGTGCTGCAGCGTGCCGGCAATGATCTCACGCGCGCCAATTTGATGAAGCAGGCGCAGTCGTTCAAGGACGTCGAGCTGCCGATGCTGCTGCCCGGCATCAGGCTCAACACCTCGGCCGAGCAGGTGACGCCGATCCGCCAGTTGCAGATGGCGCGCTTCAACGGAAAATCCTGGGAGCTGTTCGGCGACGTTCTCGGCGAGTAGGCTCACCGTGAATGCTTCCTCCAACCACAGTGAAGCGACGATGGCACCGACCGGCCCCCTCAGCGGCATCCGCGTTCTCGATCTGACGAGCGTGCTGTTCGGACCCTATGCCGCGCAAATGCTCGGCGACTGGGGCGCCGACGTCATCAAGGTCGAGCCGCCGTCGGGCGACACCTGGCGCTACACCGGCGTGTTCCGGAACCGCGGCATGAGCGGCCAGTTCATGGCGGTCAACCGCAACAAGCGCAGCCTCGCGCTCGATTTGAAGCATCCGGACGGCAAGGCGGCGCTGGCGAAGCTGATCCCGACGGTCGACGCTCTTGTCACCAATGTGCGCCCCGCAGCGATGGCGCGGCTCGGTTTCGGTTACGGCGACTGCGCCAAGCTCAATCCCCGGCTCATCTATGCCGCCGCGACCGGTTTTGGCCAGGACGGCCCTTGGGCAGCGCGGCCCGCCTTCGATGAGATCATCCAGGCGGCCTCCGGCCTCGCATCATCGATCGGATCTGACGAGCAGCCGCAGTTCGTTCCGAGCCTGATCGGCGACAAGATCTGCGCCATGGCGATGGTCGGTGCGGTGTCGGCAGCCCTGTTCAGGCGCGAGCGCACCGGACAAGGCCAGATGGTCGAGGTGCCGATGCTGGAGACGATCGCGGGTTTCAACAGCATCGAGATGCTGGGCGGACACGCGTTCGATCCGCCGATCGGCCCGGCCGGCTACAAGCGCATGAAGAACCGGCGCCCGGTGAAGACCAGGGACGGCTGGCTGACGATGCTGCCTTATTCGGGCGACAATTGGTGCGCCTTCTTCGAGGCCGTCGGCCGCCCCGAATTGAGCGACGAGCTCGGCGTGCGCGATCCCGTGCTGCGCTCGCAGAACATCGACAAGATCTACGACCGCATGAGCGAGATCGGACCGACCCGGACCACGGCAGAGTGGGAGGAACTTTTGCTGCGACTGGACGTGCCGCACACCGCGTTTGCCCGGCTCACCGAGATCGGCGATCAGCCGCACCTCGCGGCTGTCGGACTGTTCGCGGATATCGATCACCCGACTGAGGGACGGATTCGGCAGGCGCGTCCGGCGACAAAATTCTCCGAAAGCCCGGCCGGTATCCATCGCATGGCGCCGCGCCTTGGCGAGCATTCGCGCGAGGTGTTGCGCGAAGCGGGTCTGAGCGAAGCCGAGATCGAAGCGCTCGTTGCGAACAAGGCAGTTGGCGCGCCGTAGAGCGGGCGGGCCAACTGACGCCGAGCGCTACCGCTTGCTGCCGGCCGTCCTGGCGCAATTCTCTGTGATTCCGGTCACATTCCGTCCTGCCGCTTCAGGTGGACATTCTGCCGCAGAGCGCGCCCGCCAGCTCCAGGCCAGCCCCGGCCGCGGACCGCCCTTCCGCCGGCGGGGGCCGTCGTATATGAGAGCTTTGTCGCCGGAACCGACCGAAAATCGCCCGATACGGAACGGATGGTGACTGGGATTTCTTAATCTAGAGATCGCAATCTGATCGATGATCGACGCAAGTGCGGACCGGCAACCGGGGAATGGCATGAAAGACCTGATGACGACGGCGCAATCCAATGGAGCGATGCGGCGTTGGGGGCCTCCTGGAATTGTGATGTTCGCGGCGGCGGTTGCGCTGTCCGCAATGATCCCCGGCGCCGTGGCGGCGAAGCAGCCGCGCCAGACCGCCGAGGCGGTGGCGCAGCGCGAGGCCGGCGAGCCGATCATGGCGATCGTATCGATCAAGAGCCAGCAGGTCACGTTCTACGATTCAGAGGGCTGGATCCTGCGCGCGCCGGTCTCGACCGGCACGACCGGGCGCGAGACGCCCGCCGGCGTCTTCGCCGTTATCGAGAAGGACAAGGACCACCACTCCACCATGTATGACGATGCCTGGATGCCGAACATGCAGCGCATCACCTGGAACGGCATCGCGCTGCATGGCGGGCCGCTGCCCGGCTACGCGGCCTCGCACGGCTGCGTGCGGATGCCCTTCCCCTTCGCCGAAGGCCTGTTCGACAAGACCAATATCGGCATGCGGGTGATCATCTCGCCGAACGACGCCGCTCCAGTCGATTTCTCGCATCCCTCGCTGTTCGTGCCGAGCAAGGAGGCCATCGCGGCGGCACCGAATCGTGCCGACAAGCTGTCCGCCCAGGCGGAGGAAGCCGCGAGCGCGGCTGATGACGCCAAGAAGGCCGCGACGGCAGCCGCGAAGGATGCGCAATCGCTTCCGGCATCGCTGCGCAAGCTCGAGCAGCAGAAGGCGCGCGCCGACGCCGACAACGCCTATGCCGACAAGCTGGTCGCGAATGCCAAGACTGATCAGGCCAAGGCAAAGGCCGACGAGCTGAAGCAGAAGGCCGCGACCAAGGCCGCGGATGCGGCAACTCAGTTGGACGCCGCCAAGGCCGCCGCGCAACCGAAGCGCGACGCGGTTGCCGCAACAAAGGATGCCGCCAAGGCGGCCGCGGCCAAGAAGGCTGAAGCCGTGAAGGCTGCGACCGACGCAAAGCTCGCGCTCGAGCCGGTCTCGGTCTACATCAGCCGCTCGACGCAAAAGCTCTACGTGCGTCGCAATACCCACAAGCCAGCGCCCGACGGCGGCGGCGAGGTGTTCGACACCAGCATCGAGGTTCCCGTCACCATCCGCAATCCCGACCAGCCGCTCGGCACGCACATCTTCACGGCGATGGCGAAGAACGACACCGGCCTGCGCTGGAGCGTCGTCACCATCGACGAGGGCGACAGCGCCAAGGATGCGCTCGACCGCGTCACCATTCCGCAGGAGGTGTGGGATCGCATCGGGCCGACCGCATTGCCGCGCTCGTCGATCATCATCTCGGACGAGCCGCTGAGCGCCGAGACCAACTATCGCACCGAGTTCGTCGCCGTCCTGAGCAACCATCCGCAAGGCGGCTTTATCACCCGCAAGCCGACTGCGCCGCCGATGGAGGTGGCCACCGACGATGGCTGGGGCGGCAACGGCTTTGGCGGCAATGGCTTCTTCTTCTTTGGGCAGCGCGATCCCACCCCGCAGCCGGTCAATCCGCGCCGCCGCGGCGGCCAGTACCAGTACTATCAATCGACGCAGCCGGTGCAGCGGAGCTTTTGGTAGGCGCGCGGCCGGAGCGTAGCGGCTCGCGCCGTTACGGCCGGGCCGTGATCACCAGGGCCTGAATCCTGGCTTCGACCGGTCCGGAGCCGTGGCGTTTTCGGATGGCTAGCGCAACGGCATCGGTTGCGGCCTCGAGCTTGCTCGCATCCCTGGCCTCGATCTCGCCGCGCAGTGGCGTTCCCTGGCAGTAGGCGATCGCGACATATTCCGCCGAGGGCGCGCGGCTCATTGCTGTCAGCGTCTCTATCGAGATGTCCTTGAAGCCCGCGCGTTCGAGATCGGCCTTGATGACAGCCTTGTCGTGGTAGCCGTGCGGCGTCCGCGCCATGAACAGCGGCGGATTGTCGGGAAACATCCTGCCGAGCGTGATCGTCGCGTCGTCCGCGAACACATTGTCCTCGATACGGTCCCAGACACTGAACAGGTACGCGCCATCAGGCTTCAACACCCGCTTCGTTTCCGCATAGCCCTTGCTGCGATCCGGAAAGAACATGGCGCCGAACTGGCAGCAGACGACGTCGAACGCGGCATCGTCGAAGGGCAGCGCTAGCGCATCCGCCTGTCGCCAGGACATGCGGGGGTCATCGCCCTGACGCTGCTTCGCGACCGCGAGCATCGGTTCGTTGAGGTCGGTCGCGACATAGCGGACACTGGGAGGCAGCAGCGCCGCCACGGCCCGTGTGACGGCACCGGTGCCGGCGGCGATCTCGAGCAGGTCCGAGGGCAACAGCGCCGCGATGCGCCGGGCAAGGTCGTCGGCATAGAAGGAGAAGATCAGCGGCACCAGATATTCGTCGTACAGCTTTGGGACCGAGCCGGCGAAAACCTTGTCAGTGCTGGACATGGATGCCTCGCTGAAGGTTCAGCTATCACGGCCAGGATAGCACAGGCCGACCGCCCTGGCCGCACCTATCGCCCGGGCGAGTGTGCCCGGCCGATCAAATGATCCAGCGAGACGCGTCCGGGTCCGTAGGCCATGATGCCGAGGGCCATCGCGGCCCAGGTGATGTGCACCGGCCAGCCGTCGGGCACGGTGAGCTCGACGATCACTGTCATGAACAGCAGCCCGAGGGCTGCGAACCGTGTGCCGAGGCCGAGGACCAGCAGGATCGGGAACGTGATCTCGCCGCACCCCGACAGGAAGGCCATCACCGCCGGCGCGGGATAGTGATAGGGGCCGCCCGGCAAATGCAGCACGAATTCGTCGGTGAACAGCGTCACCGCGGTGTCGTTCAGCTTGAGGAAGCCGCCCCATTTGAGGATGCCGGAGCGCCAGAACGGCACCGCCAGCGCCAGCCGCAGCACGAGCTGGACCAGCGAGGGCGCAGCAATCGTCTGCACCAGACGATTGGCGTTGTCGACGAGACGCCCCAGTGGCGGCAGGCTTCCTTCGGCCGACAAGCGTTGGTCCGTGATCATCATGCGTCTCCGAAGGCGATTGACGTGAATGCGCCGGCTTCGATCAGACCTGCGATGTTGGTGGCGATGTCGAAGTCGGGCGAGGCGTCCAGCGCCGATGCCGCAGCCTCGCCGAACGGCCGCCCCTCCGTCAGGGAGGTTGCGAACACCGCCCCGCCGGGAGGCAGGTGCCGCACGATGACATCGAAGCCGGGCCGCGTGATCAGCGCGTCTTCCGGTGTCGAGGCGTCGATGCGGCTCACGGGCGCGCTATCGCGGTTGGCGGCAAAGATCGTCACGGCGGAAAATTCAGCGCGCACGACCCGCGCTGCCGGGTGCGGTGTGAGAACGAGGTCGGCCAGTCGATCCGGTGCGACCGCCGCGAGTTGCGCCGGCGCCAGCGGCGTTGCGTCGCGCGCGTGATAGGCGTCGAGCCAGGCTCGTTCGATCCGGGCGACATCGGCGAGCCAGGGCATGGTTTGCGCGTGCTCATATCGTGCAATGAAGTCCGGAAAGCCGCGGCCATATTCGAACAGCAACGGCGAGGTCGGCGGGCTGCCGCGAACATGGGAGCGCGCCATCGCGCGGAAGAAGTCAGGGCCGGTGATGCGTTGCACCGCCGGATAGATCGCAGCGAGCGCGTCGATCAGGCTCACCGTGACATTGTTGCGATAGACGTCGTAGCGCTTTCCGGCGGCCTTGCCGTTAGGGCCGGTTACGATCCGAGGCGCGTCGCGCGTCGGATCGAGCAGCGCCGGCGCGAACGCCGCGGCAAACGAGATCGGCTCAGGCGGCATGACGATCCTCCGCGGGCTTGGCGGTCCCGCAGCGATCGAGGATCGCCTGTGCAGCGGCGGCTTCCGCTTGCAGAACCGGCCAATCAGGAATCTTACTGTCCCACTCGATCAGCGTCGGCACCGGGCCGCAGCGTTCGATGACGATCTCGTAGAGCTTCCACACCGCGTCCGCGACCGGACCGTCATGGCTGTCGATCAGGAGTGGCTCGCCGTCATCGTCCGCCTGCTCGTCGTGCCCGGCAAGGTGGATTTCGCCAATGCGCGACAGCGGAAAATCAGCGAGATAGTCGAGCGCCGAAAAGCCGTGATTGGTCGCGGACACGAAGACGTTGTTGATATCGAGCAGCAGGCCGCATCCCGTGCGCTCCGCAACGCTGCGGATGAAATCGGTCTCGCTCATGGTCGTTTCCGTGAAAGCGAGATAGGTCGACGGGTTTTCCAGCAGGATCGGACGCCGGATCGCCTCCTGCATCTCGTCGATGTGAGCGCAGACGTGGCGCAGCGTCGCCTCGGTGTAGGGCAGCGGCAGCAGATCGTTGAAAAAGCTAGTCTCATGCGTCGACCAGGCCAGATGCTCGGACACCAGCGCCGGCTGGTAGCGCGCCACCAGGCCGCGGAAGCGGGCCAGATGCGCCTTGTCAAGCGGCTGCGGCCCGCCGATCGACATGCAGACGCCATGCAGCGACAGCGGATGGTCGCGGCGGATTGCGTCCAGGGCGCGGTGCGGCGGCCCTCCCGCGCCCATGTAGTTCTCGGCATGAACTTCGAAGAAGCCGCGCTTCGGGCCGTCCGCGAGGATCGCCTTGAGATGCTCGTGCTTGAAACTGGTGCCGGCGATGCCGCCGATTGGAGACGGAAAGCGGAGGGGCGTGGATGTGGACGGGCCGGGCCCGATCGCTAGTGTCATGTCGCTCCTCCGCTTTCCCTGTTTGGCGATGTGCTGGTGTCAGACCGGCTTGAGCGAGCCCTTCTTGCCGTTCGGCAGGTCGATGCTGGTGCACGTGCCGCCCTGCACGAACTTCCACGCATTGCCCTGGAAATCGGTGGTCGAGGTGCCCTGGCAGGTGGTGCCCGGTCCGGCCGCGCAATCGTTCTGGCCCTTCAGCGCAACGCCGAAGCACTTTTCCTTCTTGGCGGCCATCGCCGCATCGGCCTCGGCCTTGGTCAGCGGAGCAGCAGCGGCAAATGTCGCGAGCGCAGTCGACATGGCGCCGGCGAGAACGAGCGTAGTGACGGCAAGTTTGGCAGACATGGAATTCTCCTTTCGGGATAGCATCGCTTGGCAAGCGAAGAGCGCATTGTCGGGTTCGTCACGTACGCAGCTCGTGTTACGCATAGAGCTGCTCACGAGTCCGTGAGCGTGTCCGCGAGACGGTTGGTTGGAAGGCGGTGGGTGGTGCCTGCCACATGTAACGAACGCAGGCGCGCCACGTAGAGCGATAGCAGGAGATATGGCCGGGTCGCGGCCCTGCCGGAGAACGGAACCCACGATGAACGTTGATCCCGGACGGCACTTTCACGCGCTCGCCAGGCTGACGGTCAGCATCCGCCTTGCGGTCTCGGCGCTGGTGTTGACCGCGATCCTGCTGACCGCCGCCTTGTCCAGCCTGCTGTGGTGGCGGACGGCGGAAGCAACCAGTCGGCAACTGGCCGCGACCATCAACGAGCAGATCGTGGCAGCGGTCCGCAAGGAGGTCGCGGCCATCGTCGACGAGGCACGCGCCGCCCATACCGCCATCCGCACGCTGTTTTTGCAGAACGTGCTCGACACCCGCGAGGCCGACAAGCGCGAGTTCGTGTTCCTGTCGCAACTGCAATCGCAGGCGACGATCTCCTCGGTTGCCTTCGGCTGGCCGGACGGCTCGTTCTTTGCCGCTCACAAGCTCGGCGACCGCCGTTTGGAGATGATGGAGATCTCGCTGACCGATCATCCCGGCCAGCGCCGGATCGATGAATATGACGTTGTGCCCGGCGACATCGAATTCGCCAATCGCCGCTTCGAGCCGACCGAATTTCGCGTCGCCGACCTCGCCTGGTTCAAGACCGGCCTCGCAGCGGAGGAGCCGCAATGGTTCAGGGTCTCGAACCATCCGACCGGCGAGCGGCCGTCGATTGCCTTTGCGGGTCCGATCGACGTTTACCAGGAACGGCAGGGCGTGCTTGCGATCATTATCGAATACACCAGGATCGCGCGTTTCCTCTCCCAGCTCGAGGTCGGCCGTACCGGCGCGGCTTTCATCTTCGATGGCAGTGGCGAACTCGTGGCCGCGCCGGACATGGATGCCGACGAGCTGCATTCAGCGCGTGAAGAGCAGAAGCTGTTGCCATTGGCGCGGCTGGCGCTGGCCCAGGCCGGCGACCAGGGCCGCAAGGAGGCGTGGCGAAGCCGGCTCGCCTCGCACGGCGCGGCCTACGAAGTCGCGCTGACGCCGTTGCCGTTCCCGGGCTGGTCGCTTGCAACCGTCATCCCCGAGGCCGAATTTCTCGGACCTGTCGAGACGACGCTGCGGCGGCTGATCGTCGGTCTTGCCGTCGGCGCCGTGCTTGCGGCCTTGGTGTCGGCGATGCTGGCACGTTCGGTGATTGCCGCGCCGCTGACGCGCGTGGTCGGCGAGCTCCGTCATGTCGAAGCCTTTGCGCTGGAGAAGGTTCGTCGGCACCCGTCGCGGCTCAAGGAGATCACGAGCCTGTCGGGTGCGATCGCCGAGATGGCGGCCGGTCTCTCCGCCTTTCGCAAATTCATCCCGGCAGATCTCGTTCGCTCGCTGCTACGACAGGGTGTCGAAGCGAAACCCGGCGGCACGATTCAGGAGCTCAGCGTGATGTTCATCGACATCGCCGGCTTCACCGGATTATCCGAGCGCATGGGCGATCGCATCGTGCCGCTGTTGTCGGGCTATCTCGACGCCGCCTCGGAAGTCATCGTCGCCGATGGCGGCACCATCGACAAGTTCATCGGCGACGCCGTCATGGCATTCTGGGGCGCGCCGCAGCCGCAGGCCGATCATGCGCTGCGCTGCTGTCGCGCCGCGCTCGGCTGCCGCAGGGCGATCGAGGCGTCGGGCCTTTCCGACGATTTCGGCCAGCCTCTCCAGATCCGGATCGGGATCAATTCCGGCCGCATGCTGGTCGGCAACATCGGCTCGGAGCTGCGCCTGAACTACACCGTGATCGGCGATGCCGTGAACGTCGCAAGCCGCCTTGAGGGCGCCAACAAGTCTTACGGCACGCAAATCCTGATTGGCGAGGCGACCGAATGCCTCGCACGCGGCGCCATCGTCACGCGGGAAATCGACAGCATCGCGGTTTACGGACGGGAGGAGGGTTTCTCGGTCTACGAATTGATCGGACTTGCCGGGGAAGGCGACGGCACGGCCGGATGGATTGCGGACTATGAGCGCGGCCTTGCCAATTATCGCGCGCGCCGGTTTGCCGCCGCGCTCGCCGATTTCGAAGCCGTGCTGAATGAGCGCGGCCATGATCGCCCGGCAGAATTGATGCGGGACCGTTGCCGGCAGTTCGCGACTGTCGCGCCCGACACGTCGTGGCGGCCGGTCGCCGCGCTGACGACAAAATAGCCGCGAGGCGAGGACCGGCGACCGTCCGAAATGCGCGCGGCTTTCGCGTTCTCCCTTCACCGGCTCCGAGATTCAGATTGCGCGCGATAGCCATTCCGCCTAATAGAATTGGACAAATGACCAAATAACATGGTCGCGCGCCGAAGGGCGCTGGTCGGGACGGGACGCGCAGCATGTCGCAGGACGGTTTTGGGCTGGCGGGGGTCATCGGCATGCCGGTCGCGCAGTCGCGCTCGCCGGTCATCCACAATTACTGGCTGAAGGCGCACGGCATCCGCGGCTCCTACGTCCCGCTCGCGGTGAAGCCGGAGCGGCTCGAGGCTGCACTGGACGGGTTGATCGCGCTCGGGTTCCGCGGCTGCAACGTCACCATGCCGCACAAGCAGACGGCGATGCCGATGCTCGACCGCGTCAACGAGACCGCCAGGCGCATCGGCGCCGTCAACACCATCGTCGTCGAAGCCGACGGCACGCTGTCCGGCTTTAACAACGACGGCAACGGTTTTGTCCTGAGCCTGCGCGACGCCAAAGCAGACTGGCGTGGCGATGCCGGGCCGATCCTGCTGCTCGGCGCGGGCGGCGCCTCGCGCGCGGTTGTCGTGGCGCTGCTGGAGAACGGCGCCCGCGAGATCCGCATCGCCAACCGCACGGCGGAGAAAGCGCAGGCGATCGCGACCGAATTCGGCTCCGCCGTCAGCACCGTTCCGTGGGACGATCGCGCCGCGGCGCTCAGTGATGTCGCGCTGCTCGTCAACTGCACCGATCGCGGCATGGTCGGCAAAAGCGCGCTCGAGATCGATCTGTCGCGGCTGAAGTCAACGACACTCGCCGCCGATCTCATCTACACGCCGCTCGAGACGCCGTTCCTGGCTAATGCCCGCGCCCGCGGCTGCGTCACGGTGAACGGGCTCGGCCTGCTGCTCAACCAGGCGCGGCTCGCCTTCAAGGCCTGGTTCGGCGTCATGCCTGATGTGACGCCCGAGCTGATCAAGGCCATCGAGGCCACGTTCTGAACCGCGCGGGGAGCTTTGCGCCATGACCTTGCCGGCGGGCCCCAAGATCGACTGCCACATCCACGCGCTCGATCCCGTGCGCTTTCCGTACGGCGCCGATACGCCGTACCGGCCAAGCGGGCAGGAGATCGCGCCGGCCGCGCAGCTCATCCGCGTGTTCGATGCCTTTGATGTCCGCCACGCGCTCGTCGTCGCCACCAATACCGGCTATGGCAGCGACAGCCGCATCCTGCTCGACACCTTGAGGCAGGGCGGCGGCCGCCTCAAGGGCGTCGCCGTGGTCGAGAACGACGTCGATATCCGCGAATTGGAACGATTGAAGGCGGCCGGCGTGATCGGCGTCGCCTTCAACGTGCCGTTCCACGGCGCCGACTATTATCGCAACACTGCCCCGCTGCTGGAGAAGCTGACGAGCCTCGGCCTGTTCCTCCAGATCCAGGTCGAGAACGATCAGCTGCTCGACCTGCTGCCGCTGATCGACAAATCGCCGGTGCGCCTGGTGTTCGATCATTGCGGCCGACCCTCGGTCGCGCAAGGCGTGCAAGGCAAGGCCTTCCAGGCGCTGCTCACGATCGGCCGCGAGCGCGACGCGCACATCAAACTCTCCGGCTATTACAAGTTCTCCGAGCTGCCACATCCTTATCAGGACATTTGGCCGTTCATCGCCGCGCTGGTCGAGGCCTTCACGCTCGATCGCTGCGTCTGGGGATCGGACTATCCGTTCCTGCGTGCGCCTGAAAGGCTCGACTACGGGCCGCTGCTTGCGGGGCTGCAAAAACTGTTTCCGGATCCGGGCGACCGGCATCGCCTGCTGTGGCGGACACCGGCGAAACTGCTCGGCTTCGACGGATCATAGAAAAGAAAGCAAAACGGGGAGGACATCATGAGACATCTTGCAGGAACGCTCGTCATCGCCCTGGCGGCATCGCTCGCGACGGGCGCGGCCTGCGCGCAGAGCACGGTCTACATCCCTGACGTGATCGAGCTCTCCGGCCCCGGCGCCGTCTCCGGCACCAACTGGCGCGACGGCGTCGCGCTCGCGGTCGACGAGATCAACGCCGCCGGCGGCATTCTGGGCCGCAAGATCCAGACCGAGCATCTCGACACCCAGAGCAATCCCGGCATCTCGCGCGCGCAGGTGCAGAAGGTGCTGGACAAGGATCCCTATGTAGTGCTCGGGCCGATCTATTCGGGTTCGGTCAAGGTCAACATGGCGCTGACCCAACAGGCCGAGATCCCGCAGATCGTCGGCGCCGAGGCCGCCGACATCACGACGCAGAGCAACCCCTGGGTGTTCCGCACCGCCTTCGGCCAGCAATTCTCCATGCCGAAGATCGCCAATTACCTGCACGACAAGCTGAAGGTGAAGAGCGTCGCCGTGGTCTGGGTCAACAATGATTTCGGCAAGGGCGGCCACGACAATTTCGTGAAGGAGATGAAGGCGCACAATATCGAGGTATCGGCCGATATCTCCACCGAGCAGGGCCAGGTCGATTTCGGCTCGGATGTCATCAAGCTCAAGAGCGCCAAGGCCGACGCCGTGTTCGTCTACACCAACGAGGAGGAGAGCGCGCGCTTCCTGATCGAGGCCAAGCGGCAGGGCCTGTCGACGCCGCTGTTCGGCGAGACGACGCTGCTCAGCCAGAAGGTGGTCGAGCTCGCCGGCCCCGCCGCCAACGGTGTGCGCGGCCATGTTGGTCTCAGTGCGGACGCGCCGGTACCGGCGATCGAGGCGTTCACCAAAAAGTTCAGCGACCGTTTCAAGTACCGGCCGGATCACAACGGCATCAAGGGCTACACCGCGGTCTATCTCGTCAAATACGTCACCGAGAAAAACGGCAAGTTCGACAGCAAGGCGTTTGGCGCGGCGATGAAGGGCCTGACGCTGACGCCCGACAAGGCGCCGGGCATGCTGATGGAAGCAAGCTGGGACCAGAACGGCGATATCGACCGCGCCAGCTTTCTCGCCGAGATCGTCGACGGCAAGCAGAAGATCGTCGAGACATTGCCGAAGCTGAACGGCGGCAAGAGCGAGTGAGGCGCGCGGCATCTCCCCAACGTCGTCCTGGCTTTCGCCTGGACGACGGCGCGATTTGAGGTCCGCGACAATTGTGATATCGGTCTGCTCGCCCTTTTCGGACGAGCTGAAAAACATGAAAACCACGCTGCTGAAATCCGAAAACTATACCCGCTCGCCCTGGAAGAACGGTGGCGGCATCTTTACCGATATCGCGGATGCGCATCGGCCGGGCGCGGCGGTGAAGGATTGGGACAGCCTGCTGTGGCGCTTTGCCGCCACGCCGATCGTGGCGCCCGGGCCGTTCTCCCCCATGGCCGGCATCGACCGCCTGCAGATGGTGGTCGGCGGGCGCGGGCTGGTGCTGAAGTCGCCCACGCAGGAGTTCGATGAGCGCGAGCCGTTCACGACCGTGCGCTTCGCCGGCGAGCTCGCGATCGTCACCGCGCTCGAGGCCGGCCCGGTCGAGGTCGTCAATCTGATGGCCCGGCGCGGTGTGGCGGAGATCGAGCTCGGGGCGCTTAGGGCGCCCGGCGAGCGGCCGTTGCCCGCGGGGACGCATTTGCTTTACGCCGCGCGCGGCGACTGCAGCATCCGTCTCGGCGGTCAGGATTTTCCGATTTCGCACGAAAACACGTTGAAGGTCGAATTGACCGAAGCCTCGACGCTCGCGCTGGTTTCGGGGCTGGCCGTGCTGGGGTCGATCGAAATCATCGGCTGAACGGCGATCCTGCCCACCAGGGGCGATGCGCACAATCCGTGCAACTGGCTAGGTTGACGCGGCGGCGTCGGAACACGATATGTCCGGGACCAAGACCGCCGTCCAGAGGCAGATGATGAGCGCGCCGCGAAACGATGAATTAATCCATTCCGGCAGCGACGCTGTCGTCGACTGGCTGACCAATGGCACGCGCGACCAGCGCTTCATCGACAATATCTTTGCCGAGATGTGCATCCGCCTCCAGCAGGCCGGCATTCCCCTCAAGCGGTCGACGCTTCATGTCATGATCCAGCACCCGCAATGGCTGGGGGCCCGTATCATGTGGTCCGACGGCATGCGCGAGGCCGAGATCACGCGGGTTGATTTCGATGTCAGGGGACGCTCCGAATATATCGGCAGCCCCGCCAACGAAATGTTCGACGGTGCAACCGAAGTGCGCGAGAATCTCGAACGGGATCCGGCGCTCGGCCGCAAGCACGCGCTCTATGACGAGATGCGGGCCAAGGGCCTGACCGATTATGTGGCCTGGCCGCTCTATCATACGCTCGGCAAGCGGCATCTCGTCACGTTCTCGACCGACCGTCCCGGTGGCTTCGACGACGCCCATGTCGCCGCACTGAGGAAGGTGTTGCCGGTGCTGGCGCTGGTCAGCGAGATCCGGGTCAAGAATCGCCTGGCGCGGACGCTGCTGGAGACCTATGTCGGCGCCCATGCCGGTGAGCTGATCCTCGCGGGCGCCACGCGACGCGGCACCGGCACGACGGTGCGCGCCGCGATCATGATCTGCGACTTGCGCGATTTCACGAAGATCTCCGACAACTGGCCGCGCGACGACGTCATCGATCTTCTCAACGATTATTTCGACGCGATGTCCGAGCCGATCGCGCGCCATGGCGGCGAGATACTGAAATTCATCGGCGACGGCCTGCTCGCCATCTTTCCGCTTCATGAGCCCAACGCCTGCGCCAATCTGCTGCGTGCGGTGGCCGAGGCGCGCGAGGCCATGGTCGCGCTGAACGAGCGCAACAAGGCGACCAGCCGCGCGCCGCTGAACTACGGCATCGGCGTCCATGTCGGCGACGTCATGTACGGCAATATCGGCTCGACCAGCCGGCTCGACTTCACCGTGATCGGTCCCGCCGTCAACATGGCCTCGCGGCTCGAGGCGCTCACCAAGCAGATCGGCAAGCCGGTGCTGCTGTCGCGCGATTTTGCCGAGCTGGTGACGCCGGAGTTCGAGCTCGAGCGCGTCGGCCAGCACGCCGTCCGCGGTTTCAGCGAGCCGATCGAGCTGTTTGCGTTTCAGGGATGAGGATGCGCGGTGCGTTCCCTCTGTGCGGCCGAAGCGAGCTCTGGGAGTTCGACGACCGACCGTGCCGCCACAAGATGTGACCAGAGCTCCTCCGCCCGCCGGCTGAGGCGTCGCTGCGGCCGATAGATCCGGATGTCGAGATCGACATCCAGGTCCGGCAAACCCGTGCGGACGAGACGGCCGCGGAGGATGTCTTGGTGGGTCGTGGTCAGCGGCAGCCAGGCGACGCCGAGCCCGGACAACGCCATCGATCGCAGTCCATCGGCCAGCGAGTTCTCATAGATGCGATTGAGCTGGGGCAGGCCGGTCGCCTCAGTGAGCTTCTGGTCGACGGCCCAGCCGAGCGAGCACTCGCTGCTATAACCGAGATAGGAAACCGACCGACGCGGCTCCGGCGCCAGATCATGGAGGGGCTGCTTGTCGCCGTCGACGGCTGACAGCGGCACGAGCTTCTCTTGGCCAATGGTCAGCCACTGACACCGCGAGATCGACAGCGTCTTTCCGCCGGCCGAATTGAGCCCGCTGGCCTGATCCATGTAACAGACGACGAAATCGACAGCGCCGTCGTCGAAGGCGTCACAGCATCCGGGAAGATTGTCGGACAGGATTGTCAGCCGCGTCGATCCGATCGTTGCCTGGATCTGCGGCAGCCACTTTGGAAAGAACGTCACGGATAGCAGGTGAGGCGCGGCAAAGCGCACGCTCCTGGTTGCCTGATCCTGGTCCTCCCTCAGGGCGCGCCGGGTGGCGTTGAGCCGCCCGACCACGTCGTTCGCCGTGGCCAGCAATTGCGCCCCTGCATCGGTCAGCTCGATCGGGGATTTGCGGCGGTCGAGCAAGGCTGAGCCTGCCCAGTTTTCGAGCGATTGCAGCCGGCGGCTCAGTCCGGACTGACTGACATTCCGCAGCTCGGCGGCACGCGTCAGGTTCTTGGTCTCCGCCACAGCGGCCAGATCCTCAAGCCAACGGACATCGAGCATGATTGGTGCCTTCTCGCGATCTCTCGTGGCACGCACCATAGCCGGTTTCCGCCGCTCGGCCGATGCAAATTCCGCATCAACTCCGCGCGCATTCGCATTGGAAATGTCCGGCATCGGCGCAGTAGCGTCCTGCCGGGCAGACGGGCTGGAAGGGACATCCGATGAGACTGGGCAAATTCGGCATCGCGACAATGGCATCGATCGCGATGATAGCGTGCCTGGTCACGGCGGCTTCGGCGGAGCCGCTCCCCGTACAGCAAGGGCCCGGCAACAGCGTCATTCTCAAGCGCATCCTGGAGCGTGGTGCGATCAACATCGGCCATCGCGAGGCCTCAGTGCCGTTCTCCTACATCAGCGATGAGCAAAAGGTGGAAGGATATTCGATCGATCTCTGCATGAAGGTGGTCGATGCCGTGAGGCAGCGGCTGAACAAGCCCGATCTCAAGGTGACGTTCACGCCGATCAACGTGACCAACCGGATCCCGCTGGTGGCCAACGGAACGATCGATCTCGAATGCGGCACCACCTCGAATTTTCTGACACGCCAGGAACAGGTCGAGTTCTCGCCGATCTTCTACGTAACAGGCACGCAGTTGCTCGTGAAAGCGGCCTCCGCGACCAGGGAGATCGAAGATCTCAAGGGCAGGCGTGTTGCCGCGCTGCAGGGTTCGTCGAACGAGGCCGCGGTCCGCAAGCTCAATGACGAGAAGGCGCTCGGCGTCCAGCTGGTCTATGTGAAGGATCTTCCCGAGGGTGCGCTCCTGGTCGAGAACGACCGTGTCGACGCGTTCGTCGCGGACGGTGTGCAGATCAAGGTCTATGCCGCCACCAAGGCGAAGCCGGCGGGCTCGCTCGCTGTCGTTGGTCGCCTGCTCACCTACGACCCCTATAGCGCGATGATGCAGCGTGGCGATCAGGATTTCGCCCTGCTGGTGCGGGGCGCCTTCGCCGATGCGTTCCGGTCGGGAGAGGCCGAGAAGACCTATGCCAGATGGTTCGACCCACTGGGCCTGAAAATCGAGGGCGAGCTGCTCGCCGCCTTCCGGGTTCAGGCCCTGCCGCGCTGAATAGTCCGGGCAGGCACGCGATGCAATATCGCTGGAACTGGAGCATTCTGTTCGTTGAGCCGTATTTCGGATGGCTCCTCGCCGGCGTGACATGGACGCTTCTCGTTGCGGGCGCGGCATGGATCATCGCGCTCGCAATTGGCTGCACCGTCGGCGTGCTGAGCACGCTACCGAGCCGGACCGCGCGCCTCATCGCGACGGCCTATGTGGATTTGTTCCGCAACATCCCCCTGCTGCTCCAGCTGTTCCTCTGGTACTTCGTGCTGCCGGAGCTGTTGCCGGGATCGTTCGGACTTTGGATCAAGCGCGACCTGCCGATGCCCGAATACTGGTTCTCCGTGGCTGGGCTCGGCTGCTTCACGGCTGCGCGCGTCGCCGAGCAGGTCCGCGCCGGCATCGAATCGATTGGCGCTGGGCAGCGCATGGCGGCCGCTGCGATGGGCTTCACCGTCGCGCAGGCCTATCGCTACATCCTACTGCCCCTCGCGGCGCGCAACGTGCTGCCGCCATTGACGTCGGAAGCGCTCAACATCATTAAGAATTCGTCGCTCGCCTTGACTATCGGGGTGCTGGAGCTGACGGGCCAGAGCCGCCAGATCGAGGCGAGCACGTTCCAGGGGATCGAGGCTCTGACGGCCGCGACCGTCATCTATGTCATGCTGACGCTCTGCGTCATCGTCGCGATGCGCGCCGTCGAAAGGCGGGTCTCTATCCCCGGCACTCTGGGGCGAGGCTAACCGTGCGAAACCTCGACTGGAGCGCCGTGGTTCACGCCTTGCCATTCCTTTGGCAGGGACTGCAGACGAGCTTTGTCCTGGTGGCGCTCGCGATGGCGGCCGGCATCTTGCTCGGGACCATGATCGCGGTTGTGCGCCTGTCGGCACCACGGCCCGTTGCCGCGCTCGCTGCCGGCTATGTCAACGGGTTGCGCTCGATTCCGCTGATCATGGTGATCTTCTGGTTCTATCTGCTGGTGCCGCTGTTCATCGGGCGGCCGGTCGGACCGTTCACGTCCGCACTCATCGCATTCACCCTGTTCGAGGCCGCCTATTATTCCGAGATCATGCGCGCCGGCATCAACGGCATCTCCCGGGGACAGATGGCCGCGGCGCTGGCGATCGGCATGACCCGGATGCAGGCCTATCGCTACGTGGTCCTGCCGCAAGCCTTGCGCCGCATGGCGCCCATCCTGCTCACGCAGAGCATTGCTCTGTTTCAGGACAGCTCGCTGGTCTACGTCATCGGTCTCCATGATTTCATGACGTCGATCGGCATCGTGGCCAACCGGGAGGCGCGCTTGATCGAATTCTATCTGTTCGCGGCCCTGGTCTACTTCGCGATCTGCTTCTCGGCATCTCGCGCGGTGAAGCGGCTTCAGCACCGGATGGTCACCGCATGACGAGCGCCCATCTGAATGCCGCGGGTGCCGGTCTGATGCCCGAGAGCGTGGTTGCGGCGATCAAGTCCCACCTCGATCTCGAGGCCCGGCGCGGCGTGCACTGGGCGGCGGCCGATGCGAGACACGCCATTGAAGAGACGCGTATCCTGGCAGGCCGTCTGACGGGCGTCGCCCCGACGCATCTTGCCTTCGGCGAGCAGGCGAGCCGACTCTGGGCACTTGCCTTTGCATCGATGCCGCTCAAGCGTGGAGATCGCATCCTGATCGCGCGGAACGATTGGGGCGGCAATATCGTGAATGCCGTGCGGCGCGCGGCTGCGGCCGGAGCGGAGGTGGTCAGGCTGCCCATGACCGGACAGGGGCGGATCGACATCGAGCAGGCCGCTGCGCTGGTCGATGAGCGTACGGTCGCGATCTGCGCATCGGCGGTTGCCAGCAGTTTTGGATTGCGCCAGCCGGTCGAAGCGCTTGGCTCGATTGCGCGGCCGGACGCCTGCCTTTATTTCATCGACGGCGCGCAAGCCGTCGGTCAGTTCGAGTTGACGCTGCCTGGGGCATCTTCCGACGTCATGGTCGCGCCGGGACGGAAGTGGCTCCGAGGTGGTCGCGGGCAGGCCATGATGGCGCTGTCGGATCGGGCGCTGCGCCGTCTGGTCGAGCCGGTCATCGTCGACCAGAGCGCCGGCACCTGGTGCCCGGATGACCGCTTCCTGCCGCTGGAGGATGCGCGGCGCTTCGAGGCATGGGAGTTCTGCGCTGCCGGCCGTCTCGGCTTGCGGGCATCTTTCCAGGAGCTCGATCGTATCGGCATTGCGAACGTTCGTGCGGGCAACGACGAGAAGCTGCGCCGGTTGGGCGCGAACCTGCGTGACATCTCCGGACTCACGGTGTTCGAGGACGAAGATGCCGGCGCGGCATTCCTGACGTTCCAACATGCGTCGCTGCCCGCGAACAGGATTGTGGAGGAATTGGCCACGCGCGGCATCGCGGTCGCGTCTGTGGGTCTCGATCATGCCAGATGGGAGCTCGAGGCGCGTCGCCTCAAGAGGATCGTACGCGTGGCGCCTCACATCTACTCGTCGGACGATGATATCGGGCGGTTCACCGAAGAGCTTGGGCGTCTTGCGATCCGGGCAGATCTGGATCGCGGGCGTTCCGCTTGAGATAGAAAAATCTTCGATTGGGAGTCCTGTTGCCAACGCAGGAACGTCCGACTACGTTTGACACCCAGTCCGCCCAAACGGTCTTTGCATCGGCCGCACGTTCATGCCCAAATTCCTTCGCATCGGCCTGCATCAGTCGAACGTGTCAGGATACACCTCAAAAGCTTGGTGTGTGCGGCGGGTCGGCTCGGCAGTGTTCCTGAAATGGGGTGCCGTGGAGGTGCAGGGCGCCGGCAAGGGACGCAAGGTTTACTGGACGCGTCTGCCGCAGGAGAAAACGATCCGCTGCGGCACGGTCGAGCGCGCCCAGGACTATACCAAATCCGCGATCGCGCGACGGCGCAGCCACGACTATGAGCCGCTGACGGGCGCTATCTCGGCCCGGCGCAAATCCGCCAACGGGAGTGCCGACCTCAAGCAGGCGCTCGCCACGATCCTGATCGTCGACATCGTCGGCTCCACCGCAAAAGCCGCAAAGCTTGGCGATGCGCGCTGGACCAAGGTGATCGGCCTGTATTACGCGGCGGTCCGCAAGGAGCTCAAATCTTCGCGCGGCAAGGAAGTCGTGACGACCGGCGACGGCGTGCTCGCGACCTTCAAGGCACCGGCCGCCGGCATCAATTGCGCAACCGCGATTCGGGAGGCCGTGCGCACGCTCGGGCTTGATATCAGGGTGGGCTTGCACGCAGGCGAATACACGATCAGCGGCGGCGAGATGGTCGGCCTCGCCTTCCACATCTGCACCCGCGTCGCCGCCAAGGCGCGCGCCGGCGAAGTCCTGGTCTCACGTGCGGTGAAGGATCTGCTCGCGGCACAATCCCAGATCCGCCTCAGGGATCACGGCAGCCACCAGCTCAAGGGTGTGCCGGCGCGGTGGCGGCTGTATCGGGTTGAAGGTTAGGCAGGCGCGAGGGGAGGTGCCGGCGCGTCATTCGTTTTGTCGTGGCTGCGCCGCGCGGACACCAGAGCCTCCAGCTCGCCGCGAACGCCCTCCACGACCCCGGCCCAGTCGCCTCGCACCGGTTGCCTGAACAACCGCATCGACTGATACCACGGGCTGTCGTCGCGGTTGAGCAGCCAGCGCCAATCCGGGTTGAAGGGCAACATGGTCCAGACCGGCGCGCCGAGCGCGCCGGTGAGGTGAACCACGCTGGTGTCGACCGAGATCACCAGATCGAGACAGGAGACCAGCGCCGCCGTGTCGCTGAAATCCGTCAGCTGGTCCGTCAGGTCGAGGATGTCCTTGCGCTCGTCGAGGAAGGCGCGATCCTGGTCCCGCACACCCTTTTGCAAGGAGACGAACTGGACATCGCAATCCAGCAGAGGCGCAAGCGCGCGCAGCGATATCGACCGGTTGTGATCGTTCTTGTGACCTGGATCTCCCGACCAGACCAGAGCGACGCGGAAGCGCGTGCGCGGACCAAGCCGGTCTTCAAGCCGATCCTCCCACGCCGTCACGCGCGCCGCCGCCGGCGCTGGCAGGAAGCCTTGCGCGAACGGGATCGTGTCGAGCCGCGTCCCGAACGCCAGCGGCAGGCTTCCAAGCGGGCAGTGCAGGTCGAACGCCATCGACGTCGCAGACGATCGATCGACACAATGTGCAACGCCGGGCAGGGCGGCCAGTAGCCGCTGCACCGCAGGCTTCACCTCCAGGATGACCTTAGCGCCGAGCGCGGCCACGAAGGGCACATAGCGCGCAAACTGAATCGAGTCGCCCAGAGCCTCGTCGGCGTGAAGCAAAATGGTCTTGCCTTCGAGCGGCTGGTCACGCAGCCAAAGGGCTTGCGAGAATCCGCGATCGGCGAGGCCGAGCGACGACGCCTTCCAGCGCGCCTCGCGTCCCGCCAGGCCCCGCGCGAAATCTCCAGTCAGCATCTGCAGCAGCGCGAGATTCCAGATCGTGTCCGCGTTACCGGGCTCGAGGGCCAGCGATTGGTGAAAGGCCGCGAAAGCCTCGTCCAGCAATTGCAGGCTCCACAGCGCCCGCGCCTTTTCGTTGAGCGCTGCGGGAAAATTCGGACGAAGCGCCAGCGCGCGATCGAAGCTCGCAAAGGCCTGCTCCATCCGGCCAAATCGCGCATGAAGCGAGCCGAGGTTCTTGTGCGTCTCGGCCTCGCTGGGGTTGAGCGCAATCGACCGCTCGAAGTCGGCCTGCGCCTCCTCGAACCGGCCCAGCCGCTGCAGGCAAAGCCCGCGCGTCTGATACAGCGGTGCGACGTCAGGATTGAGCCTCGCGAATGCGTTGAAGTAGTCCAGGGCTTCGGCATACCGGCCGAGATTGAACAGCGCCTGGCCCTGTTTCGCGGCCTCCAGACCCCTGGCGACCGCGAGGTTTTGCGGCGCGACCTTATGCGATTGCTTGGCCGCGGCCCGGCGTTCTTGGCGGTTCATGAGGTGACCAGAAAAGCTGTGCTTGCGGGTCTGCCGAGCGCGATCGGAGAGTCCCGTTGCAGCAGTTTCTGGTGCGAAGCTGGTGCGAGGCTGACGCGGAGTGGACATTCCGTGCCGAGATGCTCTCTCCACCGTCATTGCGAGGAGCCCTTGCGACGAAGCAATCCAGAATCTTCCCGGGGAAGGACTCTGGATTGCTTCGCTGCGCTCGCAATGACGAAGTATGAGGAAGCGCGAGGCAGTCCGCGATATCACCGCTACCCGGTGATCGCCGATCCTGTTCTATCGGCGCTGGAGCAGCACAGCTTCCCAGAAGAACCGCGACGCTTCGGCTTGCGCGTCGTGCAGGCCGATGCCGATGTCGTGGAGAAGCTCGGGCTTTTCCCCGAGATCGGCGCGCAGCTCTGTCCTGAAACGAGAGCGCTGCCACCACGTGGCGGGCAGGTTGAGGATCGCGCGGATGCGGAGGCCGTTATCGCCTGAGGCCAACCCCGTTGCCGGCATGACCGCTGCCAGGTCGGGAACGGCGGCTTGCGCATTTGTCTGCAAAGCTTGTGATCGCATGTCAGAAATCTCCAAATCTCATTGACGGTCGCCGCGTGCAATAAGCAGCCGCCGTCGTTGCCGGCGTCAGTCAGGCGTCAAAGGAGCGTTATTTTTGCTTGGGGGGCCGTGACGCACTGGCGCGACGCAGTCGGGCATGTAGTATGGAAGCGCCGGAGGGGGAGCCAAATTGGACGGAATCAGTCTTCACGATCCCCTTTTCGCCACGTATGTCGTTGCTGCCAGCCTGATGATCTTGAAGGCCGTGGCGATGTCCTGGTTGACCGTGTTCCGGATGGTCAGAGCCCAGGGGGGCTACCGTTCGCCGGAGGACATCAGGAAGACGCCACTGAATCCTGCGCCCGATCCAGCGCAGCTTCTTCCCAACGAAGGTGTCGAGCGGATCCGCCGGATCCAGATGAACGATGTCGAGAACCTGCCGTACTTCCTGGTCGCGGGCTTTCTCTACGTCCTCACGCAGCCGTCGCTGCTTCTCGCGCAATGGCTGCTCTACGGCTACGTTGCCTCACGCCTGCTCCACTTCTTGGCCTATTTCACCGCGCAAATTCACGATATTCGCGCGACTCTGTGGACCATAGGCTCGCTCATCCTGGTCTTCATGACCGTTCGCACGCTTCTCGCAGCACTCGGCGCTTGAGGCTCAGTCGGCCACCCCGGCTGCCTGCTGGGCCGAAAGATAGCGTTCAAGCACCTCGTGTTGCTTGAAAAAGCGCATGGCACGCAGATCGCGGATCGTTGTTTTTTGTGTCGCATCGCGAATCCGAGTGACCTCGCGGGCTTCTTCCAGGCGCCCGACACCGGCCAGATTGGCCGCCAACATACGATGGCCGGTGCCGTTGCTCGGATTGTGCCGAACCGACTTCCGTGCCCAGGCGATGCCCTCCTCGTATTGCCCGAGCGCGAAATAGGATGCGGTCAATCCTGTCATCCACAAATGCAGCATCCTGTCGTCGGGACTAAGCGCGAGCGACCGATGCAGGCATGCGAGGGCGTTGGCATAGTCGCCTCCCATGCTGTCGATCATCCCGAGCACGCCCCATGCGAAGGCCGAACTGGGGTTGAGCCTTACGGCTTCGCTGGCGTGAATACGTCCCTGATCGTTGGTGCCGGCCGGCCCAAAGAGCGCGAAGCCATAGACCGCGTGAGCGAAGGCGTCCTCAGCCTCCTGCTCGACGGCGCGACGGGCCAGACCGAGCGCCTCGGCCGCGGCATCTGGAGACGTGTTGGCGCCCAGCGGCGGGGCCATGACGAGCCCCCAGGCCAGCGCCGCCAGCGTCGCCGTTCGCTCCTGATCGAGGCCCAGAGACTGCCGAAGCAGCTCGATGGCCTTGATGACACCTTCACGGGTGCCGGTCCACAAATGGTGAAGTCCACGCAGATAGAGATCATAGGCCGATAGATCGGTTGGCGGCTTGCGGCGCGCGCGTTCGATTTCGGCGCTCCGAACGACGGGAGCGACGACCGCAGCAACGCTGCTGCTGACGTCGTCTTGCAGATCGAATATATCGACAAGCGGGCGATCATAGCGATTGGACCAGACTTGGGCTTCGCTGCCGGTATGCGTGAGCTCGGCCGACACGCGAATGCGGTTGCCCGCCTTGCGTATATGGCCGCTCAGGAGGTACTGGGCACCGAGTTGTTGCGCAATCTGCCGGCTGGTCATTCCCTTGTCCCGAAAGACAAAGCTCGATCCGGCCGCAATCACCACCAGTTCGCGAAAGCGCGATAGAGCGGTGATGATGTCTGCAGTGATGCCATCGGCAAAGTATTCCTGTTCGGTGTCACCGCCCATGTTCTGGAACGGAAGCACCGCTACGGAGGGCCTGTCGTTGCCAATCATGTACTCGGCTTGTTCTGCCGCGATTTCCCCCATTGCCGGGGCCGTCTTCTGCTCCTGGACTTTGCGCAGCTCTGCAGCGAGCGAGTTGGTCGCAACATCGGGCCCGGTGCCAAGCTCTTGCTTCAGCAGGGCTACGACGGCCTGGTAGTATTTGAGTGCTTCGGCGTTGCGGCCAGCCGCCGACAACGCGCGCATGATCAGGCGGTGCGCATCCTCGCGCAGGCTGTTGAGCGCATTGGCACGCTGGCCGGCGAGGAGGGCATGGCCGGCACGCTCCTGTGTCAGTTCAGACTCGCCGAGGGCGACCAGGGCGCCAACAGCGAGCTCCGACAGCCGCTCGCGTTCGCCGGCCAGCCAATCGCGCCAGCCTTCCTCGCTGACGCCGATGTCATCAACGAGAGGCCCACGATAGAGATCTGTCGCCGCACTCAGCGCCTCGCGGCTGTCCTTCGCGACCAGCTCCTCAAATCGCCGTACGTCGCAGATGACCACTGCGGCGTTCAACGAGATGAACTCGCCATCGCTCCTGAGAGCGCCCTGACCAAGAACCTGGCGGAGCTTGAACAGCGCCTGCCGCAGATTTTGCTTCGCCTGCGCGTCGAAGTGAGATCCCCACAGCAGGGTCGAGAGTCTCTCCCGGTATTGAGGCTGAGGTGCCGTGCAAGCCAGATAGGCCAGCAATCCCGCGAGCTTCTTGTTGGGCAAGCTGACCACGCCATTCGGCCCGGTCAGCTCGAAACGCCCCAGTAGCGAGAGAGTGAAGCTTGGGCCGGGCGCAGACGCAGTTTCAGTCATTCCGCCTCAAAATTGAGCAGGCATGCTCGCAGGTATACATCCTACACGAGTTGCCAACTTTGCGAACAATATTAACGCCGTAATGACGATTGAATAACGCCCGCGACGACGCCGACGCGTTCAGATCGCGTCGCGACGGGATGCCGGTTGGCCTGATCGACGCAGAGCAATTTCATCCGGCAAGCCGACATGCGCGCGCATCACCTCATCATCATCGTCGTCAGCCTGTTCGTGGTCCTCGCCGGGTTCGACGCAGCGTTGAGTTCTTTCGCGCGCCCGACACTCAGGGCCGCTTCGGAGCCGGCACCTCCCGTCGCACCGCTCCTTTTCGGAGGCGACTGATCGCACCCCGAATGTCGGAATCGCCATCAACCAGGAGGTCGCATTGACCGATATCGTGCAGCTGGAAAACAAGCCGTACTATTTTCGCGCACCCGACGAGGAGCTGCGAATAATCAGTACGTGGAGACTTAGACTGATCGCATTCTATGGCTCGCTCCTCGCGCTGCTAATTGCCTTCGCTGCGACGAGCCAGGCGCCCCGAGAGCCCCAAGCGGATCTCGTCTCCGATGATTTCGTCACCCATTACATTTTTAACCCGCCGCTGCCGTAAACGATCCGCATCGGGCAACGGGGCCGCGCGGACCAAGGGTCCCCCCGCGGTCGCTACGCAAGCCAGCGCAACCGTAAAGAGGGAAGCCGTGAAAAACGACGTTCATGCCGGGTCTGCAATTCGGGCCGGATCTCCAATGCCGCGTGACACAAACGCAAGCCGAGGCGGCGGGACGCGCCTGATGATTCTCGTTCTTCTGGGCTTCGGCGCTGTTCACGCGATGGCCGCGATCCTCATGCAGCGAACGTCACCCGAGCGAGGTGGCGCTCCCCTGGGCATCGATTTGCGGTGCGACTGACGGGCACGCGTGGCACATCCAACTCACCGATCTAAAAAGCAAGGCGGCAACATGACGGCAATCAAGCGCGCAATTTCCCACACGGTCCTCTCGGTCACCGGCGCCGGCCTGGCCAAACACGCCCTGCTGTTCTGTGCAGCTTGCGCGTTTGTGTTCGTGCTCTCTCTGACCGACGGCCTCGATTTGAGCCCTGGATTCTTCTGACCTTGGCCGGCGTCAACCGCTGTGGTGCACACCGCACAACACGGGCCGCTATAGCTGCGCATCCGGGGCGGCATCACGCCGATGCGCATGCAAATGAGGAGGCGATATGTACGTTGGCCGGATATTGTCCACACTTGGCGGACAAGGACCGATCCTTTTGGTGATCTCGCTTTGCGCAGGCCTGTTGATCTCGCCCTTCGCGCGCTTCGGCTACGGTCTTCTGCCTTTTTCAGCATTTCTTCTGACGCTTGGTTCGTTTCTCACGGCGGGTCTTGCTCCCTCCGAAGGCAGCGTTCGTCTGCCGCTGATAGGCCTGGTGCTCGGCTGGGTCGGCCTGGTGCTGCCTTTGGCTGCTGCGATGCTGCTGTCCTTTGTCCCGCTTGATCCTGCCCTGCGGGCCGGCGTTCTGCTTTCACTGCTGGCGCCGCCGGTCGGAAGCGCGGCCGCGATTGCTGGAATGCTCGGTTTGCGACCACGTCTCGCCCTGGTCGTCTCGATTGCGCTGACCCTGGTTACGCCGATCTCGATTCCGTGCTTCGCCACGATGCTCGGACTTGGCATTGCGTTCGACATGAGCGGGCTGGCGATCCGGCTATTCAGCATTATCGGCGCTGCCGGCTTGGTGGCCTTTTTAGCCATAAGGTTCCATCGTCATCTGAGTCTCGTTCTGCCGGATCAAAGCGCCGCCACCGGAATCGCCGTGATCGGGCTCATCATCGTGGGGCTTGCCACCTCGCAGGGCATAAGGGCGCAATGGACCAGCAACGCGCTGCGTTTCGACGTGATGCTCGCCGCGGCAGTCGTCCTCAATTTCGGCCTGTGCGGACTCGCTACGGTGACGTTCGCGAGACTGGGGCTGCAAACCGCCGGAACCATAGGCCTCGTGAGCGGAAACCGTAACGTTACTCTCGTGTGGGCGGCGGCCGGCTTCGGTCTGCCATCTCTCGCGGAGGGTTATGTCGCTGCATGCGTCATCCCGGTCCTCGCGCTTCCTCTCATCGTCAAGCTCTGTCTTGGACTACCTTCCTTCAGCCGTTTCATCCCGCAAAGCGAATGAAGAGCGCAAGGGCTGCGAGTTGCAATGCCTCACTGGCGCTTGCGACCGGAGGCATTGAGTGCCGCCACCGTAATCCCGCAACTCTCTCCATCGTCATTGCGAGGAGCCCTTGCGAAGAAACAATCCAGAATCTTCCCGCAGGGAGACTCTGAATTGCTTGTCTTCGCCGCTTCGCTCGCAATGACGGAGCGTGTGGCGCCGCCTATGTTCCAACTACGCAGCAGGGGATCGGCCATACGTCACGGCGCCAGCAAATGCCGCAGCGTTCGACGCGCCATGTTGAGCGGCTTAGGGCTGCGCTCGACCTTCGCTGAGAGCACCGCGCCTTCCCAAAGCGCCAGCACCGTACGCGCAAGCTCGGTGGCGGGCACGTCGGTTCGTACGCTGCCGTCGCGCTGCCCATCCGCCAGGCACTGGGAAAGTGCATCCGTCCACTGCCGCCACAGGCGCGACAAATCCTGGCGAAAGGCGTCGAGTTGCGCGAGTTCGGCCGTGAGATTTCCGATCAGGCAGCCATCCTCGCTATAGCCGAGGGCCGCGAGGTAGCGGTCAAGCCGCTCGAGCCCGGGAAGGCTGGCGTCCCGCAACAGGGCACGCGCTTTGGCGCGGTCCTCCCAGTAACGCGCCAGCGCCGCCAGGCCGAGGGCGTCCTTGCTTTCGAAATGACTGTAGAAAGAGCCCTTCGGCACACCGGCCGACGAGACAATCTCCTGAACACCGGTTGCATGATAGCCGCGGTGATGAAACGCCGCGAGGCCCGCGTCCAGTAGTGCTTCCTTATGATTGGGTTTCGGCATGGTCAGTTCAGGGTCCAATTCTCGGCGAAGGGCCGGATGACATGATCGAACGACCATGTGGAGGGGTGTTGATGCGCGATGTGGTAAACCTCGTCGGCAATCGCATCGGGATGCGCGAAATGGTCGCCCCGCTTATCCTGCCAATCCGGCAGCGGCAACGTCTCCCTCCTCCACGGGGCATCGATCGCGGCATCGATGGTGATGTATCCAACATGCACGCGCTTCGGGCCCAAATCCTTTGCCAGCGACTGCGCGAGGATGCGCTGTGCGGCCTTCGTCGGCGCGAAGGCCGGGCGCAGCGGAATGCCCCGGAACGACGAGGTGTTTCCGGTGACCATGATGGCTCCCTCGCCGCGCTCGATCATCGCCGGCGCGAGTTTTTGTGCCAGGAAGAACAGCGACGTGGTGTTCACCTGAAAATTTCGCTCTAGATCCTCGACCGAGGCGTCGAGGATCTTGGCGAATGTTGCCGCGACGGCGTTATGGATGAGCACATGGGGTGGCCCGAGCTCGGTCTGCACGCGCTCGACAATTTCGCCGAGTCGGGTAAGGTTGGCGACGTCGCAAGGATAGCCGCGCGCACGAGGTATCTGCGTCTCGAGCTCCGCGAGCCGCTCGGCGTTGCGGGCGATCATCGCCACACGATATCCACCTTGTGCGAAGCGCCGCGAGAGCGCAGCGCCAGTTGCGCCGCCGACGCCTGCGATGAGAGCGATCCGATCAGTCATGCTTTCCTCCATGCGCCTCAAGCTGCTACCCTTGTCAGTGCGAAGGGCGGTGCGTCTCGATACTCGGCTGCAAGCTCGGCTAGGGCGGGGATTGCGGGAAGGGTCTCCAGGTCCGGATTCGTCCGGGCGAGGTATTCCACCGCTACGATGGCGGTGATCGCTGCGGCATCCAGCGGGCTCGCCCTGAGCGGTCCGCCGTCGCGCGCGGCCTCGTCGAGCGCGCGCAAGCCTCCCATAATCTGCGCTTTCCAGCGGTTGGCCTCGGTCTCAGGGACCTCGCGTCCACGGAACGACAGGCTGGTGGCCTGTTCATAGACGCCGTAACCGATTGCCGCGAGCTTGAGCGTCGCCCGGCGCGCGCTTGACGCGGCGGGGATCAGTGGCGCCGAAGGCGTCAGTTCATTGAGGTAGTCGAGGATGGCCGTGCTGTCGATCAGGACCTCGCCATCGTCGAGCACGAGCGAAGGTACCTTCGCCACGGGATTATAGCGGCTCGCGGTCTCGAACTCCCGGTAGCCGTTCACAGGTTCATGGTCGAAGGGCAGCCCGCGGGAGATCAGGGCCGCTGCGACCCGCCTCGCGTAGGGCGACAGATAGGTGCCAATCAGCTTCATGCAAACTCTCCTCGCACTTTGGAGACTAAGACGACCGGTCGTATTCACTATACGACCGGTCGTCTATAAGGTCAAGCGCGCTGGTCCAGCGCAGGGTGGACCAGTGCCCACACGATTGTCGCGGCACCTGCGGCAAGGCGCTCGCGTGGGGGGTGACAACGTCGCGCTGGCGACTGCGCAGCGGGTCTCGCTTGTGGAATTACGATTGACCCGCAAAGCGAGATCTTGGCTGGCGCAGCAGACCCGCGCAGTGATGGGGCTGCTATCGGTTACTGAGCGCGTCACGCATAGGCCGTCGATCCGTCTGGCCGGCGCGGCACCTTGCGCTCCCAATGAACGTAATCCTCTTTGCCGAGCACCTCCATGTCCATCTCGACGCCCCAACCCGGCCGGTCGGGCCGCAGCTCGAGATAGCCGTTCTTCGGCAGGTAGGGGTCCTTCACGTACCAGGCGCCCTGCGAGCGGTCCGGCGTGACGTTGGGGTCGCTGCTGCCGTCGCCGAAGGCGTAAGCTGCACCCTGCGGCAGTCGGTATTCGAGAATTCGGAAGTTCGGCTGCGCAGCGGAGAAATGCAAATTGACGGCGGTGGCGAGCGGTCCCATCGGATTGTGTGGGGCGACCGTCACGTAGTGCGCCTCGGCGAGGGTGGCGATCCGGCGCATTTCCGAAATCCCGCCAACCACGCAAATGTCGGGCTGGATGATGTCGCAGCCCTTGACCGATAACAGCCGCAGGAATTCGAAGCGGTTGTAAAGGGACTCACCCGTCGCGAGCGTGCAGGTGAGACCCCGTTTCAGGTCGCCCCAGGCCTCGATGTTCTCAGGCCGGATCGGTTCTTCGAAGAACAGCGGATCGTAGGGCGCGAGCGCATTGCCTAGCTGGATCGCCTGTCCGACCTCGAAGATCTTGGCGTGGGCGTCGAAGGCGATCTCGTAGTCGGTGCGCACCGTCTCGCGCAGCTTGCGGAAATACTCCGCGCTGGTACGTACGACCTCGCCCCAGCGTTGCGCATGCATGTCGATCCGGTAGGGGCTGAGCTTGAAGGCCGTCAGGCCCCATTCAGCGTTGAGCCTGTCGAATTCGTCGCGGGCAATCGCTGCGTCCGGCGCGGTATAGACACCGGCGTAAATGCGGACGCGGTCGCGCACGTTGCCGCCGAGCAGCCGGTAGACCGGGACATTGAGCGCCTTGGCCGAGATGTCCCAGAGGCAATGATCGATCGCGGAGATCGCCGCAAGGCCCAGCGCGCCGGGCGGAAAGCGGCATTGCTGCAACAGATACTGGATCAGATATTCGATCCGCCGCGGATCTTCGCCGCGGATGAAAGTGAACAGATACTCGAGCAGCGGTTCCAGCGCCTTGTCGGGCCCGTGATTGTAGCACTCGCCCCAGCCGGTCAGCCCGTCGTCGGTATCGATGGCAATGATCAGGCGAGGGCGGTCCTTGTCGCGTGACATAAAGGCCCGCAGGCGGTCGATCTTCACGGGTTATCTCCATCCATTTGCTTGTTGTCGCGCCCGAAAACGGACGCCGGGATTGTCTCAGGCCGCCGTGTAGCGGTGCCGCCGGTGGATGCTGCGCGCCCGCGGGTCCGGTCGTGGAATGGCTGACAGCAGCGCCTGTGTATAGGCGTGGGTCGGAGAGTTGCAGACCTGCTCGGCGGAGCCGGTTTCCACCACTCGACCGCGATACATCACCGCCACGCGATCGCACATGTAGCGGATCACGCCGATGTCGTGGCTGATGAAGACGTAGGACAGTCCGAGCTTGTCCTGCAGGCCCATCATCAAGTCGAGCATCTGCGATCGCAGCGAGACGTCGAGCGCGGACGTCGCCTCGTCGGCGACGATGATGCGCGGATTGAGGGCGATCGCGCGGGCAATGCCGATGCGCTGGCGCTGGCCGCCGGAAAAAGCGTGCGGGTAGCGCTCGCGCCAGGATGGCTCCAGACCGACCTGCTGCAGCAGATCGGCCACACGGTCGTCGAGCTCCTTGCCGGCTGCGATCCTGTTGACGAGCAGCGGCTCGCCGACAATCTGGGCCACGGTCATGCGCGGATTGAGCGATCCGACAGGATCCTGGAAGATCATGCGAATCTCGCGCCGGCAGGCCTTCAGCGTCTCCTTGTCCGCCTTGACGAGATCGAGGGTACTGCCGTCCGGCCGGCGATAATCGATTGCGCCGGCGCTGGGATCGTAGATCCGCAGCAGGCAACGTCCCATCGTAGTTTTGCCCGATCCGGACTCACCAACAATGCCCAGCGTCTCGCCCGGCTTCACGGTCAGCGAGACATCGTCGACGGCCTTAAGCGCGTTTTTTCCCGAGCCGAACTGCATGCTGAGATTGCGGACCTGCAGCACCGGCAGCGTCTCGTCGGCGATCGGGGAGCGACGCAACCGGATCTCCGCCTTCTGCTCAAGCTTCAGCACTGAGCCGATCAGCATCCGCGTATAATCGTTCTGCGGTGAATGGAAGATGGCGTCCACCGTGCCGCTCTCCATCACCTTACCGCGATGTATCACCAGCACGTCATCGGCGATCTCGGCGACGACACCCATGTCGTGGGTGATGAACATCACGGCCATGCCGTGCTGCTGCTGCAGCCGGCGGATCAGGTCGAGGATCTCCGCCTGAGTGGTGACGTCAAGCGCGGTGGTCGGCTCGTCGGCGATCAGGAGGGAAGGGTTACAGGCCAGCGCCATCGCTATCATCACGCGTTGGCGCATGCCACCGGAGAATTCGAACGTGTAGCGGTCGATGGCCCGCTCGGCATCGGGGATCTCGACCTGCTTGAGCAGCTCGATGCAGCGCGCGCGGGCCTGCTTCTTTCCCATGTCGAGATGCAGCCGCAACACCTCCATCATCTGGTCGCCGACGGTGTGGACCGGCGATAGCGACGACATCGGTTCCTGGAAGATCATCGCGATCTCGCGGCCGCGTACCGCACGGATCTCCCGTCCGCGCGGATTGAATTTGGCGAGATCCACCGACGTTCCGTCGGCTCGATGCAGCATCATCGCGCCGGACACGATGCGCCCTGGCGCGTCCACAATCTGCAGGATCGAACGGGCAGTCACGCTTTTGCCCGAGCCGCTTTCGCCGACGATGCAGAGCGTCTTGCCACGCTCGAGCGTGAGCGACACGCCATCGACGGCCTTGACGATGCCGTTTCGTACCGGGAAGTGCGTTACGAGGTCCTTCACCTCGAGAATGAGCGAAGGGGGTGTGGCCGAGCGCGCGCCAGCATGGGTTGCGAGATCGATCAGGCTCATTTGTTGTACGGATCTGCGGCGTCGCGCAGCCCGTCTCCCAGGAAATTGAGGGCGATCACGGCGATCACCACTGCGGCGCCGGGTGCAAACAGCCATGGCGCGGTTGCGATCGATCGGATGTTCTGGGCTTCGCGCAGCAGCACGCCCCAGGAAATGGTCGGTGGCTGCAGGCCGAGGCCGAGGAAGCTGAGCGACGTTTCCGCCAGGATCATAGCCGGAATCGCCAGCGAGATCGACGCGATGATGTGACTGGTGAAGCTCGGCAGCATGTGACGGAAGATCACCCGCCATTCGGATGCGCCGTCGAGCCGTGCCGCGGTGACGAACTCCTCGGTGCGCAGGCTAAGGAAGCGGCCGCGTACGACGCGCGCGAGCTGGGCCCAGGCGGTGAGGGAGAGGATCAGCGTGATCATAAAGTAGTTGAGCGTCGCTGGCCAATCGTGCGGCAGAGCCGCCGACAGCGCGAGCCAGATCGGAATGCTGGGCAGCGACAGCACGAAATCGATCAGCCGCTGAACCGCGAAATCGATCCGTCCGCCATAATAGCCGGAAAGGCCGCCGAGCACGATGCCGATGGTCAGCGACAGCAGCACGCCGGCGAGACCGACCGACAGCGAGATCTGAGCGCCCTGTATGATGCGGCTGTAGACGCAGCGGCCGAGCCGGTCGGCGCCGAGCAGGAACAGCGGCTGGCTCTTGTTGTCGGTGGCGATCAGGTGCGTCGTGGTGTCGAACAGGCCGAACAGCTTGTAGGCGTAGCCGGTGCCAAAGAACCGGATGTAGCTCTTGCGCGTCTCGTCCTCGCGATAGACCGCCTGCAGCGTCTGCGGGTCACGCTTGAGCGCATAGGGATGGATGTAGGGCCGGACCGACCAGCTGCCGTCGGCCGCGAGGTCGATGAAATGTACGCCCTGGGGCGGATGGTAGGCGGCGCGCGCGTTCTGCTGCGATGGATCGTTGACAGCGAAGAAGCCGGGCGCTGCGGCTACGATGTAGAAGAATGCCGTGACGACGAGCCCGGCCATGGCGAGACGGTGGCGCTTGAATGCCCACCACACCAGTTGCCACTGCGATGCTACCGCGAGCTGGCGGCTGTCGACGTGTGAAATGGCGATATCGGTCATGATTCTGATCCCGGCCTATTCCAGCCTGATGCGCGGGTCGACGAGGGCGAGCAGGATGTCGCTTATGAGCGAGCCAATCAGCGTCAGTGCGCAGATCAGGAGCACGAAGGCGCCGGCCAGATACATGTCCTGGCTCATCAGTGACTGCAGCAGAAGCGGTCCCGCCGTCGGCAGGCTGAGCACGATGGCCACGATGATCGAGCCGGAGACGAGGTTCGGAAGCAACCAGGAGATCGTCGAAATGAAGGGATTGAGCGCCAGCCGCAGCGGGTATTTCACCAGGAGATGGAATTCCGACAGGCCTTTTGCGCGCGCCGTGGTGACATAGGGCTTGTTGAGCTCGTCGAGCATGTTCGCGCGCATGACGCGGATCAGGCTGGCGGTGCCGGAGGCCGCGAGGATGATGACTGGAATCCAGAGATGGTGCAGCAGGTCGAGGACCTTGCCGAAGCTCCAGGGCGCGTTGACATAAGCCTCTGAGAAAAGTCCGCCGACCTCCTGGCCGAATTCGACGGCGGCGATGTACATCAGCACCAGCGCGAGCAGGAAGCTTGGGATCGCGAGCCCGAGGAAACTGAGGAAAGTGACGACGTAGTCGCCGACCGAATATTTCTTGACCGCCGAGTAGACGCCGACCGGCAGCGCGATGCCCCAGGTCGCGAGCAGGGTCGAAAACGTCAGCACCAGCGTGAGCGCCATCCGTTCCCAGATCAGGTTGCTGACCGGCTGTTGCCATTCGAAGCTGAGGCCGAAATCGCCGTGCAGCAGAATACCGCTGATCCATTTCAGATACTGGATGATCATCGGCTGATCGAGCCCGAAGCGGGCGCGAAGGTCGGCAGCGGTGTTCTGGTCGACGACCTCGTTCGACGCGGCCAGCGTCGCGATAAAGGTCGTGACGTAGTCGCCGGGCGGTAGCTGGATGAGAACGAACGCCAGGAAACTCACCACGATGAGCGAGGGCACCATCCAGAGAAGGCGCTTGGCGATGAAGCGGAGCATGGTCCTGCCTGTTCAGGGAAATAGAACCCGGTCGCACCGCGTGGCGCGGCCGGGCTCAAGGCCGATCACGTCGAGAAGAAGAATTGCTGCGGCAGGGCCGGGCCTGGATTGGGCCACGACCACGAGTTCGGATATTTCGCTGGCACATTCGCCAGGTTGGTCTTGCAGATGCCAAAGGCGTTCACCGCCAGGCAAATGCCGATGGTCTCGAAAGCGTCGGCCGTGAGATCGAACAGCTGCTTCATGATTTCGCCGCGCTTTTGCAGGTCGGCCGTGGCACGAGCCTGATCGAACAGCTTCATGCGCTGCTTCTGGCTCTCAGGCGGCTCCTGGCCATCCTTGCCGCCGGAGACGTACCATTGCGCCCACGGCACGGCGTAGCGCGAGCCCTGTGTGTGCTGTGCGAAGAAGTCGCGCGGATCGAGCATCGGATCGAGGCCGCCCGGACCGGGCCACACCGCCGCATCGTGGTCGTTGTTGTCGCCGCGCGTGTAGTAGAGCGCGCGCTCGATGGTGTTGACCTTGATGTCGATGCCGATATCGGCCCAGTGCCGCTTCGCCAACTCGAGCGCATCGACCTCGTCCGGGTAGAGCGTCGGGATTACGTCGATGGCGAAGAAGATCTTCTGTCCGTCCGGACGTAAGCGGAAGCCGTTGGCATCCTTCTTGGCATAGCCGAGCTTGTCGAGGATGGCATTGGCCTGGGCCTGATCGAACTCGCTGAACTGCGTCGCGAGCGTGGCATGATACCAGGGATGCCCCGGCCGCGGCCCGGCCTGATAGGGCTGCGATTGTCCGAGATAGACCAGCTCGATGATCTCGCTGCGGTTCATGCCGAGCGACAACGCCTTGCGAAATTCCTTGTTGGCGAACATTTCCCGCATCTTCGGATCCTTGTGCGTGAGGTTCAGGTAGATCTGAACCTGCTGGGATCCGGAATTGATCAGTTCGATCAGGCGATAGCCGCCCTTCTGCATGTTCTGCGACAGCGTAGGTTTGTTTTGTAGCGTATCGATATGGCGTTCCTGGATGTCGAGACGGCCAGAGATCACATCGAGCATCAGCGACTCGACGTCCTGCGAGATGTTGAAGTTGAGCCTGTCGATATAGGGAAGCTGGTTGCCGGCGGTGTCGACCTGCCAGAAGTAGGGGTTGCGCTCCATCACCACGCGCGTCGCGCCGCCGGTGTAGGGTTCCTTGATGACCCATGGATCGAGCGTCGGTTTGTCGGCGTTACCCCAACGCGTGGGGATTTCGATGTCGCCGCACTTGCTCCGGAACAGCGTGCCCCAGTCGGAGAGGTTCGCGGCCTTGACGAGATCGGCCACCGCCGGATTGTACTTCGGGTGGAACTGGCTGCAGTAGTGCTTCGCGAACAGCGTGGGATGCTGTCCGAGCGGCGTTGCCATCTGCTCCAGGAACAGCGCGTAGGGACCAGCGAAGGTGAACTTCACAGTGGTGTCGTCGATCTTGGTGACGGTGCCGGCCTTGCCACCGATCACGATCGGGGTCGGCGGCGATTTATAGAGCTCGGTGTTCTTGGCGCAGTCCTCGATGGCGAAGACGATATCGTCTGCCGTGAACGGATGACCATCCGACCACTTCATGCCCTTACGGAGATGGAAGGTGAATTCGGTGGAATCGGCGTTGACCTCCCATTTTTCGGCAACATTCGGCAGCACCTCGGTGAAGGCGAGATTCCAGCGCACCAGGCCCTGATTGCCGACCATGCGCAGGATACCGTTGTGGTCTGCCGAGCCGCGCAGGCCGCGCCGCAGCGCGCCGCCATAGCGGCCGACCTTCTCGACGGTGACGACCATTGGGTTGGCCGGGATGCGGTCCGCCAGCGGTGCCAGCTTGCCGTCCACCACGAGCTTGGCAAGCGCCGGCGCTTCCCTGGCGCCCTCGGCGCGCGCCGCATAAGGCAGTGCGGAAATCGCGGTCGCGCCGGCAAATCCCTTCAGCACGGAGCGGCGGTCTAGTCGGCGGCAGTGGGGCGTCCTCTGCTGGATGTCCTCGCTCATGGTTCCTCCCGGTCGAGATGTGTGTTGCGGCCATTCGGCCTTGTGGTTCTTGATGGCGCCGTCGTGTAGTTCGCCACTGTCATGGTGATAGTCGTAATGTCATCATGTCACCGTGATCCCTACGCTGGTCCAAAAAACGTTTCGCCGGGATGCAGCACGCGCAGCGGATGGGGCGCCGCGGCCGGGTGCGACGCGAGCTTGACGAGGGTTTCGTCAAATCGGAAAGCGGCGTTGCGAATGCGGTTCGAATAAGGGACCAGCGGATAGGCGCCGGCTTTGGGCCAGATCAGCGGATCAAAGTGGCCGGTGGCCATGGGAACGAGGACATCGATGCGACGGTTGCCAGGCGCCTCGCGCCAAAGCGATGCCAACCGTCCGCCCTCATGCGGCCGCACCGCCGCCCGCATCGCTCGCGCGGCCAGCTTGCAATCGGATGCACGCACGTCCGGCTCGTCGAACGCCGAGGCCCGCGCCGTCTGCGCTGTCTCTTTGCGCATACATTCCGTCCCTGTGGCCGGACTCTTGCCGGCTTATTGACATGGGGTGGATTTGATATATCAAATTTCACGGCTGTCCATAAAGCGTTTGGCCAATATCCAAAAAAATTTGGGCGCATGAACCTGCGTCCAGGGAGAGCAGCGTGCCGCCAAGGCTTCAGCCGGTCGATCCGGTTTATCTGAAAGGGCTGCGTGCGCATGTCCGCGAGGAGCTGCGTCGCGCCATCATCGCGGGCGAGCTGCCGTCCGGCGCGGTGCTCAACGAACGGCAGATGGCGGAACAGCTCGGCGTCAGCACCACGCCGCTGAAGGAGGCGTTGCGCCAGCTCGAAGCCGAAGGCCTGGTCGTGGCGGAGCCGCGCCGCGGCATCCGCGTGACCTTCGATGCCGAGCAGGCCGAAGAGATGGCGCTGGCCCGTGCCGCGCTCGAGAGCATGATCGCCCGCATGGCGGCGTCGCGCATCGACGATGAAGGGGTCGCGCGGCTGGCCGCCATCGTGAGCAAAATGGCCGAGGCGACCGCGGCGAGCGCGACCGACGATCTGATCAAGCTCAACGAGTTGTTTCACGATGCCATCCACGAGATCTCGCGTTGCAGTTATCTGCAGCGCATTCTGGTCGGGCAGCGCGTCTACGTGCATACCGCACGTCAGTTCATCCTAAGCGACGCGGAGGAACGAGGCCGCGCCCTTCGCGAGCATTGCACCATCTACGAAGCGCTGGCCCGCCGTGACAGTGACGCCGCCGAGCGGGAAATGCGCGATCACGTGGTCCGTTCGGCACGGCAGCACGTCAAGGCCGCGTTCGAAAACCGTGGGCAACCGCAAACTGCTCCCCAAGCTGTCCGTGCTACGAAGGAGCACAACTCTTGAGGTTGAAAAAAGTAAGAGCTGCGCTCGAGGGCATTTCGGGCGTGCATGTTACGCCCTACGCCACGAGCGGCGACATCGACCGGCCGTTGCTCAGCCGCATCGTCGACAGAATCGCGGGCGCGGGCATCCACAATATCGTATCCGCCGGCAATACCGGTGAGTTCTACGCCTTGGCAGCCGACGAAGTCCGCACCGTGCATGATGGCGCCATCGAAGCCAATGCGGGCCGCTCGCTGCTGACCGCCGGTGTCGGGCGCTCGCTGAAGGAGGCGATCGAGCTCGGCCGGCGGGCGAGAGACAAGGGCGCCGACGCCTTGATGGCGCATCAGCCGCTCGATCCGTTCGCAGCACCACAGGCGCAGGCAGCCTACTTCAAGGCGATCGCGGATGCGGTGGATGTGCCGCTCATTGCCTATGTCCGCTCGGACGCGATGAGCCTCGGCGACATCTTGAGTGTTGCCAACCACCCGAACGTCGCCGGCGTGAAATTCGCCACCACGAACCTGATGCTGCTGTCCGAGTGCATCCGCTCCAGCACCGGAGCGACCGCATTGTGGGTGTGCGGTCTTGCCGAGGGCTGGGCGCCCGCCTTCTACGCGGCGGGGGCAAGGGGGTTCACTTCGGGCCTCGTCAACATCGATCCCGCCCGTTCACTGGCCATTCATGCCGCGCTCGAGGCTGGCCGGTTCGACCGGGTTCGCGAACTGGTCGATACCATCGCCAAGTTCGAGGCGATGCGGACGCGTTTCGGCAACGGCGCCAACGTCACGGTGGTCAAGGAGGCGCTGCGGCTGATCGGATTTCCGGTCGGTCCCGTGCGGCTGCCCGGCCTGCCGCGACTCGACCACAGCGACCGCGCAATCCTCGCCGAAGTGTTGCGAGCGTGGGGTGTGCTGGCTCCCGACGCCGAGGCAGAATAGCTCTAGCCATCTCGGCTGGGCCCCTGAGCCGTCCCAGCTCAGGCTGCGCTTTTCGGTACCGGTGTGTTGAGCAGCTGCTGCTCCCACAGGAACGCGATGCCACTGCCGCCGGCGTGCTGCAGGATCACCTCGGTCAGCTTGGCGGCTTGGTCGGCCCTGGCCCAGTCGCGCTGCCATTCGGCCGCCACTGCCAACCAGGTCATCATGTTGGCGCCGGCGGTGATCATGCGCTGAATGGCGATCTCGTGGGCTTCGACCGAAACGGCACCGGACGCATCTGTCACCACAGTGACGTCCCAGCCTTCGCCGAGAGCCTGGATCGTCGGCATCGCGACGCATATCTCGGTCCACAGACCGGCGATGATCAGCTGCTTGCGGCCCGTGGCCTTGACCGCATCCACGACCTTCTTATCCTGCCAGGTGTTGATGAAGGTCCGGTCGATCACCTCCTGTCCGGGGAACACTTCGGTGATCTGAGGGAAGAGGAGGCCACCTCGCTCGGCAATCACGCTCGTCAGGATCGTGGGAACACCGAAGGCCTTTGCTGCCTTCGCAAGAGCTGCCGTGTTGTTGATCACCATCTGCGGTTCATGGCTGTTCACGTTCGCAAGCTGGTAGGGTTGGTGGTCGATCAGAACGAGCACTGAGTCTTCGGGACGAAGAAGCGAAGCAAGGCCGTTACGAAGTTTCATCATGACATCCTTTGTTGCCGTTGAATGCGGCATCGGTTTTGGGGAGACGCTCGCCACAGGCGGCGTCACCTGGAGAGCTTATTGCCGTTCCCGTGTTCGATGCGGTAGTACCGTTTGGTGGCAAGCTGTGTCGCGAAAGCAGGAACGCCAAAGTGGACGTCGAAGAGCTCAGGACATTCGTGGAAGTTGCCGATGCCGGCGGAGTTTCGCCTGCTGCGCTCCGGCTCGGCGTCTCCAAGTCAATCGTCAGTCGAAGGCTGTTGCGGCTCGAATCGGAACTTGGTGTCCAGCTTCTTGCACGAACCACCCGCGGCGCCGCTCTCACGGAAGCCGGGGCGACGTTCCGAGACTATGCTGCGAGGGTCTGCACCGAAATCGACGTGGCCAAGGAAACGATCCTGCCTGCCGGCGAGCTTCGTGGACGCTTGCGAGTTGCTGTGCCGCTGTCCTTCGGCTCGAACTACTTCGCGCCCGTGATGGCGGAAATGGCGCGACGACACCCGAAGCTCCAGATCCAAACCTGCTACAGTGACCAATTCGTTGATCTCATCGCAGAAGGTTACGACTGCGCGATCCGGATTGGCTATCTTCAAGACTCGAATTTGATCGCCAGGCGGGTCGGACCGATCTACGGCAAGTTCGTTGCGAGTCCCGGCTACATCAAAGAGCACGGGTCGCCCGAGACACCCGAGGAACTCATCGCCCATCAAGCTCTCATGCAGGGCACCGAAGCCTGGCAGCTCATGGATGGCGACAAGATCATCACGGTTCGTCCGCGGGGTCGCTTCAAGGCCGACAACGGCACAGCTCTGGTGGCCGCCGCAACAGCAGGACTCGGGATTGCCTACCTCCCCGATTTCCTCACTGATGAAGTGCTGGCATCGGGGCGGCTTGTTTCAGTCATGACCCGTCATCCACCACCTCCGGCGGGTGCCTATGTCATCCGCCCGCCAGGCCAGCATCCCGCGCGGAAGATCCGGGTCCTCACGGAATTGCTGATCGAGCATTGCGATCCGGTCAAGTGATCGATTGGCTGGTGGGCCCGGCAGGACCCGAACCTGCAACCAGACTGCGCTCGCAATGACGGAGTGCGTGGCGCCGCCTCGCGCAACTCTTTCCACCGTCATTGCGAGGAGCCCTTGCGACGAAGCAATCCAGGATCTTCCCGCGGAGGGACTCTGGATTGCTTCGCTGCGCTCGCAATGACGAAGTGCGAGGCGCCACCTCGCGCAACTCTCTCCACCGTCATTGCGAGGAGCCCTTGCGACGAAGCAATCCAGAATCTTCCCGCGGAAGGACTCTGGATTGCTTCGCTCCGCTCGCAATGACGAAGTGTGAGGCGCCGCCTCGCGCAACTCTCTCCACCGTCATTGCGAGGAGCCCTTGCGACGAAGCAATCCAGGATCTTCCCGCGGAGGGACTCCGGATCGTTTCGCTACGCTCGCAATGACGAAGTGTGAGGCGCCACCTCGCGCAACTCTCTCCACCGTCATTGCGAGGAGCCCTTGTGACGAAGCAATCCAGGATCTTCCCGCGGAGGGACTCCGGATTGCTTCGCTCCGCTCGCAATGACGGAGTGCGAGGCGCCGCCTCGCGTAACTCTCTCCACCGTCATTGCGAGGAGCCCTTGCGACGAAGCAATCCAGGATCTTCCCGCGGAGGGACTCCGGATTGCTTCGCTCCGCTCGCAATGACCGGGTGTGAAAGCGAGAGGCAATCCGCGATGTCATCGCACCCCCGTGCCTTTGCAGCGCTGGCACTTCACCACCTTGTCGCCCTTCTTGAGCAGGCCTTTGCCCTCACAATTCTTGCATTTCTGCTTCTTCTTGATGTTCGGGCCTTTTTCACTGACCATGAAAATCTCCTGCCGCGAGAGAGCGGTTAACTGGGGTTTTGTAGGGGGTGGGCGAGGGCGATAATCCAGACGGACCCGATTGCGCTGCCGTTTTCATTCGATATCCATCCCCGGGGCTCTTTTTTGAAGGCATGGGAGCTACAGATACCCGTAATGTCTTGCCGATCTACTCCGATGGCGCGCGAGCTGCAACGAGGAGCCGCTGCGGGACCGTACATTCACGGATTCATCAAGAAGACCCAGAACGCCACCCGATGAGCTGGCGCTGGCGCATCGCAGAAACCGTGAATTCGAGAAATGAAGGAGACCGACATGGTCAAGAAAGACGTGACGAAAAGGAAGAAAGCAATCCGTTCCGTCGCCAGGCTCACCACGCTCGATGATTTCCTCGGCGAAGAAGGCAATCGAGACGAGTTCGAAGCCATCGCCGTCAAAGAGGTCCTTGCGTGGCAGATCGAGCAGGCAATGAAGGAGAACAACATATCCCGCAAACAATCTGGCCCAGAGCATGAAGACCTCGCGCAGTCAGATCGGGCGCCTGCTCGACCCGAAGGACGGCAACGTCACGCTGACAACGCTTCAGCGCGCCGCGCGCATGGTGGGGCGGTCATTGCGGCTGGAGCTGGCTTGAGAAGTGTGACGGCGACAGGTGCGCTCAATGAGCTTTCGAACACCGGCATTTCGTGCAGCGTCACCGTAATTCCAAGACGATCACTGCCAAAGCCGCGGTCACGCCCAGCAAGATCTGCCATCCGGCTCTCTGGAGCAGCCAGCCGGACAGGGAAGGTCGCGGCCGCGGTGCCGGCGATGTAGGTCGCGATGGGCAAGGTTGCCAGCGACTTGTCGCTGCCGAGCACGGCATAGCCCACCAATCCGTTAAGGCCGACGACGATGATGTTATTCGTTAGGAGCGCTGCCAGGCACGTCGCCAGAGGCGCAATTACACGAAGCAGTTTGAGGTCCAACACGTCCTCCTGTCGGTTTTCCAGAGTTGACAGCAAGTTCTGAGCCGGATAGATAGCGAGTACATGCTATCTAATCGAGGACGCCAGAAATGCCCGAAGTAGCTTCGTCTCCTAGCCGCGAACGATTGCAGGCCGAAGAGCGCAAGGAGCAGATCGTGCAGACGGTCTTGCGATTGGTCCATGAACGAGGCGCCGAGTCGGTCAGTACGCAGCTAATTGCGGATACGATCGGGCGATCCCAAGGGGCGGTCTTTCGACACTTCCCTACAAAAGAGGCGCTCTGGACCGAAGTGCTGGCGTGGCTCCAGGGAAGCCTGGAGGGCGTTTGGACCCGCGCTCTCCTCGAATGCGGAGACGAATCGCCGCTCGCTCGTCTCGAAAGTATCCTGGTCGGCCACGTCCGACTGATCGAGAAGTTTCCCGCGCTCGCAAAGGTGGTGATGTCGGACGATCTTCGGCACCGCTACCCAACGCTCAACGAGCAGTTTCAACGGCTTCACATCCGATACGAGCGGCAGGTGACCGATCTGCTCAAGGAAGCGATTCGGCTTGGTCAACTTCCGAAGAGCACAAATGTCTCTGACGCGGCAATTCTCTACTTCTGCATCATACAGGGACTTGGTTTCCAGTCAGCTATTGCCCGTCTGCACTCGAGCAAGCTCGCAAGTCTCGCTTCGAAGATGTTCTTATTTTTCGTTAGGGCGCTCGAAAATTTGCCGGCCGAGGCGAAGACGCGGCAAGCCGACAGCGTCCAGAAGCGAAAATAGGAGTATCGCGATGCCCGAGATCATTCCGAATTGGCATCCGGTTTTTGTGCATTTCACGATCGCCTTATACGTAGTGGCGACGGCACTGTATGCGCTCGGTCAAATTGCTCGCGGACGCAACTGGGCAGGCGTTGTGATCGTCGCGGCTCGGATAAATCTCTGGACAGGAGCTGCGCTGTCGATCCTGACCGTGATTGCAGGAATCAACGCCTTCTTCACTGTTGCTCATGACGCGTCTCAAACGATGTTCATGATCGACCACCGGCGATGGGCGATCGCGACTGCCGTCATCTGGTGGTTCATCGCAGTGTTGGAGGCCGGTAGGGCAGCTCAAGGCAAGAAAGCGCATCTGGTGGTCGCATTGGGGCTCGTTGCGGCTATTGGTCCGCTCGCCGTTACCGGCTGGAAAGGTGCCGAACTTGTCTATCGAAATGGAATCGGAATCGTCGCGACGTTGGGATCGGTCCCGCGGTAAGCCGCCGGGGTGGTTAGTCCCGGCATTTGCTTGAGAGGAAATCATGTCGCAATTTCAATCATATAAGAGCCCGTAGTTTTGTCCCGAATGGCGCGCCAGCAAACTCAGGCACTTAGGTAGCCATCAGCCGCGTTCGTTGGGCCAGGTCGTCATCGTGGTGTGCTTGCCAACTGCGGGCCCGCCTTGGCCCTTTGAACTTCGGCGCGGCAGCCGTCACTCGCTTCGCTTTTGACGTGTGGCACCGGCTTGCCGAGCCGAAGCTCGCGAAGCGAGCGAAGGCTGGTGGGCCCGGCAGGACTCGAACCTGCAACCAGACCGTTATGAGCGGCAGAATAGGGATCAGATTCGTTGAATTTCCTACGTTTTCGTTTGATTTCGATTGCGTTCGTTGCGCTTCGTTCACGCCGTTTCTGGTGCGAAACTGGTGCGGTTGAAACCCAACGTTCAGACTCATAACCTGAAAGTCATAGGTTCAAATCCTATCCCGCGTTCGAAGGCGCTGTGTCTCTATCCGATCTACGCTGAGCCACACCGAGTTTTTGCTTCAATGGAGTGCCGACGATTGCACGGTTCAGCCTCGTCGATCTTGCTTGCCAATCCGGCTTCTATTGCGGGCCCCGCTCCCTGTTAGAAGGACTCCGACCATACGCTCGGGCCCGTTGAAGAATCAGGAGAGGTAAGCTCGCCAAAATGCGCAAATGTCAAAATTGTCTTCACTCAAAGTCGGCTCGTCCTCGACCAACTTCACCCTCGCTGTCAACGTGTTAACGACAGAGCGTGGAGTGAGCTGGCGGAAGTCAACAATGGTCAGCAGATGTAAACGTTGACTCCCGTGGGGGCGCACCTGTGCATCCCGCATGCGACAATATACTTTAACATGCCAATCTAATCTGCGTGAGGTGCCGCAGTTGAAACGACTCAAGCGTCCCTCAAACAGAAAATGCACGCGGCGTTCGCTGCCGAGCGAGAATCGCCGATTCGACCTATTTCTGGACGCCCAAGCGTTGGCCATTCTTTCGTTCGCCCAGTCGAAGGGGTGCGGCACGAGCTTATGCGGCATATTCAGGTCCGCCGCAGGAAGCCGACTTCATCTCTGACGACAGTCATTGGTCCCACGGGCAATACCTCGGGATTACTGATATCGAGCTTGACGAAATCGATACTGCTTTTCCAGATCGTCCTGAGGAGATCCTCGAAGACGTTGATGGTCAGTTGCTCACCGGGACAACGGCGATAGCCGAAACCGAATGGCGCAAAGCCGGCGTAGTCGCAAACCGGCAGCGACTTGCCATCAGCGACACCGAAGACAGTCCCAAATCCACTGTTCTGGATTGCGACCTTCCGCCCGTCCTTCACATCGTAGCTCGTCTTCTCGAAGGGGCATCGGGCCATTCCGAGCCGCTGAACCCAGGCCTCGTCGATCTGGGCGCTTGTCGGAGCGTTCCCATAGCGTGAGGGATCGAACTCGGTCGGGTTCTTCCAATGGACGGCATCGAAGCTCGTGGCGGTATGCGGGCTAATGATGTAGCCGGATCTTTCAAAGGCCGGTGGCGTGGTCTCCTGCAGTGCCGAAATACTCCCGCTGTTGGGCGAGATCGTCCGGAAGAGCTCCATGACGAAGCGCTCGAGGGGGGTAAACGACGAGCGGTCGGCGGTGTCGTAATCCATCTGCATGGTCTTCTTGAACCATGCTTGGGCTTCCGGATCTCCGGTTGCGCTGCCAAGTTTCAGCATGATGTTGTAAAGCGAATTGCCCCATTGGCTGAACGCGACGAAGTTATGGAAGCACTCGAACACAACATCCTTGTGGGCAAAATTGTCATCGCCGGCGCCATTTTTGAGCCAATACCAGGCGAACGTCTTTTCCGGATTCGGGATTTTATCTGTCTCGATATCCGCGAGCCGAGCGTCGATCCAGCTCCGCAAGAAATCGAGGTCTTCTGAACCGTCATGTAATTCTCGTACACGATTTGCAGGGTCGGATTCCGATAGGCGAGGACGGTATTGAAGCTCGCTCCGATCTGACGCACCTGCGCCGGGATTGCATCGCCCTTGATGCCAAGGTGGAGGTCCCAGTAGATGTGCCAGAAGGTCTCGAGATATGACCGCATCAGCGGCTTGCCGGCGTTACCTGGCGCCAAGAGGCCATCGAAGAACTTTGTGACCTTGTCGCTGAACATCGGACGGTAGAGGTCTGGCGTAACGGCGGTCATGTAGATTCGCTTACGTCGGTTTTCGGGGCCGCGCTTGTCCAGTCCCTGGAGAAAGACAGTGACGCCGTCTTGGGGAGCGGGCCTCCAGCTCTTGCTAATCAGCCCCCACATGTCCGTGGGTAGCGCATTCTCTTTGGTAAGGCTCAAATCGATCATGGGCAGCATGGACCGCTCTCCCTGGTAGATGCTCACCAGAAAGAACGGAAGAATCGCATTCTCGACGTATTCGGGATCGAATTGTTTTGAGAACTGGGTGCGCAGGCGTGCGGCGGAGGATTCCACTGCTGTCGCCATCAAAGGCTGAGCAGCCGTGGACGCAGAGTCCGAGAAGGCAGGCTGAATCGACAATCTAGCAGCGGCCGTTGCGCCCCCGGTCAGGAATGTGCGTCTTTTCATCTGGCTGGTCTCCTGCGGCGAGAATGTGGGGTCTAACTGCGGCTTCGAAATGCTCGATAGACCGGGCTTTCACGCAGCGCGTCGGCACCGCTCCGGGTCAAGAGGTCGATCTGATCGGGCGGCAATACGAACCGTGTCGGGATGGAGTCGAGGACACGGGCACGCGCAGGATCGAGCCTGTCGAAGCCCAGCCGGTCGACGTAGAGATTAAGGTCGTCGCAACGCCAGTTGCCGCCGACGCCGAGGCGGCTGCGTTCGGCGGCTGAAAGGCTGCATCGCCAGTGCCGAACCTTGCTGGTCCATTCTTTGAGTTGAGAGGAAAAGGCCGCATAGCTTAGCCTCACACTTGCATCGATCGCGGTAGAGGCGACGGCGGCGACCAACTGGGTGCCGCTCGGCCCCTCGATTTGCTGGGTGAAATCGCCGGAGGCGCCGCGGCCGGCATCGACGACGAGAACCATGATACGCCGGACCTTCACGGCCTGTTGTTCGGACATGGGCTCGTACGGTCGCCGGGCCGCCATCAGTGCAATACTGAATCCGGACAAGCCGAGATTATCAACGAGGCCGCCATCGAGCAGCTTTACGAAGCGCATTGAGCCGTCGCGGTAGCGCGCATTGGCTTCAGCAAACGATCGCAGCAGCGGCTGCGCTCGCGGATCATGGCGGGCCAGTTCGAGCAATGGAGGAGGTTGTGCGCTACAGCCGCCTGGAAACGCCTCCAGCACGATTGGAGCGAACGCAAGCGGCACGGCAGCCGAGGCTGCCACCGCTTCGGCAACGCGATAGGACCTGATGTCGCTGCACAGGGCGTCGAAGGAGATCTGGCCGAATACGAATGGCGTTCGGTTGTAAATGTCGGAGGCGTTGATCCAGACCCGCGGCCGCCGGTCGTCGCGGAAGGCGTCAAATCGCGCGCCCTCAAACAGATTGAGATCGAGCCAGTTCGTAAACTGGCTGTCGTTGACGCCACCGCCAAAAGCGCGTGCAATATTGCCAAGTGAGACCCTGGTTGAGAGATCTTCCTCGGCATTTCGCAGCAGGAAGCGTTCGCGGAAATCATCCAGCGCCGCACGTCTTTTAAGTCCGAAATAGGCCGCGGTGACAGATCCTCCGGAGACGCCGGATACGAAGTCCACCTGGTCGAGGAGCGACTTCGCCTTGTTGTTGGATCCGACACGAGCATGGTCGAGCTCGGTCAGGACTCCAAATGAGAATGCCGCTGCGCGCATGCCGCCACCCGAGAACGAGAGGGCCAGCAGAACATCGTCGTCAAAATTTGGAATCTCTCGGCCGAACTGGCTACCGGCGAGCGCGTCTCCCAACGGGATATTGCCGGGTAGATTGTAGACGGCGGCGCATCCCGTAAGCCATACGGGAAGAGCCAGCGCGAACATTTTTCCTATCCATGTTTCCAACGCTCTCACGCGTGTCTCTCCAAAGCTGAAGAGCCGATCTACCTGAGCGTGAGACGTGCCACTCCCAGCGCAAGGTTGACGCCAATCTGACCTTCGACCGACAGCGGCTGCAGCGAAATCGTTCGATTGGATCCGCCGATAAGAACATTGGCGCCCAAACCAGGTCCAAACGACGCGTTGCCACTCGCGCCGACATATGTGCCTCGCAGCGAGCCATAGCCGACGTGGGAAGTTGGCGCGAAGACGCCCCAGAACAGCCGGCCGCCGCCGGTCACGCCGATGTCGAGGCCGAGCCGCCCTATCGTGCCGCTATACCTGTACTGGCGCCCGCTGTTTGAGCGAAACACACATCTTAGAGTTTGCCGCGAGCCGACGATCAGTCCGACCCGTGGGGCGGCATCGCAAGTCAGGCCTCCAGCCCGGACAGGCTGAACTTGTGCGAGCGCAGGTGTGGTGGTCGCAATTGCAGCCATGCACATGAGCACGGAAACGTAGATCTTTGACATGCTGAATCCTCGAGGTCTCAATGCGGATGGTGGCTAAAGAGCCGATCCGGCGGCTTCAATTGCGCGTTTCTTTGCCGTCCCGCGCGGGGACCCTTCTTCGCCGTCGTCCCTCGGCTCACGCCAAGTCTGTTGCACGCGCGGGGCCAGAAGTAGCGGCAGCAGCTCGAGCGGAAATAGCCCCCTAGCGGCAATACCGGCTTGAAACGGGGTGAGACCTTCCGCTCCGGGAGCGGTACCAGCACCGTCCGTGCCGCCAATAATAGCTATGCCAGCCGTGCCGACGAGCTCCGGCAATAGCACCTGCAGTTGCCCCTATGGCCGCGCCACGCCGACCACCAACGGCTCCGCCGATGATCGCGCCTGATACCGCGCCACGTCCGGCCTGCGCAGACGCATCGGTGACAGGTGTAGCTACGGCCACACCAAGTAAGAACAACAGACCCAGATATTTTTTCATTTTCGTACGCCCACTGTCGAGGCGTTTCGCCGTCTCTTGTGAAGTGGGGGAACCATACAGCAGGGGACCTCGCGCACTATCCCACAAAACCCTGAACGGACACGGAGGGTATATTGAGGTTGGATCCGTATGATGGCTCGAACTTCTTCGAGCCCTGTCTCCAGCAATAGTGGCCTTGCCGATCGTTCAAGGTCGCCTTGGGGTAAGGACGACCAGATCGGCTGGCCGCGGTGCCGCGACGCGGCCAATCGCTCTACCACCGCCAACCGCAAATACGGCGGCCGCGACGCCACTGGCAAACCCAGCGGCGTCTGCGTGGCGGAGGACCCCATCCCGGTGCGGGTCCCCAGCCCGGACCAGGCGGCGGTCCCCAAAACTGCGCTGGCGTGATCAAGTCGGAAGATGTGTTCGCCGGACCTGGACCGGGGGCTACCGGCATCGCTTCCGCTGTTCCAGTTGAGCGAAGACCGATCGCGCCCACTGTAGCGGCGGCAAGAGCACCTTGTGCCAGGCCAAGGAAAGTCCGGCGGCTGGGAGTGCTCATTGTCATTCTCCTCTTCTGGTTATTGTGGTCATGCAGTGTCTCTTGTCGAATGCAGTGCATGGAGCAGGCAGGCGAGTCCGTGAGAGATCAGGTCGACGCCAAGCAGGAACCCGAGTAGCCAGACGCTGGCAGCCGGGATGCCGAGTAAAATGAGAGTGCTCGCGGCCGGTCCGGCGCCACCCGACGCCAGCATCATCCAGCCGCTCTGCTGCCAATAGGCGAAGCTCAGAGTGCATCCTCCCGAACTCGGCCATCCGTTCAATCGGCTCGCCAGTGATGATAGCCGTGCATGGTCGGCATCGGCATCCGCTGAAACCCTCAGCGACCCGACAGGAATACTCCGGAGCTGCCGGACGACACTGCAGCGCTACTCGACCGATCGTCGTCCACGGGAGTCCAGCGTCAGGTTGGTCACACCTGCGGCGAGATTCAATCCGATCGCTCGCTCGATCGACACTGGCTGGAGCATGATCGTTCGGCGAGATCCACCGATAAGAACATTAGCACCCAAGCTCGGCCCTAGTGCGACATTCGCGCTGGCGCCAACATAGTTGCCGCGCAACGTGCCGGGACGGATGCGCGAGTTTCTTGCGAGAACGGCCCATGAAAGAGTTCCGGCACTGGTGGCACCGAGGTCGAGTCCCAGGCGCCTAATGCGCCCCACATAGGTGTATTGACGCGGCGGGTTTGTCGAACGAAACGCGCAGTTCAGCTCCTGCGCAGAACCGAGGATGAGCCCAATCCGCGGGCTGCTCATGCACAGCAGGCTGCCCACTCTGAAAGCCCTGGCATGCGCGGGTAGGGCGTTGGTGCAGATAACTGCCGTTGTGCCGATCACGGCAATAAGCCAGTTGAGTCGCATTTAGCCCTCCGGGTGGCTTCTGGTGGCGGGAGACCTGGTATTGGGACGGCGATCCCGGCGCAGCCAGAATGTTATACCGAGGCCGACCAGCAAGACGGCGCCGAGCAAGAAGAAGATGATCGATTGTTGCAGCCAGGATATCGCGGGAACCGCGATGCTCATTGCAAGGCCGAGGAAGGCAATTTGGGGCGATAGGAGGCTGACGCCCGCTAGGAATGTGCCAAGCGCAAGCAGCGTAAGAAGTACGAGGCTGATCGCCGGCGTCGGCAGCAATTGCTGGACGCCAGAGAGGAGCATGATGTTCATCGCGACGAGGACGGCGATCCAGTGCAGGGCCTGGGTCCAGATAAGCTGCCATCTCGTCTCCTTGCTGTCGAACTGCGGCCATTTGCTGATGACGCAGACGACGCCGATCGCGAGGGCCAGGAACTCCCAATAGCCAACGAGAGGCTGATGCGAAGCGTTGGTATAGGCGACGCCGGCAATGGCGAGTACGAGCGCAACAATGTAGGGAAGTTGTTGCCATAGAAAGTATGTCGTCCCCGAATTCGTCGGGGAAGAAGCCGCTGCGCCATCGAATTTCGGGGCACTATTGCTCATGGTCCACTCATTGTCGTCTGCTGACGCTCTGCCCGATCTCCGAGATAGTCCTCGACGTAGAATCTGATGATCGCGACTCGACCGATCGCGACCAAAGGCATGGCGAGTGCGATTCCCATGACGCCGAACAGTGCGCCCAGAAGAACGATTGCCACCAATGTCCATGCAGGTGGAGTTTCGATCGCCTGGCGCTGGATCAGTGGTCCTATGACATAACCCTCGACCGATTGAATGACGGTGTAAATGACGACAGCCCAGATGAGCGGAGAGGCGCCAAGCGGCATTGCAACGAGGGCAATCGGAATTGCGGCGACGATAGGCCCAAGATAGGGAATGAAATTCGACAATCCGGCCTGGAGCCCGAGCACGAATGGACCGGGCAGCCCGATCAGGTAGAGCGCGATCCAAACACACAACGTCATCAGGGTGATGCGGATCAGTTGTCCTACGAACCATAGCCGCAGGACGTTGCCCGCCTCATTCATCGTCGATCTTACGCGATCGCGATAGGACGGCTTGACGAGGACCACCAGGCTTTCACGATAGGTTGCCGGGTCGAGCGCGAACAGGATGCCGAGGAATGCAATGACGAGCGTGCCGGTCAGAAGCGTCGATGCGCGTCCAAGGACCAGCCGGGCATGACTGAGAAAACGTCCCTGGTCGGAAAGCAGCCACTGCGTAAGGTCACGTCCCCACTCGGGACCAAGCAGGTCGACACCATATGCGAGAAGATGCCTCTGAAGAACATCGATCTGCGTGTCCATCACTTTCAGCAAATTGCGCGTTTGCTCGGGCAGCTTGCCTGTGCCCCAGACGAAGCCAACGCTCAGCAAGCCGGAGAGAAGCAGAAGAACCAACGACAACCGCCAGGCTCGGTTGAATGGCAGAATATGCCCCAGGGCTCTCGCGGCCGAATCCAGGAAGGCCGCAAAAAGCACGCCCGCAAAGACAATCAGGAGGCTTGACGCTGTTTGCCACATCAGGACAAGAACAACGCACGCGGCGAGCAATGCGAGACCCGTCGCGAGCAAGCTGCGTGGCTTGAGAATTCCGTCGGGCCGAGGCGAGTGATCGCGACCCGCGCAATCGTCGATCTGCTGTTGTCCGATGTTTGAAGCGCTCATTTGGTGGGCCGGGCCGATCTACAATCTGGATCGGATCTAGGTTCGGACCCGGCGGCTACCATAATGCGGGTGTGCGCCGCCACGGTGACGCCAGTGGCGATGCTTCGTCGGATTGGTATTGGTGCTCGGCCCGGAAGTTCTTGGTGCCGATGCGCCGGTATCCTTTGGGGTCGACGCGCCCGTTTCGGTTGATTGTGCCAGCGACGGCCTTGATTGTGCGCTCGATATCAACACTCCGCCAATGAGGAGTGCACCGCAGACGATCAGGATCTTCATTTTGGTCTCCAAACAAGAAACGCGGACCAATGGGTCTATATCGACGTCGTTGCAACGGCGAGCCGGCTGACGCTGACGGCGATCACAAGCGGGAGCCGAATGCCCACCTCGTTCGCGAGACCGCATCCCTTCGCTCGCGCTCGGCCGGAGGGAGTGGCAACGTCCCAACGGCGCAGAGGCGCCGACGGCTCCGGGGCGAGGCGTCCGCGTAGATCAAACCGGAGCATAGAGCCGGCTATTCCGCTCGCACATCAGGGTTTCCCTGTAGAGAGCGGGTAGAAAATCGGTGGATGAGCCACGCGTGGGTGCCGTCCCGGACGTGCGAGGAGGATGTGCAACGCAGGCTATTGACGAAAAGTCGGGCGATCCCAACAACCTGTCGTTGGCCGGATGGAAGAATCCCCGTCCGCACGAGTAGGGTAATTAGCCTGACCTGACTCGGGAATCTTTCCGATGTTCCGATCAGGCCTTGAGGACTAGTCTCTCAGTCCTACTCATGGGATGAGGATGCAGGCGATGGCGAACTATGATCAGCACACGACGGCGTCCGGAGCGGGCGGCGAGCGCTTCGCGGTCGATGCGGGCCTTCGCGCTTATATGTTGCGGATCTATAACCAAATGGCGGCCGGTGTTGGCCTGACTGCCGTGGTCGCATGGCTAACGTACCAGCTCGTCGGACCCGCGCTTCTACAAAGCCCGCTGATGTGGGTTTTCGTGTTTGCGCCCCTGGTATTGGTCTTCTTCCTTAGCTCACGCATCAACTCGCTGTCGGTGTCGACCGCGCGGTGGCTGTTCTTGGCGTACGCGGCCTTGGTTGGCGTCTCGCTCTCGACGATTTTTCACATCTACACCGAGTCCTCGATTGCCCGGGTCTTCTTCATCACCGCTGCGACGTTCGGGGCGCTGAGCTTCTTCGGATATACGACCAGGCGCGATCTTTCCGGGGCCGGGACCTTTCTGTTCATGGGCTTGGTCGGGCTCATTATCGCCGGTCTGGTCAATCTTTTCCTGCAGTCCACTGCGCTCGATTGGCTGATCTCGGTCGTGGGTGTCGGTGTGTTTGCCGGATTGACTGCCTACGATACGCAACGGATCAAGGCGATGTATGAGAGCGGGGATGATGAAACGACGACAGGGCGTAAGGTGCAGATCGCCGCGCTATCGCTCTACCTCAATTTCATCAATCTATTCATGATGTTGCTGCGCCTTTCAGGCGGACGACGCTAGATGCGCGGCCGATGATGCCGCAAGGGCAGATCGGCACGAAGCCAAGATATTTGAGGACGTCAGGCGTGAGGTGTCCCAGAAGCTTGACCCCGAAGAGCGCGTGTCGGCCAATCGTTACTTCGTCGCCCCTAAGGGCTGACCAGCTTCTTGCGAACAGCATAGCGGATCAGCTCTGCCGTCGACGACATGCCGAGCTTGCGCATCGCAGCGGCGCGATGGGTCTCAACCGTCTTCACGCTGACCTTCAGGATCGTGCTGATCGATCTGTTGGTGTGGCCCTCCGCGATGAGCTGGACAATTCCCTGCTCACGTGAAGTCAGCACCCTGTCCGGCTTGTTGCGCTTGCTGACCTGGTAATCGTGGAGGAGCGTTTCAAGCAGGGTGTTGGTGAAGTAAGGTCTGCCATCGAGCAGCGCCTCAATTGCGGAGATCAGATGCTTTTTGGCGTCTGACTTGAAGAGCAGGCCGCGGACGCCGGCGAGGACAGCTTCGGTCAAGAAGTCCTCATTCTCATGCATTGTCAGAATAAGGACTTCGGTTTGCAGCCCAAGCGCCTTGAGTCGCCGGCTGACCTCGAGTCCGTTGATCAGGGGCATCGAATAATCAGCGATGACGATGTCCGGCCGCAATTCCGATGTCATCGTAACGGCTTCTTCGCCGTTAGTTGCTTCTCCGCTGATGGCCCAGTCAGAGCGCATCTCAATGATGGCTCGGAGCCCAGAACGCACAACCTCATGATCATCTGCGATCAAGATGCGTTTCACAGCGTCGTTCCCGTTTGCGGCGCTCCCGATCTGCCCGGTCATGATGGAAGCAACCGGCGGCGCAATCATCCGATTGTACCCGCCGCGCATCAAAGAGCTATCCTGCAAAACCCTTATGTTCGCTCGCGGTCTACCCCAAAAGGCAAAAAACCTCGGGGCTCTCGCGCAAACCGGACGAATTGCGGAGCCGACGTTAAGCGCATTTTCTTTGAACCGCAACTTGGCATAGCCGGGGGCTTGGACAGGCGCTTTCGCAATGGGGTATTCTTGGGGGCTCGCAAAGATCATCGAGGCGAGGCTGCCGGTCAATAGCGTTTCCGCGCATGATCCTCGGCACGCGGACTAGCAAATGATCTCCTGCAATATCCCGTTGCTGTAGCTCAGCGAGTATTCCTATCCTCAGCTCGGGGTTTCTTCCGATAGGGCAGGTGGAGGCGGGATGCTACGGTTCTTGCAGATAGGTCGTCTGACGGAGCGGATACAGAGTGCCGCAGCTGGAGATGATTTGGTGACGAGGTGCCATCTGCCGGGCTTCCGGCCGTTTAGCGCAGCCCTCCTTCAAGAACTGGCGGCGATCGGCGCGATCAATGCGTTCATTCTCGTCAAGCGTTACCAACGTCGATAAATGGGAGTTTTAGATGTCCGATCTGGTCGTCATTGTATATCCGTCTGAGGCAAAGGCAGAGGAAGTCCGCCAGCGTTTGCTGTCCCTGCAAAAAGAATACCTGATCAGCATCAATGATGCGGTGATCGCGGTTAAGGGGGCGGATGGCAGTGTGAAGCTCAACCAGCTGGTCAATACGACCGCGATCGGCGTGGCTCGTGGGAGCCTTTGGGGCTTGCTGATCGGAATGGTTTTTCTGAACCCATTGATTGGTGTGGCGGTCGGTGCTGCGTCGGGAGCACTCGGGGGAGCATTGGCCGATTTCGGTATCAATGACGCCTTCATGAAGGAGGTTTCTGGAAAGATCGATACCGGGAGCGCAGCCTTGTTCTTGTTGATCAAGAACATGACTGCGGACAAGGTTCTGCGAGAAATTCAGGACGCAGGTGGGGTGGTCCTGAAGACGTCCCTGGACGACACCAAGGAACAGAAGTTGCGGGACGCGCTCGCCAAGGCGGCAGCAAGCCCACCCGAAATGCCGCCGTCGGCCTAGAATGAGTTCGCTCAAAAGGGGGAGGCATTGTTGTCGCTACTTCTGAAAAAGCTGGCTGGTGTCGGGCTGTTGGTGATTGGCCTGCTCTTACTGGCCACCGGGCTGACGTTTTCATACCGCGATTTGACGGTGCTGGGGGCGGTGCTTCTGGTCGCGGGCGCAGCCTTGCTCGTTCTCAAAATCATCCGGCGAAATCGATCCCTGTCAAACACGTGACGGATCGTCGAGCGCATTGCACTCCTGGAAGATCGGAACCAGCGCGTTGATTCACCGTCTCTGGTTCGTCCGGAATAGTTCGTGTCGCTTCGCGGCCGCGAGCCGTGACACATTCAATCCGGCTGCTCGACGCCTCGCGAGCCACTTTTTCAATCGGCATGCGATGCATCCCGGTTGAAGGCATTGTTCAGAAAAATGCGAACGTCGTGCTGACGACCTATATCAACGCTACCTTGCCAGTAGCCAAGTCATAGACACCGCCAACCACACGCAACTGGTTTTTCGCAACGAGTTCTGTCAGGATCGGGCTCGCGTTCACCAGGCGTTTGACATTGTAACGGACATTCGCAATTGTTGCCTGCTCGACAAGATCGGTGCCAGCTTTCTTGACCGCTGGTTCAATTCCCGGCTTCATCGCAGTGACGAGCCCTGCGATATGGCCGGGCAGGTGATTGCCCTTCTGCAGGGCTTCCACGGTGGCCTTCACCGCACCGCACTCGGTGTGTCCCAGCACCATGATGAGCTTCGTTCCCAGAACCGCCGAGCCGAATTCAAGGCTGCCGAGGCCTTCATTTGTCACGAAGTTGCCGGCGACGCGGACCACGAAGAGATCACCTGGCCGTTGGTCAAAGGCCAGTTCCGGCGCAACGCGGGAGTCTGCGCACCCAAGGATCGAGGCGAAAGGGGCCTGCCCGCTCGCGGTGTTGGCCCGGTTCGCCGAGAAATCACGCTCGTTCGGCTGGTTTGCAGCGTAGCGAGCGTTACCATCCACCAGCAGCTTCAACGCCATGTCCGGCGTATCGGCGGCGCGCACCGGCTGAGCCTGAGCCGCGGGCGGAAGCAATGAGCCGCCGATCAGGGAGATCCCGGCCAATGCCAGGCTGCCTTGCATTAGCCGACGCCGTCCAATGGCTATATTCGCACATGCATCACACATACCCCTGCTCCTCCAAGATAAAGCAACCTTTGCCTGTCAAGCCGTCAACACGCGTTACAGCTCTGGATCAAAGCCGACGCGGCACAACCTTCGGTCATTTTGGGACGATATTCTTGTAAATGACCCCGTCCTTCATGATCACGATGAACTTGTTCGCGGGGTCCGCTACGAGACGGATGTCCTCCAGTGGATTGCCATCAACGAGCAGGACATCCGCCAGTGCTCCCTGCTCAATAACCCCCAGCTTGCCCGGATAGGGATTGCGTAGGCCTGACAGGGTAAGCAGCTCTCCGTTCGTCGAGGTTGCCATGATCAGCGCTTCAGCCGGCGTGAACCAGCGCGTCAGATCGACGATTCCCTGGCCCTGACGCTCGGCAAGCGCCTTCGAAAACAGGATGTCGGTGCCGAATGCAGTCTTGATCTTATACTTCTTGACGAAATTGTAGACCTGATTGGTCCCGTTCACGACCTGCATCATCTGTTGCTGTTGTGCGGGCGGAAGAACCGCAGCGCCGCCCAGATCGGTGAACGGTTGCGTGCTCAGCCAGATGCCTTTCTCCGCCATGAGGCGGGCGGTTGCTTCGTCCATCAGATGGCCATGTTCGATGACTTTCACGCCCGCTGCTATCGAACGCTGAATCGAGGCTGACGTGTAAGCGTGGGTGGCTACGTAGGTACCCCAATTGGAGGCCGCCTCGACGGCCGCTTTGAGTTCATCGTCAGTAAACGTGGTCACGTCGAGCGGACTGAAGGGGGACGCTACGCCTCCGCCGGCCGTCAGCTTGACCTGCGAGGCGCCCTGCATGAGCTGTTCCCGCGCTCGCTTCCGAACCTCGTCGGGGCTGTCCGCAATGATGCTTCCGCCGATCTCTTCGGCACGACTGAGGGGACCGCCGGGTGTTCTCGGCAAATCGACGAGTTCGCGGAAATCTCCGTGGCCTCCGGTGATTGTGATTATAGCGCCCGAAGGATAGATGCGCGGACCCGGGAGCACTCCCTCGTCAATCGCCCGTTTGAGGGAAAAGGTTGGGCCACCCATGTCCCGGACTGTCGTAAAGCCGCGCATAAGTGTTGCGGTTGCTTCCGCGCCGGCCAGGAGGGTGGTGTAGCCCAAATCGCTGGAGAGCAATTGAGCTGGCGTGGGCCGGACCAACATCGCATGCCAGTGCATGTCACTGAGACCGGGCATCAGGACGCGGCCGCCTCCGGGAATGATTTGGGTATCCGCTCGCCGATCGGCCGGGATCTGGTCTGTGGTAATGCGCTCAATGATGTTGCCGCGAACCAGGACGTTCGACGGAGCAGAAAGGGATGGGTTCTTCCCGTCAAAGATACGGACATTCTCGAAGATAGTGACTGCGGATCGCTCCTGCGCCCGCGCCACATCGAGGGACGGGGCCGAATACGCCAGGCAGACGGCGCTTGCGCAGATCAGTTTTCGCAACATTTTCTCGCCCTCATCAAATCAGCCGCAGCGCTTTAACCGTCCTAGCCACGGATGGCTCATAGAAGGGTAACGCCCTGCAAACCTCGTTCTATCCGGCGAAACCCTGGGCGCACGTGCGGGGCATCCCTATCCGCGGCTCAGGTAAAATGCCATCGGCTCGAAGCACGCCAACAGACATTCCGCGGCAGCCGTGCATGCGGAGAATCGAGTGGACGAAAATGATCATCAGCAGGTACCCGACCGCGCAGGCTCGAGAATCGTGCGTAGGGTGGACCGTTCCTGAGCTCACGGGATCAATGTGATCGTCGATCCAGCGGTTGATCGCGTGCGGCGCAATGGCGCCACTAACGTCACCTGATTTCCGCGATCGAGGCCTTGTTTGACGGCAGGCCCTGGTCATGCGCTCCGCAAGAAACTGGTCGCGTCCTGAACCGCGTTGACCGGCTAGTGGTTTTGACCTGCGCGTGGCGCATCCTTGCGGAGCATTTCCCGCATCTATGGCTCCGAACGATCCTTCTTGGTCTCGGTAACGGCCCGAGTTAACTGGGCCAAGAGATCGTCTGCAGCGGGAAGGCTCAGTTGCACATAAACCTGCTCCAAATCCGCATGCCCAGGCAACGCCACGTACATTATCAAATCCACGTTTTCACTGTGGGCCATCGCGGAGATATGGTCTACATGCGGGAGCAGATATGGCGAGTCGCCTTCGATCCTGATTTCAGTCGGCACTTACACCTCCTGTTGCCCGTGGTTTATGTCCATCGTATCGAGCGCGATACTTTCATCAGGATATAATACCCGCAATACGAAAACACTCGCGAGGTGTCCTGGATGGCGAGGAAGTGAATGCAGAAGACCACCCCTTACATCAACGGACACGCATGAAGGCGAATCCAAGCCTGTTAAATGCACGTGGTGAGCAACAGCGCTGGAGCGAAGGTAACGACGGTCGCGACGAGCGAGGTGATGAGCGTCCCGAGGACGGCCCAATGAAGAAACGCTCCGGTCGGACCGACATCAGAATCAGAGCCCGCGCGGCCAATTGCGCGCCACATCCAGCCCAGTACGAACAAATGTGCGAGGAGAGCGACGGCAAGCCATGACCGCAACGAGCCCGTCGACCAGGCAAACGCGCAGCCGATACCGTGTATCGCGTAGAGAGTAACCAGCGCACTGCACCAGGCGGCAAAGCCCGCCGCCAGCCACCACAATCGCCCTGGTGATATCGGCCGCTCGATCACGGTCGAGCCCCCAATACCGTCACGAGTGCGGGCAGTGCGAGAACGAGCCCCATTGCAATGGCTCCCGTAACGCAGGTGTAGTCCAGCCATAATCGCGTCAGCCGCAGATCCAGCACGCGCCGCGGCGAAATGAAGCCGGCACGGAGGCGCAGGGTGTTGCTGACAAGGAAGAGAAGGCCGACACCGGCATGTAAAATGACATAGCCAATAAGGGCTGCTGCAGTCGCTCCGAGTGCATGCTCGCGCGGATGAGGCACAATGTCTGCAATTTGCCCGACGGCTGCGGCGATGGCTGCGAGGAGTGCCAGCACGGCAAGACCAATCCAGCCGCTCGCTGGGCTGCCGGTGGTGGCCGCTCGCAGCGATCCACGTGACGCCGCAGCGGCTGCCGCGAGCGCCGCGACGGCGCCGATGGCGAGCGTACGGCTTGGCTCGGGTGTGACCGCCGCGGTCCAATTCGGCGCAGAGATCCAGAGATAGAAAGTTCCGAACAGCAGCGATGTAAACAACGTGCCATCGGCGACCAGCGTGCAGATCAACGCCAGCCACGACGGCGCGTCGGCCACCTCGGTATGCGGCGGCACACTGACACCGCGGCCGACAGGTAGCGGACCGTAGTCTCGGGCGAGACCGGCGCTCTGCCCGGCGTACACGAACAAGCCGGCGGTCACGAGCGCAAAGGCAAGCGACAGCAGATAGAATTTGAACAGCATGGCCAGAACCGCGGCGGCGGTCACGAGTGCGGTGTAAAGCGGAAGATAGGTCGGGCTCGGCAACACGATCAGTTGGTCCGGCACGCCGGATGTCTTATGCACGCCCAGCGTCTCCTGCCATCCGTTGCGTGCGAAGCCGAGATAGCCTTCGCCGCGCGCCAGTGACAGCGCGAGATCGCTTGCCGCGGTCGAATCGGTTCGAGTTGCGCCAAAATCCGGGATCGACGCGAATGCATATGGCGCCGGCGGGATCGGCATCGCCCATTCCAGCGTCGTCGACTCCCAGGGGTTGCGCCGCACACGCTTTCCGTAACGCAGTTGGACAAACAGGTCGATTACCACCAGCGCAAAGCCGATCGTCATGATGAAGCCGCCGATCGAAGATAGCAGATTGAGCCAATTCCAGCCTTCGTCGCCGGAATAAGTATAGATTCGACGGGGCATGCCGCGGAGTCCGGTCAGGTGCATCATAAAGAAAGTCATGTTGAATCCAATGAAGACCAGCCAGAACGCCGGTACCGAAAGTCGATGCACGGCGGTGCGACCGGTCAGCAATGGCATCCAGTAGTAGAACGCTGCAAGCATCGGGAAGGCGAGCGCGCCGGCCACCACGTAATGCATGTGGGCGACGACGAAATAAGTATCGTGGGCCTGCCAGTCGAACGGAACCATGGCGAGCATGACTCCGGTCAGGCCGCCCATCACGAAGATGAAGAAGAAGCCGAACACATAGAGCATCGGCACGTCCCAGCGCGGCCGACCGTGCGCCAGTGTGGCAAGCCAGGCGAAGACCTGCACCGCTGTCGGGACCGCGACGATCGCCGAACCTGCGGAGAAAAAGGCGAGCGCGAGGTGCGGAATGCCGACGGTAAACATGTGGTGCACCCAGATGCCAAAGCTCAGAAAGGCGAGCGCGATGATAGCAACGACAATCGCCCGATAGCCGACCAGCGGCCGGTTCGCAAAGACAGGGATGATCGTCGATAGCACGCCGGCCATCGGCAGAAATATGATATAAACATCGGGATGGCCGAACAGCCAGAACAGATGTTGCCATAGTAGCGCATCCCCACCACGCGTCGGGTCGAAGAATGGCAGACCGAAGGCGCGTTCCACTTCAAGCAGGATCGAGCCGAGGATCAGTGGCGGAAAGGCGACGATCATCATCATCGCCGTCACCAGGATGTACCAGGCGAATATCGGCATCCGGTCGAGCGACATGCCAGGCGCGCGCATCTTCAAGATCGAGACCACGATTTCCATCGCAAGCGACAGCGCGGAGATCTCAACGAAGGTTACACCAAGCAACCATACGTCCGAATTTATGCCGGGCGTAAAGACGTTCGAACTCAGCGGCGTGTACATGAACCAGCCGCTATTGGGAGCGACTCCAGCGACCAACGCTACCGTCAGGATGGTGCCCCCGAACAGGTAACACCAGTAGCCATAGGCCGTCAGTCGCGGGAAGGCGAAGTCTCGGGTGCCAAGAATCTTCGGCGTCAGATAAACTGCAAAGCTCTCCACCATGGGAATGGCGAACAGGAACAACATCATTGACCCATGCATGGTGAAAACCTGGTTGTAGGTCTCCGGAGCCATGAATGGGGAGTTGGGAGTCGCGAGTTGAACCCGTGTCAGCATCCCGAGCACGCCGGCGATCGCAAAAAACACGAAAGACGTGATCATCATCCGCATGCCGATGATGGAATGGTTGACGGCAGCAAGGCGTTGAAGCCCTGACCCCGTTGCCCAGATCGCGGAGAGCTGGCGATGCAGCTGCAATGCCGGTGTGCCCTGCGACAGAGGGCCGATGGGTTCACTCATTTCTTCTCGGACCCTTCTGCAGCGGCCGCCCGCGCAAGTGCTGCGGAGAACTCCTCCGGGCGATCGACGATGACATCGAAGCGCATCCCTGCGTGACCGAGGCCGCAAAATTCGTTGCACTGGCCGGCGTACCGGCCGGGTTGATCGGCCTGAATGCGCAGGCGGTTCACGTGCCCCGGCACCGCGTCGATTTTGCCGGCAAAGCGGGGAATCCAGAACGCATGGATAACGTCCAGGCTGGAAACCAGGATGTCGATTGGTGTGCCGGCGGGCACATGCAAGACGTTCCGCGTCTCCACTCCACCATGATCGGGATAGCGGAACGTCCAGATCCACCGGCGCGCCACGGCTTCTATCCGTGGCGGCGTGTGTCCGGGTAATGGCAGGAGACTCTCGCCGGCGATCAAGGCACAGGCGACAAGCGGTATCAGCACGACGCCCGGCAGAACCAACCCGCCGAGCACCAGCCAGCGTCCTGGCGATACACCCGCGCCCCAGCCTGGACGCCAGATCACGAGCAGGAAGAGCGTCATCACCAACGCAAAGAGAACGCTCGCGCCGGTCAGCATCACCCACCAGAGCGTGGCGATCGAAGCGCCAGCCGGTCCCGAGGGATCCAGCGTCGATAGCGGGCCCGTGCAGCCGGAGAGGGTTGGCAGCATTCCGAGTTGGACAGACAGCCGCATTAGATTACGATCCGAGCCCGAACGATGTTGTTTCCACCGTGAAGGAAGCGAACGATGACAGAGCGAGACGATTTCACGACCCAGCCTCACAGTGCGGTCATGCTGGATTTGCTTCGGCTGGATGTTGGATCCGCGGTGGCATTGGTCGGGCACCCGATCCACGTCATGATGGTGCATTTCCCGATCGCATTCGTGATCGGGACGCTCGGTGTCGACGTATTCTATTGGTGGTCGGGAGATGCCTTCTGGGTGCGCGTCGGCCTTTGGTCGACGGGCATGGCTTTCTGGAGCGGCGTGGCCGCTAGCATCGTCGGCACCGGAGAATTGTTGCTGGTGCGCGGTATCCGGCTTCTTGAAGCGAGCTGGTCCCATGCCGTGGCGGCAATGACTCTCGTTGCGATCGCCGGAGCCAATTGGGGGCTGCGTCTCGTCGATACTCAATCGATCTTGCCGCATGGCCTCGCTCTCTCGGCTCTTGCATCGGTGATGGTCGGCTTTGCCGGCTGGCACGGGGGCAAGCTCGTGTTTGATCATGGCGTCGGCATTCTGGTCTCGCCGAGGAATTGATGCACCCAACGCCCGAGTCCGCCAGGCTCGAACAGATGCGCGGCGATCTGGTTGGAATCAATGTGCGGCTTGGCCAGCACGATCCAGAGAATTGCGGCGATCAACGCAATGTAAGCGCTCATGAGTGACACGTAGGAGAGCTTGGTGAACTTTCCTTGGGGAAAGAACAACTGCATGAGGATCAGGCCGGCGACGACGTGCAGCATCGCCATGATTCCCACCAACACCATCTTCAGCGAAAACCATTCCGCGAAGGTCGCCTGCAGGAAGATCAGTGCCGTTCCACTGCCGATGGCGACAAATGCCGCAGGGGAGGCCAGCTCGACATAGACCAGCCGCGTGACGCGGTGCAACCGGTCGAGATCCAGGCCGGCCTCAAGCGTCCGGCGTTGCCAAAACAGGAAAGGCAGTGCGATCAAGCCGCCTGACCAGAGCGCGATCGCACCTAGATGCACGAATTTCAAGAAGGTTGTCACAGGGCCGGTTCGCTCGATCTCAAGCTGGACCACGCAATCCAGACTCCTACACCCAGATAAGGCAGCATCGCAGGGACCCACATCAGGAGGCCCGCCAGTTGTTGATCCGCAAGCGGCGCGAGCCCCCAACTTGCCGTGCTCGCCAGATGTACGAGATAGAGCGGCCTGGGCGCGAAAACGATCAGCGCACCGAGAAGGCCCATCTGTCCGATGGTACCTAGCAACGCAATGAGCGCGGGACCGGATGGCGACGGCACCAGGATCGCCCGCCACAATAACCAGGCACTTCCGAGAAGCGTAATCTGCATCAGCCAATAGGCCGGTACGCTGGCAAGGCCCCAAGTATAGAGCCCCGGGGTGTGCCAGAGCCAGAGGATGACCGCGTGTGCAGCGACGAGCACGACGATTGGCAACGAGCCCGCTCGCCGTTGCGGAAAAGCCAGAGCCAGAAGCGGCGCTACTGCGGCGATCAGCAGCACATGGTGCAGTATCCGGACTGAAAACAACGCCGACGACATCGCGCAGAGCGGCGAGACAAAGATGAGCAGCATCAACCCGATCGCCCCGAAACCAGCTCGGACGTCGGAGGATCGACCGCGGCCAACCACGATCGCCAAGGCAACAAGCATGGCAATTAGCAACGGATCCAGGTTCCAGCGCGTCCAGAGGTCGTCCGGAAGTGCGGCGGGGCCACAATAGGCGATCATGGAGTCCGGCATGGCACCCCGGGGAATGAGGGTTCGCTGCCGCGAACAATGCTCATTCAAGATAAGGAACTTAGCAGATCGGAACGAGAGAGAAAAGCAGAGTGCTCGTCGGCGAGTCGGACATGCCGCAATGCGAGAGACCGGACACATCGTTCAAGTCGTTCGAACCGACATCTTACCGGCGAAGACCCGATCCGAAAATCAGTAGTTGTCCTTGAACGATCGGCTGTTGTTCCCGAGGGGATATCCGCTGGCCGTGATGGTAAAGTTCGAACGCGATCGCGTCGAAGGGGATGGATTCATGCAGCTTCTCTACGGCCTGCGCGGGGCTGTCTGGCTCCTTGTCTATCTGCTGTTCATTCTCGCTCCCTTGTTCGCGCTCCTGGCGGGCTCGCATCCCCCGTTGCGCGATTTTTGGACGGAGCTTTCGGTCGCTTTCGGCTATTCCGGCCTTGCGATGATGGGTCTGCAGTTCGGCCTCACCGCGCGCTTCCGCTACGTCACCGAACCGTGGGGCGAAGACGTCATCTATCATTTTCATCGTCAGATATCGCTCGTTGCGGCGGGTCTGGTCGTTGCGCATCCGATCATTCTCGTCGCGGTTCAGCCGCAGTTGCTTGCGCCGTCCAATATGCTTGAAGCGCCGTTGACCGCTCACTTCGCTCTCGTATCGATTGCCTGTGTGATCGCGCTGGTCGTAACGGCCCTTTGGCGTGTGTCATTAAAGATTTCGTACGAGAAATGGCATCTTATCCATGTCGTGCTGGCGGTCGTCGCCATCATTGCCGGCATTGTGCACATGGTTGGGTCGAGCTTCTACCTCGTTGATCCCTGGAAACGGTCGCTGTGGATCGGCCTGACGGTCTTTTGGATCGGATTGCTGTTCTATGTGCGCATCGTCAAGCCGCTCTTCATGCTGCGTCGGCCGTATCGCGTTGCGGAAGTACGAAAGGAACGCGGTGACACCTTTACATTGGTGATGCAGCCGGACAGGCACCCTGGCTTTCGGTTCAGTCCGGGCCAATTCGGCTGGTTGACGCTGTGGGAGAGCCCGTTCGCCATTACGGCGCATCCGTTTTCATTCTCCTCCAGCGCCCAGGCGGCGGATGGGTGCGTCGAGATGACGATCAGAAACCTGGGGGATTTTACCCGCAATATACACAAGGTCCCGGCCGGTCAGCGCGTGTATCTCGACGGCCCCTACGGCGCATTCACGATTGGCAACCCGGCGGACATGCACGTGCTTGTCGCCGGCGGCATCGGCGTAACACCAATGATGAGCATGATACGCACGCTTGCCGACCGGGAGGACCCGCGCCCCGTCGTCCTACTCTACGGTGTTCAGGACTGGGCATCGATCACCTTTAGGGAGGAGCTCGAAGAGCTGAAGGTGCGACTCAGGCTGACAGTCGTCTACGTGCTTTCAAGGCCACCAGATGGCTGGACCGGCGAAACCGGTTTTATCAATGCGGAAATGTTCAAGCGTTATTTGACACCGCCATATGCCGATCATGAATATTTTATCTGTGGGCCAAACATCATGATGGATGCGATCGAAAAAGCGCTCGGCGAGATGAACGTGCCGATGTCGAAGTATCATTCTGAACGCTACAGCTTCGTGTAGGGGGATTCCCAATGCGCCGTTTGTTTGCAGACCGGTTGGTCCTGGCCACGGGGGTGATCGTGATCATGACGTCGATCTTGTTCGCGCTCTTGCGCATTGCGGGGTAAGGCCAAAGCACGACGCGATTGGCAGCGCATTGGCGAGTGGATTTTCCTCCGTTTTGAAAGCAGGATCATGAGCGCTCACGCGATCGAACTTCTGGGCATTTCGGCCGCTCTCGGCTTACTCATCATCCTCGCCTTTCGGGGCTTCACACTGCTGTTGGCGGCGCCCGCAGCGGCGATGCTGGCGGCTGCTTTTTCGGGAGAGCCGCTGCTCGCCAAATGGACGTTGACGTTCATGCAAGGAACAGCGGGTTTTATCCGGAATTTCTTTCCGCTGTTCCTGCTGGGCGGCGTGTTTGGCAAACTCATGGATGATAGCGGCGCGGCGCTCTCCATCGCTCGCGCCATAACCGCTTGGCTGGGCGAAAGCCGTGCGATCATGGCAGTCGTGTTGGCCTGTGCCGTGCTCACCTACGGCGGCGTCAGCCTGTTCGTCGTAGCCTTCGCCGTATTCCCCGTGGCGAGTGCGCTATTCCGGCAGGCGAAGGTCCCGCATCGATTGATCCCGCCCGCAATCGCGCTTGGGGCCTTTACCTTCACGATGACGGCTTTGCCCGGTACCCCGGCGATCCAGAACGCTATCCCCATGGCGTATTTCGGCACAACGCTCTTTGCGGCGCCTGGTCTCGGCATCCTGGCCTCCGCGATCATCCTGGGCTTCGGACTTTGGTGGTTGCGCGTGATGGAGCGACGCGCGCGAAGCGCAGGTGAGGGCTATGACGCCGAAGCTCACATACCTGCCGACGAACACTTCGTGCGCTCGCGAGCCGCAAGCGCCGACAATTTTGACCCTGGCGAATTGACTCACGGCTATCGAAGCGAGCTGTTGCCCTCTTTTGCGCTCGCGGCGACGCCAATCGTCATCGTGCTGGCGGTCAATCTTGTCATGAGCATGGTGGTGCTACCGCGAATATATACGGGCTTTCTGGCTGAGCCGCGGTTCGGCGAAACCTCACTCTCCGCGGTGAGCGGGGTCTGGTCCGTCGTGACGGCGCTGGCCTTCGCCTCACTGATTCTTGTGCTGATCTTGCGCAAAAATTTGCCGGAGCTGCGGGCAACTCTCGATGCTGGCGCCAATGCCTCCGTGCTGCCGGCACTCAACACGGCCAGCCTGGTGGGCTTCGGTGCCGTGGTTGCGGCGTTGCCCGCTTTTACCGTAGTTCGCGACGGATTTCTCGCGGTGCCCGGTGGCCCGCTCGTGTCGATTGCAGTCGCTGCCAATGTGATGGGTGGAATCACCGGCTCGGCTTCGGGGGGATTGATCATTACGCTGAACGCGCTGGGTGAAACCTATGCCCATCTCGCCGCGGCGATCGGCATCGCGCCTGAGCTAATGCATCGCGTCGCCGCCATCAGCTCAGGTGCGCTTGCCATGCTCCCGCACAATGGCGCGGTCGTCACTCTACTGGCGATCTGCGACGCGACACAACGCGGAAGCTACCGCGAGATCATGGTGGTGGGATTGGTGGGGCCGTTGATTGCGTTGACGGCTGTCATTGCGCTCGGGAAGCTATTTGGGGCATTTTAGGCGATCCCTCTGAGCGTCTCAGGCGCGCCCAAGTAGACCAAGAGGAAAATACCCAGGTGGCGGCATTCACTGCATCGTAAGCGGGAATAGCGAAACGTCCGGCTCTCGCGCGCACCTCGAACGTGCCGCCGACGTCATGACTATCTTTGCTCGGTTTGGACCGGTGGTGTCGGATGTAGAAGATCCGAGCCAGCTATCGGTTGAGCAGGGCGCTTCTCAACGGATGGAGAATGTCCGAAATGGGAGCTATAAGCCCTCGAGAAACTGGAATAGCCTTCATAGCCGATCCGTCGTGCGACTTCGCTGATCGACAATTGTCCGTCTTGTAGCATCAGACGCGCTTCCTCCATGCGAAGCAAGTGACCATAGACGTGGGGTGTCGCGCCAAATGCTTCGCGAAATCCTTCTGTGAGGTCATTTCGATTCAGGCCGACGCGCATCGCGAGTTGCTCGATCGTGGGAGCATTGAATATTTCCCTTCGATAAATCGTCGCTGCCGCTTCGATCGCCACTCTTTTGCTCTGGCTGGCAGGCGGGCGACGCATTTGCGGGACCCAACCATTGATCTGCGCTACGACTTCGCAAATGATTTCGATCGCTTTTGCATTCAAATAGAGATGTCTCAATGGCTCATGGTGTTTCCAGGATAATATTTGGTCCGCCGCTACCATGACGTCGGGATTTGCCGGCAGCGTGAGGGCTGACGGACTCCCGGCTCCGGAATTGAATATCGGTCGATAGACAGCCGGGACGCGATCGACATTCAGCTTGAAATGATCGATGAGATATTCGCGCTTACACGCAATCAGAACGCCACGCAGCTTTGCTCCTGCCGTCGTATCCGAGAATGACAAGGGTGCATTGGTGATATCGATAGTTGCCGGTTTCACTGGGGCGACATGATCATCGATCCAGCGATTATACGTTCCGCCAACTGAAATCTGAATGCAAACGTAGTCCGGCCGCGTTATCCTGAGGCTATAGGTTGTGCCCGCCTCAAAGTGCATCACGTGGAGGAATGTGGCGTCGTCAACGCGGCGATATCCATGCTCTTTGGTCTTGAAGAGATTTTCGGTCGGGCCCAGCATCTCGCTGCTACGGACAAAGTTACGCCCGCGAAGCTGATCCTCAATGACTCTGAAATCGATATCCAGGGACCTGTGCATGCAACGGTGCCGCCTACTGATCGCCAACAGCCACTAGATCAGCCAGATTGTCCAAACACCCATTTGCTACCTTATCGTGCTACCTTGCGCACTTCAATTGCCATCGCGATCACGATTGTTCCCAGCCTGTTTTGGTCCAATCGGGCGCCCGCCTGATCGCCGAGAAGGCCAGTTGCGCCAATAACTTGCGGGAATCTTTCAACGCTAAGCAACGCGAAGATGGCATTCCCTCGACGCGTCGCTGAACCATCAGCTACCCGGCTGGGAACATGACGCCTGCAGACGGCGCAACCCGGTTGAACCTGCGTTGCCCGGCCGAGGGTATCCGCCCATCGCGGCCTATTACGGCAAGCTCGCTGCGACTTCCTCCCTTGGAGGGCTGATCACCTGAACATGAAGAGTCCCGATGTGAGGTACGGCATTACAATGCCGTACCTCACATGGGCTCGTTCGACTTATGCCGACCGAGCGATCAAGCGTCGATCAGTTGAGCCCGGATCGCGTATCGAACGAGACCTGCAACCGAATTTACATTCAGCTTGCGCATAGCCGCTGCCCGATGCGTTTCGGTCGTTTTCACGCTGACGTTCAGGATGGAGCTGATGCCCTTGTTGCCGTAACCCTCCGCCACCAACTTGACCACGAGCTGTTCTCGCGGCGAGAGTATCTGAAATTCTTCTTCGGCCGGGCCATCGTTCCATTTGCTCGAAAGTGTGCCATTGAAGAACGGCTTGTGCGCCAAAAGCGAGGCAACGGCAGTCAACAGCAACTTGTTCGCATCCGATTTAGCCAGGAATGCCCGGGCACCCGCTTCAAAGGCTTGGCGTGCGAGCAAATTGGAGTTGTAAGCCGTGAAAATGAGAACTTCAGTCTGAAGCGACGCCTCCCTGATCCGCCGCGCAACTTCTATTCCGGTCATGCCGGGGAGAGAGAAGTCGACGATGGCGAGATGAGGCTCGATCTTGATCACTGCAGCCAGCGCGTTGCGCCCGTCACTCGCTTCAGCAACGACTTGCCAGTCGGCATGTTGTTCCAGGACCGCTCGTAGCCCGGATCGGACAGCCGTATGATCGTCAGCGATAAGAATCTGCTTCATGGTCTGAACTCGAGCTCATTACGCGCACAGTCTGCCTAGTCTGGCGCCGAGCGAATTGCCCCGCTCTGCATGTTCGGCGACCGGACCTTTATTTCAGTTCTTGGCCGAGCTCCGATGGCTGTCGCGACAGTTGGCTGGTTGAGTTTTCGTCGTTTGTAATGGTACGGGACAATCGCACACAACGTGGTACCAGGAAGTCGCCGTCCCGGTGCAGACCATATCTCAAGCCGCCCGCCCATCTGCTGAAGTCTCGCTCTCATCGCGGGAATTCCGACGCCGAGCGATGTGGAGGTGCCGTCTGGCGCCCGGCCGGCGATTCCGCACCCATTGTCGCTGATCCGCAACTCAAAATGGTTGTCTGCTATCTTACCCGATATCTCGACCTCCGTCGCTCTTGCATGACGGAAGACGTTGGTGAGAGCCTCCTGAACGATCCGCAACAACGAGTGCTGGCCCTTGTAAGATAGTCTGTCGATCTCAGGTGAGATTTTGGTTCTGACTTTCAGCGCGGTTCGAGCACTGAATCCCCTGGCATATTGCTCGATAGAAACCTTCAATCCATCGACGGTCAGATTGCGGGGATGCAACAGGTAGGCAAAGGCCCTTATTTCCTTGAGCGCGAAATCGATGGATGTGTCGATGTCGTCGAAAAGCCGCTCTACCATGGCTGGGTCGCCTAAGGCAGTCCGGACCCTCATCATGCTGAGACTTGCAGCGATCAGATACTGACATGTCGAATCGTGGAGATCGGATGCTATGCGCTGCTGAATATCCTCCTGAATATGGACCAGCCTTGTGTTGACGCGTCCATCGATGTCAGGCCTCGATTCAGTGAGGCTTCCGGATGAGTAGCTGCTCACGTCTCGATGGCTTCCAAGCAACTTGGTGACGCTGCCCGCATCTGGATCGAAAACCGGAGTAGCGACCGTCTCAAAATCGCGCAGGGATCCGCCAAACGCGAGGCGATGTCTGACATAAACCTGACGGCCCTCGCCGAGGCAGGTACGAAAGGCTTTACAGATGGGTCGAGCGTCTTCCGCGCCGAGACAGTCGGAGACGGGCGTCCCGCTGACGAAGTCCGACGGAATGCCAAGGACAGCTCTCAGAGCCGGGTTTATGGTCTCGTACAGGAATGTTCTTCCGCGCAATACGCGCACGGCAAAGAGGTAATCGGTAGTAATCGTCCAATATCTCTGCTCGTCGCCTTGTTCGGAGCCAATTGCGGGACGCTTCTGGAAATCGGTCCGAACGGATGGAGCTCCCCTGGCGAGATGTTGCCTCAAGTCACGTTCTCTCTGTGTTCAGGGGCTCGCAACATCGCAATCCCATCTGACGAAAGTTGTCTCTCTTCTATTCGCGTAAGTCGTAGTGGTTGAAAGACGGTCGGCGTTGCCTCGTAACTCAGAATCTGCGGCACGGTCGGATAGCCGCGTGGTTGGCGATGTGGAGATCACGTTGCCCCGACCGCGGGACGTATCGCAGCTCACAACGACCGACGAGTTCGTCCAACTCTACCGTCGCATCTGGGACTTGCTAGGAAGCGAAGTGGAGAAGAGCTATGTCCAGCAGTGACGCGCCCCTCCTCGAAACGCCCGCGATGAAGCCGACACGCCCCGAGAAAAGCCGGGCAATCCACGGGAGCACCTTGTCCTATCGCCTGCGCGTGCATCTTGCGCGGGCGTTGCTCCTGGGCGGTTTCGTCGGATTTTGGGAGATCGGCGTCCGAGCCGGTTGGCTCGATCCCTTCTTTTTCCCGGCGCCAACCCAGATCATAAGCCGCGTCCGCGATTGGATGATAACCGCTGAGCTTTGGTCCGATCTTGGCACTACGCTGCTCGAGACGATTTTGTCGTTCCTGGGCGGTATTGCACTGGGCACGAGCCTTGGTATTTGGCTCGGCCTATCTAGGTTCGCGTCCGACGTTTTGCAGCCCTTCATCAAGGTCGTGAACGCTATACCGCGCGTACTTCTCGCTCCGATTTTCGTAATCTGGTTTGGCCTGGGACTCGCCTCCAAGGTAGCGCTCGGCTTGATGATCGTGGTCTTCATTGCGTTCTTCAATACCTATCAGGGTATTCGCGAAGTGAACCCCGTAGTGCTAGCCAACGCCCGGCTGCTGAAGGCCAGCCGATGGGCTTTGTTGCGGCATGTCTATTTGCCATCAGCGACCAGCTTCATCCTGTCGTCGTTGCGCGTGTCCGTTGGAATGGCTGTGCTCGGTGCAGTTGTCGCTGAATATCTCGGCTCCTCCGCAGGTCTTGGTCATCGGATATCCGAAGCTGAGGGGGTTATGGATGCCACCGGCGTTTTTGCTGGCCTCGTGATCCTGTCCGTCTTCGTTGTCGGTATCGACGCGCTGGTCGACGCGCTGGAGCGCAGGCTTCTTGTCTGGCGTCCAGTAACTGCGCACGAGCACGATAGCTGAACGCGACCAGAACTTTCCCTTTATAAGGAAATTGCAGATGAGCAACTCAACTCGTTTGAATGCGCTGTTCGGTGCTGCCATGATGTTCGGAGCGGCATCGTCCACGGCCACGGCGACCGAGCCCGAAAAGGCAAATGTAAGCCTGGCCGTCGGGTCGATGATAATGAATTACATGCCCGTCGGCCTGGCCGAATCGCGCGGCGAGTTCAAGAAGGAAGGGCTAACCGTAACGGTCCAGAATTTTGCATCGGGAGGCACGAAAGCGCTGCAGGCGCTCATTGGCGGGTCCGTCGACGTCACCGTAGGAGCCTATGATCATACGATCCAGATGCAGACGAAAGGGAAGGAGATCGTCTGCGTCGCGCAGCTCAACACCCGACCAGGCTTTTCGATAGGAGTTCGTGCCAGTCTAGCTGAAAAGGTCAACAGCGGTCGCGATCTCAAGGGCCTGAGGATCGGCATAACTGCGCCAGGTTCAAGTGCGGACATGACGGTGCGCTACTATCTGCGTCGCAACGGCCTGAAGCCCGCTGACGCGCAGATCGTGGCTGTGGGCAGCGGGCCACCAGGAATGGTTGCTCTTGAGAACGGCAATGTCGATGCACTTATTTATTGGGATCCTATTGCTACAATTCTTCAGCAGAAGAAGGCAGTGAAGGTCCTCTTGGACGCGCGCACGCCTGAAGGTGCGGAATCGGCAATAGGCGGGAAAATCTCACCGTTTGCCTGTCTCTACGCGACACGTGCCTTTATCGAAGCCAATCCAGAGACAACACAACGACTCGTCGACGCGTTCATCCGTACTCTACGCTTCATTCAGCAGGCGCCCGCGGCAGAGATTGTCCACTCATTGCCAGACGCATGGAAACTGCCCGGCCAGCATGACCTCAACGTTCAAATCATGGAGGCATCCAGGTCGTTGTTTTCAGCTGATGGCTTCACGGACCCCGAAAGCACGAGAATCCCACTCGCGATTCTGTCCGGCTACAGCGATGAGATTGAGAATTTCAAGATCGATCTGTCGAAAACGTACACAAACCACTTCGCGGAGGAGGCCGCACGGCGCTTGAAATAGACATTCACTCCAGACCTCTATCGCAACGAGCGCACGATGTCCAAGCAGTTCGGCAGTTCATGATGTATCTCGACAAGCCACCTCGGTTGATCGAAACGCGCGTTCTCTCGTCAATGCCGGCGCAGTTTCGTCGCCCCGGCGTCTCCTCGGAATGGGCGGATGCCAATCGCGGTGGCCGTTCCGTGGATTGCTTCCTCGAGGGGCCCTCGATCGATAAATCCGGAAATGTATATGTTGTCGATATTCCCTTCGGTCGCATTTTCCGGGTTTCACCTGACGGCGCCTGGTCTCTGATAGTCGAATATGACGGCTGGCCCAACGGGCTGAAAATCGCTCCGGATGGACGAATAATCGTCGCCGATTACATGAACGGTCTCATGGAGCTCGACTCGGAGTGCGGCACAATCCGCCCCCTGCTGAGCCACCGCAATTCCGAGTCCTTCAGGGGCTGCAACGATCTTCATATCGCGGCTAACGGCGACATCTATTTCACAGATCAGGGACAGACTGGCTTGCACGATCCGACTGGCCGTGTGTTTCGCCTTTGCGCTGGAGGCCGCTTGGACTGCCTCGTTTCAAACGGGCCGAGCCCGAACGGGCTAGTGCTCAATTTGGATGAGAGCGTGCTGTTTGTGGCGATGACACGTGACAACAGCGTCTGGCGTATGCCGCTTATGCGCGACGGTGGCGTCGCGAAGGTTGGACGGTTCAGTTCGTTTTTCGGGACTAGCGGACCAGATGGACTCACATTGGATCGCGATGGGCGACTCTTTGTCGCGCACGCGTCCCTCGGTCACGTGTTCGTCTTGGCGCCGAACGGCGAAGTGATTGCCCGCATCAAGTCGTGCGCAGGGGCGACCTGCACAAACGTCGCCTTAGATGCGGCCAACAACGCATTGCTCATTACGGAGTCCTCTACGGGGTCGCTGTTAGTTGCAGATCTCAAAGATCTTTCTTGATCCCAACCCACTTGGTCTGAGCCAGAAATCCGGCCTATAGGATGCTTGCTTGCGAGCCTCAGTCCCATGCCGCTCTGCCGATCGGTTGGCGAAGTCGCAGCTCCCGGTCTTCTCTGCCGTTTCCAGATCCTCTTGCTCCTTATGCTGATGCTCGGGATCGATTCGCAATCGTCGCTCAGGGTCCGCTGCGGAATGCCGCAGTAAAACTTACAGTGACAGTGCTGGACTGCACCCCTCAAGTGAGACACGATTATCTCGGTGATAGGGCATTTCCGAGGATGTCCTGTGGCGGCAAGAGGGAAGAACCGTCAAGCGTGCTGAGCTTGGCCCCGGAGTGCGGCGATTTCCTTTTCCTGGCCTTCATCGAAAACATCTTGGGGTGTCGAATTCCTCTTGCGCTTGCGGGCCGAGGCCAGTTCGTTGTCGATGGGTAGCTTGCCGAGCGCAGGCCCGCCTTCGCCTCTTGAACTTCGGCGCGGCAGCCGTCACTCGCTTCGCTTTTGACGTGTGGCACCGGCTTGCCGAGCCGAAGCTCGCGAAGCGAGCGAAGGCTGGTGGGCCCGGCAGGACTCGAACCTGCAACCAGACCGTTATGAGCGGCCGGCTCTAACCATTGAGCTACAGGCCCCGCCGCAGGACGGCCGCGGGAATGCGCGGCCGGCAACGGTGCGCGGTTCGTTTACAGGGCCGGAGGCGGGGGTGCAATGCCGGGTCTGGCGAACCGCAAGCGCAGGCGCTGTATCGCCGAGCATGTTCCGAATAACCGAATTCTGCGATCTTGGGCTTATGCCACTGTTTTGCCCGACGTGTCAAAGTGTTTTGGGGTGCTGCGCGCTTTCGCCTCTGTAACCCGCTGAAATCGCCTGGCTTTTCTACTGTGCATGGGGTTGTTTTCGCAAGTTCTTGCTGGAAGGGGATACGCCGGTCCCCTCACCACGCTTCACTCGCGGGCTCTCGGCCCGTGGCAGGTTGTCCGCTCAGTCCACCGAGACCCCGGCGAATGCCACGACCTTGCGCCACTTCTCGGTCTCGTCGGTGACGAGCTTGCCGAACTCGGCCGGCGTCATCGGCTTGGGGATGCCGCCATTCTCGGTCAACCGCGCCGTGACCTTCGGGTCCTTCAGCGCGTCGCCGACGGCCTTGTTGAGGATCTCGACCACCTCGGGCGGTGTGCCCTTTGGCGCGGAGATGCCGTAGAAGCCGACCGCTTCGAAGCCCGGCACGGTCTCGGCGATCGCAGGCACGTCGGGCACACCAGGCCAGCGCTGCGGCGAGGTCACGCCGATGGCGCGGACAGTGCCGCCGCGCGACTGCTCGAGCGCGGAAGGAAGGTTGTCGAAGATCAGCTGCACCTTGTTGGAGATGATGTCCGGGAAGGCGATCGCAGAGCCGCGATAGGGCACGTGCACCATGTCGCACTTGGTCATCACCTTGAACAGCTCCGCCGACATGTGCACCGAGGTGCCGTTGCCGGACGAGGCGAACGAGATCTGGCCGGGATTGGCCCTGCAATAATCGATGAACTCCTGGACCGTCTTCACCGGCATCGCATTGGAGACGACCAGCATGTTGGTGAGCTGCATGATGCTCGCGACCGGCACGGTGTCGCGCAGGAAGTCGAACGGCAGCTTCTTGTAGAGCGAGGTCGAGATCGCGTTGTTGGGCGCGACGAACAGCAGCGTGTAGCCGTCGGGGGCTGCGTTGATCGCGGCACCGGCCGCGATGTTGCCGCCGGAGCCGGCGCGGTTCTCGACGATGAATTGCTGGCCGAGCCGATCCGACAGCGCCTGCGCCATGATGCGGGCGACGATGTCGACCGGGCCGCCGGCGGCAAAGCCGATCATCCAGTGCACCGGGCGGTCGGGATATGCGGCGGAGGCGGGAGGGGAGGCTGCGAAAACACCGAACAGAAAAACCAGCCCGAAAACAGCGCACCGCAAAATTCGCAACATGATGCCTCCCATTGTTCTATTGTCGTTGGGGGCATGCTTTCACAAAAACCGCCCGCTGCCTACATCGCCTCAAGTCGATGTTGACGCGGGCGCCGCCGGAACGACCATGAAACTCGCGATCACGATTCTCATCAGTGCGGCGCTGCTCGGAAATTTCCTTGCAAGCCCCGCTGCTGCTCAAACCGGAGGCAATGCCATTTCCACCACGACGATCAGCCTGGGCACCGCGACGCCCGGCGGCGGTTTCCCGCTTTATGGCAACGCCTTTGCGGAGGTGATGAACGCGGCAGATAGCGCGCTCACCATTGCTCCGCGCAACACCAAGGGCAGCAACGAGAACATTCCGCTTTTGGAGAAAGGCGAGCTCGATCTCGCGCTGGTCGCGGGCGAGCCGGCCTATGAGGCGTTTGCTGGCATCGGCCGCGCGAAGGTAGCGCTGAAGATCTTGACCGCGATCTATTCCAACCCCGGCATGTTCGTGGTGCGGGCGGACAGTCCGTACAAAACGATTCATGATCTCGTCGGCCAGCCGGTTGCGTTCGGCGCCAAGGGCTCGGGCCTGCCGATCCTGGCGCGCTACGTGCTCGACGGGCTCGGCCTGAAGCAGGACGAGGATTTCAAGGCTGTTTATCTCGACCGCGCCGGCGACGGCCCCGCGATGGTCGAGGATGGCCGCGTGGCTGCACTGTGGGGCGCCGGCATCGGCTGGCCGGGCTTTGCGGCGGTGGCCTCGAGCGCATCAGGCGCGCGCTTCATCGCGCCCTCTGCCGAAGAGATCACGCGCATCCGCGCCAGGCATGCGTTCCTTAAACCCCTGACCGTGCCGGCCGGCTCCTATCCCAAACAGTCCGAGCCGATCGCCTCGCTCGGCTCCTGGAGCTTTGTGCTGACGCGCGAGGATCTGCCCGACGATGTCGCCTATCGTCTCGCGAAGACGCTGCACAGCGCCGAAGCGATCTTCTGTAGGAAGCTCGCCCAGGCCTGCGAGACCACCGCGGCGAACACGGTCGCGGCGGCACCGAAGCCGGAGCTGATTCATCCGGGCGTGATGCAGTATTTTCGCGAGATTGGAGTCGTGAAGTGACGATCGCTTTAGGCGCTCGTCACTTCTTCAGCATCGGACACGCCGGGTCCGGCGGGCCGAACGCCTTGTCGCCCGAGATCGTGGTGAGGATCTTGTAATAGTCCCACGGATATTTGCTTTCCTCCGGCGTCTTCACCTGGACCAGCCAGAGGTCGTGCACCATCAGATTGTCTTCGCGCAAGCGGCCGTTGCGGGCGAAGAAATCCTCGACCGGCGTCTCGCGCATTTTCGCCGCGACCTTGAGCGGATCGTCGGTGCCGGTTGCCTTGATGGCGTTGAGATAGTGCATCACGCTGGAATAGACGCCGGCCTGCCACATCGACGGCATCTTGTTCATCTTGGCGAAATAGCGCTTCGACCATTCGCGCGTCTTGTCGTCCATGTCCCAATAGAACGACGTCGTCAGCAACAGGCCCTGCGCTGCCTGCAGGCCGAGGCCGTGGATGTCGGTGATCAGCGCGAGCAGCGCCGCCATCTGCTGGCCGCCCTTGAACACGCCGAACTCCGAGCCGGTCTTGATCTCGTTCATGTTGTTCGGGGGACCTGCCGCGATGCCGATGATCTTGGCCTTGGACGCCTGCGCCTGCAGCACGAAGGAGGAGAGATCCGGCGTCGCCAGCGGCGGCTTCACCGAGCCGAGCACCTTGCCGCCATTGGCGGTGATGACGCTGGAGGCATCGCGTTCGAGGGAGTGGCCGAAGGCATAGTCGTCGGTGATGAAGAACCAGCTGTCGCCGCCGCGCTTGACCACCGCGTCCGCGGTGCCGACCGCGAGCGCGCGGGTGTCGAACACCCACTGTATCGCATAGGGCGAGCAGAACTTGCCGTGGAAATCGGCGGTGCCGGTGGAGTGGGTGATGAACAGCCGCTTCTTCTCGTTGGCGACGTTCTGCACCGCGAGGCCAACGGCGGAAACCGGCACGTCGACGATGAGATCGACCTGGTCGACATCGTACCAGCGCCGCGCGATGCCGCCGCCGATATCGGCCTTGAGCTGGTGGTCGCCGATCACGATGCTGATCGGCTTGCCGAGCACCGTGCCGCCGAAATCGTCGATCGCCATCTGCGCCGCGGTCACCGAGCCCTGGCCGGTCGGCGCGGAGGCCGGGCCGTTCATGTCGGTGAGCACGCCGATCTTGACGATGTCGTCGGACACCTGCGCCATTGCGGCGCCCGACAGCAGCGCCGCCGCCAAGGGCATCGCTATAAAGGCAGCCGCGACCGGCAGTCCAAATCTCGCTGGATTCACGCTTGTCCTCCCCTGATCCGGCTCGTTGGCCGAAGTTGCCTGTCCCGGGTACGGCCCGGCTGAATTGGTTTCTTTTGCAACTATTTTGGGGCGGGCGTCAATGTCAGGCCGCGAAGCGGATCTGCCCGGCGGGGGAGGGATCGTAGCCGGTCAGCTCCTCGGCGCGCCGGCGCAGCCGCCGTTCGCTGAGGAACCGGATCAGGGCCTGCATGGCGGGGCGGAAATAGCTGCGCTGCCGCATCGCAAGGTCAAAATTCTCCCAGACCAGCGGCACGAAATCGAGACCCGCCGAGCGCGCCGCCGCGCGCGTCGCAACGCCGCAGTCGGCCTGCCCGGCGCGGACCACTTCGGCGAGATCCGGCCCGGTGAGGGCAGGCGTCTCCACCCGGCGCAGATCGCGCGTCGAGGCGCCCGCGCGCAGCAGCAGCACGTCGAGCAGCATCTGCGCGCCCGTGCCCTGTTGCCGCGTCGCCATCCGCGAGCCGAGCGCGAGCACGTCGGAGAGACCGCGCAGCCGCTTCGGATTGCCCGGCGGCAGCACGAGACCCTGCTCGCGGCGCACGAAGGCGACCAGCAGCGCGTCATGCAGGTCAGGCGCGTCCCGCAGCGCCGCCGCGCTGGCGTCGGAGGCGAGATTGCCCTCGGCATCGAGGCTGTGGAAGTGCACGGCGACTGCCATCACCTCGTCACGTTGCAGGCGCTCGAGCCCGCGCGCACTGCCTTCGGTCATCGATCCCAGGCCCGAGCCGGACTCACGCAGGCTCCAATCCAGGAGCTCGTCCTGGCTGCCGCCCACGACCGGCGGCGGCTCCGCCGTCAGCATGCCGGCTGGACGCGCCATGCCTGACAGGACCCAGAGATCGAGCTCGTGCCGCGGGAAGAGCCATTTGCCGGTCACCTTGGTGCACGGGATCGCGCCGTTGGTGACGAGTTCGTAAAGCTTGCGTTCGCCGAGACGGAGATAGTCCGCGGCTTCACTGGTCGTCAGGAATTCCATCCTGCATTCCTATGCAAATTCTTGCTTCTTTTTGACGTTAAACGCAGGTGGAATTCTGCACTTCGATTTTTGTCCGCGCGAACCATGCCCGATGATCTCGTTGCTTTGCAACACATCCTGACGCGTGTTTTGATTTTGGTTGACGATCTTGCTGGGCTCGAATGGTGCGGGCGTTGCGGCCGTTGCGCTCGTGATTGCAGTCAACGTGGCGGTTGATTGATTGCCGAAATTTCCCGGATAACTCGTCTTCGTCCGCTCGCCGACGCGTGGTGAACTTGCCTTTCGGTGGTGGTCAGGCTCAAGCTCTATCTCCTGTTGCTGTGGCAACTGGCAAGTCCGTCACGAGTGCGGCGCAATCGAGCATCATGATCGCGTCTTGTTCAATGGGAACCCGTCATGGCCGTTCGCCGACTGACCGTTGCATTTGCGCTTCTCTGCGGCCTCGCCGGAGGCATTGCGGCCTCGTCTGGCGAGGAGCGTGCGATCGTCCTGGCCTCGACGACATCGACGCAGGACTCCGGCCTGCTCGACTATCTGCTGCCGATTGTCCGCGACAAGACCGGCATCGAGGTGACGGTGATCGCACGCCGCAGCGACGAGGTGCTCGACGTTGCACGACGGGGCGAGGTCGACGTCGTGTTGATGCATGCCCGGCCGCAAGAGGAGAAATTCGTCGCTGACGGTTTTGCCACGAAGCGCTACGACGTGATGTACAACGATTTCGTGCTGATCGGGCCGAAGAGCGATCCCGCCGGCGTGAAGGGCAAGGACATCGCCACCGCGCTGAAGGCGATCGAGGCCAAGGGTGCGCCGTTCATCACGCGTGGCGATCGTTCCGGCACCCACGCGGCGGAGCTTGCTCTCTGGATCGTTGCCGGCATCGACATCGCCAGTACAAAAGGCGCCTGGTATCGCGAGAGCGGGCAGGGCATGACCGCCGCCCTCGACGCCGCACGCGCGGCGAATGCCTATGTGCTCGCGGATCGCGCCAGCTGGATCGCCTTCAGGGATCGCGGCGATCTCGACATCGTTGTCGAGGGCGACAAGCGGCTGCTCAACCAATACGGCGTGATGCTGGTGAACCCGGAGAAGCATCCGAACGTCAAGAAGGAGCTGGGCCAGACCTTCGTCGACTGGTTGACCTCGCCGGAAGGGCAGGCGGCGATCGCAGGCTTCAAGGTCGACGGGCAACAGGTGTTCTTTCCGAATGCGGACAAGCCCTGATTGGCCGAGGCACGAGCGGTTGCCAAACCGAGCGATGCGTGGTCCACCATGAGGCATGACCCAGCGCCTGCCGCCCTCGCTGACGCCGCTCGACACCGCGCTCGCTGTTTTGCTGCGCGGCATCGGTCCGGTCGCGCCGGTCGAGTTGCCGCTGGCTGAAGCCGTCGGCTGTATCGCCGCGGGGATGCCGCAGCTCGCAGCCTATCCGCCGTGCGACATCGCTGTCGTAGATGGCTGGGCGTTGCGTGCCAACGATCTGGTCGGTGCGTCCTCCTATTCGCCGCTGCCTCTGACCGGGCTTCCCGTGTGGGTCGACGCCGGCGATGCGATGCCGGCAGGGTGCGACTGCGTGCTCGATGCCGGCGCCGTCGAGGTGTCGGGCCCGCTCGCCCAGGTTCTGGCCGAGGGCGTTCCAGGGCAAGGCGTCGGGCGTGCCGGCGGCGACACCGCAGACCGCTCGCCCGCGGCCACAGCGGGACTTCCCATCGATGCAACGGCTCTGTTGCTCGCGCGTGTCGCCGATGTCGAAAGGCTGAGCATCAGGCGACCGCGGCTGCGCATCGTCAACGTGCCGGGCGCCACCGCGACGATGCAGATGATCACCGACCTCGCGCGCGCGGCGGGATTGGAGGTGACCGCGCATGAAGCCGGCTCACGTGATGCGACATCGATTGCGGAGGCGCTCGATGTCTCCGTCTGCGATCTGCTGCTGACGATCGGCGGCAGCGGAGCCGGTCGTGCGGATGCCTCGGTAACGGCGCTGGCCCAGCGTGGAGCCGAATTCGCCCACGGCCTCGCGCTCCAGCCCGGACGCACCGCAGCCGCTGGGCGGCTCGGAAAAGTTCCCGTCCTTGCCTTGCCCGGGGCGCCCGCTCCGGCCCTCGCGGTCTGGTTGGCGCTTGTGCTTCCGCTCATCGACAGAATGTCGGCGCGGCAGCCGCGCCGCACAGTGACCCTGCCGCTCGCGCGAAAGATCGCGTCCAGCGTCGGCATTGCCGAGATCGCTCTGCTGGCCGAGGAACATAAAACGTGGATGCCGCTTGCAGTCGGTGAATGGCCGCTCCACGCCATTGCCGGAGCGGATGCATGGCTGCTCATTCCCGCCAGCCATGAGGGATTTGCGGCGGACGAGCCGGTCGATGCTTATCTGATGCGGGAATGATATGGGTTCCGGCATGACGATGATCCCAAAACCGCCAGATCGCAGCGCGCTCGAACAGGAGCAATTCCTCAAGATCCTCTCACGCGAGGAGGCGCTCGCGCGGTTCGAGGCGGCCCTGTTTCCGCGCGCGATCCCGAGCGAACAGCGCAGGCTTGCCGATGCGCTCGGTACGGCACTGGCTGAAGACATCACCGCACCGATCGACGTGCCGCCCTTCGACCGCTCGAATGTCGATGGTTTTGCCGTACGCTCGGCGGATCTTTCCGCCGCCGGTGAAGGCGCATCCGTGCGGCTCGCGCTGAACGGCGAGACCATTCACTGCGGCACCGTGCCCAAGCTGCAAGTCGCCGCGGGCACCGTAACGCCGATCGCCACTGGCGGCCCCGTGCCGCGAGGCGCCGATGCTGTGGTCATGGTCGAGCACACCCAGCCGGCCGGCCCCGACGCGATCGATGTTCGTCGCGCCGCCTCGCCGGGGCAATTCGTGTCCTATGCCGGATCCGACATCGCGCGCGGCGAGGCGCTGCTGCGCGCCGGCACGATCATAGGCTCCCGTGAGATCGGCATGCTGGCGGCCTGTGGCATCGCCGAGGTGAAGGTTGCGCGGAGGCCGCGCGTCGCGGTGATCTCCACCGGCGACGAACTGGTGCAGCCCGGTGAGGCGCTTGCGCCTGCCGCGATCTACGACACCAATGGCGCCATCGTCGCGGCCGCGATCGACGAGAACGGCGGCGAGGCCATCTTCCTCGGCGCCATTCCCGACGACGAAGCCAAGCTCGAAGCCGCGATGCGCCAGACGTTGGCGGATGCCGATATGCTGGTGCTCTCCGGCGGCACGTCGAAGGGGGCGGGCGATCTGTCCCATCGCATCATCGGCCGGCTCGGCCAGCCCGGCATCATCGCGCATGGCGTTGCGCTCAAGCCGGGCAAGCCGCTGTGTCTCGCGGTGTGCGACGGCAAGCCGGTTGTGATCCTGCCGGGCTTTCCGACCTCGGCGATGTTCACCTTCCACGACATGATCGTGCCGGCGCTGCGCAGAATGGCCGGCCTGCCGCCGCGCTCCGATGCCAAGGTGAGTGCCACCGTGCCGGTGCGCATTGCTTCCGAGCTCGGCCGCACCGAATTCGTCATGGTTTCGCTGGTCGCGGGCAAGGACGGCCTGATCGCCTATCCCTCCGGCAAAGGCTCCGGTGCGATCACGTCCTTCGCGCAAGCCGACGGCTTTTTGCGCATTGACGCGCTCGCCGACCAGATGCCGGCGGGGACCGAAGCAGAGGTCACTCTGTTTACGCCGCATGTGCGGGTGCCTGATCTCGTCATCGTCGGCAGTCATTGCACCGGCCTCGATCTCGTCACCGCACCGCTCGCGCATGCCGGCCTTACCGTGCGCTCGATCGCCGTCGGCAGCCTCGGCGGACTTGCGGCAGCGAAGCGCGGCGAATGCGATCTCGCGCCGATCCATCTGTTCGACGACAAGAGCGAGACCTACAACACGCCTTACCTCGCCGAGGGACTCGAGCTCGTGCCGGGCTGGCGGCGGATGCAGGGCATTGTGTACCGCAGGGGCGACAAGCGTTTTGAGGGGCTCGGCGCGAAGGAGGCCATTGCTGCTGCGCTCGCCGACCCCGCCTGCATCATGGTCAACCGCAATCAGGGCGCCGGCACGCGGATCCTGATCGACCGGCTGCTCGGTGGCGCCCGTCCGGACGGCTATTGGAACCAGCCGCGCTCGCACAATGCGGTCGCCGCAGCCGTCGCGCAGCACCGCGCCGATTGGGGCATGACCATTGCGCCGGTCGCCCATGCGGTCGGCCTCGGTTTCATTCCGCTCGCGGAAGAGCATTATGACTTTGCGCTGGTCGCAGCGCGCAAGCAGCGTCCTGCAGTGCAGGCCTTTCTCGACGCACTCGGCTCGGACGACGCCCGCGCAGCGCTGGAGCGCGCTGGCTTCCGGCCCGCGTAAACGATAGACGACGCGGCATTCAAGCCGCGCGGACAATAGGGTAGGGGAAGCGATGGCAAGGCCGCTTTCGGTTGCGGTCGTCGGTGCCGGCATGGGTGGGCTCGCGACCGCTGCGGCGCTCAGGCGCGTCGGCGTCGGCGTGATGGTCTACGAGCAGGCCTCCCAGTTCGCTCGCATCGGCGCCGGCATCCAGATCGGCTGCAACGCGATGAAGGTGCTGCGCGCGCTGGGACTGGAGTCGCGAATGCGCAGCCAGTCGTTCTATCCGCGGTCCTGGAACAACCGCGCCTGGAAGAGCGGCGACATCAAGTTCGACATGATCTTTGGCGAGAGCGCGGAGGAGAAGTTCGGTGCGCCCTATCTGCTGGCGCATCGTGGCGATCTCCACGCAGCGTTGGCGAGCGTCGTGCCGGATGAGTGTGTGAGGCTCAACCACAAGCTCGTCGGCCTCGACGAGACCGGCGAGGGCGTTCGGCTGAGCTTCGCCGACGGCACCGGCGCTGTTGCCGATGCGGTGATCGGCGCCGACGGCGTGCATTCAGCGGTGCGCGACATTCTGTTTGACACCACGCCGGTCAAATTCACCGGCCGCATCGCCTACCGCGCCACCTATCCGGCCGCACTGCTCGGCGAGAAAATCGACGATTGCACGAAGTGGTGGGGCGAGGACCGCCACATCGTGATCTATTACGTCAAGCCTGATCGTAGCGAGGTCTATCTCGTCACCAGCCAGCCGGAGCCGAACTTCCTGATCGAGTCCTGGTCGGCGAAGGGCGACGTGCGCGATCTGCGCGCCTCGTTCGAAGGCTTTCATCCGCAGGTCGGAAAGGTGCTGGCGGCGTGTCCCGACGTGCACAAATGGGCGATCATGGATCGCGATGCGCTGGAGCGCTGGGCCGACGGCAAGGTGACGCTGCTCGGCGACGCCTGCCATCCGATGACGCCCTATATGGCACAGGGTGCCGCGATGGCGATCGAGGACGCCGCGGTGCTGTCGCGCTGTCTCGAAAGTGTCGACCGCGACGGCATCGTGGATGCTTTTCGCCGCTTCGAGGCGACGCGCAAGGTGCGGACCACGCGGGTGCAGGAGACCTCACGTGCCAACATCTGGCTGAAGGAGTGGACAGATACGAGCTGGGTCTACTGCTACGACGCCTGGTCGGTGCCGCTGGCGGCTTGAGCGTCATCCAGCGCCGCGAGCCGCTCGGCCTCTGCGATGTCCTCGACTGTATTTGCGTTGAAGAACGGATCGAGCGGCTCGGCCGGCCACGTCACCGTCGCCAGCGGGTAGCGCGCGGTCCAGCGGTCGATCTTGCGGAGATCCTCGACGACCAGTGCGTGACGAAGCTCGTGGCGCAAGGCGACACGCCAGAGGCCGATGACCGGATGCGACTGGTCGCCTGACGCTGCGACCGCAAGCTGCGCGTTCCCCCGTGCCCGGGCCTCATGCAGCCGCGCGACGAGGTCGCGTGGCAGGAAGGGGCAGTCGCCGGCGGCGCTGAGCACCCATTCGATCTCCGGCCGGTTCGCCGCGGTCCAGTCGAGCGCGGCCAAAATGCCGGCGAGCGGGCCGGGGAAGCCGGGGACGTCATCGGAAATGACCTGCAAGCCGAACGCGGCGAAGCGCGCTGGATCGCCATTCGCATTGAGGATCAATCCGTCGCACTGGGGCGATAGGCGCGCGATCACGCGCTCCAGGATGGTGCGGCCGCCGATGGTCCGCATCGGCTTGTCGCCGCCGCCCATGCGGCGCGCGAGGCCGCCGGCGAGCAGCACGCCAAGAGTTGATGGAATGCTCGTTGCCGGAGTCCTAGTCGTCACCACCTTCGCCCTTACGCTTGTGCCTCGCCGATTCCTCTTCGACGTAATCGAGATTCTGGTCGTAGACGATCCGTTCCTCGCCGGCGAGCGCGATGAAACGCTTTCCGCGCGTGCGTCCGACCAGCGTCAAACCCACCTGCCTTGCAAGATCGACGCCCCAGGCGGTGAAGCCGGAGCGCGACACCAGGATCGGGATTCCCATCCGCACCGTCTTGATCACCATTTCCGAGGTGAGACGTCCTGTCGTGTAAAGGATCTTGTCGGACGCATCGACGCCGTGGCGATACATCCAGCCCGCGATCTTGTCGACGGCGTTGTGGCGGCCGACGTCCTCGGTGTAGCAGAGCGGCTCGCCCTCCCTGCACAGCACGCAGCCGTGGATCGCGCCAGCCTCCAGATAGAGCGAGGGCATGGTGTTGATGGTCTGTGTCATCTGGTAGAGCCAGGAGGTGCGCAGCTCGGCTTTCGGCAGCGCGACGCTTTCGACCGCCTCCAGCAGGTCGCCGAAGGCCGTGCCTTGCGCGCAGCCTGAGGTCTGCGTGCGCTTCTTCAGCTTGGCCTCGAAGTTGGTGTGGTGCTCGGTGCGCACCACCACGACCTGGAGGTCGTCGTCGTATTCGACCTCGGTGACGGCGTCATTGTATTTCAGCATGTTCTGGTTGAGCAGGTAGCCCAGCGCCAGATATTCCGGATAGTCGCCGATCGTCATCATGGTGACGATCTCCTGCGAGTTCAGATACAGCGTCAAGGGCCGCTCCATCGGCACCTTGATCTCGACCCTGGCGCCGGTCTGGTCGGTCCCGGTCACCCTCTGGGTCAGGCGCGGGTCGTCCGGGTTCGGAATGACCAGAGGCACCGGGGCTTTGTCGATCTTCATCATGGGGGCGACGTTAGCATGACATTCGGGTCAAGCCGATATAAGCATGCCCTGGAGAGCACGAAATGCCTCCGTTCGTCATTGCGAGCGTAGCGAAGCAATCCAGAAATGCATCCGCGGAGACACTCTGGATTGCTTCGCTGCGCTCGCAATGACGGGGAGAGGCTGGAGGTTCCATCGGCTGGTAGGCTGTCGGCGGAGATCGAGTTGCGATGAAAGTCATCGGCCTTGCAGGCTGGAGCGGTGCGGGCAAGACCACGCTGTTGACGCGGCTGATCCCGCATTTCAACGCGCAGGGCCTGCGCGTCTCCGTCATCAAGCATGCGCATCACCGGTTCGACGTCGATGTGCCCGGCAAGGATTCCTGGCGCCATCGCGAGGCCGGTGCGGCCGAGGTGCTGGTGGCCTCGTCGAACCGTTGGGCCCTGATGCACGAATTGCGCGGCGCGGCCGAGCCGCGGCTGCCGGAACTGTTGAACAAGCTGTCGGCGGTCGATCTCGTGGTGGTCGAAGGCTTCAAGCGCGAGCCGCATCACAAGATCGAGGTGCATCGCGCCGCCAACGACAAGCCGCTGCTGTTCCCTGACGATCCCGGCATTGTCGGAATCGCGACCGATGTGGCGGTTGAAACCCGGCTGCCGACTGTCCATCTCGATGACATCGAGGCCGTTGCTGCATTGCTGCTGCGTGCGGCGATGCCGGTCGAGGAAGCGGTTGCAAGAAGCGCGGCGACGCGCTGACGAGGCACCATGGCGCAACTGTCGGACGATTGCTTTGCCTTCGGTGGACCGATGATGTCGCTCGATGAGGCTGTTGGCCTGATCAGCGCACGCGTCAGTGCGATTGCCGATCTCGATACAGTGGCGCTCGTTGACGCCGACGGGCGTGTGCTGGCGCGCGATATCGCGGCGCCCCTGCCGCTGCCGCCTTTCACCAACTCCGCCGTCGACGGTTACGCCGTGGGCAACGCCGACCTTCCGCGAGAAACGGAACAGGCGTTCCCGCTCGATGGCCGCATCCAGGCCGGCGGCCTTGCGCAAGCACCGATCAAGCCCGGCCACACCGCGCGTATCTTCACGGGCGCACCGATGCCGCCGGGGGCCGAGACCGTCTTCATGCAGGAAGATGTCAGCATCGATGCTTCAGGCAAGATCGTGCTGCCACCCGGGCTGAAGCCTGGCGCCAATGTTCGTCCGGCAGGTGAGGACATTCCTGTCGGGCACGTCGCGTTACGCGCCGGCCAGCGGCTGCGGCCCCAGCATGTCGCGCTTGCCGCAGCCTTCGGTCTGACCCGGCTCGATGTCGTCAGGCGTATCCGTGTCGCCGTTTTCTCCACCGGTAATGAGCTGGCCTCGCCCGGCGAGCCGCGCGCGGGCTCGCAGCTGTTCGATTCCAACCGCTTCATGCTGATGGCAATGCTGCGCCGTCTCGGCTGCGAGGTCTCCGATCTCGGCATCCTGCGCGACGAGCGAGCTTCGCTCGCCAACGGATTGAAGCAGGTCGCAAGCAGCCACGATCTGATCCTCACCACCGGTGGCGTCTCGACCGGCGAGGAAGACCACGTCAAGGCGGCGGTCGAGAGCGTCGGCTCGCTGGTGCTGTGGCGAATGGCGATCAAGCCGGGACGGCCCGTGGCAATGGGCATCATCGGCGGCACGCCGCTGATCGGGCTGCCCGGGAACCCCGTCGCGAGCTTTGTCACCTTCGTCCATGTGGTGCGGCCGACCGTGCTGGCACTCGCCGGCAGTCTGCCGGAAAAGCTCATGCCGATCCCCGTGCGCGCGGCCTTCACCTACAAGAAGAAGATCGGCCGGCGCGAATATGTTCGCGCCTCGTTGCGACCGGGAGACGACGGCGCGCTGGAGGCAGTCAAGTTCCCGCGCGAGGGCGCCGGACTGCTCTCGTCATTGGTGGAGACCGACGGCCTCGTTGAGCTCGGCGAAGACATCACGCGCGTCGAGCCGGGCGACAGTGCAGGTTTCCTGTCCTATGCCGATCTGATCTGAGGCGACGCGTTGACGTCATCGACCCCTCCCGCCATGTTGCGCTCATGACCAGAACGACGCTTGATCTCACCGGGCTGAAATGCCCGCTGCCCGCCTTGAAGACGCGCAAGGCGTTGAAACCATTGCAGCCGGGCGATCAGCTCGAAGTGCACTGCACCGACCCGTTGTCGGTGATTGACATTCCGAACCTGATCCGCGAGACGGGTGACACGGTGGAGATCACCGAGCGCAACGACGCGCGCATCGTGTTCTTGATAGAAAAAGCGAATGGTTCGATAGACGCTGCCAATGCTGCGCTGCGTTCCTGAGCGCGTTACCGCGCTGATACCGACCTTTTATCTATCGACATCGACCACGGCTTCTGCCCCAATTGACTTTCCCCGTGCAGGCGCGGAGGTTGAGTCTTGTCCGCGATACGCAGATCAACGGGCCACTTACGAAGCTCGCAAATCGTATCGGGCATAGAGCCCCGCTCGAGGGGTTAACTTTTCACACGCGCGTGACGATCCTGGCGCGCGTCGGGTAATTGTGCGGAGCAGCAGGGACAACAGCTGCGCCGCAATGGGCTGAGGACCAGGATGGTAGCGGCAGGCTGCTCAGAAGGGCGGCCGCAGGGGAGGAATGCATGACGACAATAGAGAGCGCTGGAAGGATTTCAGGCGCTGGCGCAGGTTTTCTGGATCGCGAACGGACCGTCGCGACCGCTGGGTTCAATCGCTGGCTGGTGCCGCCGGCAGCACTCTGCATCCATCTCTGCATTGGCATGGCCTACGGCTTCTCTGTGTTCTGGCTGCCGCTCTCGCGCGCGATCGGATTGACCGCGCCAAAGGCCTGTCCGGACATCTCGCTCTGGCAGGAGCTGTTCACCACGACCTGCGACTGGAAGGTCGCGAGCCTAGGCTGGATGTATACGCTGTTCTTCGTCTTGCTCGGCGTATCCGCCGCGATCTGGGGTGGCTGGCTCGAGCGCGCCGGTCCGCGCAAGGCGGGCGCCGTCGCTGCCTGTTGTTGGGGCGGTGGCCTTCTGATCGGCGCTTTCGGCGTCTACGTCCATCAGCTCTGGATCATGTGGCTCGGTGCCGGCGTGATCGGTGGCGTGGGACTTGGACTCGGCTACATCTCCCCCGTGTCAACCTTGATCAAATGGTTTCCGGATCGCCGCGGCATGGCGACCGGCATGGCCATTATGGGATTCGGCGGTGGTGCCATGATTGGAGCGCCTCTGGCCAACCTCTTGATCAACTATTTCAAGACGCCCAACTCGGTTGGCGTCTGGGAGACCTTCGTCACGATGGGGGTGATCTATTTCGTCTTCATGATGATCGGCGCCTTCGCCTACCGCGTGACCCCGGCCGGCTGGCAGCCCGAAGGCTGGACCCCGCCGAGCGAGAAGAAGTCGATGATCACCGAGCACCATGTGCACCTCGACAACGCGCACAAGACGCCGCAGTTCTGGCTGATCTGGTGGGTGCTCTGCTTGAACGTCTCGGCGGGCATCGGCGTGATCGGCATGGCCTCGCCGATGCTGCAGGAGATCTTCGCAGGCAAGCTGATCGGGCATCCGGAGTTGACCTTCAGCCAGCTTTCGGTTGAACAGAAGGCAGCGATCGCTGCGATCGCCGCGGGCTTCGCCGGCCTGCTGTCATTGTTCAACATCGGCGGCCGGTTCTTCTGGGCGTCGATGTCGGACCTCATGGGTCGCAAGAACACCTACTACACGTTCTTCATCCTCGGCATCGCGCTCTACGCACTGGCGCCGACCTTCGCGGCGATGGGCTCGAAGCTGCTGTTCGTGCTCGGCTTCGGCATCATCTTGTCGATGTATGGCGGCGGATTCGCGACGGTGCCGGCCTATCTCGCCGACATGTTCGGAACGCAGTTCGTCGGCGCCATCCATGGCCGGCTGCTGACGGCATGGTCCACCGCGGGCATCATCGGTCCCGTTGTCGTGAACTACATCCGCGAGTTCCAGCTCGCGGCCGGCGTGCCTCGCGACCAACTCTACAACACCACCATGTACATCCTTTGCGCCATGCTGATCGCCGGCCTGATCTGCAACTATCTGATCAAGCCGGTCGATCCGAAGTGGAACATGAGCGAGGCCGAGGTTGCCAAGCTCCAGGCCGCAAGCGCCAAGAGCGATGCGTCGATCCAGCACGGCTCGTTCGGTATCGGCAAGGGCGGGCTGGACCTCAAGGCCGCGCTGTTCTGGGCCTTTGTCGGCGTGCCGCTCGCCTGGGGCGTGTGGAAGACGCTGGAGAGCGCGGTGAAGATCTTCTGATCGTAATATGATCACCGCGGCGCGCCGCTCGCGCGCGCCGCGGTCGCCACACCGTGAAAAAGAACATCTGGGGGATTTCGATGGTTCGCAACTTCGCTTATGTCGCCGCCGTGCTGCTCGTTGCCGGAGCGCTCCACTCCGCCTCAGCGCAGACCGCAACGGCTCCCGCTGCCCCGGCGCCTGCTGCAACGACCGAAGCTAAGCCGGGCAAGATCAAGCTCACCATGCAGAAGCTGAAGGACATGAAGGCAAAGTGGGCGGCCAACAAGCCGAAGCTGAAGGCCTGCCGCACTGAGGTGAAGTCCAAGGGCCTAGCCGGCGATGACCGCTGGTTCTACATCGAAGAGTGCATGAACAAGACCTGAGGTCGGGTTCCGCGAACCGCTCGAGATAAGGGGCATGTGGCTTGTTGGCTGCATGTCCCTTAAATGCTTATTGGGACGTATGAATTCTATTGGCATCTGGCATGCCAAAGGCTAGGATTGGACCTGTTCTAAAGAAGGTTTACGAGACGCAGCGATGAGCCATGACGTGCACGAGGTCCGCTCGTTCGAACATCCGGGCGAGGGACGCAAGCGAGCCAAGGCCACGCCCAAGGGGCGACAGGTCGATCCGACCGCCGCGCACGAGATCGAGCAATTGCTCGGCGATCGCCCGCGGCGGCGCGATCTCCTGATCGAGCATCTGCACCTGATCCAGGACAAATATCGCCAGATCTCGGCCGCGCATCTTGTCGCACTCGCTGACGAGATGAAGCTCGCCTTCGCCGAAGTGTTCGAGACCGCGACCTTCTACGCGCATTTCGACGTGGTGAAGGAAGGCGAACCCGATATCGCGCCGCTGACGATCCGCGTTTGCGACTCGCTGACCTGCGCGATGCTCGGCGGCGAGAAGCTGCTTGAGGATCTGCAGAGCGCATCGGGACCCGGCATTCGCGTCGTGCGCGCGCCCTGCGTCGGCCGCTGCGATACGGCGCCGATCGCAGAAGTCGGCCACAACTTCGTCGACCATGCGACCGTGGCCAATGTGATCGCCGCCGCAAAGGCCGGCGATACCCACCCGCATCTACCGAAATATATCGACTACGACGCCTATGTCGCCGGCGGCGGCTACAAGCTGCTCAACCGGATGCTCTCCGGCGAATTGCCGAAGGACGATCTGCTGAAGGCGCTCGACGATGCCTCGCTGCGCGGCCTCGGCGGTGCGGGTTTCCCGACAGGGCGCAAATGGCGCGCGGTGCTCGGCGAACCCGGTCCGCGCCTGATGGCGATCAACGGCGACGAGGGCGAGCCCGGCACGTTCAAGGACCGCGTCTATCTCGAAAGCGATCCGCATCGTTTCATCGAGGGCATGCTGATCGGCGCGCATGTGGTGCAGGCCTCCGACGTCTACATTTATCTGCGCGACGAATATCCCGCCTCGCGCGAGATTTTGGAGCGCGAGATCGCGAAGCTCCCCGCGGGTGGTCCGACGCTCCACATGCGCCGCGGCGCCGGCGCTTACATCTGCGGAGAAGAGTCCTCGCTGCTCGAAAGCATCGAGGGCAAGCGCGGCCTGCCCCGGCACAAGCCGCCCTATCCGTTCCAGGTCGGCCTGTTCGGCCTGCCGACGCTGATCAATAACATCGAAACGCTGTGGTGGGTGCGCGACATCGTCGAGAAGGGCGCCGACTGGTGGAAGGGCCATGGTCGTCATGAACGCCATGGCCTGCGCAGCTTCTCGGTGTCGGGCCGCGTCAAGACCCCCGGCATGAAGCTCGCACCATCAGGCATCACCGTGCGCGAGCTGATCGACGAATATTGCGGCGGCATGGCCGATGGCCACCAGTTCTACGCGTATCTTCCGGGCGGCGCGTCCGGCGGCATTCTGCCGGCATCGATGGACGACATCCCGCTCGATTTCGGCACGCTGGAGAAATACGGCTGCTTCATCGGTTCGGCGGCGATCGTGATCCTGTCGCACAAGGACAGCGTGCGCGCAGCCGCGCTGAACCTGATGAAGTTCTTCGAGGACGAAAGCTGCGGCCAGTGCACCCCGTGTCGCGTCGGAACCCAGAAGGCGGCGCAACTCATGCAGAAGCCGGTCTGGAACCGCGCCTTGCTGGAAGAATTGAGCCAGGCGATGCGCGATGCCTCGATCTGCGGGCTCGGACAGGCGGCATCGAATCCGCTGTCCACCGTGATCAAATATTTCCCTGACGAGTTCAAGGAAGCGGCCGAATGACCAGAATTACGTTCGAGCTCGACGGCAAGCAGGTCGAAGCCAGTCCCGGCGAGACGATCTGGCAGGTGGCCAAACGCCAGGGCCGCGAGATTCCGCATCTCTGCTATTCGCCCGCGCCCGATTATCGCCCTGACGGCAATTGCCGCGCCTGCATGGTCGAGATCGAGGGTGAGCGCGTGCTGGCGGCGTCCTGCAAGCGCACGCCGTCGGTCGGCATGAAGGTGAAGACCGAATCCGCGCGTGCAGTGTCGGCGCAGAAGATGGTGATGGAGCTGCTGGTCGCCGACCAGCCGGCGCGCGAGACTTCGCACGATCCGGATTCGAAGTTCTGGCACTGGGCCGAGACGACAGGCGTCACCGAGAGCCGCTTCCCCGCCGCCGAGCGCTGGGAGACCGATGCCAGCCATCCGGCGATGCGCGTCAATCTCGATGCCTGCATCCAGTGCGGCCTCTGCGTGCGCGCCTGCCGCGAGGTCCAGGTCAACGACGTCATCGGCATGGCCTATCGCAGCCATGGCTCGAAGATCGTGTTCGACTTCGACGATCCCATGGGCGAGTCCACTTGCGTCGCCTGCGGCGAATGCGTGCAGGCCTGCCCGACCGGCGCGTTGATGCCGGCCGTGATGCTGGACGACAAGCAGACGCGCGTCACCTATGCCGACCGGAAGGTGGATTCGCTCTGCCCGTTCTGCGGCGTCGGCTGCCAGGTGACCTACGAGGTCAAGGACGAGAAGGTGATCTATGCCGAGGGTCGCGATGGCCCCGCCAATCACAACCGTCTTTGCGTCAAGGGCCGCTTTGGCTTCGACTATATCCACCACCCGCACCGCCTGACAAAGCCGTTGGTGCGGCTGCCGAATGCGAAGAAGGATTCCAACGACCAGGTCGACCCCGCCAACCCCTTCACGCATTTTCGTGAAGCGAGCTGGGACGAGGCGCTCGACATCGCCGCCAAGGGTCTCGTCAATATCCGGGATGAGAAGGGCGTGAAGGCGCTGGCAGGCTTCGGTTCGGCCAAGGGCTCGAACGAAGAGGCCTATCTGTTCCAGAAGCTGGTGCGCACCGGCTTCGGCTCGAACAATGTCGACCACTGCACCCGTCTGTGCCACGCCTCGTCGGTGGCGGCGCTGTTCGAGGGCCTCAGCTCGGGCGCGGTGTCGGCGCCGTTCTCGGCGGCTATGGATGCCGAGGTGATCTGGGTGATCGGTGCCAATCCGACGGTAAATCATCCCGTCGCCGCGACCTACATCAAGAACGCGGCCAAGAACGGCGCAAAGCTGTTCGTGATGGACCCGCGCCGGCAGAGCCTGTCGCGTCACGCGACCAAGCATCTGCAGTTCAAGCCGGGCTCCGATGTCGCCATGCTGAACGCGATGATCAACACGATCATCACCGAAGGCTTGACCGACGATCAATACATTGCCGGCTACACCGAGGGCTTCGAGGACCTCAAGGAGAAGATCAAGGAATTCACGCCGGAGAAGATGGAGCCGATCTGCGGCATCCCGGCGCAGACGCTGCGCGAGGTCGCCCGGACCTATGCGCGTGCGAAATCGTCGATCATCTTCTGGGGCATGGGCATCAGCCAGCACGTCCACGGCACCGACAATGCACGGTGTTTGATTGCGCTCGCACTGATCACCGGCCAGGTCGGCCGTCCCGGCACAGGCCTGCATCCGCTGCGTGGCCAGAACAACGTGCAGGGCGCCTCCGACGCCGGCCTGATCCCGATGTTCCTGCCGGACTATCAGCCGGTCGGCCGCGACGACATGCGCGGGGCGTTCGAGAAGCTGTGGGGCCAGGACCTCGATCCCGTCCGCGGCCTGACCGTAGTCGAGATCATGAACGCGATCCATGCCGGTGAGATCAAGGGCATGTATATCGAGGGCGAGAACCCCGCGATGTCCGATCCTGATCTCCAGCACGCGCGCCAGGCGCTCGCCATGCTCGATCATCTCGTGGTGCAGGATCTGTTCGTCACCGAGACTGCCTTCCACGCCGACGTCATCCTGCCGGCCTCGGCCTTTGCGGAAAAGGACGGCTCGTTCACCAACACCGATCGCCGCGTGCAGCTCGCGCGCCAGGTGATCAAGCCGCCCGGCGATGCGCGGCAGGATCTCTGGATCATCCAGGAGATCGGCAAGCGCATGGGCCTGCCGTGGAATTACGCCGGCCCGGGCGAGGTCTACACCGAGATGGCGGAGTTGATGCCGTCGCTCAAGAACATCAGCTGGGAGCGGCTGGTGCGCGAAGGCGCCGTCACCTATCCGGCCGACGATCCGAACAAGCCCGGCAACGAGATCATCTTCACCACGGGCTTCCCGACCGCGAGCGGCCGCGGCAAGATCGTGCCGGCCCATGTCATTCCACCGGACGAAGTGCCCGACGCCGAATATCCGATGGTGTTCTCCACCGGCCGGGTGCTGGAGCACTGGCACACCGGGTCGATGACCCGTCGCGCCCAGGTGCTCGACCAGATCGAGCCCGAGGCGGTTGCGTTCATGTCGCCAAAGGACATGCGCAAGAAGAAGCTGCTGCCCGGCGATTTCATTCGGCTGGAGACCCGCCGCGGCGCGATCGAGGTCAAGGTTCGCTCCGACCGCGACGTGCCCGAGAACATGGTGTTCATGCCGTTCTGCTACGCGGAAGCGGCGGCGAACCTGCTGACCAACCCGGCGCTCGATCCGTTCGGCAAGATCCCGGAATTCAAGTTCTGCGCGGCGAGGGCCGAACGCGCGGAGATGCGGGACGCGGCGGAATAGCAATCCGCGAAAACAACCCCATGCACAGTAGAACGGGGGTTGAAAGGCTTGAGGAATTTTCGGTCTTGCCGAAACGACTTGCAGCGTCGGGCAAAACACCTGTATCAATGCATGGTCACCACAGCGCCCGGATTTTCCGCTTGCAAGGACGGTGGTAAACGTAACCATGTCCAAAGTCACCCCAGCCACCCGCGCGCTCACCGCCGCTGGCGTTGGCTTCATCATCCACGCCTACGATTACGATCCGGAGGCCGAAAGCATCGGGCTGCAGGCGGCCGCCGCGCTCAGTGAGGATCCGGCACGCGTCTTGAAAACGCTGATGGCGCTGGTGGACGGCAAGCCGGTCTGTGTCATCGTTCCGTCCGACCAGGAAGTCTCGATGAAGAAGCTCGCCGCGGCCGTGAGCGGCAAGTCGGCGCAGATGATGAAGCCGCCGGAGGCCGAGCGCGTCACCGGCTACAAGGTCGGCGGCATCAGTCCGTTCGGACAGCGCAAGTCCGTGCGCACGGTGATCGAGCAGAGCGCGCTTGCGCACGATCTGGTCTATCTCAATGGCGGTCAGCGCGGCCTGCAGGTGCGGATGAAACCAGCCGATGTGCGGGATATCCTGAAGGCGATCGCAGCGGACGTGCTCGCCTGAGTTCGAGGCTACTGTTTCTGCAACAGCTTCAGCCGGCAACGCAGCGCCTCGCGGATATGCGCGCGCGCGAGCTGCTCGGCCTTGTCGCCATCGCGTGCGGCGATGACCTCGATGATGGCCTGATGCTCGCCATGGCTGGTCGAGGGGCGCCCCGTCACGATGAAGGTGGTCGGGCCGAGCAGGGCGATCCAGTCCTGCAATTCCCGCGACGCGTTGTCGAGATAGCGGTTGCGCGCGGCGCGGCAGATGGCTTCGTGAAAGGCGCGGTTGAGCCTTGCCATTTCTCTTGCCATTTCTCCTGCCATCCCGGCGGCATCGGTCTCGGACGCCTCGACAAAGGCCTGCTCGATATCCCTGAGCGCGTCGACCTCCGGCGCAGATGCGTGCTCGGCGGCGAGGCGCGCGGCGGCGCCCTCCATGATCTCCCGCATGGCGTAGAGCTCGAGCACTTCCGATATGTCGAGATTGCGGACGATCAGCCCGCGGCCGCCGGCGGGCTCGACGAAGCCGCGTGCCGCGAGACGGCCAAGCGCCTCCCGTACCGGCGTACGGCTGACCTTGAGTCGCTGGGCGACCTCCTCCTCGCGAAGGCGGTCGCCGGCGCGGTAGCTGCCGGCCTGGAGCGCCTCGCAGAGCGAGCGGAACACCGCTTCGCCCAGCGCCACGCCGCCGCCACGTGCGATCGATCCGCCTGCCTTTGCCGGGCGTCTGGCCATGAATCCTCGGGCTCGCAATGCGCATCCTGCCCATGCACAGATGCCGCTTTGCACCAAATGTATATCTTTGTATACAAAAGTACGCAATGATGGATCGGCTTGACCGGGGCGGCCCGCGGGCAGAATGTCTCTAACCTCGTCGCATCGGACAGACGGCATGGGCAGCAAATACGATGTGCTGGTGATTGGCGGCGGCAACGCGGCGCTGTGCGCAGCGATCAGCGCCCGCCGCGGCGGTGCCTCGGTGCTGGTGCTCGAAGGTGCGCCAAAGTTCTATCGCGGCGGCAACACCCGTCACACCCGCAACATGCGTTGCGCCCATGACGCCGCGACCGAAATCCTGACCGGTCCCTACACCGAGCAGGAGTTCTGGGAGGATCTCCTGCTCGTCACCGGGGGACAGACCGACGAGGTGCTCGCCCGCCACATGATCCGGGAGTCCAAGGACATCCTGAACTGGATCGTGGAGCAGGGCGTGCGCTGGCAGCCGTCGCTCGGCGGCACGCTGAGCCTGGGCCGCACCAACTCGTTTTTCCTCGGCGGCGGCCGTGCGATGCTGAATGCGCTCTATCTCACCGCCGAACGGCTCGGCGTCGACGTCGAATACGACGCCGAGGTCACCGACCTCGTGATCGAGGACGGCATGTTCGTCGCCGCGCGCCTGAAGCGGCCGGTCAACGGCGAGACCGAGATCCGCGCGACCTCGCTGGTCGCCGCGGCCGGCGGGTTCGAAGCCAACATCGAATGGCTGAAGCAATATTGGGGCGAGGCGGCAGACAATTTCCTGATCCGCGGCACGCCCTATAATCGCGGCTCGATCCTGAAGATGCTGCTCGACAAGGGCGTGCAGGAGGTCGGCGATCCCACCCAGTGCCACGCGGTCGCGATCGACGCCCGCGCGCCGAAATTCGACGGAGGCATCATCACGCGGCACGACTCCGTCGTGTTCGGCATCGTCGTCAACAAGCATTCGCAGCGCTTCTACGACGAAGGCGAGGACATCTGGCCGAAGCGTTACGCGATCTGGGGCCGGCTGGTTGCGGCGCAGCCCGACCAGATTGCTTACATCATCTTCGATTCCACTGTCGTCACGAGCTTCATGCCGACGCTGTTCCCGCCGATCGCCGGGCAGACGATCGCCGAGCTTGCAGCCAAGCTCGACCTCGACCCGGCCGCGTTGGAAAAGACCATCATCGAATTCAACGCCGCCGTGCGGCCCGGCACTTTCGACCACACCATTCTCGACGATTGCGTGACCGAAGGCATCACGCCGCCCAAGACGCACTGGGCGCGGCGGATCGAGACGCCGCCTTATCTCGCCTATCCGGTGCGGCCCGGCATCACCTTCACTTATCTCGGCACGCGCGTAGACAAGCAGGCGCGGATGCTGATGGCTGACGGCAAGCCGTCGGCCAACATGTTCGCCGCCGGCGAGATCATGGCTGGCAACGTGCTCGGCAAGGGGTATGCCGCAGGCATGGGCATGACCATCGGCAGCGTGTTCGGGCGGATCGCAGGACGGGAAGCGGCGAAACATGCACGGAACTAGAATTTTGGACGAAGCCGACCGTCTGATGACGGTCTGCAATTCCTGCCGCTACTGCGAGGGTCTTTGCGCAGTGTTTCCCGCGATGGAGATGCGACGCGCGTTCTCCGATGGCGATCTCAACTATCTCGCCAACCTCTGCCATTCCTGCGGTGCCTGCTATGTCGACTGCCAGTTCTCGCCGCCGCACGAGTTCAACGTCAACGTTCCGAAGACGCTGGCGGTGGCGCGCGCCGAATCCTATGCTGCTTATGCGTGGCCGCAGGCGCTGTCCGGAGCTTTCGCACGCAATGGACTCGTGATCAGCATCGTTGCCGCACTCAGCATGGCCGCCTTCATCCTCGGCTTTGCGGCCCTGAACGACCACAATGTGCTGCTTGGCGTGCACACCGGTCCCGGCGCGTTCTACAAGCTGATGCCGCACAATGCGATGGCTGCGCTGTTTAGCGCTGCCTTTCTCTATGCGATCCTCGCGCTGGTCATGAGCGTTCGCACGTTCTGGCACGATATCGGCGCACCGATCGGCGGCCGGCCTGACGGCGGCTCGATATTCCAGGCCATCCGCGACGCCGGCGAGCTGCGCTATCTCCATGGCGGCGGGGTCGGTTGCTACAACGAGGACGACACGCCGACCGATCGGCGCAAGCTTTTCCATCACCTGACGTTCTATGGCTTCCTGCTGTGCTTTGCCGCGACCTCGGTTGCCACGCTGTATCACTATCTGCTCGGCCGCGAGGCGCCGTATCCGTGGTGGGATCTGCCGGTCGTGCTCGGCACGCTCGGCGGCATCGGTCTCGTCGTCGGCCCCATCGGGCTGCTCGTCGCCAAATCGCGCCGCGCGCCCGAGCTTCTCGACGAGACCAGCTACGGCATGGATGTCGGCTTCATCGCCATGCTGTTCCTGACCGGCCTCACCGGCGTGCTGCTTCTGCTCCTGCGCGAGACCGCCGCCATGGGTCCGCTGCTGGCGCTGCATCTCGGCGCGGTGTTCGCGCTGTTCATCACCATGCCCTATGGCAAGTTCGTGCATGGCATCTACCGCTTCGCGGCGCTGGTGCGTTACGCGCAGGAGCGGCGCAGCGAAGCCGGCTCTTGAGATTCAAGCAGAATGGAAGCGGCCGTCGTGCAGAAACGCGATCGTCTGCTCGATCGCTGCGGCGTGACGCGGCAGTCCGGTGTGCGATGCCTTGACGACGACGTGGTCGGCCATGCCAGCCAGCTTCGCGCTCGCAACCGAAACCCGTCCGTCGTTGGGGCGTGGCAGAACAAAGGCCGACGCGATCGGCGCGATGGTGCGGCATCCGGCGATGATACCAATCGCATAATCGGGTGACGGCAGGTCGGCGAGCACCGGGTCCTGGGTGGTGGTCAGCTGCAGGCCGGCCGGGCCGAAAGCGGCACGGTAGAGTGACAGGTCCTTCAGGAGATCGGCGACCTCGCTGCCGCCATTGGGCGTGCCCAGCATCACGACGCGGCCAAGCCGCACCGGCCGGTATCGCGCGATGTAAACCCGCGTCAGCAGTCCGCCCATGGAATGGGCGACGAAGTGGATCGCGCCCTCGCATTGTTCGGCAAATGCGGCGATCGGCGCCTGGATCTCCTCCGCGAGTGCCTCAAGCGGCTTCTTGCGGCTGGAGTAGTCGAGATTGAGCGTCGCGAAGCCGCGACGCTGGAGCGCTCGATCCAGCTTCTTCAGCGTCCAGGAGCCGACACCGATGCCATGCAGCAGTACCACGCCGTCGCACAGCGCATGCGCTGGTGCGACGGCCGTGGGCTGCGTGTCAGGCAACTTCGCGCTCCGATGCTGCCGTTGCCTGCTCGCGGGCCATCGTCGTTGCCGTAACATAGTCGGTCTTGCCGGTGCCGAGCAGCGGCACCTTGTCGACCACCATGATCGTCGCGGGGACCGTCAGCTCGGAGGCGCCGATCGCCTTGGCCTGGGCCTGCATCGTGCTGCGCTCGGCATTCTTCTCCGTCGTCAGCAACACGATGCGCTCGCCCTTGCGCTGGTCGGGGATCGACACCGCGACCGATACGGCCTGCGGCCACAGCGTCGTCGCGATGCTCTCGACCGCCGACAGCGAGACCATTTCGCCCGCGATCTTGGCAAAGCGCTTGGCGCGGCCCTTGATGGTGATGAAGCCGGCCGCGTCGATCGCCACGATGTCGCCGGTATCGTGCCAGCCGTCGGCAAGCGGCTCGAGCACGCCGGGATTTTCGGCCCTGAGGTAACCGAGCATCACGTTCGGTCCGCGCACCGACAGGCGTCCGCCTTCCTCGATTCCGGGGACCGGATCGAGCCGGCTTTCCATCAGCGGCGACAGGCGGCCGACAGTGCCGGGACGGTTGGCCATCGGCGTGTTCATCGCCAGCACAGGCGCCGTCTCGGTGACGCCATAGCCTTCGAGGATGCGGATGCCGTAGCGCTCCATGAATACCTGCCGCGTGCGGTCCTTGACCGCTTCGGCGCCGGCGATCACCAGCCGCAGCGTGCGGAAGTCGTAGGCGTGCGCCGAACGCGCGTAGCCAGTGAGGAACGTGTCGGTGCCGAACAGGATCGTGGCGCCGGTCTGGTAGATCAGCTCGGGCACAATGCGGTAGTGCAGCGGCGAGGGGTACATGTAGATCGGAATGCCGGCGAGCATCGGCATCATCATGCCACCGGTCAGCCCGAAGGAGTGGAACACCGGCAGCACGTTGAACACCTTGTCATTGGCGTTGGCGTCGACCCGCGCCAGCGCCTGCGCGGCGTTGGCGAGGATGTTGCGGTGGGACAGCACCACGCCCTTGGGCGTACCTTCCGAGCCCGACGTGAACAGCACGACGGCTGGATCGTTGGCCTGGCGGGCAACGCGCGGCGCGCTGCCGGCGAGCAGGCCCTTGAGCTTGTCGGCAGTACCGATCGAGGCGCGGACGTCCTCGAGATAAACGACGCGCGCCTCCGCGGAGATCGCTGTCATCAGCTTGTCGAGCTTGCCCTTCTCGATGAACGCCTTTGAGGTCAGCACCGTCTTGACCTGTGCAGCCTTCATGGCGGCGAGGACGTTGACCGGGCCGGCGGAGAAGTTGAGCATCGCTGGCACGCGGCCGATGCTCTGCAGCGCCATGAAGACGACGGCGACGCCCGCGGAGTTCGGCAGCAGCACGCCGATATTTTCGCCGGCCGAGGTGCCGGCTTCGAGCTTGCGGCTCAACACCTGCGCACCGAGGATCAGCTTGCGATAGGTCAGCCTGATGCCGAGGGCATCCTCGACGATGACCTTGCCGGTATCGCGGTCGCGGTAGGCGTGGCCGAGCGCCTCGAACAGCGTGTGGTCGAGCATGGCGTTCTTGACCATCGCATCGATCATCACGTCCTGGAGCGCCGCGCCCGCAGCATTGCGGCGCGCCTTGCCCTTCAGCGCCGGATCGACCGGAAGCTTGACCGGCGGCAGGATCGTCACCGTCACCCGCGGAAACCACGAGCGCTTGATCTGGCTAGAGTTGAGGTAGCTGAGATGCGAGCGCTGGGCGCCCTCGATGCGAACCGGCACGACGACGGCGTCGGCCTTGTCGGCGATCATCGCGGTACCGTCATAGACCTTCATCAGCGAGCCGGAGACCGTGATGCGTCCTTCCGGGAAGATGACGACCGGTTCGCCAGCGGCGACGAGCTTGATCAGGTCGCGTGCGGCCAGCGGCTTGCTCGGGTCCATGGTGTAGTGCTTGACCACACGCAGGAACGGCTTGGCCCACCACGCCTTGGAGATCCCGGTATCGACCGCGAAGCTCGCGTCGATCGGCAGCACGGCGTGCAGCAGCGGGCCGTCGATCAGGCTGACATGATTGGGCGCGATCAGCATGCGCGTGCCTGATGGCGGCAGGTTCTCGAGCCCGCGCACCTCGGTGCGGAACAGGGCGCGGAAGAAGAGCCCGCCGAAATCGCGCACGCCCTCCTTGCCCCATTTCGTCAGCACGAACCACACCGCGCCGAAGCTTGCGACACCCAGGCCGAGGAAGATCCAGCCGACATGCAATCCGGCCGCCTGCAGCAGCGCGACGAATAGCGAGCCGACCACCATGAAGGCGGCCTGCAGCACGTTGCCGGCAGCGATGATGCGGGCGCGCTCGTTCGGCGCCGACCAGGCCTGCACCGCGGCGAAGGACGGAACGACGAACAGCCCGCCGCCGAAAGCGAAGGCGACGAAGTCGATCAGCATGCGCAGGCCCGCAAATGAGGTTGCGAAATCGACCGCGGCGATGTCGTCCGCCTTCACGGTGACGCCGATGGCCCAGGCAAGATCGATGCCGGCAAATCCCATCATGATGGCACCGATCGGCACCAGCGCGAGGTTGGGACGAACGTGGCTCAGGCTGGCCGCAAACAGCGAGCCGATGGCGATGCCGATCGCGAAGATCGCCAGGCACAGCGTCACCACGCCTTCGCTGCCACCGACGACGTCCTTGACCAGCGCCGGCAGCAGCGACAGCACGATCGCGCCGACCAGCCAGAACCAGGAGACGATCACCGTGCCGTCCCACAGTCGGTGATCCGCATGGAGCGTCTTCAACAGGCCGAACGTCGAGGTCCAGGGATTGGCATCGACGGGCAGATCGGGCGCGGAGGGCGTTGTTTGCGGAATGCGGGAGGCAAAGGCCCACGACAACAGGGCCAGCACGACCACGGCCGATGCGACCCAGCCCATATGGGCGGAGCCGGCCACGAACTGGCCGCCGGCGACGGTGCCGAGCAGGATGGCCATGAAGGTCGCGCCTTCGACCAGCGCGTTGCCGGTCGCGAGCTCACCGAGTTCGAGCTGGTCCGGCAGCATGGAGTATTTTACGGGGCCGAACAGGGCGGCAATGATGCCAAACAGCGCAAGCGCCGCGAACAGCAGCGGCACCGAGTGCAGGAAGAAGCCGGCGGCGGCGAAGGCCGCAGCGAAGATCTCGGTGAATTTCAGCCGTCTTGCGACGACCGATTTGACGTATTTGTCGGCGAGCTGGCCGCCGAGCCCGGACAGGATGAAATAGGGGAAGATAAAGACGGCGCCTGCGACCGTCACCAGCGCATCGCCGTGGCCGGTCGTGGCGCTGTAAAGCAGGATGATGACGAGTGCGTTCTTGAGCACGTTGTCGTTGAGCGCCGAGAAGAATTGCGCCCAGAACAGCGGCGCAAATCGGCGTGACGACATCAAATCCCTGATCATGACGAGTCCTGTTTTGGAAGAGCAGCCTGAAGGTGTTGCGTTATCGGTGAAACGTCACGACCGGAAGGGTGTGGGAGGAACGATTGCAGGGTGACGACGGTCATCGGCCTGCTCTGTCCCCTCGGTCCCTCCGATCCTGTTGGTCTCCAAGTGGTCTCGTCAGGTTCGCAAATATCCGGTTGCGGCCGCGGTTTCGGGCGGAAATGCCGCGCTTACGGGGATTGCCCTTGCCGATAAGCAAAAGCTGAATCGTCTCTCTCTCACAACCGCGGGATCGGCCACGAATGTCCGGACATAATAAGTCTTTGTTGCGGCCTGTCCTCGCATTCGAACCGACTCGCATGCGCACCGGTTTCTCTTCAGGTGAGGTGAGCGAGGTGGCGAAAGGGGTTTAAGCGGCCGAGCACGCTGAAGCGGCGGCGCTCGTGGCGGGAACGGGTGGTCCGCCACATCCGGAAGGTCGCGCGGCGCCCAGCGAGCACGCCGGCAATATCGCAAGCATTCGCGATCCGATCGATCGGGGCCATGACGACCCGCAGCAGGGCGCGGCCGGAGCCGCTCAAGAGAGCCGTGGCGTCGTCGACGAAGGTGGAGGCGATATCGACAGCGAGGGTTTGCATTTTGCAGGTCTCCGGGTTAGTTTGAACAATGTTCACGTGAGTAGCTTTAAAATGAACAATGTTCAAGAAGAATCATTGCGGGACCAGAAAAAAAATCGACGGCGTCTCCAGATCCTGGAGATCGCCCGCAGCATTATTGCGACTAAAGGATTGAGATCGTTGAAGGTTCGAGACGTGGCCGAGGCCGCCGGCTGCTCGGTCGGCAGCGTCTATAACGAGTTCGGCGACTTCGACGGGGTGATCCTGACGGTCAATCGGGAGACGGTTCAGGCGTTGACGGTGCGGCTGGGCCGGGTTCCGGCTGAGGACCCGGTCCGCCAGCTCTATGGTCTCGCCGAGACCTATCTCGAATTCTTCGCCGACAACGCCAATCTGTTGCGCTCGCTGTTCGAGCATCGGATGGAGGACGACCGTCCTTATCCCGACGACATTCTTCAGATGGTGATGGACGCCTTCGCGTTGATGCATCCGCCTCTGGTGCGTTTGCTACCGGATGCGGATGACGTGAAGATCGCACTGCTGTCGCGGACGTTGTTTTCCGCAGTGCATGGGATCATCTCGCTCGGCCTCGAAGAACGCATGGTCGCCGTGCCGCCGGAGATGCTGCGCCAGCAGGTCACGCATTTCCTGGACGCGCATCTCCTGGGTCTCGGGATCTTGCCGGGACAATAGCGGTGACGCTCACGCGCGGGCAGCTTCCCGCGCCGGCGCAGCGACGAGAGCGACGTCCGGCTTTCCGTTGTCGACTTGAACCCGGTTACGCCCCTTTTCCTTGGCGCGATAGCAGGCGGCATCCGTCCGGCGCATCGCCTCCTCGAGCGTGGTGTTGGCGTCGGCAATGCAGGCAACGCCGATGCTGGCGGTCACCGCAAAATAGCGATCGTCCCAGGCGAAATTGAACATCTCGAGTGATCGCCGCAGCCGCTCGGCGATATCGACGGCGTCGTACGGCGCGCATTGCGGCAGGATCAGGCCGAACTCGTCACCGCCGAGCCGTGCGACCAGATCGTGCGGCCGCCGGTCCTGCTGCAGCAGGCGCGCGACCTGACACAGCAGTCGATCCCCGGCAAGATGGCCGCAGCTGTCATTGACGCTCTTGAACTGGTCGAGGTCGAGCAGGATCAGGCTGAGTGAATTTTCGCCGCTATCATCGAGCTCCCTCTGCAGGCGCGCCTCGAAGGCCCGCCGGTTGGCGATGCCGGTCAACCAGTCATGCGAGGCCTGAAAGGCGAGGCGCTCCTTCTCGGCACGCAGCGCATCCTCGAACGCCTGCCGCTGTAGCACCAGTCGTCGCGTGTGCCAGATCAGGAGCAGGATCAGGATCGCGGCGGTGGCGATGTTGAGCCATGTCAGCGTCAGCTTGATGGCGCGGGAGCCTTCGCCGAGCACGGTCGAGAATCGCTCGGCATGCCCTGTGAACTGCCTGTTCAGCTCCGAGAGGCGGGACGATAGGAATTGCAGACGGTCGCTGTCCCTGACGGGACCGTTTTTTAGTTCACTCTTGATGACTTCACCGAAGACGCTGAGTTCCAGCAGCATCGGATCGGTGGCAGCCCACTCCCGGATCGCTTCGCGGAGGAAGCTGACTTGGTTGAAATAGCGGAACAGCCAAATCAGGCCGGGGACGTCATCTGGATGGTTGCCACCCTGCAGGAAGCCGATGCGCGCGAGCTCGACGTCGACCGGATCGCCCTCGAGTGCCCATCTCGCGTATTCGTCGCCGATCGGGACGGCGAGCGAGGTCTGATATTGCGCGAACTGGCTGGCCTGGCCCGAATGCAGATAGAGATTGAGGAAATAAACGGCGTTCTTCTGCGAGCGCGACCACATCGCCTCGCCCGCGACATAGGCGCGAACCGATGACATCACCTCTAAGCTGAATCCCGCGATCGCCGCCTGAAGCATGACGACCGTCACGAAAGGCGAGACAAGCTTGATGACGTGAAGGAAGCTGCGTTCCTTCGCCGACGTTGCTGTTCTGCAAAACACCCTGCGTTCCCCAAATCGCTCAACGATCCCAGCGGAGCGTTCCGCTCATAACGCGAATGAGGCGGGAACGCTGCTTAACTCGACCTGGAAAAGCCGAGAGATTGTCTTGCAGGGTGAAAGCGTTGTGAAACGGATGCGCGCAGATCGCTGCAAATGCCGCTGAGCCGGAACCCGCGCACCGATGCCGCGAATCCGACTCCCGCGATTTACTCGATTGAGAGAATTTGGATCGGGACTAGACCAGCACAGGCTTGCGCACGCGGCCGGCATCGCCGAACACGCGCAAATAGCGCTCGATCTCCGAGGGAAGACCGGTTGCCTTCTCCGGATTGTCGGAGAGCTTGACGGCCGGATGTCCGTCGACCGATGACACCTTGCACACGATCGAGATCGGATCGAGATCGAATGAGCCATCCGGCGCGCAGCCGACGAAATCGTTGGTGAGATTGGTGCCCCAGCCGAACGAGAGCCGCGAGCGGCCGGCGAAGTGGTGATAGGTCTCCTCGATCGAGCCGACATCCATCGCGTCGGAGAACACGAGCAGCTTGTCCTTGGGGTTGCGGCCCTTCTTCGCCCACCATGCGATGATCTCTTCGCCGGCCTGGATTGGCGGCGCGCTGTCGGGGCGGAAGCCGGTCCAGTCCGCCACCCATTCCGGCGCATCGCGCAGGAAGGCTTTGGTGCCGAAAGCATCCGGCAGCGCGATCAGCAGATTACCGCCATAGGTCTGACGCCACTGGTCGAGAACGCGATACGGCGCCCAGCGCAATTCTTCGTCGTCCTTGGCGAGCGCGGCGGCGACCATCGGCAGCTCATGCGCATTGGTGCCGATGGCTTCGAGATCGTTGTCCATCGCCAGCAGCACGTTGGAGGTGCCGATGAAGGACGAACCCAGGCCCTCCTTCACCGCTTCTACGCACCAGCGCTGCCACAGGAAGCCGTGGCGGCGGCGGGTGCCGAAGTCGGACAGCCGCAAATTTTCCAGCTCGCGCAGCCGCTCCACCTTGGTCCATAGCTTGGCCTTGGCGCGGGCATAGAGCACGTCCAGCTCGAAGCGGCCGCGGCCCTTCATCGCCGAACGCGAGCGCAATTCGTTGAGGATGGCGAGCGCTGGAATTTCCCACATCGTGGTATGGGTCCAGGGCCCGTGGAAATGCAGCTCATACTGGCCCTCGACCTTGCGCAGCTCGTATTCGGGAAGGCGGAATTCGGCGAGCCAGCGGATGAAATCCGCGGAGAACATGTGCGTCTTGCCGTAGAAGGTGTTGCCGGCGAGCCAGATCAACTCCTTCTTGGTGAAGCGGATGGTGCGGGCATGATCGAGCTGGGCGCGCAGCTCGCCCTCGTCGATGATCTCGGCAAGGCGCACATGGCGCGAACGATTGATGACCGAAAACGTCACCTGTTGATCCGGGTATGATTCCCGAATCAGCTGTAACATCAACAGCTTATAGAAGTCGGTATCAAGCAGGCTGCGGATGATGGGATCCAGCCGCCAGCTGTGATTGTAGGTTCGGCTCGCGATATCGGTCACTGTCATGTGGGAATTCTAGCGTGGCTCTCCCTGCGCAACCAGTGGGTTTGGCGAGGGGCGGGCTTCCGAAACTTGGGACGGGGTCTCAAGTCTCCGCGGCGGTCGCGGCCACGGCTTCGAGTTGGGCCCTGATCCAGCGATGCGCCGGGTCCTTCTGATAGCGCTGGTGCCAGACCATGAACATCGGCAGTTCGGCCAGCGTTCGCGTGCGTGAGGCCAGCGGTATCAGCGCATGCGCGAAGCCACGCATCACGCCGGAGGCCAGCAGGCTCGGCATGCTCGCCAGCATCTGCGTCCCGCGCAGGAACGACGGCACGCCGGAGAAGCTCGGCACGGAGATGGCAATGTCGCGGTGGAAGCCGTTCGCGGCGAGCCGGCGGTCGAAATCGAGCCGCTCGTTGTCGGTATAGACCACGGTGATGTGGCGCGCTGCGAGATAGCCGCTACGGCTGCCTGGTGCGGTGCGCGCCTTGGGATCGTAATAGCAGACGTAATGATCCCGCAGCAGCCGCTTTTGCACAATGTCGATGCCGGACGGCGGCAGCGGTGTGATCAGGAGATCGCAACGATTCTCGCGCAGCATCGCAGGCGAGGGCGACTGCGATGGGATTAGACGCAGATTGAGGCTCTTCACCTGCGCGGCGACATGTCCGAAGAAGCGCGGCAGCAGCAAATCGCGCTGAAGGTCGTTGGCAGCGATCGTCAGCGAGAGCTGCGCGCTCGCCGGCTCGAACGTGACACCGCCTGCGAAGCTGCGCATCTCGTCGATCAGCGCCCGCGCTTTTGCGGCCAGCGCCTGGGCGTGGGCGGTCGCGACAATGCCACGGCCGGATTTGGTGAAAAGCGGATCGCCGGCGATCCGCCGCAACTTGTTCAGGGCGTGACTGACGGCCGACTGTGTCAGGCCGAGCCGGGTTGCGGCAGCCGTCACCGAACCTTCCTCCAGCACGGCGAGGAACAGTTCGAGGGCGTGGCCGTCGAGCGCCAAATGATCGATTTTTTTCATGCAATATATTATAATCGATCTATTTATCTGTGGAATAGGCCGGCCCATGATCTCCCGATAGGCCGTGCGCCAGGACCGGCCGCAGCCAAAGGGAGAGACAACGCCGATGAATGCCCAGGCGCCAGCCTTAAGGGATCGCCGCCTCAACGCTCCCGAGCCGTTCACGCCGCGTGACGGCGGCTTCTTCCAGCGCGACCGCGCCATCCACCCGCCGGCCTACGCGCCCGGCTACAAATCCTCGGTGCTGCGCTCGCCGCGCCAGCCGCTGCTGTCGCTGGAGAGCTCGGTCTCGGAGATCACGGGGCCGGTGTTCGGCCACAACGATCTCGGCCCGCTCGACAACGATCTGATCCGCAACTACGCCAAGGACGGCGATCCCGTCGGAGAGCGCATCATCGTCCACGGCCGCGTGCTGGACGAGACCGGCCGCGGGGTGCCGAATACGCTGGTCGAGTTCTGGCAGGCCAATGCCGGCGGCCGCTACCGGCACAGGAAGGACACGTATCTGGCGCCGATCGATCCGAATTTCGGCGGCTGCGGCCGTGCTCTGACCGACGACACCGGCTATTACTACTTCCGCACCGTGAAGCCTGGGCCCTATCCCTGGCGCAACTTCGTCAACAGCTGGCGCCCCGCCCACATCCATTTCTCGGTGTTCGGCTCGGGCTTTGCGCAGCGGCTGATCACGCAGATGTACTTTGAGGGCGATCCGCTGATCCCGGTCTGCCCGATCCTGACGACGATCCCGGACAAGGACGCGCTCGATCGCCTGGTGGCGCCGCTCGACCTCAACGCCTCGACGCCGTTCGACTCACTCGCCTATCGCTTCGACATCGTGCTGCGCGGCCAGCGCTCCACCTATTTCGAGAACCGTCCCGAAGGGAACTGAGCCCATGCCGCAGCCGCTCAACTATCTCAAGGAAACCGCCTCGCAGACCGCCGGACCCTACGTTCATATCGGCCTGATCCCGGCCATGGCCGGCTTCGACATTTTCGAGAAGAACTTTTCCAACGTGCTGGTGACGCCGAACACGAAGGGTGAACGCATCACGCTGGAAGGGAGGGTGATCGACGGCAGCGGCACGGTGCTGCGCGACGTTCTTTTGGAGATCTGGCAGGCCAACGCGGCCGGCCGCTACAACCATCCGGCTGATCGTTCGGCCGGCGCGCTGGACGAGGACTTCCGCGGCTGGGGCCGTGCCGGCTCCGATTTCGAGAGCGGACTCGTCACCTTCGAGACCATCAAGCCGGGTGCGATCGTCGACAGGGCCGGGCGCAAATGCGCGCCGCACGTCAACATCTGGATTGTCGCCCGCGGCATCAATATTGGGCTCAACACCCGGCTCTATTTCTCCGATGAAGAGGCCGCCAACGCCGCCGATCCCGTGCTCAATCTGGTCGAGCCTCCGGTGCGTCGCAACACGCTGATCGCCACCCGCAGCGAGCGCGCCGGCAAGGCCGTATATTCCTTCGCGATCAATCTGCAGGGACCGGACGAGACGGTGTTCTTCGACGTCTGACGATCCAGGATCGTCAGGCCCAGATTATTCCAGCTGGTCGCTTCGATTCACCGTTCCGCGCGCGATGAATTGCGGCGGTTGCTGACGCATCTCGCGCGATCCCGGCCGTTCCGCCGGATCGCGCCCCACTCTCGGCTTCAGTTCCGCCAGGTCAACGAAGATGTCCGCCTGTCGGCGCAGTTCGTCGGCGATCATCGGCGGCTGGCTGGCCAGCGTGGAGATGACGGTCACCCGGACGCCGCGGCGCTGCACGGCTTCCACCAGCGAACGAAAATCTCCATCGCCTGAGAACAACACGATCTGATCGACGTGCCCGGCGAGCTCCATCGCCGTCACGGCGAGGTCCACGTCCATGCTGCCCTTCACCTTGCGGCGGCCGGTGGTGGCGTCGACAAACTCCTTGGTGAGCTTGGTGACGACGGTATACCCGTTATAGTCGAGCCAATCGATCAATGGGCGGATTGACGAGTATTCCTGATCGTCAATGAGTGTCGTGTAGTAGAAGGCCCGCAGCAACACGCCTCGGCCGCGAAATTCGCTGAGCAGACGCCTGTAATCGATGTCGAAACCGAGCGCCTTGGAGGTGGCATAGAGATTGGAGCCATCGATGAAGAGCGCGATCTTCTCAAACGAAGACATTAAGCACGAAACTCCAGTTTCGCATGGAAGCCGGCAGCTTCGACCGCGAGGGCTCGATGTGTCGGCCGGGAAAACACTGAGGTCGCTGACGGCTTGCTGAAAAAGCAGCGCAGACGACCGGACAGGGTGTGGCCGTCTTGCGCCAAGGTTAGGGAGGTCCGTGCCACCAGCGTCTGGGGCGCCGAATGCAGCCACGATAAGGCGTGCGCATTCCGCGCTCAATCGTACGGAGGTAAACGAATTCTATCCAAAGGGTTGGTCGCTCTATACCAAGGTAAGTAGAAGCGCCGGGAATAGTGGCGGGCCCGGTCCGAATTCGCCTGATCCCGGCTATGGCCGCCTTCGATTTTCGAGCGACGAGCGCGCTGTCATGGTCGTATATTCTTCGCGATCAACTTGCAGGGGCCGGAGAAGGTCTTGTTCTTCGATGTTTGCTTCACGTGATCAGGAATGAGCCGGCCGCATCCGATGGTGAGGCCGGCTCTCTTGTCGTGGTGAAGCTTGCACCGCCGAGCTCCGTCGGTGACGCGCCAACTAAAATCCGGTCGGTCCCACCGCTCCGACCCAGCGCTTGACCTTGGTGGGATCTTTTTCGTCCATATAGAAGAAATGGGCCATCGTCGGTCTCACGGGTTCGATGCTGGGATCGTCGAAGCGCATCGCGACCTTGCCGTGGAAGATCTTGAGCTCAGGGCTGTCCCAGTACTCGACGACGTTATGCAGCGCGGTGAAGCCACGGTCGATGAACTGCCGCAGATTGTTGCGGATCGCCTCGCGGCCGTGCCAGTCGGCAACGCCGAGATTGCAGATCGCATCGTCGGCGAAACAGTCAAAACCCTTGCCAAAGGTCTTGTCGTCGATCTCCTTCCACATCGCGAGAAGCCATTCCGGCGGGGCGGTCTTGGTAAAAGTCTTCGTGGTCATGGTCTCTCCTCGAGGCTGGACAGCGGCAACATAACCGGGCACGTTTTGGCGCAAATGCCAAAGACCCCTCGTTTCTCGCCAAGCTCCATTTCTCGTGCCACGCGGAGTTCCGTGCGCGTGATCGAAGTGCTGGCTTATCCATCGGTACAGCTGCTCGACGTCACCGGACCGCTCCAGGTGTTCGCGACCGCCAACGAGCAGATCGTGGAAGCCGGCGGAACGCCGCCTTATGCGCTTCGCGTGGTGGCGAAAGATCGCGCGCGGGTGACGGCGTCCTCGGGACTGGCGATTGCAACGGAGCCGCTGCCGCGCGCCGGCAGCGGGCTGGACACGTTGGTTGTCGCAGGTGGTCCGGGTGTCGATCTCGCCGCTTCCGATCCGGTGCTGTTGGACTGGCTGCGGCAGCGCGTGAAGAAGGCGCGGCGCGTGGCGTCGGTTTGCACCGGCGCATTTCTGCTCGGTGCATCCGGCGCGCTCGACGGACGCCGTGCGGTGACCCATTGGTCGTATTGCGCCGAGCTCGCGCGGCGTTTCCCGGCCGTGCGCGTCGAGCCAGATCCGATCTTCGTGCGCGATGGCTCGATGTGGACCTCGGCGGGCGTAACCGCCGGCATCGATCTGGCGCTGGCCCTGGTGGAGGAGGATCTCGGCCGCACCACCGCGCTGGCCGTGGCGCGTTATCTCGTCGTCTTCCTCAAGCGGCCGGGCGGGCAGGCGCAGTTCAGCGAGGCGCTGTCGCTGCAATCCGCCGAGGATGAATTCGGCGTGTTGCACCAATGGATCAGCAAGCATCTCGCCGGCGATCTCTCTCTGTCCAGACTGGCACACGAGGCCGGCATGAGCGAGCGCAGTTTCAGCCGCCATTATGCCAAGGCGACCGGACTGACGCCGCTGCGGGCCATCGAGCGGTTGCGGGTGGAAGCTGCGCGGCGAATGCTGTCGGAGACGCGCCTGCCGGTGAAGCGGATATCCCAGCGCTGCGGTTTCGGGTCGGAGGAGACCATGCGCCGCAGTTTTCTGCGCGTGCTGGCCACGGCGCCGCAGGACTATCGTCGTCGGTTCGGTTCCTGAGCGAGACCAAAGTCTAGCCGGTCAGCCCACGGCGAATGGGAACCAAATCGCTTCCCGATCTTTGCTCCGACGGGTCCTCCGCGGAGGGTGTGTCATGAGCAGGCTGCAAGAGCGCGAAACTGTCCCTGACGTCTATAATCTGTTTCTCGCCGCCGTTCTCTTCATATCGCCATGGCTGTTCAAATTGACAAATAGTCAGGGCAAGATCGACCTCTGGGTCACGAGCGCGATCATCGTCGTGCTCTCGCTGGCAGCCATCATCGCTTACCGGGACTGGGAGGAATGGATCAACGTCCTGATGGGCGTCTGGCTCGTCGCGTCGCCCTGGCTGCTCGGATTTCCGCATACGCGGGCGATGCATCTGAGCATCGGCTTCGGCGTCCTCATCGTGCTGCTGGCGCTGCTCGATCTCTTCCTGCATTACGAGAAGCGGCATCCGGACGAAGCGCCGGTGGAATCCGCGCAGGAGCGAGCGCACCAGTAACATGTGGATCAGCCTTCATCGCCATGAATCTGAGCGCGAAAGGCGCGCGGTGACAGCCCGGTGGCTGCGGCGTAGACCCGGCTGAAATAGGCGGGGTCCTCGAAGCCGAGCGCATAGGCGATCGTCGAGACCGGAAGATTTGTATAGACGAGGTTGCGGCGTGCCTCGCGGATCAGCCGGTTCAGGATAAGGTGCGAGGCGGTATCGCCGGTTGCCGCGCGCGTGATGCGGTTGAGATGGGTCGGCGTGATCGCCAGCGCGTTCGCGTAGTCCGCAACGGTCCGGCGCTCCAGATGATGCTGTTCGAGCAGGGCTTCGAAGCGGCGGAACAGATTTGATTCAGAGCTGCTGCTGGTGCCGCTCTCGGCTGTAAGCGCTCGTGCCACGAGGCCGATCATGGCGGCCGACAGCGCGCGCAGCACATGCGCGCGGCCGAAATCGCGCGCAGCGTGCTCGGCAAAGATCTGTTTCATCGTCGCGCGGATCTGCGGCGTGCCGCGAACGACGGCCGATCGTGACAGCACGCCGCGCAGGCCCTCGGCGGCGAGCAGTGCCTCGTCCAGGATTTCCGCGGCGATGGTCAGAACCCAGCCCTGGGTCTCCCGCACGAAACGGAAGCCGTGGACATGGCCGACCGGCACGTTGACGATCTGCATCGGCCTGAGCGGCACCACGCGTCCGTCGAGTGTCGCCTCGCCGCCACCGCGCTCGATCAGCAGCACCTGGTGCAGCCGGGCGTGGCGGTGCACGGCGAGCGTCCAGTCATGCAGCACCGAGCGCGACGCAATCGTCTCGCAATGGACGACGTCCGGCAGGTCGCCGGCTTCGCCGAACAGATTGTAGACCCGGATGGCCGGGGCGGGGGCTGCGGTTCTCATGTTCGAATAGTACAAGACAATGGCGAAAGCCTCCATCGGTACAGGCGGCGGAATCTGCAAAAAAAGTGCCGACGGGAGGCCGGAAAAATGAAAGTTCAGGTTTGCATCATCGGCGGCGGGCCGTCCGGGCTGCTGCTGTCCCAGCTCCTGCACCTGAAGGGCATCGATACCATCGTGCTGGAGAAATACAGCCGCGAGCACGTGCTGGCGCGCATCCGCGCCGGCGTGCTCGAGCATGGCTTTGCCCGGCTGATGCGCGAGGCGCAATGCGGCGAGCGGATGGACCGCGAGGGCGAGATCCACAACGGCTTCGAGATCGCCCATGACGGCGTGCTCTCCCATGTCGATCTAAACAAGCATTCCGGCGGCAATTCGGTGCTGGTCTACGGCCAGACCGAGCTGACGCGCGACCTCTATGAGGCGCGCGACCGGCTCAGTGGCAAGGTCGTGCATAATGCCGGGGACGTGACGCCGCATGATCTGACCTCCGACCGGCCCTACGTGACGTATCGATCGAACGGCGAGACCGTCCGCGTTGATTGCGACTACATCGTCGGCGCCGACGGATTTCACGGCGTCAGCCGCAAATCGATCCCGAAGGATGTGCTGCGTGAATATGAAAAGGTCTATCCGTTCGGCTGGCTCGGCGTGTTGTCGCGGACCAGGCCGGTGTCGCCTGAGCTCATCTACGTGAAGCATGCGCGCGGCTTTGCGCTCTGCTCGCTGCGCTCACAGGTGCTGAGCCGCTATTACCTCCAGGTGCCGCTGACTGACAAGGTCGAAGACTGGTCGGACGATGCATTCTGGGCGGAGCTGAAGCGTCGCCTGCCCGATGAGGTCGCAGACCGCTTGATCACCGGCCCCTCGATCGAAAAGAGCATCGCGCCTTTGCGCAGCTTCGTCGCCGAGCCGATGAGCTATGGCCGACTGTTCCTCGCCGGCGATGCCGCCCACATCGTGCCGCCGACCGGCGCGCGCGGGCTGAACAGCGCCGCTTCCGACATCTATTACCTCTACCACGCGATGCTCGCGCACTATCAGGATGGCGACGATTCCGGGCTGGCGGGCTATTCCGCCAAGGCATTGGCGCGGATATGGAAGGCGCAGCGCTTCTCGTGGTGGATGACGATGCTGCTGCACCGTTTCCCCGATCGTTCCGAGTATGAAGATCGTCTCCAGCAGACCGAGCTGGAGTACCTGTTGTCGTCCGAGACGGCGCAGCGGCTCTTGGCGGAGAACTATGTCGGGCTGCCGTTCTAGGCTCCCCCGGCGGACGGCAAGTTCTGCGGCTACTTCCCTTCCAGCGTATTCACCGCCGTCCAGTTGGCCGGCGGTGGATGCGCCGCCAGTGTCCGCGCACGCTTGGCAAAATATCGGCACGGCGGATCGTCGCCGGCGGCGCTCTCGAACAGCTCGGCCGCTTTGGCGAAGTCGCGCGCACGCCAGCACGCAAGCCCGCTGGCGTAAGTTGCCGTGCGGATGCCCTGCTCCTGCGTCTCGTGGTTCTTCTCGGCGAGCGGCTCGTACACCCTGATCGGCTCGTCGCGTCCCTGCACCCTGACCATGTCGAGCTCGCGCCAGGTGTGGGCGCTGCGGCTCTGGTTCACAGTCATCTCGGACGCCATGATCACGGTGCCAAAGTATTTGTTGGCGCCTTCGAGCCGCGAGGCGAGGTTCACGGTATCGCTCATGACGGTGTAGTTGAAGCGCCGGCGCGAGCCGATATTGCCGACCACGGCTTCGCCGCTGTTCAACCCGATGCGGTGGGCGAGGCCGCGGCCACGGAACGCGGGATGGCTTTCGTTGAGCTCCTCGAGCCGGTCGCGGCATTGCAGCGCGGCGGCGACCGCGTTGCGTGCATGATCGGGATCGTCGGCCGGCGCGCCGAACATCGCGACGATGGAATCGCCGATATATTTGTCGACATAGCCGCCGTGGCTTTCGATAATGTCGGTCATGTCGGAGAGATAGTCGTTCATCAGCGCGACCAGCTCGCTTGGCGTCATCTTCTCGGCGATCGAGGAGAAGCCGCTGAGGTCAGAGAAGAACATGGTGATGTTGCGCATCTCGCCCCCGAGCACGGGCATCTTGCCGGAGGCGACCATGCCGTCGATCACCTCGGGTGCGAGATAGAACGCAAAGCTCTTGCGCAGGAAGCGCTCCTCGCGGTCGGCGATCACGAAGCGGTAGCCGATCATCATGGCGAGCGCTGCGAGACCGGCGAGCACGGGCTCGGTCAGGGGCAGCGCGATGGCATGCGCGAATGTGCTGACGGCGACAGCAGCGTAGGCGACGGTGAGCCCAAGCCAGGTAACCGCCGCGCCGGTCGGAGCGAGCAGGCAGGCGGCAGCGGCAATGATCGCCGCGAAAACAATTGTCAGGATCGTCCGCAGCGGGAAGCCGAGCTCGGTGATGGCATCATGCTCGAGCAGATTTCGCACGACCGTGGCGTGAACGAAGACGCCGGCGACCGCGTTGCGGGCTTGTTGCGCGGTGCTTGCAGACGCGGGCAGGGCGCATCGCGACCCGGGTGTCCCGTCATATCCGCTGGCCAGGCGCATTGAGGTGAGCTTGCGGTCTTCGAAATTGAGGATGCTGCCGAGCAGCACGATCTTGCCCTCGAAGGCGCGGCGGAAGAACTCGGTGTCGCCCTTTTCGACGCAGGCGCGCAAATCGGCGAAGGAATAAGTGGGGACGTCGCGGCCCATGCCGCGGAAATTGAGCGTGAGCGTGTTGGTGACCGCGCTCGGGATCGCGTAGCCGGACAATTTCGTTACGCCGATCGACCCGGTCTCGGGCTTGGCACCGAGTGCGCGCGCGGCGAGCTCGACGGCCATTGCGGACACTGGCTGGCCCGCGATGGAAAAGCTTAGCGGCATTCGCCGGATTACGTCGTCGGCGTCGGTATGGACGTTGAGGGCGCGGATGTTGTCTTTCACCGCCAGTTGCTGCGCGCGATCCGGCCGCTCCGGATGGTCGTTGCTGAGAATTTCGCCGAGCACGAGCTTGCCGCTGTCGGAGAGCTTCCGCACGGCGATAAGGTAGTCCCGGTCAAATCCCTTCAAACGGCTGCCGAACGACGCGTCGCCGAACGGAATCGCCGATTGCTCGATCGAGCTTTGAAAGATCACGTCGAAGCCGATGACCTTGGCGCCCCCGTCAGTGATACTTCCGAGCACCCGGCCGATCTCGCGCGTCCATGTCTGCGTCGGCGATCCCTTGAAGGGCGGCGTGTCGTAGGTCTCCCCATCGATGGCCACGACGACGACCGGTGATGTCGCGGGATCGCGGCGGTCACCGATGAGCTTCCAGCGCAAGGCCGTGAGGATGTCGAGCGAGAGCCCTTGCAGCGTCTGGAGCGGCGGAGACGTGAAAGTTGCGCCCGTAACGAGCGCTATCATGATCGCCGCAACGATGTCCCACCTGCCGATCCTCCGCATCGTTGCTGTCGCTGGCCGGCTATTCGAGCCGAAGCAGACGGCCGACGATCGGCGTCGGCGACGAGGTCGCGCTGGCGTCGACCTGGAAGGTGTAGCGCTTGGTGCCGAGCTTCGCGAGATAGCTGCCGCCCGGCGTCAGCGACTTGCCGGCTTTCGAGAGGTCATAGAATTTTCCGGCGATCATGATGTCGTTCTTGAGCGGGAGGCTGATCGTGGGCTCCTTGCCGTCGGTGCGTTCGATCACCAGCGTGCTGCCGCTTTTGGCCTGAATCAGTGGCGCGGTGCCGTAGATCGTCGGCAGCTTGGCCGGCGCACTGTTGGCATCGGATCGCATGGTGCGGAACGTGGTTGCCGCGCTCTGGTTCGCCTCGCGCTCGGAGAGCTGCGCGGCGTTGGCGTCGCAGGGCACCTTGACGCGCTGGACGTTGCCGAGTTGCACGGTGCTTTGCTCCGCGCCGACCAGCACGACGCCCTCGGTGATGGTCTCGCGCAGGCAGGATTTCAGATAGCTGAGCGTGATGCCAGCCTTGGGGCCGAGCTTGATGATCTTGCCGGGCGCCACGTAGTCCATGAATTCGATGCCGTCGACCTTGCCCTGCACGTCCTCGACGATGGCGGCGGGCGTCTCGGCAATGGCGGGAGCCGCGAGGCAAAACACGCCGGCGATCGCGCCGATCAGGCTTCTCATGACTTTTTTCATCCAGTTCGAACAAGATACCCGAGTGATCCACGTGCCAGCGGGAGCCTAGCAGGGGATCGCCCAAGCAAGTGTGATCAGAATCACTCTTGGTATTGGTGCACCCTGGCAGGAACAGGTTCAAACCGGTGATGGCAGAAAACGGCGCCGCGGCAAACCGTGACTCTAGACGCGATGGCGCGATGGCAGACGGCCGGGGCGGCTTCGCCCGCGGTCCAGGTCCGGATGGCTCCCGGCCGCGCTTATATGTGCGACGGTGGCCTCTGGTTTCGGCAACGGCGTCGCAGCTTGCCCGGCGGCGGCCCAGCTCAGGGACGCGCAGCGCGAGTTCGGCGGCGACATCGGCCAGATCATCCGCGCGCTGTCGGCGATCCTGAACGATGCAAGTGGCGTCGTCGGTCACGGCCGCACGCTGTTCGGTAGCGAGAACGGTTCTTCCGCCTCGTTCCTGACCCGCATCAAGCAGACGCTGGCTCACGCCTCGACCCTGATCGGCACTTGCGAGAGCGCCGGACGCTCGGTCGACCAGGCGCTCGCGGTCGTCGAGGATACGCTGGCAAAATTCCGTCAGGCCATTGCGGGACTGGCGGAAGCCACGGTCGACATCACCCTGATCGGCATGAATGCGGGCCTCAAGGCGAGCCATCTCGGCAGCCGCGGCAGCGCTTTCGTCGTCATCGCGAACGAGCTCAAGACGACCGCCGATCAGGTCTCGGCCGGCGCCGGCCGCTTGCGGCCCGTGCTCGACGGCATCGAGCGCTCCGCCAATGAGTTGAAGGAGCTTCGCGTCCAGGGCGATCCCACGCAGCTCACCAATCTGGAGCCGCAGATCCTCCGGGCGCTGCGCGAGGTCGAGGCCGGTAACGAGCGGCTCGGCAAGCTTATGAGCCGGCTCGTCGACGAAGGTGCCGAATTCGAGGGCCTGATGAATTCGGCGCAAGGCCTGATGAGCTCGCTCGGCGAGTCTTCTGCGACGTTGCCCGCCGTCGCTGCGCGCCTGGAGACGGCAAGCGCAGGCGCGCATCGGCCGCGTCCGCAGGACGAGGCGCTGCTCGACGATCTGTTCGCGCGCTACACGATGGAGCGGGAGCGCGACGTCCACCGGGAATTTTTGCAAGCCCTCGGGCTGTCGTCGAGCGCCGCGGCCCGCCGGGTCGAGGCGGTCGTGCCTGCGGATGACGGCATCGAATTGTTTTGAGTTTGCAGCCGGCGTCGCGCATGCGGCACCGGAAATTTGACGAATTGGTTTTGCAAGGCATTAACCGTGCCGGAATACGCGCCGCATCAGTCATTGTCGCGCCCCAGAGTTCGTCGCAAATACGTTTGAATTTTACGACGGATGTTTTCATGCTGAGAGACGGCAAATACGCTGCCTGGTTCAGAACCCCGCGTGGCCAGGGCACAGGCCTTGTCGAATTGATCGAGGGGCGGATCTCGGGCTGCGACAGCTTCTTCACCTATGGCGGCTCCTATCAGGTCGATCAGCAACGCTTCACGGCTGTCCTGGCAGTGAAGCGCCATACCGAAGGCAATCCGAGCGTGTTTGGTCCTGATGAGGTCGAGGTCAATCTGACCGGCCTCTGCAGCGGCGCGATGGCGACGTGCTCGGGCACGGCGCGAGAGGCGCCGGAGGTCAGGTTCGAGTGCACGCTGATCTACAGCCAGGAAGAAGCGCTTGCAGCCGACGCCAGATGCGCGGTCGTCAAGCTCAATCCCGACAAGCTGCCCAAGGGGCTGGACAGCCGGTCGCGGCCGCGGCCGCCGTTTACGCCCTCCAGGCCTCCCGCGTCCTGATGTGTCCTGCGCCTTAGCTTTGCGTTGACGCTGTTGCCGCGAAAGCGCCTGAAGACCGCACCGCGGCAAGAGTGCTTTTAGATGTGAAATCTAGGTTGAGGCCTATAACAAAAGGCGGACAGGGATATGCCTCAGATCTGGATGACTTATGACGAACTCGCGACGCTCAGCGGCTGCAGTGCCGCCGAGGCCAGGGTGCTGGCGCTGCACCTGTCGCTCGATCGCCGCAAGAGCCGCGATGGAAACACCCGCGTCAAGCTGGACTTCGCCTTGACGACCCGGTTCTTCGAAACCATTCGCGAAGGCGAATTCGGCGTCGATGAAGCGATCACGGCGCTGCGCGAAACCCACCGGCAGATGTCGGGCGGTTTCACCTCCGGTCAGCAGAGCTTCAGGCGCGGCGTGGCGTAAGTCCGCCGCTTCCGGCCGCAGTCGGCTCCGTTCGAATCAGGCATAATCACCCAGCCGGAATTTGGCGCGACCTCTGGTGTTTCACACCGGAGCAGGTCGAAACCAATGAGATCCGGGCTGGGAGGTTACCATGATGAGAGCCGTGTGCCTGGCGGGTGCGTTGGGTTTTGCGCTCCCGTCTCTTCTTGCGACGGCGGTCCGTGCCGAAGTGATCAAACTGCAGGCGGAACTCAGGGGCAGCAACGAAGTGCCGCCCAACACGAGCTCCGGCTCCGGCAAGGCCGAGGCGGCTTTCGACACCGATACCAAGATCCTGACCTACACCGTCACCTATGCGGATCTGACCGGTCCCGCGCTCGGCGCGCATTTCCACGGACCGAGCGAATCCGGCAAGAATGCCGGCATCGCGCTGCCGTTCAAGTTAACGCAAAGCCCGATCCACGGCACCGCAACCCTCACCAAGACGCAGGCTGCCGATCTCTTGGCCGGCAAATGGTATGCGAACATCCATACCGCGGCCAATCCAGGCGGTGAGCTGCGCGGGCAGATGGCAAAATAATCTGCCGGACCAAGCTGCGCATCGCGCTCGCGATGTGGGTCGACGCCGCTCGCGTCAGGACGGCGGTCTGGGCAGAAAAGCCAGAATGGTCTGGGCCAGGCTGACGCCGAGGATGCCGCCGGCTGCCTTTTGCAGCACGTCGATGAACCGCGGATCGCGGTCGGGCACCATCGCCTGCAACATCTCGAGCCCGACGGCGACGGCGATCACGAATGCGCAAGCCAGCCTGAAGCGTCCCGGCAGCAGGAAGGACAGCAGGAAGCCCAGCAGGCTGTAGGCGCTGAAGCGCTCGATGACCACGACCCAATAGGCCTCGGCATGGCCCATCAGCACCGGTCTGCCCGCAAGCGTAGCCAGCGTGGCATAGACGATCAGCGCAAGGCAGATGGCCGCAGCTGCGATGAGATGATTTCGGCGCATTGCAGCATCATAGCCGGTCGACCGGTGTGCCGCTCTCGAAAGCGGAGAATATCGTTAAGGGGCGTATGTGGTCGATTGTGGGTGCACGACTGGTGGTTCGCACCGGGACATGTTCGGATGACAATTGTTCGAATTCGGGCCAGCCGGCCCGGTCAGGCCACCAGTGCAGTGTCGCCGGCTGGAGCCGCGACTGCGGTCGCCGCACGCCGCGACGCCATCAATTCGCTGAATTTCGCAAGGGGCAGGGGCGCGGCGACGAGATAGCCCTGACCCTCCTCGACACCGCACGAGATCAGCGCGTGGACCTGCTCCTCGGTTTCGACGCCTTCCGCAACCACGGTCATGTGGAAATCCCTTGCGAGCGCCACCAGCATCTCCACGATCGTCGTGGTCGAGGCGTCGACCGTGATAGTGTCGACGAAGAACTTGTCGATCTTGATCGTGTTGGCGCCGAGACCCTTCAGCCGCGACAGCCCGCTATGGCCGACACCGACGTCGTCGATGGCCACGCGAAAGCCGTAGTCGCGCAACTCACGCACAACGGCCGCGGCGCGCGCCAGATCGTCGAGCTCGTCGCGCTCGGTCACCTCGATCACGATCTGCCGCGCGGACACGCGTGCCGCCGTGACGGTGCTGCGGAGCGTTTCGATGAAGCCTGCGCCGAGCATGTGCCTGGGCACGACATTGAACGAGAGCTTGAAATCCTTGTCGGCTTTGAGCTGCGGCTGGAGGTCGGCCAGCGCGCGGCCTAGCAGCTGCCAGGTCATGGCCTCGATCCGTCCGCTGGATTCCGCCAGCGGGATGAAGTTCATCGGCGGGACCACCGTGCCGTCTTCGCGCAGCCAGCGCGCCAGGATCTCGCAGCCCCTGATCTCGCCGGTGCGGAGATCGAAGATCGGCTGGAAGTAAGGCTTGAATTCACCCCGCGCCAGCGCACGATCGAGATCGGCGACGGGCCCCTCCAAGCGCTGCGTCCGCGACAGCAGCATGCCGAACAGTGCGCCGAGCACGAGCGCGGCCGCCATCGCCGGCCAGTAGGCCTCGCTGTTCCATGTCGACAGTACCGATCTGTCAATGCGGATGACCGCGCGCAACGGATAGCGCGCTGAGCTTTTCTCAAAATCAATCGGATGCGGCAGCGTCTTGCCGGCGTCAAGCGCGAACTCGCCGAGCTGTGCACCGTTCCTGAGCGCAAGCAGAACCTCGCTGTGGGCGCGCAGCTCGGCCGGCATGATGTCGAACAGGCTGGAATTGATGCCGAGAATGGCAACCAGTGCCTTGTTGTCGCCGATGTCCCTGAGCACGCCGAGCGCGTCGCCGCCGAACTGCTCGACACGAAACAGCATCAGCTTCGAATCGCGCGACGCAAGCATGTCGGCCCGATCGACCCAGCCCTTGTCGAATTCGAGCGTCTCCGAATAGGCCGAGCAGATCACCGAGCCGTCGGAATTGACGAGGCGGACGTCCTTCACGGCGGAGCGTTGGTAGACGTGGAGGCGGATCGCCTGGAGCGATGCGGGATCGCATGTGGCGAGCCCGCGGCCGGCCAGCTCGTCAAGGCTCGCGGTCGCGAAGTCGACAGCGAATTCGGACCGGCGCAGCACGGCTTCGGTCAGCTCGTCGAGCTGGCGTGCCTGCTGATCCCGGATGAACCGCGTCGCCGCGATGTGACCGGCGAGCGCGAACGCAACCATGCCCGCAAGCACGGGCACCGCCAGTGAGAGTTTCGGCCATGCTGCTTTCATCCGGGCCGCAGAGGTTAAGAGAGAATGACCAGAACTCTAACCGCGGAGGCGCTAAGATAGGGTTTAAGGCGATCGCATGCGATTGCGTGACCGTCGGTTCAGCACCCGAAGGTCTCCGCCGCGACGGGTGGTGTCGGCCGCGTCAGGCGTGGCGGCGCAAATGCGATTTCACGCTGACGGGACTGAGATGGCGAGCACCGGTGCCCATTTTCCAGCTATCCGGCCTGGTCACCCACAATCGCCACGCCACGAACAGGATATTAACGCCGAACCAAATCGACATCACAATTAGGAAAGAGTTTGCCATGATCGGCTCCGCCTTCCGCATTCCTTTAGGGAACAATGCCGAGGCGGCCCTGGAGTTCCGCTCGTGGGTAAGCGATCGGCGCCGGTAGGGCGCGGCGTTCAACGCCGATTGTAGGACCAGCCCTTGTCGACATCGGTCGGGTAGCGGGCCGCGAAGTATGGGTTCTTGAGGCAGTTGCGCGCGGGATCATAGATCCGGTCCGCACATTCGTGGAAATTCAGGAATCGACAATCGAAGCCAAACGCACACCAGGGTGCCCCCTTCGGGAATCCGAACCCCACGGGAACTTGCGCCGACGCCACGGAAGGCAGAGCCAGGAGCAAAACTACGGCGAGTGTGCGGGACAACATGGTGCAATCCTCCATCAGACTATCGATCCGATACCGAGGCTTCGAGCAATTGCCTCGGCGACAAAAAGTCGATGTTCAATCGGAGAGTCTAACACCCGCGCACGGAGAGATCGAGAGCGCCGAAGCGTCTGGAATGCGTCGTTTTGCGACTTGCATTCGGCTGGTGCCGTCGGCAATGGCCCGTATCCACGAAGTGTCGCTCGCAGCGTACGCCCGCTAGCTCTTCTTGGCGGCCTTTGACTTGAGAGCCAGGCCGAGACGCAAGGCCATGCGCTTGATTGCGTCGGGCGATCGCCCGAGCTGCCTCGCTGCCTCCTCCAACGACGTCGAAGATTTGGCCAGCTCCATGAGCCGGCGGTCTTCCTTGAACGACCAGGGCTTCCGCGCCATAACCGAAATGATCCTCTTACATCGACATAACGACAAAGCCGCCAAGCGGACCCATGTCGCTCGACGGCCTTGCTTGGGTGGGGCCGGGCTCTTGGGGAAGCCCGGTGCGAAAATGGATATGCGATCGGTGAGACTTCGCAACAAACAACGGGGATTAAGCTAACCTCTCAACCTTACCGCGAGGAAATCGGCGCCGGGCGCTCCGTACAACTCCGGGGTTTTTCTGATCTCGCGCCGATCAGCGACGGCAGCAGCCATCCGGCCCGACGCCCCGTCACGACGTCCGGTTGCCGCAGAACCGGTCTGCCCTCCCGCAAGGCCGCTTGTGAAACTTTTCGGATGCGATCGGACGATCTCGCGTAAAAGCTGCAAACTGTTGAGTCGTTCAAATCCCGCTCAGGTGCCCATCGGAAAAATTGTTCCGTCACCCCGATGCTGGGCGCCGCATCGATTCAAAATTCGTTGAAGATCGATGTCGTGCAGGAGTCCGCGTGCACATCAGCCGATTCTCGTCTGCGTCCGTCACGAGATCGTCGAATTCGTTGGGCTATGATCGTGCGAGCGATACGAATAAAAAAGAAGATCGGTATGCTTCAAAAAACGCTACCCGCAAAGCCTCTGGCGAAGATGAGAGAGCGGGCATTCGAAGGTGCCTTTCTCGGCATTGCGCTGATCGCAATGGCGGGCTGGGCCTATTTTATCATTCTGCTGTCAGTCAAATTCTTCTTCTGGCTGGTTGGTTGATGCAAACGGCCAGGAAGCAAGCACGCTGCTGCCCAAAAATTCCCGCCTGTGACGACAAAATCAGCGGCCATGATCACGATCTCGACACAACTCGAAGATGAGAATGTTCGCTAGGCGAATGGAGGCGACTGACGCGCGCCAAATAGAGAGACCTTCACATGAGTTGGGTTTCGATTCTGATTTCGATCTTCGTTGGCTTCTGCATCGGCTACGCGACGCGCGCGCGGCGGGCGCACGGGGAGCAGCGACCGGTCCATGCGGCCTGGGAGCGCCAGCACGTGTCGTTAGCCAGGGCGCGCCGTGCGTTCTGAGTGGATTCAGCCGAAATCATACCGCGCGAAGGTAACCATACGAGGCCGGTCAGGCCGTGCCCAATGCTGTTCCCTTCGCATGCCCTCATTAAGTTGCGCACGGTTCTTGCAGGCACCTGATGGTCCTTGCGTGCGTGACTGAGTTTGGGAATCCGACACGGATGGTCCGGCAATTTGCCCTTGGTCGTTCGGACTTGCGGGTGGTGTCCTGTTGGTCTGAACGGCCCATGGATCGCGAAAGAGGTGCGCCATGACGAGCGTCAGGAACAACAATGCGCCGCGGCGATATTTTGTCGATGCGGTCGGCAGGCGTGTTCTGATCGGTCTGACGCCCGAGGAGACCTATGAGTTCGAGCGGCTCGACCGCGAGCCGGATGGCGGCCGAACCGGAGCCAGCTGGATCGAGCGGAGCTCTCAGCCTGCTCCCGGCGAGCAGCGCTGGCTGGAGCTGTACGCCAAGCATGAAGACGCATGGAAGGTCTGGATGGCGCAGAGCCGGGTCGATCAACCTTATCTCTAGTCTCACGCGCCAGAATCTCAGGCCAAATCGTCCGGGAAAGGCGGCGCGGGAAAAAGCTTCGCGAGGCGGTCCAGCCCCATCCCACGCACTCTTGCGTCCAGGGCATGCCGCGCCATGACGTGCCTGAACTTCCATTCAGGGCCGGAAAACTGGTCCGCGTCCCAGATCTGTGGCCTCGGACGACCATCCAGGCCGCGAATCCAGACGAAGTAGGATTCGTGCATCCTCGTGTCAGTCCCTCCTGCAGATCGACGCGGTCAGCCTGCCGTCACCTCCTGCGGGACGGCAGCTGCCACGAGGGGGTGGTCGACCCGCTAGCTAGCCGAGGCCGATCCGCTTCTGCTGATAGCCGCGATCGAGAATGGCTTGCCACCAGATGCGGTTGTCGAAGAACCAGCGAACCGTCTTGGCAAGGCCGCTTTCGAAATTCTCGTCAGCGCGCCATCCGAGCTCGCGCTCGAGCTTCGAAGCATCGATCGCGTAGCGGCGATCGTGACCGGGGCGGTCGGCGACGAACGAAATGAGGCCGCGCCGGGGGCCTGCCGTGCGCGACGACATTTCGTCCAGCATATCGCAAATGCTTTCGACGACGTGCAAATTGGTACGCTCGTTTCGACCGCCGACATTGTACGTCTCGCCGATCGCACCGCGCTCGAGCACGAGCGTGAGCGCCTTGGCGTGGTCCTCGACGTAGAGCCAGTCGCGGATGTTCTGTCCGTCGCCGTAGACCGGCAGGGGCTCGCCGGCGAGCCCCTTGATGATGATGTGGGGAATCAGCTTCTCGGGGAAGTGATACGGCCCGTAATTGTTCGAGCAGTTCGTCACCATCGTCGGAAGGTCGTAGGTCTCGCGCCAGGCGCGAACCAGATGGTCGGAGGATGCCTTGCTCGCCGAGTAGGGCGAGTTCGGTGAATAGGACGTGGTCTCGGTAAAGTAACCGTCCTTGCCGAGCGACCCGAACACCTCGTCGGTGGAGATGTGGAGAAAGCGGAATTGCGAGCGGCGATCCGGGCTCAGGGCCCTCCAGTATCGCAGCGCCTCCTGCAGCAGCGTGAAGGTGCCGACGATGTTGGTCTGGATGAATTCGCCAGGGCCGTCGATCGAACGATCTACATGGCTCTCGGCCGCCAGGTTCATCACTGCGACGGGCTGGTACTTCTCGAACAGCTTGCGAAGCGAGGCTGCCTCGCAAATGCATTGCTGCTCGAATGCATAGCGGGGGTTTGCCTCGGCGTCAGGGATCGACTCGAGGTTCGCCGCATAAGTCAGCTTGTCGATGTTGACGACTCGCGCGTGCGTGTCGCGGAGGAGATGACGGACGACTGCAGAGCCGATGAAACCAGCACCGCCCGTGACGAAAATCGTGGAGCCTTCGAAACGCATGTGTGATCTGCCTCAGTCTTGAGCGGCGAAGGAGCGGGCAACCGATTGCAGATACTCGCCGTAGCTGCTCTTGGCGGTCTTCTCTGCAACTTTCTTGAAGGCTTCGAGAGAAATGTAACCGCGCCGCAAGGCGATTTCCTCGGGGCAGGCGATGCGCAAGCCCTGGCGCTGTTCCAGTATCTGAACGAAGTGGCTGGCTTCGACCAGCGAGGCGTGCGTGCCGGTGTCGAGCCAGGCAAACCCGCGCCCGAGCACTTCGACGAACAGGTCGCCGCGCGCGAGGTAGGCATTGTTGACGTCGGTGATCTCGATCTCGCCCCGCGCCGAAGGCTTGATCCCCGCAGCGATGTCGACCACGCTGTTGTCGTAGAAATAGAGGCCGGTGACGGCCACATTCGACTTCGGCTGCTTGGGCTTCTCTTCGATCGAGCGCGCACGTCCGTCACTATCGAGCTCGACCACGCCGTATTGCTCGGGTGAGTTGACGACGTAGCCGAAGACCGTGGCACCGCTCTTGCGTGTTGCCGCCCTGGCCAGCATCTCCGGAAGTCCGTGGCCGTAGAAGATATTGTCGCCGAGAACCAGGGCGACTGAATCCGATCCCACGAATTCGCGGCCGACGATGAAGGCGTCGGCAAGACCGCGCGGGGTGTCCTGCGTGGCGTAAGAGAAGTTGACGCCGATCTCCGATCCATCACCGAGCAAGCGCTGGAACAACGGCTTGTCCTGCGGCGTCGAGATGATGAGAATGTCGCGAATGCCAGCGAGCATGAGCGTCGACAGCGGATAGTAGATCATCGGCTTGTCGAAAACCGGAAGCAGCTGCTTCGATACCACTGTCGTGACGGGAAAAAGGCGCGAGCCTGTTCCGCCGGCGAGTATAATTCCCTTCATTAGGTCCCTCTGGTTTACCAATTTGAAAATATCAGATAGTGTGCGCTGCACAAGATTGTTGTATGTGCGGAGCTGAAGGCGCTGGAATGAACGTAATCAAGACAGATCTGCCCGAAGTTTTGATCATCGAGCCGAAGCTATTCGGCGATCAACGCGGCTTTTTCTTGGAGACCTACCAATTCGAGCGCTACGCGCAGAGCGGGGTTGCGCAGCCGTTCGTTCAGGACAACCTGTCACGCTCGCGTCATGGAGTGTTGCGGGGGCTGCACCTACAAAATCCGGGCGCGCAGGGCAAGCTGGTCACGGCGCTCCGCGGCCGGGTCCTGGATGTTGCAGTCGACGTCCGCGTAGGTAGCCCAAATTTTGGGCGTCATGTTGCGGTCGAGCTGAATGAGGAGAATCGGCGGCAATTGTGGGTCCCTCGCGGCTTCGCCCATGGTTTTGCCGTTCTCTCCGAGACGGCCGATTTCTTCTACAAATGCGACGCGCTCTACAGCCCGAAGGATGAGATCTCGGTTCGATGGAACGATCCGGCGATTGGCATCGACTGGGGCGTCGGAGATCCCTCGCTTTCGCCCAAGGATGCCGATGCGCCCTTGCTCGCGGATGTGAAGAATCTTCCGCGTTACGGGGAGATCTGACATGAAGATCCTTCTGACGGGCACTGCGGGGCAGGTGGGCGGTGCGCTGCTTCCGCTGCTTCAGGGGCGGGCCGATATCGTTGCACCGGCGCTGGAAGAGTTCGACCTGTCGCGGCCGGACGAGCTTGCCGGCAAGCTGGATTCGATCAAGCCGGATCTGATCGTCAATCCCGCCGCTTATACCGCCGTCGACCGCGCGGAAGACGAGCGAGAGCTCGCGTTTCGGATCAACGCGGAATCTCCCAGGGCAATCGCCAAGTGGGCGGCGCCCCGCGGCGTGCCGCTGGTGCACTTTTCGACGGACTATGTCTTCGACGGCTCCGGCGATCGTCCGTGGCGCGAGGACAGCACGCCGGCGCCTCTCTCGGTGTACGGCCAGAGCAAGCTCGCCGGCGACCAGGCCATTGCCGAGGCGGGTGCTTTGCATGTGATCGCGCGCACGTCCTGGGTGTACGCTGCCACCGGCGCGAATTTTCTCAAGACAATCGTGCGCCTCGCCGGAGAGCGCGAGCAGTTGCGGATCGTCGGCGACCAGATCGGCGCGCCGACGACAGCCGATACGATTTCGCAAGCGGTGGTTGCAATGCTGCCGCGGAGCGGCGACGATCTTCGCAAGGCGTTCGAGCAGCGAAGCGGCGTCGTCAATCTGGTCTGCGCGGGCGAGACCAGCTGGCACGGCTTTGCGACTGCGATCGTTGCCGGGCTGCGATCGAGGGGCGCCAAATTCGCCGTGAAGGAAATCGTTCCGATCCGTTCCGACGAATTTCCGGTCAAGGCGAAGCGGCCCTCCAACTCTCGCCTAGATCTCACGCGGCTGCGCGAGCGGTTCGGCATTACGCCGCCGAGCTGGCAGCAGGCGCTCGATCGCGAGCTGGATGCCCTCAAGGCGACGATCTGAACGCCGGTTCGCAGGGCCGCGTCGGAGTACAACGTCCGGCAGCCTTTAAACTTTGTTAACCATCCAGGGCCCATTTTCCGTTCTGGCGCCTCGAACCGGAAAGTGCACGCATGTTTCAGCTCTTCTTGCGGGCCCGCACTCACAATTTCCTGAAAGACCGCTTCGGCGGAGAGCAGACATTCCGTGCCCGCTCGCCCGAGCGCGACGCCGACACTGATCGCACGCGCATCGAAGCCATCATGGTTGCAATCGAGGATGCGCTGCATGCGGCGGAGCGCGAGCAATCGGGGCTGAACCGCCGGGTGGAGGACGTGCTGGCGCGCGCGGCTGTGACCATCGGCAACGGCAATGACGAATATCTCGAGCGCGAGGCGCTGGACAATCACCATCAGGATCTGTTCGACAAGGAAATCCTGAACGGCCAGCGCAGGCTCAAGGAGCTCAGCGCCTCGATCGCCCACTTCAAATTCCTGAAGGCAGCGATGCTCAGTCGGTTTCCGGAATACCGGCCGCCGGCAAGCCAGACCAATTGACGCTTCGCGCCGGGCGCAGGCGTCGCTAGCTTGCTAGATCGCGAGCATGCTGTTGCCCTGAATCGACAGCAGGGTCAGGTTGCCGGTCGCATACGCTCCGGTATCGATATTGGCACGGTTCTCGAGCAGCTCGGCCTGGCGCACCGGCGTATGGCCGTGCACGACGTATTTGCCGAAACGCTTCCTGCTCTGGAGAAACTCGTCCCTGATCCACAGCAGATCCTGCTCGCGCTGCTCAGACAGGGGGATTCCCGGACGAACGCCGGCATGCACGAAGAAGAAGTCGCCGCATGTGAATGTCGGCCGCAACTGGCGCAGGAACGCGATGTGCTGCGGCGGCATCGCGGAAGTGAGCTCGCGCACGAGATCGGACTGTTCGTCCTTGCTGAGATCGGGCGTTGCCGAGATTCCGTAGGACATCAGGGTCTGGAGGCCGCCGAACTGAAACCAGTCGGCGGTGCGCGAGGGATCGTCCAGCACGGAGGTGAAATAGGCTTCGTGATTGCCCTTGAGAAAGACCGTGTTGCGGCGGCGGCTGCGGTCGATCAGCAGATCGAGGGTGTGACGCGAGTCCGGTCCGCGATCGATGTAGTCGCCGAGAAAGACCTCGATCGCGCGATAGGGCCGGCTGTTCGCCATGTCCGCATCGATGACGGCGAACATCTGTTCGAGCAGATGCGCGCAGCCGTGGATGTCGCTGAGTGCGTAGATACGCACGCCGTTCGGCAGCTTCGGCCGGGGCGAGTTCTGAGTCGGGGGAGTGACCATGGGGTCCAACTCTTTCAGAGAGCTTCGCCCGAGATGTCAATATGCTATCGACGAATTCGGGTCGGCACGAGCCGCTTTTTTCGTCCACGCCACGTGAACGCCGGTTCGTGCGGCTGTCTTATCACCCGTGTGGTCCAATGAGGCGTCGATTTGCCGCGCGGGGTGCGCTCAGCCGAAGCTGCGGCTGTCGAAACGACGGTGCGGTCTCGTTGCGATACGCTGTCGCACGCGTGCGGATGAGAAGCGCGCCGCCGAGATAGCCGAGCTGGAGCACGGCCGCAAAGACAACGATCATAACGACAATGTGAGCCGGGCCCTGTCCCTGCCATGCAGAAACGGCGCCAATCATCGCGCCGCCCAGCACGATCGCCGGAGGCAGAATGAAAATCCGGAATCGGCCGCCAAGCAACGATCCGATCAGCAGACTGAAAATGGCGACGGTACTCACGGCACACTCCCAAGAAACTGCCACGAGTGTTAATGGCGCCGGCCTAAGGTCGGCTTAAGCAACAGGGTTGAACAACCGTTCAAATGTGCGCGCAACAATGCGTAAAATTAGAATGATTTGATGCGAAGCGCGACGCGATGCTCAGATAAATGTCAGGCTTGTGGCGACACTTTGAGCACGCAACGTATGCAGGCGCGGCATTGCAGAAAATAGATTTGATTTTTTTGGTGCGGTGCCGCATTGTTGCTTTGTTTAGTTAAGACATTGTCGAGGACGCACCGCACATTTAATCGACTGCTTGCAATTCGGCGGTTGCGCGTGCGTGACGAGGCAGCGAGGTTCGGATGGCTGTAGCAACTTATGGTTCGGAAAACTATTATTCGGTTGTATCGAACCGTCGGGGTGCCCTCCAACGTCCCCTCCAGATCGCCCTGATCGCTGGTGACTTTCTAGCGCTGCTGTTGAGCTATTTCGCGGCGAGCGGTCTGTATCGCCTGCTCGTTGCCGAGCAGGATTCGTCGGTCGGCGCGGGTCTCGTGGTCGCCGCGGTGTTCGTGACGATCTCCTACTTCCAGGGCGTCTACGATCATCATCGTTTGCTCAACACGGTCTGGCAGCTTCGCAAGTCGCTTGCGATCTGGGCCATCTCGCTCACCATTCTCGCGGTCGAGGCGTTCCTGCTCAAATCCTCGGCGGATCTGTCGCGCGGAACCACGTTGCTGTTTGCTGCAACCGGCGGTGCCGCCTTGGGCGGGTTGCGGGTGCTGTGGCGCATCGCGCTGAACTCGAGCTATGCCAAAGGCCGCCTGGTCGATCGCAAGGTCGTGCTGCTCAGCCTCAAGCCGCTCGATTTCACGTCGAGCCGTTTCAAGGATCTGCGCAAGCACGGCTTCAACGTCGTGCGTCATTTCGTTCTCGGGCCGTCCGAAGATGGCTCTGGCTGGGATCACGAGATTCGCGACGTCGTGCGTCAGGCGCGCGCAGCCGATGTCGAGGAATATCTCCTGGTCATCGACTGGGACGAGATGCCGCTGCTCCAGAGGCTGAGCCAGCACCTGCGCGTGGTTCCCCAGCCGATTCGCCTGTTGCCGGACTTTCCGATCGCCGATCTCGTCTCACGGCCATTCCAGCCGGTCAGTGGCACGGTTGCCATCGAGATCCAGCGTGCGCCGCTCACCGTGTTCGAGCGGGCGCAGAAGCGCTGCCTGGATATCGGCCTTGCCTCGTTTGCCCTGCTGCTGCTGGCACCGCTGCTGGTGACGGCGGCGATCATGATCAAGCTCGACTCGATGGGCAATGTGATCTTCAAGCAGTCCCGGCGCGGGTTCAACGGCAAACCGTTCCAGATCTGGAAGTTCCGTTCCATGACGGTGGCGGAAAATGGCCACACCGTGACGCAGGCGACGAAGTCTGACGCTCGCGTCACCCGCGTCGGTCGCGTGCTGCGACGGACCAGCATTGACGAGTTGCCGCAGCTCTGGAACGTGCTGCGCGGTGAGATGTCGCTGGTCGGACCACGTCCGCATGCGCTCGCGCATGACAATTATTACGACCAGCTGATCAGCAACTACGTGTATCGGCACCACATGAAGCCGGGCCTGACCGGTTGGGCCCAGGTCAACGGTTTCCGCGGCGAGACGCCGACCATCGACCTGATGGAGAAGCGGGTCGAGTACGATGTCTGGTACGTCAGCAATTGGAGCATCTGGCTGGACATCAGGATCATCCTGAAGACCGCTCTGGCCCTAATCCATCAGGAAGCCTACTGAGAAGCGCGGGCCGCTGTCCGTCGGTGGCGAGATATTTTCCACGGCATCGATCATGAGCTGACGTGGCGCTCCGGTCCGCGCGCTGTCGGTGCAGCCGGGAGCAGCCGGCTAATTCTCGAGCAGGTAGCGCGGACGGTCGTCTGCCGGATAGCACCGATGCTGGATCTTTCCTCCGGCCTCCCGGACGAGATACCAGAAAGCCAATTTCTCCCGTTCGGACACGTCGCAGGTCAGATCGAGAAGTCTGCCGCGTGCCGAGGCCGGGGATTTGACGTAGAGCGCGGCGGCGCTGGGGTACAGCCGGTCGTGGAAGACGTCGTTGAAATCCTGTACCGTAGCGTCCGTCAACGCCGTGGGCAGCGCGTCGAATGCCCGGAAGGCGAGAGGCACGCGCATCATTTGCAGCCAGACCTCATGCGGTGCGAGGCGGTAGGATTGGCCGAGAAGCGCTACGCTTCTGGCCGTTAGCCCGTCCTGGCGGGAGCCAGCCCAGAACGCCGCCAGCCATCCGAGCGACTCGGTCGGAGCGCATCCCAGCAGGATCCTGCTCATCCGCTGGACGGCATCAACATCCGAATCCGCCTGTTTCAGATCAGTGCCGCGGACGGTCATGTCGGTGGCCGACAATTGCAGGACGAGCAACTCCCGAAGCGCCTTTGGTTCGCACTGGTGCTGAGCCGCGGGCAGGTTCGCCGCCACGATGCGCCTCAGCAACGGCGCGTCGTAGCTCTCGCCGGCGGCGATTTGCCGGGCAACCCGCGATACCGTGGAATCGGTCAGATTGGGGAGAGTCGATACCGCCCACGCCAGGGCGGAGGCCGCCAGCAAACAATTGGCGCCGCGCGCGAGCCAGCGCGAGCGACCAGGTGCGCCGGCCTCGGCCTTAGGCTCCCTCGACATAGTAGGCGTTGTAGTGCGAGCCTTTGTAGCCCTCGATGCGCTTCAGCATCTTCGGGTTTGCACCGTTGAGAACGGTGCCCAGCACCTTCTTCTGAATGCCTTCGGAGCTCGACATCGATTCCTGCAGGGCCGTACGCGTGGTGCGGCCCCATTCGATGACATAGACATAGGCGTCAATGAGGTGGCTGATGGCCTTGGCATCGGTGACCGGCATCACCGGCGCCAGATCGATGACGATGTAGTCGTATTCGTTACGCAGCAGCGCCAGCAAATCGGCCATCGCCTTCGAGGCCATGATGTCGGCGGAGTTCACCATGCGCGAGACGGCGAAGGAGGGCAGGAAATCCAGTCCGGTCTCCGCGCTGCGCCGGATGTGGTGTCCAACCGCTTGCGGATTCTTGAGAGCCTCCAGCAACCCGCTCTTGGCGGTCGGGTCGAGCTCCTTGGTCAGCGAGCGCGTATGGAGGTCGCCGTCGATCAGCAACACGCGCTTGCCGGTGAATGCGGTGAGGTGCGCGAAGTTGGCCGAGACCGTGGTCTTGCCTTCTTTCGGAAGCGACGACACGATGCCGATGATCTTCACCTCCCGCGACAGGCGGGCGAGATCGATTGAGACCTTGATGTTGCGCATGGTCTCGGCATAGCGCGAGAAGGGATGGTCGATGACGTAGCGGGAGAGCTGGCCGCTCGCCTCGACCGGCGCGCCATCGGGCGATCGCGAGCCGCGCATCTTCGGCAAGCCCATCGCCCTGGCGCCGATGGCGGGGAGCACCCCGAGGCATTTGACGCCGATCTCGTCCTCGACCTCGGTCGGAGAGCGCAGCACGTCGCTCAGCATCTCCCGGGCAAAGGCGGCGCCCAGGCCGAAGCAAAGACCACCGAACAGGGCTCCGATCAGCGAGAGCACCGTCTTCGGCGAGCTCTTGCGGTCCGGCTTGACGGCGGTGCTGATGATGCGGGATTCGCTGATCGGGAAGCTCTGGTTCTGCAATGCCTGCTGCTGCTTCTCCAGGAAGCTGTTGTACAGGTTGCGGTAGGTGTCGGCCGCGCTCTCGAGGTCGCGCAGCTTCACCTGCGCCTGTCCGGTGTTGCCGGCCTGGCTGACGAGATTCTTGAGGTTTTCCTCCAGCGAAGTCTCGCGGCTCTTCGCGATTTCGTAGTCGCTGCGATAGGCGTCGCCGATACGCTTGACCTCGTCCGCGATCGACTTGCGCAGCTCATCCATGCGATTGGCAAGATTGACCGACGCCTGATGAGTCTTGCCATACCGGCTCGACCAATCCGAGTACTGCGCCGAAAGATCGAGATATTGTGCGCGCAGCCGGGTGATCACGGGATTGTTCAGCGCGTCGGTGACGGTCGGCTGGGCGAGATCCTTGTCGCTGATCGCGTCGATGCGGTCCAGCCGTGCCTTGGCTTCGGCGGTGGCCGCACGGGCCTGAATGAGCTGCGTGTTGACGTCGGTCAGCTGCTGTTCGTTCATCAGGCCGCGGCTGGTGCCGACGATATTGTTCTGGCTCTTGAAGGTCTGCACGGCGCGGTCGCTGGCGGTCGCCTGCTCGCGCAGCTCGGCGCTGCGCTGCTGCAACCATTCGCTGGCGCGTTTGGTGGATTGGTACTTCGCGTCGAGGGCGCCGACGGTATAGGCATCCGCGATCTCGTTGGCGATCTGAGCGGCCTTGTCGGGGTCTCGCGAACGGAAGCTGGCCGACAGCACGTATGTTGTCAGGACGCGCTCGACCTTCAGGTTGGCCTGCACAGCGCCAACCGTTCCACGCTCGATGCGCTCTTTCGACGCCGGCCCATCTGATCCGAAAAGTCCAATCACCCTGCCGATGATCGCCGGAATGAGGCCCGGATCCGAACCGTTGAACTCGGGATCTTCCGTCAGCTTCATGCGGCGAACAACAGACCGGATTAGATCGTCGGAGGTGATGATCTCGACCTGGCTGTCGACGAAGCCGGGGTCGATCAGCGCATTGGAGACGCCGGTGTCCTTGTCGAGCACCTGGGTTTGGCGGGTATCCATCAGGATTCGCGTGTTCGCCGTATACATCGGCGTCGCGGTCAGCAGGTAAACGACGACGAGTGCGAAGGCGCCGCCGACGATCGTTGCGATCAGCGGCCACTGCCGTCGCAGGATGCCCAGGATACGCTCGACGCTCAGCGTCGCTCCCGCCAGATCTAGCGCGGACCTCTCTTGCAGGTGAAACTGCTCTCTGGGCTGGTACATTTGAATATTCATCAACCTGACGTGAGGTTATTGGGGAGTCGGTGCAGGGGCAAACGGATCGGCGATGTCCGTGTTCCATTCGCCGGTCATCAAGCTGTTCGCAGAATCAGAAGGTTTTTTGGTTGGTGACGATCGCGCACCTCCCGCCGACTGCGAAGCCACTGAATTCGGGTCGAACTCCACAGCCTCCAGTTCCGCTGAGTACCCTGAACTCACGGCCGAGTCCGCCAGCTTTCGTACAAAATCACTGATCTTCTGGGCGGTTTCAGGCTTGCGGGAGACACAGATCAGCTGCGCTCGGCGCAAGGCCACGCCGATCGCGTTGCGATCGACGTTTGCGGACTCGCTGACGAGGTCGCGCACTCTTGGCAGGATGGAGATATCGGTTACGATGTAGGCAGCGAGGCGGTCCGCGAGCTTGCTTCGATCGTTGCGGATCTCCCGCAGCAGTGATGCGGGTTCAGTCTGAAAGGCTTGCAGGACAACGGCGGGTACGCGGTTCGCTTGCTCGACGCACTGAGCTTCGCAGCGGCCGGCGGCGCACGCAGCAATCAGCAGCGCCAAAGCGATCGCCAAGCGGTAACCGCCGGCGCCGCGATCGGCAGATTGTCGTTGTCGGGGCAGGGCCAAACCACTCATCGCGTTCATTCAAACAAACCGCCGCAAAGGCTTCGCTAAAGCCGAGTGTCGCGCTTAACTATGTCAAATTCTTGTGCGGTGCAAAATATAGTCTGAAACCTCGGAAATTCATAGCAAATTTCGTCATGCGGCGAATGCCGCATTGCGAACAGCGTATGCATCAACGCCCGTGGCGAAAGCCACGGGCGTTGATGCACGATGCCCCTTGATTGAGGGAAGTGGGGATTGGACGTGCGGCCGATCAGAGCGACGAACCGGAGAGGGAAGCAAAGCGCTTCTCGCGAAGCTTGCGTCCGTGATCGCCGATGTTCACCCAGAAGCGCGGATTGGTACCGGACTGCATCGAGATCCATTCGTAGCCGAGCGAATTCCAGGGGCGAACACTCGAGGACAGATTGTCCAGCACCACGTCGCCCTCCGAAAGCCGTGCCACCAGCACCAGGTGACCCTGTCCGCCGTCAATCCGCACAACCGCAAGACGCAGCGCCGCCTGCGGCCATCCCATCGCGATCAATTGGTGTCGCTTGGTGACCGCGTAATCGTTGCAGTCCCCCGCTGACGGCGAGACCGTCCAGTTTGCGGTCACCGGATCCGTCGGCTTGCGCATCGGCGCAATGGATTCGTTGACCGAAAGATTCACCTGACGAAGCATCGCCATGGCGGTGTCGGCAGGCGGCAGTGTGCGCTCGCTGGTATCGGTGCCGCATTCCGCATCGTTCTTCATGCAGAACTTGACGAAGTTCATCGGCGCAAGTGCGTTGTCGAATTCTTCGATGAACGAAGCTCCGGCCGGACGCTGTGCGCTATCCGATTCGGCCTTCGCGGTGCTGCCGGCGCAGGCGATGAGGGCTGCGAGCAACGGCGCGTACAACAGTTTCATGTCATCCCCCGTTATCCGTCTTTCTTGACGCAACAGGTCTCGCACAAAGCTTTTAGAGCGGGGTTCCCCGAACCTCTAAAATTGAATGCAAATGACCGGCCACGTGTGCGCGTGGCCGGCTTGGTTAATTAATAGGCTGAGCTTGGATTCGTTCCAGGGCTAGCGCGACGGGCTAGTGGCCGTGAGCGACGAGGTTCCTGTTGACGCCGCAAACAGCGTCGTCGTCGACTGGGAAACCGGGCCGGCTCCGGTGGAGAACGAAGGTGGCGGAGCCGGGCTGATTGCACCGCCGGCACGCGGTTCCGGAGCAGCCGCCTGTCCACCGCCTGCGGTTGTATCGCCGTTGGCGTCTGCGCCCGTGATGGCCTCGGTCGGGATCTCGCCGGTGATGCTCGTGAACGACTGGATCAGCCCCGGCTTTTCGGTCTTCAAGACGACCGCCTGAATCTCCTGCGCGAACTGTGGCTGCGTTAGCACGCAGACCGCAGCGGCGGTGCCCATTCCGGCGCCAATCGCGCGGCCTTGGTCATCCGAGCTCGACTTGGCGAGCGAGGCCATCCCTTCCAGGCTTTCTGGCCGATTGGTCAGGAGGTCCCGGACCTGGGCGGCGAGGCCGCCCTGACCGTCCTTGAATTGGTCGAGAAGTGCCTCAGGATTACCGAGGAACTGAGTTGCCCGCTCGGAAGTGATCGCGGGATTTGGAACGCAACCGTTCTGTGTTGCAAAAGTAGGCGTCGCTGCTGTCATCGCAAGCAAGGCAGCCCCGAGCCCCACGGATCTACGCATTCGACTCCCCAACCTGCAATCGAGTAAAGTTTGATTCAACATATTGCCAAAGCCGCAATTACGCTACTTTTTTTGCTCGGATGAAGGCCTGCTTTGCGCCAGCCCGCAGCCGGTGATCGCCGCAAAAAAAACGCCGAAACCTGGAATCTGCAACGAGAAATCGATGCTCGTATGCAGGAAGCCAAGCGCCGCCACACTTGCACCGATAATCGGTATGTAGCGGTCACGCCGTCGATGCAAGCTTCCATTTAACAAATGGTAAAGATACCAGAGACATGTGACTATAATCAAGCAGGCCGCAGGAAGGCCGAGCTCGACTGCAAGCTCGAGCGGCGTACTGTGCGCGCGGTCCCATACTCCGAGACTGCCGAGTGAATCCGGCCTGTAGGCGGGAAATGCGCTTTCGAAGTTTCCGTAGCCGATCCCAAGAAGCGGATGCTCCTCGATCATGGTCAGTACGGTTCGATACATCGTGAACCGCTGTTCATCCACGAGGCCGTAAGTCAGGATTCGTCCTGCCACTGCGCCGCCGACGAGCTGAAACAGCAACAGCGCTGCCACTGCGATTCCTGCGAGCCAGCCCCAGCGGCGAAGCTTGCCGATGCGCAGCGGTGCGAAGAAGAGGGCGGTCGCCATAAAGACGGTCAGGATCAGCAGCAGAAGCCCCGCGCGAGAGCCTGTCATCGCCGTTGCAACCATGCAGACGACAAAGCCGCCTCCCAGCGCCACGGGGGAGGACGCATAATACGCGATCAGTGCCGTCATTTGTCGCGAAGGCGGTCGATTTGGCCGATCCTGGCGATAGATGAAGCGCAGCAATGGCAGCAGAAAAAGCAGGGCGCAGCTCGCGAAGAAGGTCGCAGCCGTGTTTCTGTTGACGAATGTGCCCGTGACGAAGCCGATATAGGCCTCCTTGCGGCGGAGCAGGAGCGTGGTCGGATCGCCGATCCCCGCGAGGATTCCGTAGAGAGCATAGGCAAACCCCGTCCAGGCGAGGATGCGCAGCAGCTGCCGCGCATCCTCCGCGTCGGTGGCGATGTAGACGGCGCGCGTGAAGGCAAGCACAAGCAACAGCGGGTAGCCGAATGCGAGCCATGGGCCGTTGGCGGTGATCGAGACGCGGCCGGGCAGATCCGCTCCCACTACGCCTCGCGCCACCGCCCATGCCGCATCGACTTCGTGAAGCGGTGAATTCGGCCATAACTGAACCGTGATCACGGCCGCGACGACGACGAGAACGGCGAACAGCGGCAGCAACAGGTAGAAATCATCGAGCGTCGCGCTGCTTAGGTCGGCGGTGGCGAGGCTGAACGCGAGCATCATCGTCCAGACGCAGATCCAGACCGTCTCGGCGGAGCCGAACGGCAGCGGGGCCAGCACGAACACTCCAATCGCCGCAAACCGTGAAACCTTGTCCAAGATCCAACTCCCGAGGACCGCATCGCGGCTCCGCGTTTCAATTCCCAATCTCGGTGCTCTTTTGCCACATTCGTGCCGAATGAATAGGCTATTTCCGCGGCTTCGCGAGCAAGTGAGACGTACAGCATTAACGCGAACCGTGCGTCGCGCGGGAAGTCCCACGTCTTCTGCTGCTCGCTGCTCATCTTCGATGCAGACAGCTGTTCATCACGCGTCAGGCGAGTCGCCCGCGACAAATTAATTGTCACGCTGTTCATCCGACGGACAAAACTCCTTCATTGGAAATGCATGCGACAACTGCTGGGCCGGACATTGTATTCGCCTCGAATGCCCAGTAGAAATGCTGCACTGCAAAGTGCAAGGGAATTGCCGTGACGGTGACCGTTCATCGCGAGAAAGCGCATGTCCTCACTCTGGACAGCATTCGGGGAATTGCCGCGGTCACCGTGGTGATTCACCATGTGATCCTGATGCCGACCTTCCTTGCGGCATTTCCGAATCGTGCGTGGATCGACTGTGCGTTCTTCCGCAGCGGCGGATTTCTGGTCGACCTGTTTTTCGTACTCAGCGGCATGGTGATGTCGTTGAGCTACGTGCAGTCGGATTTCGGTCATTTTTCCTTGCGCGACTTCATGGTCCGGCGCTTCGCGCGTGTTTATCCGCTGCATGTCGTGATGCTTTTCGTCACGCTTCTGTTTCGGCTGGTCCGCATCGGGCTCGTCATGGCCGGGATTATCGTCGCGGTCCCAACGGTGTTCGAAGTCAACAATGCATATTCGTTCTTCCTGAACGTCTTCCTGCTCCATTCGTTGGGTTTCGTTCACTACTTGAATTGGAATGCGCCGAGTTGGAGCATAAGCGTCGAGTTTTACACCTATCTGGTCTTCGGTGTCGTCGTGCTGATTGCGCAGAGGCTCGGTTCGCTTGGATGGCTGTATGTTTCGGCGTTGCTTCTTGCTGCCGCGAGCTGGTTCACGCTTGCGGTGATCCTCGACAAGCGTGATCTCGGAGCACAGTACGATTTTGGTCTATTGCGCTGCTTTACGAGCTTCTTCCTCGGTGTGCTCGCGGTGAAGATCGTCTCGCTGTTGCCAAGCGCCATCCGTGGCGCCAACGTGTATCTGCTTGGCGCGTTTCAATTGGCGTCGATGGTCGCGACCGTCGCGAATGTCTGGCTTGTGGAGGCCTATCCCTGGATCTCGTTCGCCGCACCTCTGACCTTTGCGGTGTTCCTCGGCTCCCTTCTCGCATTTCCCAATGCTGCCGTTGTGCCCCCGATGCTTGTTGCCAGGCCGCTGGTTTGGCTCGGCGCGCGGTCATATTCGATCTATATGATCCATGCCTTTGTCGTTCTGCTCGCGGAGTATTTCGTCCGGGCGTTGGGAGCTCGGCCGGTGGCGGCTCTTGATGCCGTGTATCCCGGGCTGTCCACGACCCTGAACCTGGTTGTCGTTCTCGCCGCCGTCCTGGTCCTGTCGAATCTGACTTACCTCCACATCGAGCTTCCAGGAGGCAGGTGGACCAGGAACATCCTCGGCAGGATTCCCAAAGTGTCGTCGTCCCGCGCCGTGCCGTCCGCACGGCCATCGAATTAGGGAGTTCGGTGCGGATGATGGCCCACACGGTCGCGCCCCAACACAGGTTAAAGCTTGATTTCGGCTTCAATCTCGAAGCCGTGGCGCTCACGCTCTACATATTCCGCGATGCTTTTGGCGGCGTGGCGCGATATTACACGAGTATTCTTCACGTCGGCGCACTCTGGTTTCTGCCGGATGTTGTTGCGATGCTGTGCATCGGCCTGTTTGTTCAGCGCTGCATTATACGAAACAGAAGTATCGTCGCCGCGCTCGTTCTGCTCCAGATCGTGCTCTCGCTCGGCATCGGGTATTTTTTTCTGGGCACGATCAACGCTCTTTCATCATCCTTCAAGATGATGCTTCCCGTGTTCGTCGGTTTCTCTTTCTGCGACAGCAATTTTGGTTCCTACAAGAAGCTGCTGATGATCTTCACGGGTGTATTCTACGCCTCCATCATTGGCGTGTTCCTGTCCAAATATACAACCATGCCGTGGACCGGCTTCAAATATGAATCGTTCGGCGCGGTTCGAGAGGCGGGGCGGTTGTGGTGGGCCGCCGCGGAGCAGCGTCTCTCGGGCTTTGCAGCCGACAACACGATGGCGGCGTTCTTCATCCTGATCACCTTTGTCGTGACTTCGATCCGGAAGAGCACCTTGTGGTGCCTCATATTCGGTTCGATCGCGGTCTACGCAATCAAGCTGACGACGAGCAAGACAACCATGCTCGTGCTCCTGCTTTACATGGTGCTGCTGTTGGTTGTTCGGAGCCTGCCGGAGCGCATGAAGTTCACGGCGGTGCGGAGGATCGCATTGTGGTCGTTCGCCTCGATTTTCGCACCATTGGTTCTCATCCTGCTTGCCTCGGGTGCGTCGGTTGGCAACAAGGATCTGCTGTTCAGCATGATGGACCGGATCAACAACAGCTGGCAGCTGCCTTTCGTGTACATGAGCGAGCTGATGCCGGTTGGCTTCATCACCGGGTGTGGCGCCGGTTGTTTCAACTACCCGCAGCAATTGTTCTCGAACCTGGTTTCGTATTGGGTGCCGGTCGATAACTTCTATCTCGGTACGTACCTGATGTTCGGGCTGCCGTTCGTCGTCTTCATGTGGATGGTGTTCCGGACGACTTTTCTGGTCACCGATATCTACAAGTTGTCCCTGATATTCACGGTCAATCTCTTCACGATCACGGTTCTGAACTATGGTCCCTCGACGGGGCTGTTGATGATCGCGCTGAGCTTCAGTGAGGTGTTCTCACGTCGCGCGTCTGTTGCTCTGCAGGTGCCTTCTCGACGGCCGGATTTGGGACGCGCAAGTCTGTCGGAAGAAGAACGTTCTGCCATCGGAGCGAGCGTGCCGCGGCCCGCTTCGTAGGTCGAGCCAGGGAAGAATTGTGATGCATAAACGATTGGCATTCGTTGACACGCTTCGCGGCATCGCCGTGCTGTCGGTCGTGCTACAGCACGCGCTGGAGCAGATTGTGCTCAACCAGCCGACCGGAAGCTACTATTGGGCGTTTCACTATGCGCTCGGAGAGTATTTCAATTTCGGCCGCTTTGGCGTCGTGCTGTTCTTCTTCGTCAGCGGCTTCGTGATCCCCTACAGCTTTCCGAACAGCGCCGCACCGGTTCGGGATTTCGCCATCAGTCGCTTCTTCCGCCTTTATCCGGCGTACTGGCTGTCGCTCGTCGTCTTGTTGGTTCTCTCCCCGGTCGTCGAGGGAAAAAGCTTCCCGCTGTCGCACGTCGCGGCCAACGCGACCATGTTTCAGATGTTCATGGGCGTTCCCAACATCCGGATCGCCTATTGGACTCTAGCGGTGGAGCTGATCTTCTACATCACCTGTATTTTCTTGTTCGCGACCGGCTTTCTCACACGCCGCCTGACTGCGTTCCAGATTGTCATCGCGACGTGCGTCGTCGGCATCATCGCTTTCCCGGTCGTCAAGATTCATGCTGCGTGGGGCGTGCTCGAACTAGCCCTTGACTTGACTGCGATGTTCTTCGGCAAGGTGATCCGCGACGCCGTCATGGAAGGCAAGCTCAATTGGCGTCACGTCGGGATCTGCGCCGTCTTGTACGTGATCTTCGCTGCGGGCGTTGCGTACAGGCGTTACGGCGTCGACTACCAGGAGAATTTCTTCTGCGCTTACGGAATGGGGGCCGCCTACATTCTGGCAGCCTTCGTGTTCATTAGCTTCGCAGCTCTTGGCGAAAAGGCTGCTTGGAGCTTCATGTCGTTCGTCGGAACGATCAGTTTTTCGATCTATTTGATGGGATCGATTGCCATGATCGTGATCTTCTACTTCTTTGGCGTCGGCAATGGTCCCTTGCAGTGGCTCCTGTTTACAGGCGCCGTGGTCGCAGCTTCGATCCTCGTCAGCTGGGTGACCTATCTGGCCGTCGAAAAGCCCTGTATCAACTTCGGCCATCGGTTCAGATCGCCTCGGGCCTTTGCTTCCGTTCCGCTCCAGCCCTCCTTGCGAAGCCAGGGGGCAGAGTGACGGCGCCGGCGCACGCGTCGTCCTATGCCGAGGCCGGCGGCGGCTTTGTACCGTCCGTTCAGGGGCTTCGCGGCGTCGCCGCGTTGAGCGTCCTGATCGACCATTTTTGCGACATGCCGAAGGGAGGCGTCTACGACATCCCCGATCCCGGTTTTCTGCCGCCGATCTGGCCGTGGCTGCAATCGGTGATCAACTCCGGCGGGCATGGTGTCGAGCTGTTCTTCATGATCAGCGGCTTTCTGATCCCCGCCAGTCTGGTGCGGCACGGGTCAATCGGAAAGTTCATGTATGATCGCATCCTGCGCATCATGCCGGTGTTCGTCGTGCTGCATTTGGCTTTGTTCGTGGCCGGCCCCATCGTTGGATACAAGTTCTTCCGGGGCATCGATCTGCCGACCTACCTCCAGGTGTTCTTCGCCAACCTGTTCTTCGTGCAGGACGCGATCGGGCTTCCGATCGCCCAGCAAAACGCCTGGACGCTGACCTACGAATGGGCCTTCTATTTCCTGTTCGCGTTGTGCTTCGGTGCCGTGGTACGGCTGAAGAGCTGGTGGCTTGCGGCGCCACTGATCCTTCTCGGGTTCCTCTGCATCCTGCAATGGCCGATTACCGCCTTCTTCGTGATTGGCATGCTGTTCAGCGCGAGCAATTTGCGCTTTCGGATTACGGGGGCAGTGGGCGTCATGGCCGGGCTCACTTGTTTTGCCGCCATGTATGCCGCACTCGACGTGCTGCATCCGTTTGCTGCGCTGATCCCGGGCTTTCTGCTGTTCGGAATGGTGCTAGCGACGGGATCGGGGATGGCCGGCTTGTTGAGTTTGGCGCCGCTGCAATATATGGGCAAGATCAGCTACAGCCTCTATCTCGTTCACCCCTTCGTGCTGTTTCCGTTGCAGGTCATCGGATTGAAGCTGGTCGATCGCGGCGTCGATCGCTGGCTACTGTGGAGCGGGTTCGTGATTTTCGGGCTCGCGCTCGCCTTGATCGCGAGCGCGCTCAGCTACGAGATCATTGAAGTACGCTTGCGCCGGATCATCGACGGGACGCTCCGGCACATCTTCGCGCGGAAAATGGCCCAGAGCCCGGCGGCCTGATCGCGTTAGGCCGGCCTCTGGTAGAACCGGCGCAGCCGCAGCGCCGGCTTTTCGATGAAGTTCCAGGAGAAAGCCGCAAAGCCGAGCGTCAGCACGATGACAATCGGCAGGATCATCGTCAGCGAGAGGCGGTGATCCGGCCCCAGCACGCGCTGGAAGATGTCGATCGTCGCCTGCGTGATCGGGAAGCCGTAGAGGTAGATGCCGTAGGAGAGATCCTGGCTGAACAATCGATCGAATGCCTTGAAGCTCTGCATGCCGATATAGACCGTGCAATAGGTCAGGAAGATCCCGGCAAGCGGCAGCAGGACGTTGAGCCACATGATCGCCGCGTAGCAGAGCGCCGACGCAGCAAAGATCGCCCAGTGGATCGGCACGTATTTCGCGTGCAGGCGGAACACCATGCCGAAGAAGAACATGAAGACGAGGTACCAGCCGGCCAACCTCGTCGAATCGGACCGGACGTTGAAGGTCGCGGAATCGACGAAGTAAGCGACCAGCTCGGCGAGGAGCGCTGCGCCCACCAGAAGCGTGATCCAGCGGATCTTTCGCGCCTCACCGGAGATCATGCGCGCAAGCAGGAGCGCGAAGGCGAAGACGTAGCACCAGAGCTCCCAGGGCAGGGTCCAGAGATTGGCATTGACCATCTCCGGCCAGGGATTGTGCAGGAACAGGCCCGGCAGCTCGAACGTGACGTGACCGACGATGTTGCCGAAATAGCGGTAGAACTGGTACTCGGACAGATATTGCGACAGCGGCAATTGCGTCAGCAGCGGTCCGACCACGAGCGCGCAGAGCGTCACCTCGACGCTGAGCGCCGGGATGATCCGCAACACGCGGTTGACGAAGAACGTCTTGAGATCCGGGTTCTTGATGGCGCTGCCGGTGACCAGGAAGCCGCTCAGCGCGAAGAACATCCCGACGAGCGCGATCAGCCCGGGTCGGAGCAGTTCCTGGACGATCTCGGACGCATGGAGGTGGCTGAAGGACAGCGCGGTCAGTCCTCCCATCTTGTCAAAGGCGGCGGCGCCGGGATCCCTGAGAACGTAGACGGCCATTCCCGGTTCATCGAGCTTTTTGACGAAGGCGGCCCCGGCGAACAGGCCGGCGACAGCGACTCTGCAATGATGCGACAGGATGACCAGCGACAGCAGGTGCCGCATCATGTTGAAGCCCGGTCCGAGACCCTTGTTCCTCGCCAGAATGCTTTCCGCGGTCTCCTGCCGCGCCAGGCCAGTCTGGATGGTGTCCGGCAGCCGCCAGAGGCGCGTCGGAGCGGTGGGGCGCTTGCGGCCGAGTGCGCCCGGCAACGAAACGGTCGCGAGCTCTGCGTCTCGATCCGGTTGCGACATTCTCGTCAGCCTTTCGTGCGCCTGTTTTGGCGGCATCAGCGGATGCCACGGAGTTGAAGCCAATTCATGGCCGTGAGGCCGCCTTGGCATAGGCTTGGCATAGCATCGAATTGCGGCGTTCGCCCGATCGATCGCCGCTATGCGATAATCGAACGGCGGCGTCCGAGCCTGCGGCAATAGGCAATGAGCGGTTGCTCGACATACCAATGAATCAGGATCCCGGCGAGGACCGATGCGACCACGGCTGCCATGACGAACAGCGCGGACGGCAATGGATTGTGGAGACGCGCGGATATCTGAATCAGCACGACCGCGGTCGCGGCGTGGGTGAGATAGATTGAATAGGAGGCGTCGCCGAGCAGCATGCCGAGGGAATGCAGCGGTCCCGGCTTCTCGGTCGAGACGACGCCCAGCCAGACGACGATTGTCGCGAACAGCGTCCACCACAGGGCGCGGAGGCCGTTGTCTTCCGACAGTGTCGCCCCGACAAGAGCGGTTGCCAGGATGGTCGCAGCGAGTGTGAGCAGGAACGCCGCCGGGAATCGACTTTGCACGAGGGGATTCCCCTTCAGCCACAGCAGACCCAGCGCAAACCCCATGCCGAACTGGAGGTTTGGCATCATGATGTTGCCGTAACCAACCACGGTCGCAAGCGCGAGCCCCGAACTTTCCGGCTGCAGCAGTTCCGGCCACGCCAGCAGGTGAGACGCCGCGTGCCACGCCAGCGGCGCAAGGAACCAGGCGGCGAGCACATATGAAAGAGGGCGCGGCCGCAACATGGTGATCGCGAACAGGATGTAGAAAATGAACTCATGCCTGAGCGTCCAGACCACGTGGGGCCGCAGCTCTCCGATCGGCCACAGCGCCATGGCTCGCAGGCCGGGCAGAAGATCGATCCTTGCCGTGCCGGCCATCGACAGCAGGTTGTATCCGATCACGCAGACCCACATGAAGGGAATGATGCGCACGAAGCGCCGGACGAAGAATTCCGCGCGCGTGTTGCGGATCGGGCCGAATGAAACAATCGTGATGATAAAGCCGCTGATGACGAAGAAGATCGCGACGCCGAACAGGCCGGTTTCGGCGAGCGCAAACGGGCTCTCGCCGTAAGACGGCGGCAGGCTGACCAGCCAGTTGACGTGCCAGATCACCACCAGAATGGCTGCAAAACCGCGCAGGTATTGAATTCCCGGTACGATCCCGCCCTTGGGGGAGCGTGCACCCTCGATGTCGGTCAATGTCGCCTCAATGCCGCGCTGGTGCTCGATTTTACCGATCGCATCCGCGATCGGTCAAATCCTGATTTTTGGCGCGATGATGATGGATGAGGCAATGCTGCAGCGATAAGGCGGCCACATGCGGGCGTGCCGCCGATCCCGGGTTGCGTGCGGCGAGGCCGAGGCCCGCCGCACGCAATTCCGGCTCGCTCAGACGAACAGGAAGTCGTTGCTGGTCACGTTCGCGGCGACGACGCTCTTCAGCAGGATGGTGTCGTTCGCCGTGACGTGGATCACGGTATCGGCACCGGACTGGCTGAGCTGGAGATGGCTGTAGTCTGTGGCCATCAGCTTGGCGATCGCGACCGTGTCGTGACCGGTTGCCGAACCGGCGTGGAAGCCGTTCACCGTGTCGTTGCCGCCGCTGAACGAGATCGTGGTCGATCCGACGCCGGCCGCAGCAAAGGTGTCGTTTCCGGCGCTGCCGGCAAGCGTGATGCCCGCGACCTTGGCCGACGAATTGTGCGTGCCGTCCGAGTTCAGGATGTCGACATAGGCCAAATTGCCGGCCGTGTTGTAGGAGTCGTGCTCCGTGTTGGTCGCGTTGAAGTAGAAATTGTCGTGCGACCCGTCGGCGTTGTTGACGTACATCTTTGCCTTGACGCCGTCCGTGTAAACGGTCGTCGCGTTCGAGCCGTCGGTGTTCTGGACGTAGTCGCTGGCAATCTTGCCGCTCGAATAGGTCTGGGTGTCCTTCGAGCCGTCGGCATTGGTGATGTAGACCGACGTCTTCACGCCGCTGCTGAAGTTGGTCGTCGTGGTATTGCCGGACGCCTTCGCCACCGTCTGAGTCACGCTGCCGGTCGTATCGTAGGTGGACGACAGGGTCGAGCCGTCGGTGTAGTTCTGCACCTCGGTCGCCTTGTGACCGGTCGAGTCGTACAGATCCGTCGTGATGCTGCCGTCCGAATTGACGACCTTGGTGTATTGCAGGGTGCCGTCGGCGTGCAGGTCGGTGATCGACGTGATGGTGCCGTCCGCCTTGCTCTGCTGGATCTCGGTCGTGTAGGCCTTGCCGGTCACATTGTAAGCAGTGTTGGTGTGCGTGCCGTCGGCATGGGTTTCGTAGGTCGCGGTCTTGATGTCGTTGCTGTAGACCGTCGTCGACGACGAGCCGTCGGTCTTCTGGATCAGCGTGCTGGTCAGGTGGCCGGCCGTGTAGAGGTCGGACTCCTTCGAGCCGTCGGCGTTGGTGATGTAGACCGACGTCTTGACGCCGCTGCTGTAGTTGGTCGTCGTGGCGTTGCCGCTGTCCTTCGCCACCGTCTGCGTGACGTTTCCTGCGGTATCGTAGGTGGACGTCAGCGTCGAGCCGTCAGCGCTGTTCAGGACCTCGGTCGTCTTGTGACCGGCACTGTCATACTGGTCGGTGGTAACGCTGCCGTCGGAGTTGACGACCTTGCTGTACTGCAGGGTGCCGTCTGCGTGGAGGTCGGTGATCGCCGTGATGGTGCCGTCGGCCTTGATCTTCTGAATCTCGGTCGTATAGGCCTGGCCGGTGATGTTGTAGAAGGTGTTGGTGTGGGTGCCGTCGGCGTTGGTGACATACACCTTCGATTTCACGCCGCTGGCGAACACCGTCATGGTCGACGACCCGTCGGTCTTCTGAACGAGATCGCTGGCGATCGCGCCGGCAGCGAACAGCTTGGTTTCCTTGGTGCCGTCGGCGCTGGTGATGTAGATCGAGGTCTGGACGCCGGCGCTGAGGTTCGTCGTCGTGGTGGTGCCGTCGGTTGCCTTGGACACGGTCTGTGTTGCGACGCCTGAAGTATTGTAGGTCGTCGTGAGGCTCGATCCGTCAGCGTAGTTGCGCACCTCCGTGATCTTCTGGCCGGCGGTGTTGTAGAGGCCGGTGGTGGCGCTGCCGTCCGCGTTCAGGACCTTGGTATACTGCGTCGTGCCGTCGGCGTGCAGCTGAGTGAGAGCGGTCACCGTTCCGTCGGCCTTGGTGGTCTGGATCTGCGTCGTGTAGGCTTGGCCGGTGATGTTGTAGAATGTGTTGGTATGGGTGCCGTCGGCGTTGGTGACATACACCTTGGATTTGACGCCGTTGGCATAGACCGTCGTCGTCGACGATCCGTCAGTATTCTGGACGAAATCGCTTGCGATCACGCCGGCCGCGAACAGCTTGGTTTCCTTGGTGCCGTCGGCGTTGGTAATGTAGATCGACGTCTGCACGCCGGCGCTGAGGTTGGTCGTGGTCGTGGCGCCGTTGGCAGCCTTGGCGATGGTCTGGGTCACGACGCCCGAGGTGTTGTAGTTCGTCGTCAGGCTCGAGCCGTCGGCATAGTTGCGTACTTCCGACGTCTTCTGGCCGGCGGCGTTGTAGAGGCCGGTGGTGGTGCTGCCGTCGGCGTTGACCACCTTCGTGTACTGGGTCGTACCGTCGGCGTGCAGGTCGGTGATCGACGTGACCGTTCCGTCGGCCTTTGTCGTCAGAATCTGGGTTGCGTAGGCCTGGCCGGTGACGCCGTAGAACGTGTTGGTGTGCGTTCCATCGGCATTGGTCACATAGACTTTGGATTTCAATCCATTAGCGTAAATGGTGGTCGTGACCGTCTTGTCGGAGCCGACAACCGTTTCGCTCGAGATGCTGCCGTCCGAATTGTAGTTGATGGTCTGCTTCGCGCCGTTTGCGCTGACGATCGCTTCCTGCGTCTTGACGCCGGCCGCGTACAGGATCGTGTCGCTGCTCCCGTCAACGTTGACGAGCGATTTGCTGGTGATGACGCCGTTAGAGAAGTTCGACGTCTGCGTCCCCGTCTGCGTGCCGGCTGCGTTGAAGAACTTCGTCTCACTCCAGGCCGTCGTGGAGGTTGTGACGGAGAACGAGTAGCCGCCCTGGATCGCCGCGAGCGCGTTTCCGTAGTGCGAGATGATGTAGTTCATCGTCGACACCGACGCGACGGCGAGCACGTGGGTGTCCGTCAGCGTGATCGACTGCAGGGTGGTGGATGCGGAGAGATCGGCGAGCTCCGCGACAATCGTGGCGGCGGTGCCGGTGACGTCGGTGGCCTGGGAAGGATTCGACGCCGATCGAGCCACGCCGTCGATCTCGATGATGATGGGATGGTCGCTCACTGGAATCGTGAATGAGCTGACATTGGCGAAGGTCTCGATCGGGTCGGTTCCGCCGGTCGGATCGTAGACCTTGATGGACTGGTGCACGCCGTCGAGCTGAACCGTGACGGTCTGGCTCGGATTGCTGATCTCGGTCTTGGTGTACGGATCCCAGACCTTCGGCTCGGCCCAGACGACCAGATCGTAGGCGCCGTTGCTCTTGCCGAGCACCAGGCTGTTGCCGGACTCCGGCATGTTGCTGAGCGTATAGCTCAGCGGGCTGGTCGGCTGGCCGCTGCCGCTTCCGTCGTCGTTGAGGATCGTCGTCAGGTTATGGACCGCGGTGGCAGCCAGCTTGGGCGTGCCGTCGTCATAGAACAGTCCGAAATGGCTCTGCGGATCGGTATTGCTGCTCGACGAATTGCGGTCGAGCAGTTCGTAGAGATAAGTCGTGCCGACACCGTCCTTGAAGGCGTCCATCAAGGTGTTGAGGATCGACTTCGCCTGAACCGACTCGTTCACGCCGAGATACGGCGTGGTGCTCAACGTGGAGTAGCCGGTTTCCGTGATCACCGAGGGATCGCCGGGAGACACGGAGCTCGCGAGATTCAACGCCGCTGCCAGTGCAACCCCCGGCGTGGTGCCGGTGCTGACATAGGCGTGTGAGTTGGCGTAGTCCGAGGACGAGCCGAGATTGCCGAGCTTGGCGAAATCGTTGGGGTCGTCGTAGGCGAGGGTCAGATTGTAGACCGGAAGCTTCGAAAGGTTCGCGTCGGCCTTGATCGCGGTGTAGAGCGCCTGCTGAAATTGCGCAGCCGCCTGGATCGTCGAGCTGCCGTTGTAGCTGAACGCCTGGAGATTGGCCTCGTTCAGGCCTTCGAGCGCGATGACGCTGCCCGGGTGTGCCGCCTCGAACGCGTCGAGCGCGTTGATATATTGCTGCAGGCCAGCTGCGCCCGCTGCCGGGACCGACGATGAAACGCCGAGATCGAACTTGTATCCAGCGTTCGCCAAACCGTCGAGCACCGGCTGTGCTCCCGGGATATTCGTCAAGCTGTCACGAAGCGTGGTGACGCCGAGATATTTGAGGTCGGCTTCGACGAGTGCGAGATTGTTGTAGCTGCCCCACGCATATGAGACGTGCGTGTTGACGCCGATTGAACTTGTGAATGCGCTTGCCGAGAGAACAGTTTGATCGCTGCTGGTGATGGTCGTCATGAGTCACTCTGGTGATGCACGCTGTGTTGCTTCATGCGTAGCGGCAGAGTTTGTCAGTGACGTTAGAAAGAAGGCTAAAGATGTAGGTATCCGCGGCTTTTCGCGGGACGAACTGCAAGTATTTTCAGCACATTGCGCGACACTGCTTGTTCCGCACGGGAACTCGCCGCGATTGCCCAATTGCGATTCACTATTGGCCCGTTGTTCTACGGAATGTTCCATGAGAGCGACGTGAATCGAATCGTTTGCGCAAACGAAAATGATTCGTCGCGCGCTAACGCGCGGACGTGGTGCTCGATGGTGATGCGCCGGGCAATTGATACTCGGTCCGCCAACCGAGTCGCTGGGCATCGCCGTCGGCGATGGCTTCGAGCAGCGGACGAAGCGCCTTTCTGGCGGCATTAAGATTTCGATAAGCCAGGATGGCCTCGATCGCGAGCAGGCCGACGTAGCTCGTTCGGTTGATACGATAGACAATCGGGGAGGTCGTATACCGTTTCTCAATCAAGATCCGGTTCCGGCAGGCATAATAGAGCCGCCACGCCGGCGCGTCGGGGCTGACGAGCGCGCTTCGCGCGCTGGTGCTCGGCTTCGTGTCCCAGGATTCTTCCGCGTCGTTGATGCAACCGACATCGGTCAGATAGATGGCAACGCCGGCGTCCATCAGGCGCAGCGAGTAGTCGTGGTCGTCACTATAGAGGACGAACTCCTTGTTCGGAGGCGAGACCTTCCGAACCGCGGCAATCGGCAGCAGGAGCCCGCCATACGGAGCGGTCTCGATCCGGCGCAGATGAAACCCTCCGTAATTCTCCGGAACTCGCCGCGCGGAACGCGCCAACCGCCGCCACAGTTTCGACGGAAGCGAGGCGAGATGAAAGTTCAGGAACGAGTTGGCGCGGATGGCCACGGCATTCTGATCGGCGAGCAACGTCGGATAGATGCCCCGATGCCTGCGCAATGCGCACAGCCCGATATCGTCCGTCGCGCCAAGTGCCGTATGCAGCGCGAGCAAGCGGTCCAGGAAGCCGTCCTCGCCGACATTATCGTCGTCCAGAATGAGGACGAACCCCAAGTCGTCGTCCTCGAGCCGCTGGGCGGCGGTGATGCCGGCGTGAAAGCCGCCGGCCGATCCCAGATTTGAGGCGAGCCTGATGACATCGACGGGGGGCTTGGTTGCGAAATCGTCAAGCATCACCGGCCGGTTGCATCCATTGTCGACCACGATCACACGTTTGACCGCGGGGCTGGCCTGAACGGCGGCAACGGTTCGCCGCACCAGCTGCTCGCGTCGCCCGTAAGTCACGATCACACATGCGACCGAGCGCCCCGCTTCGGTCGAGCGATTGAGGACGATCTGCGGCTTCGATTCGAGGGGAGCGTTCGACAATTTACTCTCGCTTGGCGTTAAGTCGTTCCATCCGGGCGACATTATAGATACTCAGTCGAATTGGAACGGCAATTCCTCCGGCAATTTTCGCCACAAAAGCGTGCAAACGTGTCGTTCGCTCCGGCAGCGGCGGCGCTTCGCCGGTGAGAGTCTATTGTGATCATATTGTGAAGGTCGGTCGCGCAGATGCAGGTGATGATGGATCGGAAACGGATGCATGCAGTGTCTCGGGCGCACGGAGGCGCAATGTTCCTGGCAATGAAGAGAGTGGTTCTGGCCGCGCTGTTGCTGGCACTCGGTCTGGTGGCATCCGTCGAGAATGCCGGTGCAGGTCCGCTCACCTGGGGGGTCGACGGCCCGGACGGACGGCGCGCAGACCTGAAGGCGATCTTCGAGGTCATGCGAGCCCGCGGGCTCACGCAGTATAGGGTCAGTGCAAATCTCGCGCGGGACACCGATCCCTACGAGGTCCAGATGTACCGGGACATGCTGGCGCTGGCCAAGACCTACGGCATCACGCTCAAGCCGATATTGGCGACCCCGTTTGCCTGGGGGGATCGCACCGATGGCGGCAAGTATCCGGCCGGCGACTGGAATGCGCTGTATCAGCAGGCCTATTCGAGAACCTACACCTTCGTGATCAATTTCAAGGATCAGATCAAGGACTGGGAGATGGGCAACGAGATCAACCTTCTGGCGCTGGATCCCGCCGGCAAGAAGCTCTACGGCCGCGGCTGGACCGCCGAGGAATTCGACATGCCGGTCATGAATGACTGGGTCGCGATCCTCAAAGGCATGTCGGATGCGATCGACAAGATCAATCGCGAGCACGGGCTGCATTTGCGGCGCGTGCTCAACACCACCTCGACGATGTTCGGCTTCCTCGATTTCATGGCGTCGAAGGGTGTCGGATTCGACGTCATCTCCTACCACTATTATGAATCCCTGAATCAGAATCCAAACCGCGCCTGGGGCGGCAGCAGGCAGCCCTACAATCTGTTCAAGAAGCTCGCGACGTATGGCAAGCCGGTCGTCTTCAATGAGGTCAATTGCGCGGAGATCTACAAGCCGGCCTATGAGAACGAAGCCGGCAAACCCCTCACCGAGGCGTGCTACAAGAGCCTGCACGCCACGTTGAGCTTCATCGCCAATCAGGTCGATGCCAACGTCGAGAGCGTGCTGATCTACGAGTTGTTCGATGAGCCGAAGAAGGCGCCGCCGGAAAACCGCTTCGGCCTGATGTACGACCTCAACACACCGAAGGTCCCGCTCTATATGCTGTCACGGTTTGCAGGAAAGAACCTGGCGCCGCACGAGGCGGAGGAGCTGACCAAGCGAGGAATGTAGGCGCGGCAAGAGCCGCACCCAAGAGCCGCGTCCAGGAGCCGCGTCCAAGAGCCGCGTCAATGGCAACATTCGGCCTAGATCCAGAGCCACGGGCAAACGGTGTCCAGTGCGACCCGGATGTAGAACTTCCAGATGTTGTCGGTTGCATATCCCTTGTTGTCGAGGCCGCGGATGCCGCTGACGAGCGGCACCGTCCGGAACCGCGGAACGAATTTTGACGTTTTCGGTGTCGCCTCGAAATCGTCGCGCAGCGCCTTTTCGGGAAACGCGGCGGCGGGAGAGTCCTCGTAGAGCTTGCATCTGCCCTGGAGATATTGGCGATAACCCGCAGTGGTCCACGCCATCATGTACATGTCGACCACCCTCTTGGGGTAGTTCCGCATGTTGCAGTAGAAAGCGAACCCTTTCGGGGTCTTCCGGATCAGCTTGGCGAGATTCAGGACGATGTAGCGGCCGGTGACCTTCCAGATCGGGGTGTTGGCATCGCATTCCCTGATGAAGCGCGAATTCGCCATCGCGTGGTCGAGCAGGAACAGCTCGCCGTAGCCGCGGCCGTACATCTGGGGATAGTCGAGCCCCGGAAAGGAAATGAACTCGATCTTGTCGGCGATGTTCAACTGCTCGGCGATGGCCTGGAGACTGGACAAGTCGGATTCCGAGTTCTCGACGAAGACGATCTGGTCGATGCACTGGCCGACCAGCCGGCCGTAGAACCAGAGCGCATCCTCATAGTCCTTGCGGCGGAGGGCGGGATCTTTCCGGCCGAGGCTTCGCACGTCGGCTTTCGGCGTGATGGTCGCCGTCATGATCAGGATATTCATGGGTCCTTTCGATGTCATCTCATCAATCCCTCGCGGTCCGGCGCGAGACGTTGCGGCAATGCTGTCGATGGCTCGTCGAAGTCTTGCAGGTTTGTCCGATGGTGTGAAGGGTTCCAGGCCGTTCGCGCGCGCGGCCATCGAGCGGATGGCTAGATGGCAGCGACGCGCTCCTTGTTCAGTTCGAGATCGCGCAGGCCGAGCAGGCTTCGTGCCAGCTGGCGATGAAACAGCAGGTAGCTGATCGCGATCGTCAGGACGTATGCGGTCGTGCCAAGCAGCCAGGCTGACTTCGGCGTGGCGGCCATCTCCATGACGCGATTTGCGGCAACGAGGCCGAGCGTCGTGGCGACCGTTGCGGGCGCGAGCGCCTTGACCAGATCGAGCACCGGCAGCCTGGTTTCCCAGCAGGTGATCAGCATCGTGGCGACGGACACGATGAGCGTCACCGCAAGATAGATCTTGATGATTCCGATGAGCCCAAATCTCAGGCCGATGACGAACGCCACGATGGTCGAGATGCTGTTCGCGGTCGAAACCCAGAATTGCAGCTGAGCCTTGCCCCGCGACAGCAGCATGGCGCCGCTATAAGCGGTGATCGACTGCGCTGCGCCGGCAATCGACATCAGCCCGACCAGCGGAATGATGCCGGTCCACTTGGCCGGAAAGAACGCGGTGAAAAGATAGTCGGCGCCGAACGTGAGATAGAGCATGCCGGGAAAGACCGCGGCGGCCGTCAGCGACAGCACGCCGCAAATGATCTCGTTGCGTTCCTGCAGCGATCCTTTTGCGGCCTGGCGGCTGAGTGTCGCCATGAGCACGCCGCTGCCAGGCCAGGTGATCACCATCAGCGGAAGGATCATGATCTGGTAAGCCAGACCGTACAGACCGACGGCGGCCGCTCCCACGGCACCGCCGATCAGGACGTTGCCAACCGCGCGACCGGCAAAGTTGAGCAGATTGCTCGCCAGCACCCAGCCGCCGAAGGTCAGGATCGAGCGCACGCGGCCCCATTGAAAGTTGAGCTGCACATCCTTTCGCGCGATGATGGCGAAGGCCGCGGCGCGAACGATCTGGACGACGACATAGTAGGCGACCAGCGCCCAGACGCCCCAGCCCAGGAAGGCGCCCAGAACGCATATGAGCACCGACACGATGACGGCGATGATCTCGACGCTCGCCACGACCTGGTAGCGCAGGTGCCGTTCGAGCACGGCACGCGGGCCGAGAGCGGCAATGGAGAGCACCACCGAAATCGACAGCGTGGCGAGAACGCTTCCCAATCCCTCCATCTCGAGACCGGCAGCGAGAGGCGCGGAGATGACCGCCAGGATCACGGCGCAGAGCAAGCCGATGGCGCAGATCAGCGTGATCGCGGCACCCGCGTCGTCCCGATCCAGCGTCGGCCGCTGCACCATGGCGCTCGACATGCCCAGATCGGTTAACAGCGCGATGAATCCGACGAACGGCAGTGAAAAGGTGACGAGACCGAATTCGGCCGGTGCGGCGAAATACGTCATCATGACGGTCATCGCGAACTGCAGGCCGGATTTGAGAACGTTCATGCCGGACATCGACAGCAGATTTTTCAGCATTACGTCGATCTCCGGGCGCCACGGGATGACGCCCACTCAGGTTCCATACGGCCCAGCCCTGCACCCGCGCGTTTATCTCGCACATGCACAACTGGCAAGACAAGCAATCGGGCAGCAGGCATTGCCAAGTTGTTGGGCAGGCCATTTTTCATTCTGGGCAGCATCGCGGCGTCACGCCGTCGTTACACATCCGATCGGGATGCGCCGGCAGCCTCGAGGAAGCGCCCCTTCCACGCGAGGAGTGCGACGATGGCGGTTGCGGCCGCAATCTTCGCAACCAGCGCAATCGCGGACGCCGAGGGCACGGCCGAAAATGCGCCGATGAAGGCGGCGCCTGCGATGGATGTCGCCAGCAGCCCCCATCGCGGCGCTGCGCCGAACCGCACCATTGGTCCCGCCGCGAGCACGATGACGATCGCAGTTGCGACGATCGCACCGACCAGGACATAGGTCGGCGCTCCTGTGATCGCCTGCGTCGGCACCGCCACCGCCAGGACGAGCAACAATTGGCACAGGGCGACGACGACGAGGCGCGTGGCGGACTTCGTCAAATGGGGTGCGATCGCGAGCGTGGATTGCAGATGGCAGTGCATGAAATAGAAGCCGGCTGCGGCCGCCGAGGTCTGGAGAAAGCTTGCCAGGATGGGCGCGGGGACGAACAATTGTCCCGCGTCCGGCAGAAAGCCGATCAGGCCTCCAAGCATCACCAACGTGGCGCAGATGATGAAATCGAGCAGATGCGCGACGGCGGCGCGGGAGTCGCCGGCACTGCCGCGCTCGTATTGATGGACGACTTCGGGATAGTTGACGGTGTGGATGGCCGCGACCAGCACTGCAAACGGCCGCTGCAGCAGGTCGATCGCCATCGAGAAGCCCGCGGTGACCGCGGGAGCGCTCGCACCCAGCGCTGAAACGACGACGAAGCGTATCGAGACCGGGACGGAGAGGTGGAGCACCGAGGCGCCGGCGGCGAGCATCCCGTAGCGAGCGAAGCCGCTCCAATCCTCCAGCAGGGCCGGACGCGTCACTTTCTGAAGTTTGTGGGGATGCAGCAACTGCCCGGCGATCAGGCTGGCGATTTGGGCGCCCAGCATGCCGAGCAGCGCCGCGTCCGCCGTGCCGTGGAGCCACGCGCCGGCCGTCGCGCCGCCCACCATCAGCGTGGCTCTCAGAATGAGGAGAAACGCGGCTGCGCCAAGCCGGTGCGAGACGCGGACGACCATGAAGTGGAGATCGGTCGCGCCTTGGGCTACGGCCAGTGCAAGGCCGACCAAGCCTATGCTCGTGGCGATCGGAGTCGCGATCGAAACGGCGAGGCCCCCGATCGCCAGAAGTGCGAGCGCGCTGGCGAGCGCGGCGCCGAACAGGGAAGATCTCAGTCGCGCGGCGTCGTCCTGCACGGCGGCGGCCAGAAAGCGCACGCCGGCCAATTGCAGCCATTCGAACATCAGCACGCTGAGCAGCTGACTGGAGGCGAGCGTGAGGGAGAAATTGGCGTAAGCGAGCGGCGAGAGGATACGGCCGAGCAGAAAGATGAGGATGATCGCCGCCGCACTCTGGTAGACGACCCCGACAAGCGCGAACAGACGGGTCATGGGCTATTGCTTGTGCCGGCTCAGGAGCTCGAAGGCGTCGCGATATTCGGCGATGACGTCGGTGAATGTCCGATGGTCGTTCTTCTCGGCGAGCTCGTCGACCATCGCCGCCAGCTCCTCGGGATTCGACATGATGCGCAGAATGCTGTCCGCGAGCGACTTCGGGTCGGGCGCGGTCAACCAGCCGACGGCACCGCGCCTCACGGCCTCGGGAATCCCCCCGAATTGCGTCCCGAGGAAAGGCTTTCGCGCCGCTTGGGCGTCGGCGACGACGAGCGGACCCGGCTCCTCCCAGATCGGCGGAATCACGACGACGTCGATCTGGCTGTAGAACGTCTCGGGCTCGACGAAGCCGAGAAATTCGATGCTCGCCTTCGGCGCCAAGGTCCTGAGCTCGTCCTGCATCTCCGCCTCTGCGACACCCGCGATGACAAGGCGCACCCGGTCATGGGGAAGATAGGCCAACGCCTTGACGAGATTGTAGATGCCTTTTTCTTCGGTCACACGGCCGATGAATCCGAGGGTCAGGACGGGACCCGCGGAATACTTCGAAGGCGCGGAGACCGGTACCGTCGATGCGTGGGGGATGATCTTGCGCAGCTGCGTATCGGCGAACAGGCCCGCCTCCAGATGGATGTCGAGGATGCGCTGGCTCACGCCGACGACGCCGCGCAGATATCTGGTTGCGCTTCGGCGGTTGATGGTCAGCAGCCTGCAGCTCATGCAGGTATGCTCGCAGGCCTTCCCCTTCGAGAAGCGCGAGCACCGCGGGCAGGTGAGGTAGTAGTCGTGCAATGTGTGGAGCACCGGCACATTGAGCTCGGCCGCTGTCTTCCACACCGCCGTGGTGAGGCCCGAGAGGTTGTTCGAGTGCAGCACGTCGGGCTTGAATGCCTTGATCCTGTCGGCAACAAGTTCGGCGCTTTGACGCCAGTCCTCCGTCGCGTGCCACAATCCGCGCGCAGGCGCGCTTCGCTGTCCGGTGAAGGGCCGGTAGATGTTCTTGACCGGCGCCGAATACACGTCGATGCCGTTGCTTGTCTCCATCGCCTGCTCAGGAAGCGAGGCGGCGCGAACGACTTCGACTTCATCGCCATTCTTCAGAAGGCCGTCGGCAACGCGGCGCACGAATATCTCGGCCCCGCCGACCACCTTCGGTGCGCCCGGTGTCGGGTACAGTGACGATGTGATCAATATCCTCATGGGAAGGATCTCATCCAATAATCGTCTGTGAACGAACCCCGAGAGCCCTTCTCATCTTTCTCCATCGGTGTTCGAGCTGCCTTCTAAATAGACGTCGAGATATTGTCCGGTGACAGCTTCCGGTGTGAAGCTGTCTGCAAAGTCAGGCCGAGGCGGAAAAGTCTGCTTCCATTTCGGCGCTTCGCTGATGGCCTGCTTCATCAGTTCGGCGAGCTTGTGGAAGTCACTTGGCTCGTACGAGCCGAGTGTCGTCGAGAAATGAGAGATTTCTGGTATTCCGCCGGCGGTAGAGCAAATGGTCGCACGTCCGGCATTGATGCTTTCTATCAGTGTACGCGGCAACGGCTCCGGCCAAACCGAGCTAATTAGGCAAACATCCACGGCGGAGTAAAATTCCGCGGACCTTACGAAGCCAAGCCATTTGATCCTCGGATTATCATACCGTCCCTTCAGCTCTCTCACGTAAGCTTCAAGGCCCTTTCCGGCGATTTTGAGTTGCCAGCCCGAATCGGGGAGCAGGGAGACTGCTTTAAGGACGACATCGATGCCTTTTTCGGGCTCAATCCGGCCGATAAAGCCGAAACTCAGGTCGGCGTCCGGAGACGGCGGGGCAAGTCCCGCGCTGGCGTCCGCGATATTGTAGATCACCTTGTGAGGTACGCCCGGGAAGAAGCCGGGTTTCAGGTGCCGCTCCAGCACATACTGGCTGTTGGAGACCACCGCATCAACCATGCGCGAGGCGTAGAGATATGGCATGGTCATCGTCTTGCATGCCAGGCAGCGCTGCTTGCACGTGTCGCCCTTGCTGAACAGCGTCGACCGTTTGCAGATGAGCGAGTAGTCGCGCAGCGTATGGACGACGCGGATGTTGCGGCGCTTGGCCTCCGCCCACAGCGACACGGAGAATCCGGTCAGATTGTTGGTGTGGACGACGTCCGGCTTCTCGGTGTCGAGGATCGCGCCAAAGCGCTTGGCTGCACGCCTGTTCCAGGTATCCCGCAGATGCCATCGCAGTCGGTCGAGCCGCGGCGGCTTCCGCGTCTGTCCGAACGGCCAGTATGTATTGTCGATCTGCACCCGGTAGGTGCGGATGCCGTTGCGATCCCCGACCGACACGTCGCCCGCCTGCTGCAGGCAGACGACGGCGACCTGGTGGCCGTTGCGCATGAAGGCTTCTGCGAGCAGCGATACCGATACCTCGGCTCCACCCATGATGTCGGGAGGATAGAGGGTGTTCACGATAAGTATCTTCAACGATCGCCTCATGCGTTGATCGTAGATGGGAGCGCACCTCGCTTGCCACGCAATAGCTGGCTCTGCAATCGCATTCGAGCCCAAAACGGCGTGAACGATCACGTCGGAATGAGGCCGAAATAGTCACACCATATTCAAGAAGCGGGCCATGACATCCTGCCCGGACCTCGCGCGTGGCGAGATCCGGGCTAGAGAGAGTCTCGAGCGTGGCCGCTACTTGTGGCCGTTATTTGGAGTTGACCACGACGCTGGAGATGTTCGACGCGTTCGTTGAAGCTGCGTCCAGCGGAGCCATGACCTTGATGAATTCGGTCGATGGCGATTCAGCGACCGAGACCACGTCGTGATCGCGCATCCTGAACGTATCGGCCTGGAACCAGCCGTCAGGCTTGCTCATGTCGAACTTGTAGACGGCCGGGACGGTCGCGGTCGGGAACTGCGACACGTCGACACCGATCTGCTGGAGCAGCGGCTTCGGCTCGAAACGATAGACGTAGATGGACTTGGAATCGGCCCGAGAACCATCGAGACCGCCGGCCTTCGCGAGCGCCTCGGCAAGCGACATGTTGTCGTTCTCGAAGGTGAAGCGGCGGTTGTTGGTGCCGCCGATCGAACCCGGCGACGGCGTCGAGCCGAACGCCATGTACACCCTCGGAATACGGGTGAGGAAGACGACGTCGCCAGGAGCCAGCAGCACGTCCTCGCTGGGATGATGCACGACCGATGACATCGACTCGTTGTAGGTGCGTCCTTCGCGCTTGATCGTGATCGTGCTCTCGTAGGACGGATATTTTGGGCCGCCGGCGCGCGCGATCGCGCCCATCAGGCGGATGCCGCCCGGGTCGACCGGGAAGCGCTGCGGCGAATTGACTTCGCCGAGCACGCTGATCTGGTTGCCGCGCTGTTCCGCGACGCTCACGACCGCCTGCGGATCGATGGCGCGATCCTTGAGGCGTTCGCGGATGATGCTCGAGACGGCGCGCGGCGTCAGGCCGGAGACCTTGATCGATCCGGCGTAGGGGATGTTGATGTTGCCGGACTGGTCGACCTGCTGGCGCGGGATGTCGACGAAATTGCCCGGCCGCACGCTGGCTTCTCGCGGAATGAACAGGCCGCCCGCCTGCGCTTCGTAGACTGTCACGGTGACGATGTCGCCGACGCCGATGGTGACGTCGCGATAATTGCCGCCGGGGAGGCGGGAGAACAGCAGTCCGGCGCTGTCCGTAAACCCGTTGGTCGCCCGCAGCACGGCCGGATTGGCCGGCAGCAGGGCATAGGCGAGCGGCGCGGTCGGCTCGGTGACCAGCGCGGCATTTTTTTGCGTGGATACGGCATCGGGAGCGTCTAGGGGAATGAAGCCCGCGCAGCCGGTCAACGAGATGCTGATCGTAGCGACAGCCAGAATCCGGCCAATTCCGAAATCCAAATGAGCCTGTTCGGTCTTAGCCAATGTCGTTCCCTCGTACGCACCTAAAATCTGAATCACCGTAGCAACTGTCCAGCTACTGAGTCACTGCTGCCTCTTCGTGTTTATGGTAAAGCACTTATGGCTGTGACCTTATTGCCACTTGTGAACCGTGATACACGAGCAAATTTCTGTCCAAAAATTGTGCGGAATACGCTCTTTTTGATGCAGTTCGCAGCGAGGCCATACGAGTGTCAGATCGATGTCATGATTAAGGCAGATGCCGCTCTTGTGAGCGGTGCTGACGTCGGCCCGCGTGCATCCGACAGCCTCGCCGCGAAGCGACATCGCCGTAAAGTTCAAGTGTCGGATTCGGACCTCGGCGTACCCTGCGTTGCAGAAATCCTGCACGGATACTGCGTCGATATTTCAGTAACGGGATTCCGCCTCCGTTAACGCTTAGATTTGGAAGCTGGCGTCACGCTGGCGTCCGTAAGGTCTTCCTAATCCCGATCCGGCTAGGTATCGGCCAAACAAAAGGGAAGGCGAAGACAATGTTGCAAACCGGGCTGCTCGCAGCCGGCTTTCTCATTTGTGCGATGGCCGTCATGTTCGCGATCGCGTGGTCGTTCTCCGATCAACGCGTCATCGATGCCGACCTGGCGCAGGGCGACGTCCACCGGATGGCCTGATCGACAGGTCCCTACGGTCGCAGATTGTTCGAGAAGTCGGACTGCAGCTTTGCCTCGCCGGTCTCGCTCTCGCCCAATTGCAGGACGTCGGCATAGACCGCGCTCAGGTTGCGATGGGTCTGCTCGATGTCGTAGAGGCGGGTGAAGCGCTCATATCCGGCCCGGCCGACCGCAGGCAGATCGAGCCTGGTGGCGCGCTTGAATCCTTCAATCAGCTTTTCGGGCGAGACTTCGTCGCACAGCACGCCGGTGGCGCCGTCCTCGACGATTTCCGGCAGGGCGCCGATGCGGAATGCGATGATCGGCTTGGCCGCACGCATCGCCTCGATGGCAACGAGGCCGAATGCTTCCCAGCGCGACGGAATCGCCACCATGTCGGCCTGATCCAGTTCGGCCTCGATCTGGTTGCGGTCCATCCAGCCCAGCAGCGTAACGTTGGAGGGCAGATCGCTTCTCCGGAATTTGCTGACGACCGAGGCGCCGATGAGGCGCACATCCAGCGTGGCTCCGAGCGCGCGGGCCGCCTCGATCAGGAGATCATATCCCTTCTGGCGGTCGAGGCGTCCGATGAACAGGACCTTGATCTTCTCCGACCGCCACGGTGCTGCGCGCGTATCGAGCGTGGGGCGCTGCTTGGAAATCCCGTTGTGCACGAGGACGAGGCGTTTTGCCGCAATTCCGGCCCGCCTGGCGTCGACCCGCTCGCTCTCCGAGATGCAGACGATGCGATGGGTCAGCTTCGACAGCACAAGTTCGGTGAACTCGGTGACGGCGCGGCTGAGACGGCCCGTCTCGCGGCCGAAGGCCCATCCGTGCGGACAATAGACGATGCGAGAGCGCCGGTAGGCCAGCCACAGCACCGGCCGCACCACGAGCCCGGCGAATGACGAATGCAGGTGAATGATGTCCGGCTGCTGCTGGCGGACCGCGCGCATGGTCGCGGACAACATGGCAAACAGGCCGACAGCGTTGCGGCCGTCGCGCGGGAAGGTGGTGACGGCCTCATCCTCGATGTTGACCAGGTCGCCGCGATGGTCGGACGGAACGACATAGCTGACGTTCCCGCGTCCGAAGCTCGCGCTCTGATGCGGATGAAGCTCGTTGAGGTAGGTTGCGATGCCGCCTCTCACCGTCTCGGCGACATGCAGAACCTTCAGGCCGCTGGACAACGGTCGATCCTTCCTTGTCTCGCAGAGACCATGTGTACCGTCTCCAAGCAGCAATATTTGGGCCGAGTCATGGTGCCGCTCCGCGGGATGCGGCCTGCGGAGCCGATTTGGCGAGCACATCGAGCATGGCGGCGGCCGATTTGGTCCACGAATATGTCGCGAGCCGCTCCCGCTGCTTCTCTTGTTCCGCCGGCGAAATCCTGCCGAGATCAATTCTTTCGTGCATCCGTGCCGACAACTCGCCGGGGTTGAGCGGGTCGAAGTAGACGGCGGCGTCAGCGCAGGTCTCGCGAACGGCTTCCGCGGAACTCGCAATGACCGGGCAGGCGAAGTACATCGCCTCCAGGGGAGGGATGCCGAAGCCCTCGTACAGACTCGGAAACACGAAAGCTGCAGCCCGGGCGAAGAGCGCGGCGACTTCCTCGTCCTTGAGGCGGCCGGCGATGACGATTCCGGCTTTCGACTCGGTCGCGCCGCCGCCGAAGACCTTGCTGTTGTCGCCTCCGACCACGACCAGCGGGAAATCCGGACGGCCGAGCCGCTCGGCCGCACGAATGGCTGTGTCGACATTCTTGTTCTTCGTCATCGAGCCGACAAAGAGGAAGAAGCGGTAGGGTTCGAGGCGCAGGGACTCGATGATCGAGAAATCGGGCGCGACCGAGGCGAAGTGCTCCGCACTGTTTGGAACGATCGGGATCGATGCGGGATCCAGCGAGAGCGCGTCGGCAAGTTCGTTGCGTGAAAACGCCGAAACCGTTGCAATGGTTGCGGTGCGTGCCAGCAAATAGCCGAGCGATCGATGCAAGACGAGGTATCGCCAGCTGAAGAAGTCCGGCCGTTTGAACACTTGTGCATCGTGAATGACGACAAGATGGTCGCGGTGGAGCACCGGACCGGAATTGGCGAGGCTGACGAGACGCGTGCCGGCGGCCGCGCGCGCCAGATCGATCTGGTCCCATGCGTGCCCGCGCAAAGTTCCGACCTGCTTGACCTTGATGCGGCCAAGACCGGCGAGCGCCTGTGCATCCGGCGGCACCAGGATCTGCCACTCCGCATCCAGGAGTTGCGGTGCCGCCTTGCCGCTCGTGAGCAGGCGGTCCATCGCTTTGACGATCTCGGCGGCATAGCGTTGCACGCCTGTCAGCGATTGTGTCAGGAACCTGCCGTTGATGGAAAGTTTCAAAGCCGATCTTTTTCTTTGCGCGTGTCTTGCGCGAACAATGCCTCAAGACTGGGCATCCGCGCGGAATGGACGGTCGATATGATCTCTAGCACATGCAGCGCTATCGTCCGAGTATCCTCGCAGCCGGATAGCATGCGTGGATGCATGATGCCATCATGTTTCCTACACAATTCGATGCGCTTACATGGACGACAAGCCTGACTCGATGATGTCGTCATCGTCAAAACCTTGCCTCTCATGTCCTGGTCTGGCATTGCATTCGCGGAATGAACGAGATGACAACTTTGCGACCAGTGATCGTGACCGGCGCTGCCGGCTTTATCGGAATGCACGTTTGTGAACGGCTGTTGGCGCGTGGCGAGCAGGTCGTTGGTATCGATGCGTTCACGCCGTATTACGATCCGGCGCTGAAGCGCGCGCGCCTCGAAAAGCTCAAGCACCTTCCCGGCTTCAGTTTCCACGAGATCGACCTTGCCGATTTTGCCGCGGTGATCCGCGTATTCGATGAAGTCGCGCCCGATCGGGTTGTCCACCTTGCAGCGCAGCCGGGCGTCCGTGCCTCGATCGACGATCCCATCACCAGCATCCGTGCCAATTGTGACGGCTTCGTCACCGTGCTCGAGGCCGGCCGGCGCCATGGTCTGGCGCATCTCGTCTACGCCTCGTCGAGCTCGGTCTATGGCGCCAATCGCACCCTGCCGTATTCGACCGAGCAATCGGTCAACCACCCGGTCAGCCTCTACGCCGCGAGCAAGAAGGCCAACGAGCTGATGGCGCACACCTTTGCGCATGTTCACAAGTTGCCGGTGACCGGTCTTCGCTTCTTCACCGTCTACGGTCCGTGGGGGCGGCCCGACATGGCCGCTTATCTGTTCACGCGCGCGATCTTCGCGAATGAGCCGATCAAGATTTTCAATAATGGCGACATGTGGCGCGACTTCACCTATGTCGACGACATCGTCGAGGGCGTGATCCGCACCCTCGATCGGCCCGCAGCTCCGAATCCCGCGTGGAACGCGGAGCGGCCTGAAAATTCGTCGAGCTATGCGCCGTACCGCGTCTACAACATCGGCAACAACAGGTCGGTCAAGCTGCTCGAGTTCGTCGAGACGCTCGAGAGGATCATCGGCAAGCCTGCGATCCGCAAGCTGCTGCCGATGCAGGCCGGCGACGTCCTGGAGACGCGCGCCGACATTTCCGCCCTCCAGCGCGACGTCGGTTTCGCGCCGTCGACGCCAATCGCGGAAGGCCTCGCGCGTTTCGTCGAATGGTATCGAAAGTACCACGGCGTGTGATCGCCGAAGCGACGGCAGGACACAAGAAAATACCCGGGCGGCGACGGCTAAGGTTTGTTCGGCTGCGCAAAGCAGCCTGCCCTAATGTTGGGCGTGCGGCCGGATAGAGAAATGGTCTAGGGTGTTCAGTGGAGCATCCGTCGTCAACGGAAAGAGTTTCTCATGCGAATTGCGATGATCGGCACGGGGTATGTCGGACTGGTGTCCGGAGCCTGCTTTGCGGATTTCGGTCACGACGTCACCTGCGTCGACAAGGACGAGAAGAAGATCGCGGCGCTTCATCGCGGCGAGATCCCGATCTATGAGCCGGGCCTCGACGAGCTGGTCGCGACCAACGTGAAGGCCAAGCGGCTCGACTTCACCACCGACCTGTCGAAGCCGGTTGCCGACGCCGACGCCGTGTTCATCGCGGTCGGCACACCCTCGCGTCGCGGCGACGGCCACGCCGATCTCTCCTACGTCTACGCCGCCGCGAAGGAGATCGCGCGGTCGCTGTCCGGCTTCACCGTCGTGGTGACCAAGTCGACCGTGCCGGTCGGCACCGGTGACGAGGTCGAGCGCATCATCCGCGAGGCCAATCCGCTAGCCGACGTCGTCGTCGCCTCCAATCCTGAGTTCCTGCGCGAGGGCGCCGCGATCCGCGACTTCAAGTTCCCCGATCGCGTCGTCGTCGGCACCTCCGACGAGCGCGGCCGCAAGGTGATGGGCGACATCTACCGCCCGCTGTCGCTGAATCAGGCGCCGCTGATGTTCACGGAACGCCGCACCGCCGAGATGATCAAATACGCTGCCAATGCGTTCCTCGCGACCAAGATCACCTTCATCAACGAGATCGCCGATCTCTCGGAAAAGGTCGGCGCCAACGTCCAGGAGGTCGCACGCGGCATTGGCCTGGACAACCGCATCGGAACCAAGTTCTTGCACGCCGGTCCCGGCTTCGGCGGCTCCTGCTTCCCGAAGGACACCAAGGCGCTGATCAAGATCGCGCAGGATTACGACGTGAGCTTGCGCATCGTCGAATCCGTGCTGGCGGTCAACGAGAACCGCAAGCGCGCGATGGCGCGGAAAGTAAGCCAGGCGCTCGGCGGCTCGCTGCGCGGCAAGACCATCGCCGTGCTCGGTCTCACCTTCAAGCCCGACACCGACGACATGCGCGATGCGCCGTCGATCCCGCTCGTCACCGGCCTGATCGACATGGGTGCGAAGGTGAAGGCGTTCGATCCCGTCGGCATGGAGCAGGCGAAGGGCGAGCTGCCCAGCATCACCTATTGCGAGGACGCGTATTCCTGCGCGCAAGGTGCCGACGCGCTGGTCATCGTCACCGAATGGGTGCAGTTCCGCGCGCTCGATCTCGACCGGCTGAAGGCGATCATGGCGCAGCCCGTCGTCGTCGACCTCCGCAACATCTACCGCCCCGAGGAGATGGCTGCGGCCGGCTTCGTTTATGAAAGCGTGGGACGGTCGTCCCGAGCCTAGCACGGCAATGCGCCACTGAGCGTTGCGGCTGTTCGCTCGCCTCGTTCCAGGGCGAGCGAAATCGTTTCCAATGCGGTATGGTCTGCTCGCATGAGGCCAGATGCCCTTCGGGCCTTCGGCGTGATGGAGGACTGCCATGACCGACGACACCCACACGATCCGCAGCGGGCCTCTCACCGCGACCATCAAGGCGCACGGCGCCGAGATGTGCTCGCTCAAGCACAAGGACGGCACTGAGTTCGTCTGGCCGGCAGGTCCCGCCTGGGCGCGCCATGCGCCGCTGCTGTTTCCGATCGTCGGGCGTCTCGCCAATGACGAGATGCGGTACCGGGGCAAGACCTACCGGATGACCCAGCATGGCTTTGCGCGCGACAGCCGTTTTGTCTGGGCGGAGCGCGGCGAGAGCCGTTGCACGCTCGTGCTCGAGGACAGCGAGGCGACGCGCGCGCTCTATCCGTTCGCGTTCCGGCTGACGGCGGCCTATGCGCTCGACGAGTCCGGTCTCGATCTCTCGCTCACGGTCGCCAACACCGGCCAGGTGACATTGCCGGCGTCGCTCGGTGGCCATCCCGCTTTCAACTGGCCGCTTCAGGCTGGCGTGCCGAAAGAGAGCTACGCCCTGACGTTCACGAACGAGGAGCCGTCTCCGGTTCGCCGTGTCGAGGGCGGACTCCTGCTCGCGGCAACGGATCCAAGCCCCGTCCGAGGCACTGTGCTTCCCCTGTCGGAAGCCCTGTTCGCCAATGACGCCGTCATCCTCGACCCCGTCAAAAGTGATGCGGTCCGCTATGCCTCCACGGATGGCACCGGGCCTTGGCTCAAAATGTCCTGGCGCGGCTTTCGCGAACTCGGCGTCTGGTCGAAACCATCAGGCGCGCCGTTCCTCTGCATCGAACCCTGGCGCGGCTATGCCAGCCCCAAAGACTTCGACGGCGATTTCAGCGACAAGCCGGGCCTGATGCACATCGCACCCGGGGCAGAGGAGCAGTTGTCGTTCCGGGTCGAGGTGGGAACGTCATGAGGCCGATCATACGCCGGCGCTGCGGCTGTTGAGCGCCACGCGAGCCGTGGTGACGGGCTCCGCGCGCGCGGCTTTGGTCGCCGAAGATGTCAGGCGATGCGCCAGATCCTGCGCGTGCCGCTCGACCAGGTGCCAGGTCGCGCGCGCGACCAGATAGCTCAGTACTGCCGTGACGACATAGGCGAGCAGCAGCGACGCCAGCCCGTCCGCGAACGGCCAGATCTGGTGCAGGCCGAAGATCACCGCGAAATGCGACAGGTACATCGAATAGGAGTTGCGGCCGAGCGCCTCGAGTGGTTGCAGGCGGATCGCAAGGCGGATGCACCAGAACACGAGTGCGCCGAGCACGAGGTTGATCACGAGATAGTTGAACTCGTGCGATCCGGTCGCGCGGTCGGCGACAAAGGACAGCGCGACGAAGCCTGCGAGGATCGCGGCGTCAGACTTCGCAAAACCGTCGCGCAGCGTGAAGAACAGCGCGCAGCCGACCAGGAAGACCGGCAACTGGTTCAGGAAGCTGATGTGCAGCGCGTTCCAGACGAACGCCTCGTGGCCGGGGCCGTAATAGGCCGAGAACAGCGCGAACGCCCACGGCTTGAACAGGCAGACATTGACGAGGTGCAGCACGATCGCGAGCGCAAGATAGAGATGACGGCGCGATCCGAACGCCGTGATCACGAACGGGAAGAAAAGATAGAACATCATCTCGGCTGCGATCGACCAATCGCCCGGCACGACGCTATTGACGCTGTCCGGCCAGAAGCCGTGCAGGAACGTCGCGGTCAGGATCACCTGGAGCGGTCCGATGCCGTTCGGTGCGTTGGTGCTCGGGCCCGTGCCGTTGATGAACAGGTAGACCGGGATCGCGAGCCAGAACAGCGGCGCGATGCGCAAGAAGCGGCGGATGTAGAATTTGCGCGTCGGGCTCGCTTCGGTGCGCTGTGTCCACATCAGGCACATTGTCATGGCGCTGACGAAGTAGAACACGTTGACGCCGGTCCAGCCGCACATGAAGGCGTAATCGACGGCATGGATATTTGACGGAAAAGATTGCGAGACGTGGATCGCCATCACGCCGACGATGGCAAGGCCGCGCAGGAAGTCGAGGCTGTGCGAGCGGCCGAAGGGCGTTGCGCCTCGGTCGGTCCGACCGGCAGCCAACCGGGCCTGCCCCTGCATCACGCCTGCTCCGTGGTCTTGCCGTTCTCTCGCGCTTGCGATGCGAAAGCATAGAGGCGGTGACGTCCAAACCGAAGCGGAAGCCTTCCTTTACGTTAACCGGCGGTTGAATCCAGAGCCGGATGAGCAGGCTTGTTGGTGCCGGGCGCGGGCCGAAGCGGGCCGAGTTCCGCGCATCGGTGCGCTCAGTGAGAAGTGTGGGCCAATTCATACTTAATACTTCAATACCGTGACCAATATTGTTTGGGCAGCATAACAAGCCTAGTGTTCAAGCAGGCAGTTTCGGGGGCTCGAATAAGCCGTGAATGTACGTTCACAGGACAGCGCGTCGCGCGGCGGCCTGAATTTTCAGGGCGGCTCAAACGCACACAGGACATCCAACATCGTGGCCGATTCCGCACTTCAGGAATTGCGTCCTATCGGGCGCGAGCGATTGATTGTGGTCGAAGACGACCCGGTGATCCGGACGATGCTGGTCGGTTACTTCAGCGAGAACAATTTCGACGTGGTCGGCGCCGGTACCTGCGCGGAATGTCGCCAGGCGCTGCGCGCGCGCACCGATCTGGTCTTCCTCGATTTGCAGTTGCCCGACGGCGACGGCTTCGAGCTCGCCAGGGAGATCCAGGCGACCAGCAATGCGGGCATCATCTTCGTGACCCGCCGCGACACCGATGTCGACCGCATCCTCGGCCTCGAGATCGCCGGCGATCATTACGTCACCAAGCCGATCAATCTGCGCGAGCTGCTGGCGCGTGCGCGCAGCGTGCTGCGGCGGCGCTCGATCGACCGCAAGGCGGCGCGCAACCACAATTCGATCGCCTTCGGCGACTGGATCATCGACCTGACGCGGCGCGAGCTGCTCGGCAGCGACGGCAAGCCGGTGGCGCTGACGCGCGCCGAGTTCGATCTGCTCGCCGCGCTCGTCGGTGCGGATGGCAGGCCGCTCAGCCGCGACTATCTGATCGAGGTCGTCAGCAACCGCCAGGCCGAGGTCGACATCCGCACGGTCGATGCGCTGGTGGCGCGGCTGCGTCGCAAGCTCGTCGGCAGCGGCACGCCCGTCATCGCCACCGTCACCGGTGTCGGCTACAAGCTCGCGCTCAGCGAGCGGCTCTGATCTCAACTGTCGAAAGATCCGATCGCCCGCGTACCTATCGTGTGCGGGCGCTTTGATCCGTGGTGATTTGTCGTGTCGTCCCCGCCAGCTGGTCGTCGACCGCGTAGAGCGTGCAGGTCGGCGACCATTTCATGCAGGCCGCGAGCGAATCGCGTTGCGCATCGTCCACGGTGTTGCGCCCCGAGCGCCAGCCGTAACCGCCATTGGGCGATACCGCAAAGGCCTTGTGCGGCATGGTGCTGGCGAGATAGCGCGCAAACTCGGCTTTCGCCGCGTCACTGAAATGGCCCGGCGGCGGCAGCGGATCGGGCGGGCTCAGCATGTCGTGGGCGAGCCCGCGCTCGCGCAGGAAGGCGTCGAGATAAGGCGTCCATTGCGGGCGGCCGGCCACGGAATAGAGATAGTGGCCGTCGTCGCCGTAAGGCGGTGCCGTGACGAATTTCGCGCTGCCGCCGCCGGCGCGAAAGGCGGCATAGAGGCGGCGCGCCAGGTCAGGGCCGAAGTACAGATCGTTGGTCGCGTAGACCCACAGCATCGGCACCCGTGAGGACTTGCCGAAGCTGGCGAAGGCCTGCACCAGCCCATCCTCGTTGCAGACGTCTTCGTCATCGTCGCGCGAGCCGCGGCCGCCGGCAAAGCTGATCGCGGCGACGAGGCCGGGCGGCGGCTGCGCCGTCAGCGCGACGGTGGCGAGCCCGCCGGCGGAATGGCCGGCCGCGATCATGCTCGTCGTGGTGACATCAGCCCGGCGCGACATCGCATCGATCGCCGCGCGCAAATCCGCGATCGCAACGGCTGCCGCCGGCAAATAGGCGGCATTGGCGCAGCCGCCGGCGCTGTCGGCCCGGCCGCCGGGCGAGGTGCCGTAGCCGCGCCGCATCACGATCAGCGCGGCGAAACCGCGCCGGGCATATTCGAGCGCGATGCCGTAATATGCATGCGCCGTCATGGTCGCGCGATCGCCAAAGCTGCGCGGCGTGCCGTGGCTGAGCAGCGCGAGCGGATAGCGCTTGGTCCCGGCCGGGCGGACCAGAAACGCCTCCAGTCCCTGCGGCCCGGCTTCCGTCATCGGGATGCGGAGGTCCTCGGTGTAGAATTCCGCGGCCCGCGCTGGCGCAAAGCCCATCGCGAGCGAGCCAATCAGCAGAAATAAGAGCCTGTGAAACAGCGCCATGTGCCGACTCGAAAAAAGACCAGATCAAAAGAAGACCATAGCACGATCTCCGGAACAGCCGCCCACCGCGCGTGTTGTGCCCTTGGCGCGGGCCCGGCCGATGCTATGGTGTGGCGCAATCTCTGTACGACAGGACGAGGATATTTCAGTGGCTGATGTTGATCCCGCGGCGGGCAAAGTGGTCTCGCCGGACGCGCTCGCCAACATTCCGCGGCTGGTGACGGCCTATTTCGCGGGCAAGCCGGACGCGGCCGACCCGGCGCAGCGGGTGGCGTTTGGCACCTCCGGCCATCGCGGCACCTCGCTGAAGAGCTCCTTCAACGAAGGCCACATCCTCGCGACCACGCAGGCCATTTGTGACTACAGAAAAGAAAAGGGGCTGACCGGGCCGCTCTTCATCGGCATCGACACCCATGCGCTGGCCGAGCCGGCGCTCGTCAGCGCCGTCGAAGTGTTCGCGGCCAACGGCGTCGAGGTGATGATCGACAAGGACGGCGGCTACACGCCGACGCCTGTCATCTCGCACGCGATCCTGACCTACAACAAGGGCCGCACGTCGGGTCTGGCCGATGGCGTTGTCGTCACGCCCTCGCACAATCCGCCGGAGGATGGCGGCTACAAATACAATCCGCCGCATGGCGGGCCGGCTGACACGGATGTCACCGGTGTCGTCGAGAAGCGCGCCAACGCCTATCTCGCCGACGGCCTCAGGAGCGTGAAGCGCATCGACTATGCCAGGGCGCTGAAATCGTCGACCGTTCACGCCTACGACTACATTACCCCGTATGTTGCCGATCTCGGCAATGTCGTCGATCTCGAGCTGGTCAAATCCGCCGGCATCAATATCGGCATCGACCCGCTCGGCGGCGCTGCCGTACATTACTGGCATCCGATCATCGCGCGCTATGGCCTCAAGGCCAGTGTCGTGAACGAGGCGATCGATCCGGCCTTCCGTTTCATGACCGTCGACTGGGACGGCAAGATCCGCATGGATTGCTCCTCGCCCTATGCGATGGCGAGCCTGATCGCGATGCGTGACCGGTTCGACGTTGCGTTTGCCAACGACACCGACGCCGATCGCCACGGCATCGTGACGCGCACCGGCGGCCTGATGAATCCGAACCATTATCTGGCGACCGCGATCTCCTATCTGTTCGCGCATCGCCCGAACTGGGGCGGCAGCGCTGCGATCGGCAAGACCGTGGTGTCGAGCTCGATCATCGACCGCGTCGCCAAGAAGCTCGACCGCAAGCTGGTGGAGACGCCGGTCGGCTTCAAATGGTTCGTCGACGGGCTCCTCACGGGCGGCTTCGGTTTCGGCGGCGAGGAGAGCGCTGGGGCCTCGTTCCTGCGCCGCGACGGCACGGTGTGGACCACCGACAAGGACGGCATCATCCTCGGCCTGCTCGCAGCCGAGATCATGGCCAAGACCGGCCGCGATCCGAGCCAGCTCTTTGGCGATCTCACCGCCGAGCTCGGCGTGCCCCATTACGCCCGCATCGACGTCGCAGCGACCGCGCCGCAGAAGAACATCTTGAAATCCGTCACGCCCGAGCAACTTGGACTGAAGGACCTCGCCGGCGATCCGGTCCGCGCCACGCTCAGCAAGGCGCCCGGCAACGGCCAGCCCTTCGGCGGCATCAAGGTCGAAACCGACTATGGTTGGTTCGCCGCGCGGCCGTCGGGGACGGAGGACGTCTACAAGATCTACGCGGAAAGCTTCCGCAGCACCGAGCACCTGAAGCGGATTCAGCAAGAGGCGCAGGCCGGGCTGAAGAAGGTGTTCGGGGCGTAGGGACCGAGCCGAGCGCCGCTATCGTTACCCCAGATGATGTCATCACCCGCGAAAGCGGGTGATCCAGCACTCCGCGGCGCCGATTTGATGAATCAACGACCGCCGCGGAGTACTGGATTCCCCGCCTTCGCGGGGAATGACAACGGGGTTAATCCTGTATACACAGCATCAGAAGAAGGTATTATAATACGGCAATTCAGGCCTTGAATCATTCCGTCTCCCAGCTATTGTATACATAGCGCATACATAAGCCTTGGGAGATCGCCCAATGACAAAACCCTTCCCCATGAACGCCTGGTACGCCGCCGCCTGGGACGCCGACGTCAAGCCGGCGCTGTTGCCGCGGACGATCTGCGGCAAGCACGTCGTGATGTACCGCAAGGCCGACGGCGCGGTGACCGCGCTGGAGGATGCCTGCTGGCACAGGCTGGTGCCGCTGTCCAAGGGCCGGCTCGAAGGCGACACCGTCGTCTGCGGCTATCACGGCCTGAAATACAACGCGCAGGGCCGCTGCACCTTCATGCCCTCGCAGGAGACCATCAACCCGTCTGCCTGCGTGCGCGCCTATCCCGTCGTCGAGCGTCACCGCTACGTCTGGCTCTGGATGGGCGATCCAGCGCTCGCCGATCCCGCGCTGGTGCCCGACATGCACTGGAATCACGATCCGGCCTGGGCCGGCGACGGCAAGACCATCCGCGTCAATTGCGACTACCGCCTCGTGCTCGACAATCTCATGGACCTCACCCACGAGACGTTTGTGCACGGCTCCTCCATCGGCAATGACGCGGTCGCCGAAGCGCCGTTCGACGTCACCCATGGCGAGAAGACGGTGACGGTGACGCGCTGGATGCGCGGCATCGAGGCGCCGCCGTTCTGGGCCAAACAGCTCGGCAAGTCCGGCCTCGTCGACCGCTGGCAGATCATCCGCTTCGAGGCGCCGTGCACCATCGCCATCGACGTCGGCGTGGCGCCAACCGGCACCGGCGCGCCGGAAGGCGACCGCTCGCAGGGCGTCAACGGCTTTGTGCTCAACACCATCACGCCCGAGACCGAGAAGACCTGCCACTATTTCTGGGCGTTCGTGCGCAACTATCAGATCGGCGAGCAGCGCATTACCACCGAAATCCGCGACGGCGTCTCCGGCATCTTCCACGAGGACGAGCTGATCCTGGAGGCGCAGCAGCGCGCCATGGACGAGAACCCGGACCGCATCTTCTACAATCTCAATATCGACGCCGGCGCGATGTGGATGCGCAAGCTGATCGACAGGATGCTCGCGAAGGAGAACCCGCCGCAGCAGCTCCAGGCCGCGGAGTAGATCATGGCCGAACGTGAGGTCGACCGCTCCGTCTCGCAGACCGTGAAGGCGCAGCTCGCGTTGCGCGACCAGATCCTGTCGGGGACTTTACGTCCCGGCGAGCGCATCTCCGAGCTGCAGGCGGTGGAGACCACCGGCGCCTCGCGCACGCCGGTGCGCATGGCGCTGGTGCGGCTGGAGGAGGAGGGCCTGCTGGAGGCGATTCCCTCCGGCGGTTTCATGGTGAAAGCGTTCTCCGAGCGCGACATCTCCGATTCCATCGAGCTGCGCGGCACGCTGGAAGGCCTCGCCGCGCGCTTTGCCGCCGAGCGCGGCGTCTCCGCGCGCGAGCTCGAGCCGCTCAAGGAGTGCCTCGCCGCGATCGACGAGCTGCTGCGGCAGGTGCCGATCTCGATCGAAGCCTTCTCGTCCTATGTCGCGCTGAACGCGCGCTTCCACGCGCTGCTCACCGAATTGTCGCGCAGCCCGCCGCTGATCCGGCAGATCGACCGCGCCTCGGCGCTGCCGTTCGCCTCGCCGAGCGCCTTCGTGATGGCGCAGTCGGCACTGCCCGAGGCGCAGCAGATCCTGATCATCGGGCAGGAGCACCACCGCGTCGTGATCGACGCGATCGAGAACCGCGAGGGCGCACGGGCCGAGGCCGTGATGCGCGAGCACGCCCGGCTCGCGGTGCGCAACTTAAGGCTCGCGCTGCGCAACCGCACCCATCTCGATTTGCTGCCGGCGCTGGCGCGGATCATGACCGCAACCGATTGAGGGCACCATGCGCTTCGTCGAAACCTGGATTCCGGCCACGCTCGTCTCGACCCGCGATCTTGCGCCCGCCATCCGCGAATTCCTGATTCGGCCCGACCAGTTCGATGGCAGCGCCTATCCGGTCGGCAGCCACATCAATGTCAGCGTCACCATCGACGGCCAGCCCGAGACACGGTCCTATTCGCTCGTCGGTGAAGCCTCGCCGCAAGGCTTCAGGATCGCGGTGCGCCGTGCGGAGGATTCCCGCGGCGGCTCACGCTACATGTGGCAGCTCGCGCCGGGCGCACGGCTCGACATTACGCGGCCGTCGTCGCTGCTCGCGGTCGATTGGACGCGCCAAAACTATTGCCTGATCGCCGGCGGCATCGGCATCACCCCGATCATCAGTGCCGCACAGGCGCTGGCGCGCCGCGGCGCCGCTGTCACGCTGCACTACGCCGTGCGCGGGCGCGCTGACGCCGCCTATCTCGACGAGCTCTCAAGCCTGCTCGGCGACCGCCTGGTCGTCCATGCCAGCGATGAAGGCAAGCGGCTCGATCTCGACAGCCTGTTCGCCGCACTGCCGAAGGGTACGCTGACGCTGTTCTGCGGCCCGATGCGCATGCTCGATGCCGCCCGCCACGCCTGGATCGGCGCCGGGCATCCGCTTCCCGATCTCCGCTACGAGACGTTCGGCTCCAGCGGCACGCTGCCGACAGAGACGTTCCGCGTGCGCCTGAAGGGCTCCGGTGTCGAGCTCGAAATCCCGCGCGAGCGCTCGATGCTTGATGTCCTCAACGCCAGCGGCTTTGAGGTGATAGCCGACTGCAAGCGCGGCGAATGCGGCCTCTGCGCCATCGACGTCGTCGAGGTCGACGGCGAGATCGACCATCGCGACGTCTTCTTCAGTGATCACCAGAAGCAAAGCAACCAGAAGATCTGCGCCTGCGTTTCGCGCGCGCGGGGAACCATCACCGTGGATACGCTGCTGCGGGCGGATGCGGTTTGACGCTAGCAGTTCGGCCTTGAGGGCGCCCGTTCATCGTCCCATCTGCTTCGGATCGTAATAGAACCGCTCCTCGATCAGCTGGTCGCCCCGCCAGGTCTGCCACGCGATTTCGTCGAGTGTCCGCGTCACACCTTCGGCATTGGTGAAGCTGAACTTCCAGCGTGAGGCGACATTATTGCCTTCGATCAGGCTCGGCCCGATCCGCACCGCCTTGACTTCCTTGAAGGCCGCCAGCACGCCGCGCTCTTTGGCCGCGAGCTTGTCGCGACCGACCATGGGTTCGGTCTGGTTTTCATACGTCGCGGCGTCCGGAGAGTAGTAATCGAGGATCGCTCCGACAAAATCGCCATCCTCCAACCGCTTTGCAAAGGCTTCGACAATCTCACGGCTCGGCATTGGCAGCACCTCGAGTTACAAACCGACTGACGGTCTGTAAATACCGACCCTTGGTCGAAAAGTCAACTGGTGGGATCCGCCGAATTGGACTAGACGGGGCTGATGGCGAAGCAGGCGGAGCGGCGGGCCGCGACATCGGAGGCGATCCTGACGGCGGCGCGCCGGTTGTTCGGGATGCAAGGGTTTGCCGCGACGACGATGGACGAGATCGCCGAAGCCGCCGGCGTCGCCAAGGGCGCGGTCTATCATCACTTCAGGACCAAGGAGGCGGTGTTCGAAGCGGTGTTCGACCTGGTCTCGCGCGACCTCGTCGCCGAGATCGACAGCACCGCGCGCGCCGAGAAGGACGTGCTGGCCGCGATGGTCGCCGGCACCCAGCATTATTTTGCTGTGACCGCCAAGGGGCCGACCGGCCAGATCATTCTGCGCGACGGTCCGGCCGTGCTCGGCTGGGAGCGCTGGCGCGAGATCGACGCAAAACACTTTGGCGGCAAGATGCCGCGTGCACTCGCGGTGGCGATGGAGGCCGGCCTGATCGCAAGGCAGCCGGTCGAGCCGCTGGCGCGGCTGCTGCTCGGTGCTGTGACGGAAGCCGCGGTCGCTTGCGCCGGGCGCGCCGATATCGCAAGGGCGGGCGCGGAATATGCCCGTGCGTTCAAGTCGCTGGTCGAGGCGCTGCGCCTCCGCGCATGATTGTGCTAATCACGACACTGGAAACGCCCACACCGACAAGAAGAACAATAGCGCATGAACGCAAATTCCATTCTCGCCCCGTCCGATCCCGAGTTCGACTACATCATCGTCGGCGCCGGCTCTGCCGGCTGTGTGCTCGCCAATCGCCTGTCGGCGAACGGCAAGCACAGCGTGCTGCTGCTCGAGGCCGGCCCGAAGGATTCCAACATCTGGATCCACGTGCCGCTCGGCTACGGCAAGCTGTTCAAGGAAAAGACCGTCAACTGGATGTACCAGACCGAGCCGGAGCCCGAGCTGAAGGGCCGCCAGGTGTTTCAGCCACGCGGCAAAACGCTGGGCGGATCGAGCTCGATCAACGGCCTGCTCTATGTTCGCGGCCAGCATGAGGACTACGATCGCTGGCGCCAGCACGGTAATGCCGGCTGGGGTTATGACGACGTGCTGCCCTATTTCAAGAAGGCGGAGAACCAGACGCGCGGCGCCGATCAATATCACGGCAGCGGCGGACCGCTGCCGGTCTCCAACATGGTCGTGACCGATCCGCTGTCGAAAGCCTTCATCGACGCCGCGGTCGAGACCGGTCTGCCCTACAATCCCGATTTCAACGGCGCCACGCAGGAAGGCGTCGGCCTGTTCCAGACCACGACGCGCAACGGCCGTCGCGCCTCGACGGCGGTGGCCTATCTTGGCCCCGCGAGGACGCGCAGCAATCTCAGGGTTGAAACCAAGGCACTCGGCCAGCGCGTGCTGTTCGAAGGCCGCCGTGCGGTCGGCGTCGAATTCCGGCAAGGCGCGAGCGTGCACCGCGCGCGGGCGCGAAAGGAGATCGTGCTGTCGAGCGGCGCCTACAACACGCCGCAGCTCCTGCAGCTCTCCGGCGTCGGGCCTGCGGATCTCCTGCGCAAGCACGGCATCGACGTCGTGCTGGACGCAGCTGGCGTCGGCCACGATCTCCAGGACCACATGCAGGTCCGCATCGTGATGCGCTGCTCGCAGAAGATTACGCTCAACGACACCGTCAACAATCCGATCCGCCGCACGCTCGCCGGCGCGTGCTATGCGCTGTTCCGCAAAGGCTGGCTGACCATCGCGGCCGGCACCGCAGGCGCGTTCTTCAAGACCAATCCGCGGCTGGCTTCGCCCGACATCCAGGTGCACTTCCTGCCGTTCTCGACCGACAAGATGGGCGAGAGGCTGCATGATTTTTCCGGTTTTACCGCGTCGGTGTGCCAGCTCCGGCCGGAAAGCCGCGGGTCACTGCGCATCCGGAGCGCGGACCCGACGGTGCCGCCGGAGATCCGCATCAACTACATGTCGACCGAGACCGACCGCACCACCAACGTCGAGGGCCTCAAGATCCTGCGCAAGATATTGAACGCGCCGGCGCTGAAGCCGTTCGTGGTCAGCGAGTACGATCCCGGCGCGAAGGTATCCACGGACGCCGAGCTTTTGGATTATTGCCGCGAGCGCGGCAGCACCATCTACCATCCGACCTCGACCTGTCGTATGGGCAACGACGCGCTCGCGGTGGTCGACCAGCGGCTGAAGGTGAGGGGCCTCGAAGGCTTGCGCGTCGTCGACGGCTCGATCATGCCCGACCTCGTCTCGGGGAACACCAACGCACCGATCATCATGATCGCGGAGAAGGCGTCCGATATGATATTGGAGGATGCGCGGTAGGCCGCGCCCGTCGACCTCAAGCGAATCCAGGTTCCTTCCGCCGGCCGCGCTGTATCCGCGACGCCCGCCTATGGCGGGCTCCTCGCCATGAGGGTGTGATATCTCGCCGCAAAACGCGACCCTCATTCTGAGGGCCCGCCGCAGGCGGGCGTCTCGAAGGATGGCTGCAAGCGAGTTGGTCGCCGCGTCTTTCTTCATATGCGATAGCCCTGTGGGAAGCCGCGTGCATGTTCCGCGGCTGTTTTCGCCAAATTCAGTGGCCCTACGCGTTGCATGTGATTGCAACCAAAGGTAAGATTGGTCCAATAATTCAATTTATTTCCATCACGAACTGACAGGGAGGGTGTCATGACGCGCATTCTCAAGATTTATGATTCAGAGGCCGCCACCAAGGCCGGCTCGCCGTTGAGAGTGATCGAGACTTATCCGGCCTTCACCGTCGCCGAAGTGCCGGACAGCGCCGCTAACGACATCAAGCGCAATTATCTGACCGAGGACATCACGGATCAGTACACGCTGCCGGCGGCGGGCGGCATCGACACATCGATGGCGCGCATCAATGCAAAGGGCAAGACAGTGGCCCATCCCGCCTACAAGAAGGCGCCGAGGTTGAGCTCCGGGCCGCATCACTACATCGTGCAGTTCATCGGACCGATCAAGCAGGATTGGCTCAAGGCCGCGAGCAAGGCCGGGGCCGACTTCGTGCAGCCCTATGAGGGGTTCTCCTACATCGCGAACATGGCGGCGAAGGATCTCGCAGCCGTCTCGTCGCTGCCCTTCGTGCGCTGGGTCGGCCATCTCCCGTTTTCGGCGCGACTGGCTGCCGACACGATTCCCGGGCCGGGAAAGGCGCTGGGCGAGGGGCTTCCGGAGGTGCCACGCACGCGCATTCGCGCTGGCGTCTATACGGTGCAGTTCTTTCGCGCGACGCAGGCGGCCAAGGCGATCAAGCAGGTCACTAAACTCGGCTTCGATATCCTCGACAAGCGCAAGGGTTCCGACGTTCTCATCGTGGGGACCAAGCGTACGACGGCCACGGCCGTCGCGCGCCAGCTCGAGCAATTGTCGCGCGTCCACGGCGTGAGCCAGATCACCGAGCGCGCCATTCCGCGCAAGTCGAATGACCGGGCCGCCGTCGTCATGGGGACCGCGGCTTCGCTCGGGCATCCGGGCCTAGGTCTCAATGGTGACGGTGAGATCATTGCGGTAGCCGATACCGGACTGGACAGTGGCGACCCGAACAACATGCATCCGGATTTCGTCGGCCGCATCAGCTTCATCAAGAGCTATCCCATCACGCGCGACTACAGCAGGTTCATCAAGAATCCCGGCGGCGATGATGGGCCTGCTGATCTCGACAGTGGCCACGGCACGCACACCACCGGTTCGGTTCTTGGCAGCGGCATTGCCAGCTCCAATTTTCAGGGATTGACGGGGCCGGTCCGCGGCCTGTCGTCCGGCGCTCGGCTCGTCTTCCAGGCGATCGAGCAGGAGATGAAATGGAAGAACCCAGCCGATCTGGCGAAAAACGGTCGCTTCCTGCTGTCCGGGATTCCCAACGACCTGGCCGTCCTGTTCGGCGATGCCTATGCAAAAGGGGCACGCATTCACTCGAATTCCTGGGGCGGCGGGAATCCTGGAGAATATGACGAGCAATGCCAGCAGCTGGACAAGTTTGTCTGGAGCAAGCCCGACTTCTGCATCCTCTTTGCTGCAGGCAACGATGGCACGGACGCAGATCGCAATGGCGTGGTTGATCTGGGCAGCGTCACGGCGCCCGGGACCGCGAAAAACTGCATCACCGTTGGCGCGTGCGAGAACAACCGGCCGGAATTCCACATGACCTATGGCGATAGCTGGCCGAAGGACTACCCGGCCGAGCCGCTCAAATCCGCGCAGGTGTCGGACAATCCGGACGACATTGTGGCCTTCAGCAGCCGGGGCCCCACCGCGGACGGACGGATCAAGCCGGACGTCGTCGCGCCCGGGACGTTCATCCTGTCGACACGGTCGCGGATGATCGCCGAGAACAATTTCGGTTGGGCGAGGTTCGACCAGAGCAAGCTGTACATGTATGACGGCGGCACCAGCATGGCGACGCCGCTCACCGCGGGCGCCGTCGGCGTGGTCAGGCAGTATCTGCGCACCAACCGGGGCATCGCCTCGCCATCGGCAGCGCTACTCAAGGCTACGCTGGTGACTTCGGCCGTCTTTCTGAGCGGCGCGGCGTCCTCGTTGGACAACAATCAGGGATACGGCCGGGTCGATCTCGACGCGGTTCTGGCACCGCCAGATCCACTGCGCGTGAACTTTGCGGAGGGACGAGGCCTCCAGACCGGCGAGATGGACCAGCGAACCGTCACCGTGGCGAAGCCGGGCGCTGCGTTGCGGGTCGTGATGGCCTATTCCGATTTTCCGGGGGCGGCGCTCGTCAATAATCTCAACCTGGTTGTGCGGGCACCCGACGGCGCGGTTTTCGTCGGAAACAGCGGGCAGCCGGCGGGAGCGTTCGATTCGAAGAACAATGTGGAACTGGTCCATATCGCCCAGGCCGCCGCGGGAGATTACATCGTCCAGGTGATCGCCTCGAACGTCGCCTCGGGTCCGCAACCTTTTGCTCTTGTCGTTCAGGGGGCGATGTGAAATCTGTGCCTCCCGGCTGCGATTGTCGGCCGTCCGGGGCTCGCGGCTTCTGCCGCGGACCCAGGTCTCACGTGGAGCACGGATCGTGGCACATCGGATTCGGATCGGCACCCGCAAGAGCGCGATGGCGCTGGCCCAGACGGAAGAGATTGCGCGCCGCCTGACTGCCGCCATGCCCGATCTCGACGTCGAGATCGTCAAGTTCGACACGTCAGGCGATCTCGACCAGACCAGCAAGCTCCTGCCGCATGGCGGCAAGGGCGGCGCCTTCGTGGCGCAGATCCGCGCCGCGGTGCTGGCGGGCGAATTGCAGGCGGCGATGCATTCGCTGAAAGACATGCCGGGCAACGAGGACACACCGGGCCTCGTCATCGGCGCCACCCTGTCGCGCGATCCCGCCAGCGACGCGCTGGTGCTGCGCGATGGCGTCACGCTGGAAGCGCTGCGCCAGTCGCGCGGCAAGGGTTTTAAAATTGGCACCAACGCGGTCCGCCGCGCGGCCTATGCGCGGCGGTTGTTTCCCGAGATCGAAGTCATTCACTTTCGCGGCGCCGCCGACACGCGCGTGCGAAAACTCGACAATGGCGAGAAGCAGAAGCTGCCGGATGGCGGCGCGGTGGGACCGGCGGACGCACTGATCATGGCACGCTCGGGCCTCGACCGCGTGGGTCTGTCTCATCGCATGGCCTACGAATTCACCGCCGCCGAAATGCTGCCCGCGGCGGGGCAGGGCATCGTCGCGGTCGAATGCGCGGCGCAGGACTGGCAAACGCGGCAGATCCTCGCATCGATCGATGATCCCACGGCGCATGCTTGTGCCGATGCCGAACGCGAAGTGCTGTGGGTGCTCAACGGCCACTGCAACTCGCCGGTGGCGGGTTTTTCGACCATCGACGGCGATCAGATGTCGCTCACCGCCTCCGTGCTCGACCTCTCCGGCAACACCATCATCGAAGCCTTGCGCACTGGCCCTGCCAACCGTCCGCGTGAGCTCGGCCGTGCCGTGGGACTCGATCTGCTGGACAAGGGCGCCGCCGAGATCATCGAGCGCAGCCGGCCGCGGTAATCCGTGTATCCATAGGTCCAGTGGAGTGCCTCGGTTCAGACCAGATGGACAACCTCCTGACAGACCACACCTAGTGCACGCCATAGCGCGCGAATTCCTCCGCGATGTCGGTCCGGAGGGCCTTCGCGGCCGCGACGTCGGCATCGCCGGCGGCGATGTCGCCGCGGCGGGCCTTCGCCAGGCCCCGGCCGTACAGCGCGGCCGCCAACTTCGGGTCGATGCGGAGCGCGGAATCGTAGTCGGCGATCGCCGCCGCGAAACGTCCGGCCCTGAGGTTCGCCAGCGCGCGGGAATCGTAGGTCGCCGAGGTGTGGGCGCCGGCGCCGATCGCCCTGTCGCAAGCCTCCATGGCGTCCCGCGCCTCCGTCGAACTCGCCCGGATCCAGCAGAGGCCGCTCCAAGCCCCTTCTAGGTCGGGGTCGAGACGCACCGCTTCGGCGTAGTCGCGCTCCGCGCGCGTCGGATCGCCCTTCTTCAGCCGGGCCTCGGCGCGGTTGGCGAAGGCCCGCGCATAGGTCGGAGCGAGGTCGACGGCCCGGTCGAAATCCTCGATCGCGGCGTCGTAGTCGCCCTTTCTCAGTCTGGCCGCTCCGAGGTTGTTGACGGCCTTGACGAAGGCCGGATCGACCGCGATGGCGCTTTCGAAGTCGGCCGCGGCATGGTCGTAGTCGGCCTTCTCGGCGTAGGCGACGCCGCGGTTGTTGTAGGCGATGGCGAGGGAGGACGGGCCGCCCTGGTTCGCCTCGATGAAGGCCGAGCAGGCCATGATCCGCATGTCGGGGGCGGCGGCGCCGTTGCACAGCTCGACGTTCCGGAACTGGCCTTCGTTCGGCTTCTGTGCGGCGGCCGGCACGAGCAGCAGGATCACGATCGACGCCGCCCCGAGGCGCGCGTTCAGCATCCGCGGCAGATGCCGGGGGTACGCTCGGCCCTCCCCTCCCGCGCCGGAGCGGGCGCCCTGCGCTTCGGAACGCCGCTCTTGTCCAGCACCCGGTCCTTGCCCTCCTCGATCAGGGTGGAGAACCTGACGGTGCCGTCGTCGGAGACCTCGATGTGGGGCGTGGTGCCCCGGATGCCCATGGTCGCCACCGGAGTGTCGACCTTCATGTCGCCGCTCTTGGCGACGGCACCGGCCACGAAGGTGGCCGTCCCCCTGGTCAGGTTGAACAGGCTCGCGTTGGATTTGGCGCCCGGGTCGTAGACGAATTCGTTCATCTCCATGCTGGCGTTGCTGGACAGATTGAACGAAGAGCCGTCGGCGAAATTGATGCCGAGCTTGCCGTCGGCGCCGGTCTTGACCACGTCGCCCTGGTAGACCGGGTCGCCGACCTTGACGGCGGCCTTGTCGTCGGAAAGGGCGGTCTGGACGACGGCCGCGCCGACGTGCTCGACCGCCACCTTGCCGACGATCATCACGATCTTGCCGATGGGTTTGACGTCGGATGGCGGCGCGTTCTGCGCCGACGCGCTCCGGGATGCGGTCAAGCCGAGACACAGGACGCCGAGACACAGGAAGCCGAGACGCAGGGCCGCGAGGCCCGCCATCGTCCGTCGCCCGTCCATGCCGCTTCTCCCTTCGCGAGAAGAGCCCCATCATCGCACCCCGCGAATGATGGCAGAGCCGCGCGAGACGGGCCAGATCGGGCTTTGGACTACCACTTAATAGTCGGTCGGGCCCGCGTTCATGCTGCGCGGCGTGCCCTGAAATGGCGTATTTCCGAGTGCGCAATGCGGGCGGATGCGGCGGCATCGGCACGATCCGGAACGACAACATGCGAGACGTGGCGATGTCGCCGGCACGGGTCTTCGACGGTCTACGACGCACGCCGCCCGGCGGCCGGCTCGGCGTCGCGTCCCTGACCGGCGGGATTTCCTTCGTGGCGCTGATCCTCTCCGCGCTGAAGGAGGCGTGGGGCGCCGATCCGGACGTCGCGCTGTTCGATCACGACAGCATCACTTACAAGGATTTCGCGCACGGCTCCTTCGAGCTCGTCACCAAGGAGGCTGTGCCGCGCCACATCATCGTCGACGATCCCGGACAGACCGTCGTCCTGAGCAAGGTAGGGTCCTCGGTCAGCTTCGCCCAGGTCGCCAATAACGCGTCGCAGATGGGCGACCTGCAGGCCCAGCAACAGGACGTGCTCGCGAACTATTCGCGGGAGCACGGGCCGCCCGGCTCCAGCACGCCGCCCGGCGAGGCCGATCTGTCGCCGCAGCCGATCAATTTCGAAGCTCCGGACGGGCCGACGGCGCCGCATGTCCTTCAGGGACTGGTTGTGCCGGCGAGCTTCGTCCCGGATGCGCCGTTGATCCATTCGGTGCCGACCCTGAACCTCGGCTCGGCTCCGGTCGAGATCGACACGGTCGTGTTCGACGACTTCTCCGCGTCCAGCGGCAGCTTCTGGGCCTCGAGCTTCGGCTCCGGCGGCGCGCCGACCTTCGGCATCGCCGGCGGGATCGGCGGCCCCTTCACGGTGGCGGGCGCGAACTTCGACGTCGAGAAGCCGGGCTCGTTCGGAATCCTCTACGTGAACAGCCATACCGGCGCCTACACCTACGTACCCAACAACGACGCCATCAACGCGCTGAAGGCTCCCAGCGCCGACAACTTCACGATCACCGCCTCCGACGGCTTCGCCTCGGCGAGCCAAAGCTTCACCATCGACATCCACGGGACGGACGACGCGTCCGTGATCTCCGGCGCCACCGCCAGATCGGTTGCCGCCACCGCCATGGCCTTTGCGGCCGGTCACGACGTCCATGCCGCGCCGACCGCGAGCGGCACGCTGACCGACGCCGACGTCGACGATCCCGCCAACACGTTCACCGCGGTGAGCACACCCCACGCCAGCGACCACGGCTACGGTACCTTCACCATGACGACCGACGGGCACTGGACTTACACGCTCGACGACGCCAATCCGGCCGTGCTCGCGCTGAAGGCCTGCGACACGACGACGGACACTTTCACCGTGACCACGATCGGCGGCACGCCGCAGACGATCACCGTGACCATCCAGGGCGCGGACGATCCGTCCGTCGTCTCTGGCGACACGCATGGACGCGTGGTCGAGGCCGGCGGGGTCCACAACGCCGACCACGGCGTCCCGACCGCCAGCGGCGTGCTGACCGCCGTCGACGTTGACGGACCTTCGAACGACTTCGACGCGGTCGCCTTTCCCGAGACCAGCGACAACGGCTACGGCACCTTCACCATGACGCCCGACGGGCACTGGACTTTCGCACTCGACAACGGCAACTGCGCGGTCCAGGCGCTCAACGTCGGTCGGAGCCTCACCGACAGCTTCACGGTGAAGACGGCGGACGGGACCGCGCAATCTGTGAGCGTCACGATCGAGGGCAGCAACGACGCGGCGACGATCTGCGGGGATACCCACGGATGCGTGACCGAACCGAGCTACTCCTGCCTGCCGCCGCCCAGCGCCAGCGGCACCTTGAGCGACAAGGACGTGGACAATCCGGACGATACTTTCACGGCAACGACGTGCCCTCGGGCCAGCGAGCACGGCTACGGCAGCTTCACCATGACGGCCGACGGCACCTGGACCTACACGCTCGATCCGGGCAACCCGGCGGTGGAGGCCCTGCGGTCCTGCGATACGCTGACCGACTGCTTCACCGTGACGACGATCGACGGGACGCCCCAGACGGTGAGCGTGACCATCCAGGGCGCGGCGGAGGCCGATTCGTTCCGGTTCAAGGAAAGCTTCGGCTCCGGCCATGCGGCCCCCACGCCGGCATCGTCCGCCGAGGTCGTCCATGCGGCTTTCGCCGACGCCGCTCATCCGATGCCACTTCTGCCGGACGACCTGCACTCCGTCGGGCACGACGCGGGCCCATACGAGGCGGCCGCCGTCGGGTTCCATCCGCCGCAGCACGATCTGATCTTCTGAGAGCCGGTTTCCGGCCGGCGGACTTTGCGCTTTTACGGGGACGCTTCTGGACTGCACCCCTCAAGTGAGACACGATAATCTCGGGTATTACGGTGACAGTGCACTGTATTACGGTGACAGTGCACTTAATTTTTTTCACCGTAATTCGAAAACCTTCACGTTGGCGGAAGTTGGCGTCACCACTGATAGCGCGCCACGCCCTTGCCGGCATAGCTGGTGGTGACGTTGGAGAACTCACCTTCGAAGGTTGCGGCTATCGACCAGTTGTTGCGCCATCTCATCTCGACTGCCCCCGTGGTCAGTACCGAGTCGGCCGACTGCGCCGCGCCGTTGACCACGAACGATGCGCCCGGCAGCGACTGGAAGGTGGCGCCGATCGAGCGGTCGGTGGTGTAGTCATGCGCCCAGGCGAGACGGCCGCGCAGCGTCAGGACGCCATCTTGCATCACGTAAGATTTGTCGGTGCGGAAGCCGAGTTCGCTGCGCGGATCGGTAACGCTCTTGGCGCCATAGGCCAGCGCGAAATTATTGGTGCCGATGATCGCCTGCTCGGCATAGGCCGGCAGGTCGAAGGTCGTGAATTGAGCCGCAGCATAGGGCGTGATGCCGACGCCCATCCATGGGCTGACAAAACGGTAACCGCCTTCGAGCCGGCCCGAGAACGCGTTGGCGTTGAAGCGCGCCTGCAACTGATCGAAGCCGGCCAGCGTTACCGTGCGGTTGGTGGTGATGTCCTGCCAGCCGTAAGCCAGTGCGCCCGCGATATAGGCCGCGCCCATGGTGTGGCGCACATAGGCGCCGGCCTGGAACAGATCAGACCGGCCGCTGCCGAGATTGTTGGCAAGGCTGAAGTTGGTGCCGCCGCCGGCCAGCGCGAAGCCGGCGATGGTGTTCGGCGAGAACAGATAGTCCGCTCCGACTGCGCCGCCGGCGATGCGGCTGGTAACGCTGTTGCTGCCGACAGCGGCATTGCCGTCGGTAGTCTGTGAACCGCCGAAGCCGGCGGCCCATACGTTCCAACGTGCCTCGAAATTTTGCGGCGGCGCCTTGGTGAACATCGCGTAGGCGTCACGCTCGGCGGCGGTGTGCTTGCGGCCGTCGGAGGCATAGGCGCGGGCATAGCCTTCGGACGCATAGCCGCTCACGCTAGCGCCCGGCATCGACGTCGAGCCGCGATTGAAGGGGTCGAGCATCGTGCCCATGAACAGGTTCATCGCATCGAAGGTCGTCTGCTGCGTGCCGGTGGCGGCCTCACCCGTGAGCTGATTGAGCGCCGTGCTATAGCCCGGGAGCGTGGTAATGCCGTTGAGCAGGAAATTGAACAGGGGTCCGCCGAGGCCAAACGTCTGGCCCGCGCCGTTGAGCGCATTGCCGAGTGACGTCTGGTTGGCGTTCAGGCCAGGCAGGGCAAAATTGATACCGGCGCTTTTCACGACGACGTCGGTGGCATTGGGAAACACAAGCTGCGCCTGCAGCAGCACCGGACTTACCGGCAACAGCGAAAGCCCGTTATTGGTGGTGCCGCCCGTAGCCGACAGGATGGTTTGCTGCCATGGCGCAAATGTCAGGTTCGATACCTGCAGCTGCACCGTGCCGGCGACATTGGCCGTGCCGGAGACGTTGATCCGATCACCGGTCGCGCCTGACATGTTGACATCGGTGACCAGCCGCCCGGTCGCGGTCTGCGTCAGGTTGCCTGTCAGCGCGGTAGTCTGGATCACGCCCGCGCCGCCCGGCGACAGCGTGCCGGCGTTGGTCAGCGTATTGCCCGTGCCGAGATTGACGGTGGCGCCGCTATTGAAAAAGCCGCCCGCCGCGTTGTTGAAGGCGTTGGTGCCGGTACCCAGAATCACATTGCCGATCACCGTGCCGAAATTATTGACGGTGTTGTTGCCGGTGTCACCTGTGATCGCGAGGCCGGACAAGGCCGTCACCGTGCCGAAGTTGGTCAGCGTATTGCTGGTGCCTCCGAGCAAGGCGACACCCGCCCCGGTCCCCGTGCCTCCCGACACCGTACCCGATTTGATGGCGACGTTGACCGGCCCACCAGCGCTGGAGGCAGAAATCCCGGTCGCGTTGTTGCCGGCAGCGCTAACGTCGCCGGTCGAGGTCACCGTCACAGCGCCAGTGCCATAGGCACGGATCCCGTTCGCGTTGACCCCCGCGGTGGAGATGTTGCCGGTCGAGGTCACCATGACGGCACCACCGCCATAAGCGTTGGCGAGAATGCCGAACGCGTAGTTGCCCTTGGTGGTGATGTTGCCAGTCGAGGTCACCGTGACGGCGCCAGTGCCAAGGCTGTCGGCAAGAATCCCGGTCGCGTAGCCGCCCGTGGTGGTGATGTTGCCGGTCGAGGTCACCGTAACGGTGCCACTGCCGTTGCTTTTGGAATAAATCCCGGTCGTGTAGCCGCCCGTGGTGGTGATGTTGCCGGTCGAGGTCACCGTGACGGCAGCGCTACTGCTGGCGGCATAAATCCCGGCTGCGTAGCTGCCCGTGGTGGTGATGTTGCCGGTCGAGGTCACCATGACGCTACCGCTATTGCTTCTGGCAAAAATCCCGTTCGCGTTGGCACCCGCGGTGGCGATGTTGCCGGTCGAGATCATCGCGACGGCGCCACCAACGCCATTGCTGATGGCAACAATCCCGATCGCGCCGTCGCCCGCGGTGGCGATGTTGCCGGTCGAGGTCACCGTGACAGCGCCAGCACCGCCATTGCTGACGGCAAAAATCCCGAACGCGTTGCTGCCCGCGGTGGTGATGCCGAACGCGCCGGTATCGCTGTTGACGGTGACGGCGCCGGCGGAGCTGAACGTGATGCCGTCGGTCCCGCTCGCGGGCGTAATCGCCGTGGTCAAATCGTTGACGTTCAGCGTAGTGACCGGTGGCGGCGCGGCGGTAACGCCGTTGTGTTGATCGCCGGTGCAGGTCTCGATGGTGCCACCGCCGGATAGCGTGCAGCCGACAGGCAGCGGTGCCGCCAACGCCGGGCCCCCGAATGCCAGCGACAGCGCGCCTGCGGCAACCGTCCCCAGAAATGCATCCCGCAAACGCAAGCCCATCGGCCGCCCCGCGGCCGCAACGCCGCCCGGGCAGGTCCACACGTTTGTCATCGAAATTCCCACGCCCCAAGAAGCGGTCTTGCATCCCGCTTCGAGGATATTGAATGGACCCGCGCGCGTCTATCCCGCCCGCCTGGCCGCAGAGGTACAAATCCCGGCGAAACAGGCCGAAAAGGCGCGACAATATGGCAACACTTGCGAGAAATCACTCGAATGGTCGCTGCGTCCGCGATCGCCAAAAAAAGATGAGCCGTGGACCGCGTTTGCGCGCCGTGCCACATAGCGGGACGCCGCCGAACGCTTGCCGCAACAGCGGCGTGCTCCGAGAATCTGGGACCCGCGCCATTTGAGCGACGCCTCCGCCAGCCCCGCATCACCCGCCGCCGCGCTTCCCAAACTGACGGCGGCGCACATTACCTGTTCGCGCGGTTTGGCCGACTGGCTGCGCGCCAATCAGGTCAGCCTTGCCTTCACTTCGTATCAGACCGGGCGGCTCTATCTCGTCGGCGTCGATGACGCCGGAAGTCTCGCGATCCACGAGGTCGGCACCGGCCGCGCGATGGGCGTGTGGGCCGACGCGCAGCGCTTGGTGCTGGCGACCGCATTTCAGGTCTGGCGATTCGAGAACATCCTGGCCGCCGGTCAGACCATGAACGGCGCCGATCGCTATTATGTGCCGCGCGTCGCCCACACCACGGGCGAGATCGACATCCACGACGTCAGCGTGCTCGGCGACGGCCGCATCGTTTTCGTCAACACCGCCTATTCGTGCCTGTCGCTGCTGTCGCCGGTGCACGCCTTCCGCGTGCTCTGGAAGCCGTCCTTCATCTCCAAGCTCGCTGCCGAGGATCGCTGCCATCTCAATGGCCTCGCGGTCAGGGACGGTGAAGTGGCCTGGGTGACGGCGACCAGCCGCAGCGACGTGATCAGCGGCTGGCGGGCCCGGCGCGCCGAGGGCGGCATCGTGATCGACGTGGTGAGCGGCGCCATCGTGACCGAGAAACTCTCGATGCCGCATTCGCCGCGCTGGTACGATAACAAGCTGTGGGTGCTGAACTCCGGCAGCGGACATCTCGGCACCGTCGATCTCTCAAGCGGCGACTTCACGCCGCGCGCGTTCTGTCCGGGCTTCCTGCGCGGGCTGGCGTTCCACAACAACCACGCGGTCGTCGGCCTGTCGCTGTCGCGCGACGGTTCGTTCTCCGGCCTCGCGCTCGACGACGAGATGAAGAAGCGCGATGCCGACGGCTGGTGCGGCGTGCAGATCGTCAACCTCGGCTCCGGCGACATCGTGCAATGGATCCGCATCGAAGGCGCGGTGAGCGAGCTCTACGATGTCGCGGTGCTGCCGGGCGTGCGGCGGCCGATGGCGGCCTCGTTCACCGGCCCGGAGATCAACGAGCCGATGACTTTTGAAATGTGAAGTAGCCACTTTCCGAGCCGCAAGAAAGGAACTGGCCACTTCCGGTCTGGTATTAGGTGACGGTGTCACCGGAATTCTAGAGGGGGCCACAACCCGACATCCGGTTTGTCGCTTTCATTTCGCCATTGGCCCTGCGAGCTTGCGGGCGCTGTCTATGACAAGCTGCACAACCGGGCTGATGGCGCGATCCCTGACAGTGACCATCCCGTTCGGTCGGCGTGCCGCCGGCAGTTCAACGGACAAGACCTTGAGCGCTGCCCCCCTGGTAAGAAATTTCAGTGCTGAAGACGGGAAAACCGTGATGAACCGCCCTGTCTCCAGCAAGCTGACCCGCATATGGGGGGAATCGGTGACCACCGTCGCGCGTGGATACTCAAATCCGCCGGCGTGAAAGGCTTGCGTGATGATTGATCCGATCACGCTCTCCCGCGGTGGAAGCACCCAACGTTCCTCCGCCAGATCCGCGAGCTGGATGCTGCGCCGCCGGGTCCAGGGATTTTTGGCACCCGCCGCGACGACATAGCGATCCTCAAAAAGAAACTCGAAATGCAACCGCTCGTCAGTCATCGGGCCGGTGCTCCGCACGATCAACAGATCGACTTTGCGCTCGCTGAGATCGCGGTGCAGCGTCTCCAGGTAGCCGGTCACGAGCTGAAATCTGATCCGCGAATGACGCCGGGAAAGCCGATCGATGAGAGCGGAGACGAAGCTCGCCGCCAGAAAAGCCGTGGTTCCAATCCGCACATCTCCAGCGGTGGGGTCGGCCAGAAATTCGATGCTCTTCACACCGCGGCGCAGTTCGTCGAAAACGGCGACACCGCAATCGAGCAGGGCGCGGCCGCTCTCGGTCGGCTCGATCCCTCGCCGGTGGCGATCCAGCAAGCGGACGCCGAACGCATGCTCAAGCTCCGCGATCGATCTCGAAATATTGGGCTGGGTGGTATTGAGCATGAGCGCCGCCTTGCCCATGCTGCCAGCCTGCACCACCGCCATGAGCACATGCAGGTCCTGCAGCTTCATTCGTTTTCCGATGCGATCGCTCATCTGCATGAGAGCACCCATTTCCGCTTTGAGATGATTTCATCAGACAATAGCCTTATGCGCTTATGACAACATCAACTATCCTTAAGCCGTTGAAGAAAGCCTGCGCCGGTGCAGGTTCGACGGAGCAATGTCCATGACGCCCTCCCGACGTCAATTTCTGCGCCTTGGGTTGGCAATCGCCGCGCCACCTCTGCTGTCGGGCTTGGCTTGGGCCGATACTTACCCGTCGCGGCCGGTACGCATCATGGTTGGCTTCGCCGCGGGCGGCCCAAATGACATCCTTGCGCGTCTGGTGGGGCAATGGTGCTCGGAGCGGCTCGGCCAGCAATTTATCGTCGAGAACCGGCCGGGAGCCGGGAGCAATATCGCCACTGATGCGGTCGTGCGTGCGGCTCCGGACGGCTACACTCTGCTGCTGGTCGGTTCTCCCAACGCGATCAATGCGACGCTTTATGAAAATCTTGATTTCAATTTCCTGCGGGATATTGCGCCGGTCGCGAGTCTGACCCGTGGCGCCCTGGTGATGGTGATACACCCATCGGTTCCTGCCCATACAATTCCGGAGTTCATCGCCTATGCCAAAGCCAATCGCGGGAGACTCTCCTATGGTTCTGGCGGCGTGGGCGGGATCACCCATATTGCCGCGGAACTGTTCAAACAGGAAGCCGGCGGGCTCGATCTTCAGCATGTGCCCTATCGAGGCGTGGCGCCCGCGATCACGGATCTGCTCGGCGGGCAGGTGCAGGTCGTCTTTGTGAACCTGGCGCCATCGATCGGGCACATCCGGAGCGGCAAGCTGCGCGCGCTCGGAATAACGACGGCAGCGCGATCCGAAGCGCTGCCGGATGTCCCGGCCATCGGCGAATTCGTGCGAGGTTACGAGGCGAGTTCGGTGTTCGGCATCGGCGCGCCGAAAGACACGCCAGTCGCGATTATCGACAGGCTCAACAATGAGGCCAACGTCGCTCTGGCCGATCCCGGGTTCAGGACGCGCCTTCGTAGTCTCGACGCAACGGAACTGGGCGGCTCGCCCGGCGATTTCGGCAAGCTGATGGCCGGTGAAACCGAGAAGTGGGCCAAGGTGATCAGCTTCGCGAAGATCCGACCGGAATAGCGCGGCGACGCTTGGATCGCCGCAATCTCCGTCCCTCGCATCCCCAGCCGGACCAGGCCACCACACCTCACACGAAGGGTTGGATTCGAGATGCAAGGGAAGTTCAGCAAGATCTGCGCGAACGGCGGCGGCGCGTTCGATTGCTATCTGGTCACGCCTGAGCGTGAAAAGCCGGCTGCTGCCGTCGTGCTTGCTTCAGCCATTCATGGCGTGGATGCCGACATGCGCGCAATCGCCGACGAGCTTGCTGCATCCGGCTTCGTTGTCGCTGTGCCGGATCTGTTCTGGCGTTCGATTGCCGGGCCGCTTTCCCGGAACGACCCGCGCGCGGCCCGGCGCGCGCAGCCGCGCCTTGAGCAAATCGAGGCCGGCGAAGACGATATGATCGACACCTTGAGGCACCTCGGCACAATCCAGCAATTCAATGGCCAGGCGGCGGTCATGGGGTTCTGCTACGGCGGCCCGTATGCGATTCTCGGGCCGAAACGACTTGGCTATGCGGCGGGCATCTGCTGCCACGGATCCCAGATGCTGGACTATCTTCACGAACTTGCCGGGGTTCACCAGCAAGTCTGTCTCATTTGGGGCGACAAGGACGATCGCGCGCCGGTCGAGGTGCTGGACGCCTATCGTGATTTGGCGGCGCGCATGGCAAACGTCGAACTGCACATCTGTCCCGGGGTGCGCCACGGCTACATGATGCGGGGAAGCCCGTCGTTCGATCACGCGACACACGATTTTTCAATAAAGCGCGCCCGCGAGATTCTCGAAGGTCTCGAGTCGGCAACTCGTAAGCCGGCTGCATCATTACGTGACAGTGCACTTAATTTGGTTTGGCCGAATTGAATGCACCGTAATTCCCACCGTAACTCCCGTAACCGCTCTGCCCCCCATCAACTGACATGTAGCTGCACCGTGTCAACAGAAGCGATGGGCCAAGAGGCGTCCACGCCCCACACCGCCGAAGACGTCAGCTAGGAAGCCGAGAGCGGGCGCTGCCGGAACCATCACCGGTCGATCATCCCGCAGGCCCCGCTCGCCGAGTCGCACAACGGGCGTGAATAGTATGATGTATGCAAGATCCTGCTTGCGCGGCGAGATGCCGGCAGCGTCTCCGCAAATGTCCGTGCTTGATCTCGATTAATGGCTCTGTTTGGATGATTGCGTTTCGCGCAACTCTATTTCGGGCAATCATAGTGAATGAAAAAGATGGATACCGGCGTTCAATGGGTGCTCCTTCACAAGAAAGCATCGTGACCCTCCACCGTGCCGGCATCGGGAATCGGCTACTGGCAGCGCTGCCGCCGGCGGATCTCGGCTTGCTCACGCCCCACTTCCGGAAGGTCTCGTTTGAGCCAGATGCCGTTCTGGTGCGCTCGGGCGATGAGATGGACCCGGTCTATTTTCCCCATAGCGGCGCAATCGCCTTCATGCTCGATATGCCGGACGGGCAAACGGTCGCAACCACCTTGATGGGACGGGAAGGCGCTTTGGCCTCTTTCTCCGTGCTCGGCCCATCGCTTTCATCCGTGACCGCGATTGCACGCATGGCTGGCTCAGCATCATTGATTTCCGCCGTCAAATTTCGGGATGCCTATGCGCAAAGCGCGGCCATCAGGAATGTCGTTCAGCTCCACGCCCGCGCGGTGTTATTGCAGCTCCAGCACGTAGCCGCTTGCAACGCGCTGCACCGGGTGGATGGTCGCATGGCGCGGTGGCTTCTGCAGCTTCACGACCGCGTTCCCGAAGACCTCCTTCCGGTGACGCAGGAGGCGCTTGCGCAATTGCTGGGGGTGCGGCGGACGACAGTGACTCTGACGATGAGAAAGCTGCGCGAGGCCGGAGCCGTCCCGTCCGACCGGCGCGGATTTGTTGAGATCGATCGGGCGCGGCTCGAGAGGGTCGCATGCGACTGCTATGCGCTTATGCAGCGCAAGATCGATCGGATGTATTGCCAGGAATTGTCGGCGCCCCAGCCTACCCGTGCGCCGTTCCGGGAATGCGCCATCGCCTCGTCCGGCGGAGCGAGTGGTGAATCCAGAGCCGTTTCGGGGGCGGAGAAGTAGAAGCTGCCGTTAGTTAGCGCAGCGTATTACGGTGACAGTGCTGGACTGCACCCCTCAAGTGAGACACGATAATCTCGGTGACAGGGTCGGTTGCCACGACGGGTTATCGTGCCTTGTTTTGCGCGAACACGGCTTCGAACTCAAGGGGCGATTGATAGCCGAGCGCTGAGTGCAGGCGTTCCTTGTTGTAGACGTCCGCGATGAAGCTATCGATCCGGCGACGCGCGTCTCGGATGTCGGAGAACGCCTTGCCGTTGACCTCTTCGGCCTTGAGCGTTTTCATGAAGCTCTCAGCCTTGGCGTTGTCGAAGGGGTTGCCCGGCCTGCTCATGCTGATCGTGATGTCACGATCCGCTAATATCTGGCGGTAGGCGATCGAGGCGTATTGCACGCCGCGATCGGAGTGGTGGATCAGGCTGCCACGTTGCGGCTTGCGGGCCGCGATTGCCCGGTCCAATGCCGCGATCGCGAGTGAGGCATCGAGCGTGTTCTCGAAGGCCCAGCCAACCGCCTTGCGCGAGAAGGCGTCGAGGATGACCGCAAGATAGGCGAAGGTCCTGGCGAGATGGACGTAGGTGATGTCCGCGACCCAGATCTGATCAGGGGCGGACGGCACCAGGCCGCGCACGAGATTCGGGACGACGACAATGTTCCTTGATCGCTCTGCCGGCGGTTTCAGGAATGGCGCCTTGCGCTGTGCGAGAAGATTATCCTCGCGCATGAGCCTGAGCACCTTCTTGGCATTCACGACCATGCCCTTGCGGCGGATGGTGGCAGTCACGCGCCGGTAGCCGTAGAACGGATGCTTGAGGCAAATGCGTTGCAGCTGGTCGCTCAGCTCGCAGTCGGCCGTCTCACGACTGCGTCTGGTGAGGTGCCGGTAATAGGTCGCGCGTGGCAGACCGGCCAGACCACAGAGCCGTTGCACGTCGGCATTGGGTATTACGGTGACAGTGCACTTAATTTTGGAATTGAATGCACTGTCACCGTAATACCTGAAGGGCGGCCTCGTATTACGGTGACAGTGCACTTAATTTGTATTACGATGACATTAATTTGCTTGGCCGAATTGAATGCACTGTCACCGTAATTTCTGTCACCGTAATTTCGATGGGTCAAAAGGGGCGGTTCGGCAGCTCGGCTGCAAACTTCCGTCTGCCCTTGTCGGCCGAAATGCAGCGGCACCGCGTCAAAGGAGGCGATGGGCCACTTCCAGACATCGCCGATGGGTATATAGGATCATCGTCCACCGCGGAGAACAGCAAGTGGCCCGAATAGAAACCTTCGTATGGATCGTAACGACTTTCATAATCATTATGGCCACCACTCCACCACGGGCTTTGGCAACACCAGAAGCGTCTGCATGCGGGTACCTCGCTGGTCTGATCGATAAGGCACCGCCAGGGCCGTTGTTCTTGCCCAGCTATCCGACCGTGGAATCGGGGCCTCTCCATGGTGCCGCATACCTTTATGACAATGCGGTGGCCGCCATCGCATTAGTCGGTTGCGGTGAGCGGGACAAAGCACGTCGGATCGGCGCGGCGATTCTCTGGGCCATCGATAACGACCGGACCTGGCATGATGGACGGCTCCGGAACGCTTACGCCGCGGGTGTGGCGGCGAGTGGCTCCGCAAAACTTCCGGGTTGGTGGGACAATACTCAGAACAAGTGGTTAGAAGATCGATATCAGGTGGGCAGCGATAATGGCAACGTTGCATGGGCAATGTTGGCTTTGCTGTCGATTGACGATGTGAGCGCCAGCTCCCGGTTCCGCGATGGTGCGGCACGGCTTGGCACCTGGGCCGCGCAATGGGCCGACACGCGCGGTACTGGCGGTTTCACGGGCGGTACTTTTGGGCACGAACCGACGCCCGACGTACGGACGTGGAAATCGACTGAACACAATACTGACCTCGCCGCCGCGTTTGGCCTTCTTGCAACCCGCACGGGCGATTCGCGCTGGCGTGATATGGCAACAGCTGCTGAGCACTTCGTAGATACGATGTGGGATCCGGCGTGCGCCTGTTTCGCCGCAGGCACCGCCGAAGACGGCGTCACGCGCAATCCGATTTTGGCCCTGGATGCTCAAGTCTGGCCCTTATTGGCGCTCCCCGGAGCGGCCAAGAAATTTGCATCGGCAATGACTACCGCCGAACAACGAATGAGTGTCGACAAGGGCTTTTCTTACGGTGAAGACCGAGATGGTGTGTGGACCGAAGGGACGGGCCAAATGGCTCTCTTGCTGGAATTGCTCGGCAGGACTGGGGAGGCAAAATCGTTGGTCGCTGTAATCGAATCCCAGAGGTCGCCGGATGGCGGGTTCTATGCCACAAGTGTCCGAGGGCTACCGACCGGGTTCATGTTGGATACCGATCCGGCCAAGCCACGACTCTATTTCCGATTGCCACATCTTGGCGCAGCTTCGTGGGCTGCTCTTGCAGAACGCGGGTTCAATCCCTTTACGGCGACAAAAGGACTTCCGTAGTTAAGGCCGCAGTGGCGCCCGTCTCAGCCCTTCAGTTCCATCCAAGCCAAGTGCTTTTTCGATTTCGATAGGTCCGAATTGGGTCAATAACGTCGATTTGCCCGTCGGCCAGTGACTTCCGGTTTGCACCGGAGTCCGGACATGTCGCTGCGGCGAGCCGACCGACGCGATAGGTCAAAGGTGAAGTGCTGGGGCTAGGTCGGTTGCGTTAAACTCATCCATTCAATTTGAGTATTCTCAATAGGGCCATCTACAAAGTTGCATGAGAAAAGCTGAAAATGTCCTGGATCATTGCCCTCGCTTCTTTCGGGTTTTATTGGTGGCTTACTAGGCGGGCAAGTGAACGGGCGACAGAACTCGCAGCAGCTGGAATTGGGCGCTCTCCTCTATATTGGGTGTCGAACGCGCTAGTCGCCGTCTTGTTGGCCCTAGTTCTGTACATTGCCCACATTCACAATCAATCGCCCGTTCCGGCTTTCCTATGGATCGCGGCCATTGCGATAATCGTGGCTTTGCTTTTCCTGCGCCGCGCTTTGAAATGGCGCTATCCCGTATAGGAACCCCATTTTATTCTGCGGACGCGTCGAACTCCTCTGGCGGCCGCAGCCGGATGCACGTTTTTCGCTCTGCATTAGTCGCTGCTTCAATCTCGATCCATCCCGGCAATGGCGCCAAGAAACCAGCCGCTGAAGAAAGAGACACTCAACATCATGAGATTGGCTGTTGCGGAGAGACCAAGCTTGTCTTGAACATGATCAAATCCGATCAGCCCCAGCAGGGTACAAACCAGAGCGCAGAACGCAGGCCAAAGCGCCCGCCGCCGCGCTGCGAGCCGCTGGGCCGGGGCAACCCCACGAGAGTTCCGTGAGAGATTCCAGGATCGACGAAACGATACCTCGAAACTCACGACGACCACGATCAGACAGGCAGTGAGGAAGTACGTGGACATAATCCTTCATCCTTCGTGCCTAAAAGTCTTATCGGCTCGTTCCAAAAGAAAGACTTGCCGAGCAGATCGGAGTTTATCAATTGCGATATTGGTTCCGTAACTGGACGCGATGCGCACGAAGTCTGCTATTTCAGAGGCAGACTCGTTCGTCGACCGCTGATGGCGGACGACAGCCAGTCGCGACCACCAAAGCATGCTCAGATCTTCGTTGCTCTTGCCGCCTGCTCTAAACTGGCCGGCACAATTACGCGATGAAACGGTGCTATCGTGCTGAGGTAGATACGCCCAAGTCGGTTATGGCAATGCACGACGGTACCCGCGACCAGCTCGCGCCCATTTGCTGCATCGGCGCGAAGTTGGATGCTGACGCGGAAGTCGAGATGCCAGTCATCCGCGCCCAGCACCAACTCCGTCGAGCTCTTTGACAGCACCGGGAAGAAGCCGATAACCGGCCCACGTGCCGCTGCGGCAACACCGACGGCGCGCGACGATTTGACGGCGACGGTCGCCATCACCACATCGCGGACACGCGTGAGCGCACGAATCCACCACGCCTGTCGCTCGAGCGCGGCGCGTGCCAGCACCTCGACCTCATCGCTGGCCCCCGCCGGCAGTTGAATTGCAAACGCATCCAAAAGGTCCGCGCCTGCGTAGAGCGGCGCGAGCACGCTGTTGCTGGGCATCGGCACGGCGCGTGCTTTGGTCATGCGATCAGGTACCGGATGCTGGGGAGGTCGGCGGGATGATGCCATCGTGCGCCTGTTTTGCCCGACGTGTCAAACCTCGCGGCCGCAGGGCCCGTGATTGCGCCAGGCAAGATTCCTCAATGATTTGTACTGTGCATGGGGTTGTTTTAAGGGTTTCGGTTTCCGCCCCCTGAGGGGACTGAATTTTTTAGCCCCGCACGCGCCTCAGCATCTGCTCGACATGGGCGATCGGCGTCTCCGGCTGGATGCCGTGGCCGAGATTGAAGATGAAGCGGCCTTGCGCAAAATTCGCCAGCACGTTGTCGACCGCGCGGTCGAGTGCCGCGCCGCCCGTAATCAGCGCCACCGGATCGAGGTTGCCCTGCACGGCGACGCGGCTCTGCACCCGCTCGCGGATGAAGGCGGGCTCGGCAGTCCAGTCGATGCTGACGGCATTGATACCGGTCGCCTCGACATAGCCGGGCAATTGCGCGCCGGCGCCGCGAGGGAAGCCGATGATCCTGGCATCGGGCACTTTCGCACGCACGCCTTCGACGATGCGACGCGTCGGCTCGACCGACCAGCGTGCGAACTCGGCGGGCGGCAGCACGCCGGCCCAGGTGTCGAAAATCTGCAAGGCGTTGGCGCCGGCTTCGAGCTGCGCGAGCAGATAGTGAATCGAGCTCTCGACCAGCACGTCGATGATTTTCGCAAAGGCGTCCGGATGCCGGTAGGCCATCATCCGCGCCGGCGCCTGGTCGGGCGTGCCGTGGCCCGCGACCATATAGGTCGCAACCGTCCACGGCGCGCCGCAGAAGCCGATCAGTGCGATCTTGGGATCGAGCGCGTGGCGCACCAGCTTGAGTGCCTCGAACACCGGCTTGAGCTTGCCGAAGTCGGCCTGCGCGGCGAGCGTTCCGACCTTCGCCGGATCATCCAGCGGCTCGAGCCGCGGGCCTTCGCCGACCTCGAAGCGCACCGAGCGGCCGAGCGCGTACGGGATCACCAGTATATCGGAGAAGATGATCGCCGCATCGAAGCCGAACCGGCGGATCGGTTGCAGCGTGACCTCGGCGGCCAGTTCCGGATTGAAGCAGAGATCGAGGAAGCCGCCGGCCTTGGCGCGCACCTCGCGGTACTCCGGCAAATAGCGGCCGGCCTGCCGCATCATCCACATGGGCGGGACGGCTTGCCGCTGGCCGGAGAGCACGTCGATGAAGGGCTTTGTCGCAGACTGGGGCACGAACGTTCCTGACGCAGAGTTGAGGTTCCTGATACACCGGGCGCGGCCCGAGCGGAACAGGGGAACCAGCGCAATTGCGTCGCGTTGACCGGGCAATGGAGGAGGAATCCCATGGCTCAGAGATTCAATCCCGCCCCGCACGACAAGCACGCCGACAATCTTCACGAGGCGCTCGCGGCCGACCGCCACGCCAAGCTCGATACCGGGTTGGAAGATACCTTCCCCGCCTCCGATCCCGTAAGCGCCACGCAGCCGACGCCGTCGAAGGCCGACGCGGAGGCCGACCATCCCTCGCTCTGGAACAAGGTCAAGTCGATCTTCAGCTAGGGCCGCCGGTTTCCGATAGGCTTGATAAGACCTTGTTAGCGATCTGCGGAAGCCCCGGTCCGTAGGAGTACGGAAAAACCCGTAGATGAATGCGAATCCCGGCAAGCGCTTCAGGGTTCAATAAGAGAAGCGGCAGAGTTTCCGTCTATTGGAGATTTCTGCCGCATGAACGTCATCTCACAGAGAGCCGGATGGAGCCGCCTGCCGCTGCGCGCGGCGGCTTTTGTCGCGCTCACCTGCGTGGCGATCCTCGGCGTCAGCGGCTGGCGTGAATGGGTCGCGCGGGACGCGGTGCTCAAGGGCGCCGAAACCGAGATGGCGAACGTCGCCCGCTCGCTTACGCAGCATGCCGAGGACAGCCTTGATTTGCTGGATTCCGGCGTCGTCGGCGTCGTCAGCCGGCTGGAGATGGATGGCGCCGATCCCGCCACGATCGCGAAGCTGCGCAACCTGCTGGAGGCGCGCAAGAAGGCGATGGAGCGCGTCCATAGCCTCGCCATCATCGACGACCAGGGTAACTGGCTGACCTCGCCCGGCACGATCGCCTCGACGCTCAGCGATGACACGTTCTTCCGTCACCACCAGCTCTCGCCCAAGCGCGAGGCCTATGTCGGCCGTCCCGTGAAGAGCCTCGTCGACGGCGAATGGGTCGTCACCCTGTCGCGCCGCTTCAACAAGCCCGACGGCAGCTTTGGCGGCGTGGTGCTCGCGGCCATCGGCTCCAAATACCTGTCGCATTTCTACGAGCAGTTCGAGATCGGCCGCAACAGCTCCGTGACGCTGATGTACGGCGGCGGCATGATCATCGCGCGCAACCCGAACAACGAGAAGTTCGTCGGCCGCAGCGTCGCCGACACGGCGCTGTTCCGCGACGCCAGCCTGCAACAGCCGAGCGGCACCCATCATTTCAAGTCGCCGCTGGACGGCGCCGAGCGCGTCAGCTTCTTCAAGCGCAGCGCCCGCTATCCGCTCGTGCTGCTCGCAACCGTCGACAAGGACGAGCTGCTCGCGCCGTGGCGGGCAGCCGCGATCTCCCGCATGCTCTACGTGGTCGCGCTGGTGATGCTGATCGCGGTGATCGGCGCGGTGCTGGTGCGGCAGCTGCAGCGCGGCCAGCGCATGGCCGCGGCCCTGATCGAGAAGGAGGCGCATTTCCGCCTGCTCGCGGAAGGCTCCAGCGACATGGTCACCCGCATCGGGCTCGACGAACGGCTGCGCTACGTCTCGCCGTCATCCAACCGCGTCGTCGGCTGGCGCCCCAATCAGCTCATGGGCACAGACGCGCTTGCTGGAATCCATCCGGAGGATCGGCCGCATGTGCAGGCCATCGTCGATGCCATGAAGCGCGGCGAAACGGACGAAGCGCGGCTCACCTACCGCAACGTGCACCGGCAGAAGACCGAGGTCTGGCTGGAATCGACCATGCGCGTCACGCGCAAGGACAACGGCAATGTCGACGGCGTCGTCGCGATCTCGCGCGACATCACCGAACAGAAGAAGCTGGAGACCCGGCTCGAGACGCTCGCGATCGAGGACAGCCTCACCGGGCTTGCCAACCGCCGCCGTTTCGACGAGCGGCTCAAGGAGGAATGGGCGCGGGCCTATCGCGATCGCTCCAGCCTTGGCTTGCTGATGATCGACGTCGATCACTTCAAGTCCTACAACGATGAATATGGCCATCCCGCCGGCGACGCTTGCTTGCGTGTGGTCGCAAAGATCATCGCGGCCGAGATGCAGCGGGTCGGCGATCTCGCGGCCCGTTATGGCGGCGAGGAATTCGCCATGCTGCTGCCGAACACCGATGCCGCCGGCTGTGCCCGGATCGGCGAGCGGATCCGCGGCGCCGTCCACGATGCGGGCCTGATTCATGCTTCCAATCCGACCGCGCCATGCGTCACCGTCTCGGTCGGTGGTGCGGCCTGCCGGCCGGTCTTGGAGCGCACCGCGGGCACGGGATCGCTGGTGGAGGCCGCCGACCGTGCGCTCTACGCCGCCAAGGACGCCGGCCGCGATCGCCTGATGATGTCAGGCGAGGTCATGAACCTGCTGAAGGCTTCCGGTCAGTAATCCCGCTCAATAATGCGGCGGGGGTTCGTTGGCGGGGCCCGGCGCATTCGCCTCGGCCTCCTGCAGTCGGTCGTTGAGCTGCGCGAGCTGTCGCGTCAGCACGTCGATCTGCTTCCACTGCGCGGTGATGGTCTGGTTCAGCGTCTCGATCGTGTCGTCCTGATAGGCCAGGCGCGTCTCCAGCGTGTCGATTCGCTCGGCGAGCGTCTTGATGTCATTCGTCACTTGCGTGCCCCAATTCTTGCTCGCGCAGGCCCCGTTCGCGCAATCCGTGACCAAGCACCACACGCTCGTCGAACACAAAACATTCGCCGCGCCAGCGGCTCTGCGCCTCCGGCACCTCTTCCAGATATTTCAGAATACCGCCTTTGAGGTGATAGACCTCTGCAAAGCCGCGCGCCAGCAGATGCGCGCTCGCCTTCTCGCAGCGGATGCCGCCGGTGCAGAACATCGCTATACGCCGGTGCTTTGAAGGATCGAGCTTCTCGGCGGCGAAATCCTTGAACTGGCCAAAGCTCGTGATGTCAGGATCGACCGCGCCCTCGAACGTGCCCATCGCTACCTCGAAGGCGTTGCGGGTGTCGAGCACCAGCGTGTCGGGCGAAGAAATCAGCGCGTTCCATTCGGCGGCCTCGACATAGGTGCCGACCTGCCGGGTCGGGTCGGCGGCTGGATCGCCAAGCGTGACGATCTCCTTCTTCAGCCGCACCTTGAGCCGGCCGAACGGCATCGCTTTCGCGGTCGAGCATTTCAGTTCGAGATTGTCTAGCCGGCCGCCGAACATCGCCCCGTGCCCGAGCTCGTGCGCGAAGGCGTCGATCGCCGCAGGTGAGCCTGCGATCGTGCCGTTGATGCCCTCCTGGGCCAGCAGCACGCTGCCCCTCAGGGACAGGCCGGCACAGAGTGCGCGCAGCGGCTCGCGCAGCTCGCGGTAATCGTGCAGGGCGGCAAATTGGTAGAAGGCGCACACCTTGTAAATCATGCGCCCGTTTAGCAGGCGGCCGGCGCCCAGAAAACCCGCAACCGATAGCTCTATTCCCAGCGAATGGCAGCCATTTCCCTGGTATGCCAGCATTGCCCGGGCGGGCTGGAATGTGTCATGTAGGCCCGGTTTTCCCGAGATCGCGGCGCACGCGCCCAGAGACTTAGCCCACACGCCCAAGAGAGCAAGAATTCGATGAGAAACTTCCATTTCCCCGGCAGGTCCACGGTCCACGCCACCAACGCGATGGTGGCGACCTCGCATCCGCAGGCCTCGTTGGCCGCGATCGAGGTGCTGCGCGAAGGCGGCACGGCGGTGGACGCGGCGATGGCCGGTTCTGCCCTGCTCGGCGTGATCGAGCCGCAATCGACCGGCATCGGCGGCGATTGCTTTGCGCTGATCCAGCCGCGCGGCGAAGGCAAGATCATCGCCTATAACGGCTCCGGCCGGGCGCCGAAGGCGGCCAACGCCGACTGGTATATCGAGCGCAAGATCAAATCCGTGCCGCTGACCTCGGCCCATGCGGTTTCGATCCCCGGCGTGATCGACGCCTTCGACACCGTGCTGCGCGACCACGGCAAGTTCGGCTTCGACCGTCTGCTGCAGCCCGCGATCAAGGCGGCCGAGGAAGGCTATGTCGTTGCCCCCCGCATCGCGTTCGACTGGAAGAACCAGTTCGAGAAGCTGAAGGGCGGCACCAACACCGTTCGTTACCTGTTGCCTGGCGGCAAGCCGCCGGTGGCCGGCGACATCATCCGCCAGGCCGAACTCGGCAAGACGCTACGCGCAATCGCTAAGGACGGTCGCGATGCCTTCTACAAGGGCGAGATCGCTGAGGACATGGTCGAGACCTTACGCGGCATCGGTGGCCTGCACACGCTCGACGATTTCGCCGCGCACACGACCGAGACGACGACGCCGATCGGCACGATGTACAAGGGCTACGACGTCTGGCAGTGCCCGCCGAACGGGCCCGGCGTCACCGCGCTGCTGATGCTGAACATCCTGTCGCGCTTCGACTTGACCAAATACGCGCCGCTCAGCGTGGAACGCTTCCATCTCGAGGCGGAAGCCGCCCGCATCGCCTACATGAATCGCGAGATGCACGTCGCCTCTCCCGAGCACATGAAGATCAACGTCGCCGAGATGCTCGAAAAGGGCTTTGCCGACGAGTACATCAGCAAGATCCGCCTGGACGGAATGCTCGACCTGCCGAACGTCGCGCCGCCGATGAATCCCTCGACCATCTACATCACGGTCGTGGACAAGGATCGCAACGTCTGCTCGTTCATCAACTCGATCGCACATTCCTTCGGCTCGGCGATCGTCTCGAACAAGACCGGCGTGCTGTTCCAGAACCGCGCCGGCGGCTTCCGCATTCAGCCGGGCCATCCCAACTGCATCGAAGGCAGCAAGCGCCCGCTGCATACGATCATGCCGGGCCTGCTTACCAAGGGCGGCCGTTCCACGATGTCGTTCGCAGTGATGGGCGGCCAGTATCAGCCGACCGGCCATACCCATCTCTTGACCAACATCCTCGACTACGGGTGCGACGTGCAGGAGGCGATCGACATGCCGCGCGGCCTGCATTACGAGGGCCAGTATCAGCTTGAGGACAGCGTGCCGTCTGACATCGTCGAGGGCCTCAAGAAGCTCGGCCACAAGACCACGAATGTGGTGGGCCCGCTCGGCGGCGCCCAGGCGATCTGGATCGACTGGGACAAGGGCACGCTCACCGGCGGTTCCGATCCGCGCAAGGACGGCTGCGCGTTGGGCTATTGAGCCTTCGCGAGGTTCCGCACAAGATCAGGAAAAGTTGAGAAGGGGCGGCGCGGCGCAGGCTGCGCCGCCCTTTCTTATTCGGAACTGAGCTCGTTACTCCAAGTTATGGGGCGATGAGCGGTGCAGGCGTGCGCTGCTTTGTTTCCAAGCGGCGGAGGCCGTCCATGTCCGATACTTCAAGTTCCCGACCATCAGGATTCCACCGGCGCGCTTTCATCGCCGGCGCCGCAGGCAGCGCGCTTGTTCCGCTGACGGCGCGCGCGGCCGTGAAGGATGCGCAAGCGCCCGTGGCGCAGGATCCGGCGCTTCCCGTCGATGTCACGCTGCGGGTGAATGGCCAGGACAAGCGCCTCAACCTCGACGCCCGCACCACGGTGCTGGATGCGCTGCGCGAGCATCTCAAGCTCACCGGCAGCAAAAAAGGCTGCGATCACGGCCAGTGCGGCGCCTGCACAGTGCTGATCGGCGATCGGCGCGTGGTGTCGTGCCTGACGCTTGCGCTCGCGGCCGAAGGGCAAGAGATCACGACCATCGAAGGACTCGCGACCAACGACCGCCTGCATCCGATGCAGCAGGCCTTCGTCGACAACGATGCCTTTCAGTGCGGCTATTGCACGCCCGGCCAGATCATGTCCGCGATTGCATGCGTGAAGGAGGGGCATGCCGGCTCCGACGCCGACATCCGCGAGTACATGAGCGGCAACATCTGCCGCTGCGCTGCCTATCCCAACATTGTTGCCGCCGTGAAACAGGCCGCGCCGGAAATCATGAAAGGCTAGGCCCATGCGACCGTTTTCATATCAGAGGGCAACCGACCCCGGCATGGCCGTGCAGGCGCTCAGCGCCGCCGCGGCAGCCAACAATCCGCTAACGCAGGCCACGGCACAGCCACTCGCCGGCGGCACCACGCTGATCGATTTGATGAAGCTCGACGTGATGCGGCCCGCCGCGATCGTCGACATCAATCCGCTCGCGCAGGGCTGGTCGGCGATCGAGCCTGGGAGCGGGAGCCTGTGGCTCGGTGCGCTCGCAAAAATGTCCGACGTCGCCGCACATGACGACATCCAGCGCAACTATCCGGTCATTGCAAATTCCCTGAAGCTCGCCGCCAGCGCGCAGCTGCGCAATATGGCGACGCTCGGCGGCAACGTGATGCAGCGGACGCGTTGCAGCTATTTCCGCGACGTTTCCTACGAGAATTGCAACAAGCGCAATCCCGGCTCCGGTTGTGCCGCAATGGATGGCGTCAATCGCATGCATGCCGTGCTTGGCACCTCCGAGCAATGCATTGCGACCTATCCCGGCGATTTCGCCCAGGCGCTGATCGCACTGGACGCCACGGTCGAGGTCACCGGCAGGTCCGGGACCCGCAGCATGCCTTTTGCGGAATTGCATAAGCCCCCCGGCAACACGCCCGAGATCGAGACCTCGCTCCAACCGGGCGAGCTGATTTCCGCCTTCGTCATTCCCGGCCGCTGGCCGCGCTCCGTCTACCTGAAGGCGCGTGACCGGCAATCCTATGAATTCGCGCTGTCCTCCGCCGCCGTCGCGCTCGATGTACAGGACGGCACGATCAGGGATGCGCGCATCGCGTTGGGTGGTGTCGCCACGGTACCTTGGCGCGCGCGAGAGACGGAGGCGCTGCTCAAGGGCCGGAAGTTCGATGACGGTCTGGCGCAGCGCGCTGCGGACGCCGCATTCGCCGACGCCAAGGGGCGTCGGCACAACAGCTTCAAGATCGCGCTCGGCAAGCGCGTGGTGGCGCGCGCGCTCCAGCAGGCCGTAACGATGGAGATCTGACCATGACTGCTGCTGCTCCCGAGCCCAAGGCGAACATGGGCCAGCCCGTGCCGCGCTATGATGCAACGGCAAAAGTCACGGGGCGGGCGACCTACGGGTCCGATATGCCGCTGGACAATCCTGCCTATGCGTTCCTGGTCACCAGCGCGATTGCCAGGGGCCGCATCAACAGCGTTGATCTCGGCGATGCCAAGCGTGTCCGCGGCGTGATCGACATTGTCACGCACGAGAATGCGCCGAAGCTGAAGGAGTCAAAGCTCTTCAGCAATGGCGGCTATGCCGGGACCACGATCCAGCCGTTGAAATCGGCCGACATCGCGCATGACGGCGAGATCATCGCTGTGGTCGTTGCAGAGAGCTATGAGGCTGCGCGCGAGGCCGCCAATCGCGTCAAGGTCGGCTACTCGGCGGCCACCCCGAGCGCGAGCTTCGACTCGCCGGGAACCACGAAAGCTGCCGCGAAAGGCCAGAACGCGCAATTCAGGGAAGATCCGCAGGTCGGCGATTTCGCCAAGGCGTTTGAGGAGGCCGAGGTGAAGCTCACCGCTTCCTACGACACGCCGACCCAGCATCACAACCCGATGGAGCTATTCTCGACCAGCTGCGCCTGGATGGGCGACAACCTCGTCATCTATGAGCCGAGCCAATATGTCTACGGCCTGAAGAACGGCGTCGCCGAGCAGCTCGGTATCGATGCTGACAAGGTGCGGGTGGTCAATCCCTATGTCGGCGGCGGTTTTGGCTCGCGCGGCTCGATGACGCCGCGCACCGCGATCATCGCCGGCATCGCCAAGCGGCTGAACCGGCCGGTCAAGCTGGTCCCGACCCGCGACCAGGGTTTTACCATCGCAACTTATCGCGCCGAGACCCGCCACGAGATCAAGCTCGGCGCCAGCCGCGACGGCAAGCTGGTAGCGCTCGGGCACGAGGGCGCAGAAGTATCCTCGCGCGCTGACGCCTATTGCGTCGGTGGCACCAAGACCACGACGCGGCTCTATGCCTGCCCGAACGTCGACAGCCTCGTGTCGATCGTGCGTGCGGATCGAAACACGCCAGGCTTCATGCGCTCGCCGCCGGAGGTGCCGTATCTGTTCGCGCTGGAGAGCGCGATGGACGAGCTCGCGGTCAAGGTCAACATGGATCCGGTCGAGCTCCGCCGCGTCAACGACACCACCAATGAGCCGATCGGCGGCAAGCCCTATACCTCGCGATCGCTGATGGCGTGCTTCGACGAGGCGGCCAAAGCCTTTGGCTGGTCGCAGCGCTCGGCCGCACCCAGATCGATGTCCGATGGCGACTGGCTGGTCGGCTATGGCTGTGCCTCCACTTGCTATCCGACGCAGATGGGGCCGTCGGCGGCACGCGTGCGCCTCCAGCGCGACGGCCGTACCCGGGTCGAGATCGCCGGCCACGAGATCGGCACCGGCGCCTACACCATCATTGCCCAGACCGCGGCTGAGCGGCTCGGCGTGCCCTTGGAGAAGGTCTCGGTCTTTATCGGCGACAGCGATCTGCCGCCGGCGCCGGTCGCGGGCGGCTCGAACTCGACCGCGAGCACCTGCTCGGCGGTGATGATGGTGTGTGACCAGGTCCGCCAGAAATTGTTCAAGGCAGTGATGCCAAACGAGAGCCTCACGGACAAGGCCAAGGAAACGGTCGGCATCGGCCAGACGCCGACGACGCAGGCGGCGAAGAGTGACCGGCCGCTTGATCTGGAGAAGGCATTCGACGCGCTCGGTGCCAGCGTGGTCGAAGAATATGGCGAGTGGAAGCCGGACGGCGCGCCGCTGGATTCCTTCAAGGCAATGCATAGCGGCCACGTGCGCCTCGTCGGTGGTGCCGCCTTGAAGGACAAGGTCGCCTACGCTTTCGGTGCGGAGTTCGTCGAGGTCAGGATCAACCGCTTCACACACGAGATCCGCGCGCCACGGCTGGTCGGTGCGTTCGCAGCAGGCCGCATCATGAATCCGCGGACAGCGCGCAGCCAGCTGATGGGCGGCCTGATCTGGGGCATGTCCTCGGCGCTGCTGGAAGCCACGGAGATCGACGAGCGCACCGCGCGCTACGTCAACGACAATTTTGCCGACTATCTCGTCCCCGTGAATGCGGATGTGCCCGGGGTCGAGGTGATCCTGCTCTCCGAGCAGGACGATCACATCAATCCGGCCGGCGCGAAAGGGCTCGGCGAGCTCGCCAATGTCGGCACCAATGCAGCGATCTGCAACGCGATCTATCACGCCACCGGCCAGCGCATCCGCAAGCTGCCGGTACGGCTGGAAAATATCGAGGTCTGAGGGGTGGAAACCGCATGCTCGTTGCGCTAGACACCTCCCGCCTCAAACGGAAGGTGTTCTATGCAGCGTTTCCAGCGCATGCTCCTCGCCATCATGTCGGCCCTCGCGATCACTGTGATCGCCAGCGTGTCGACATTCGTCCCCACCACGGCATCGGCCCAGACCGCAGGAAAACCCATGACCACAGCTTCAGGCTTGCAGACTATCGACAGCGTCGCCGGCACCGGCGCTTCGCCGAAGCCCGGCCAGATTTGCGTGATGCACTACACCGGCTGGCTCTATGAGAACGGCCAGAAGGGCAAGAAATTCGACTCCTCGGTCGATCGCAACGAACCATTCGAATTTCCCATCGGCAAGGGCCGCGTCATCGCCGGCTGGGACGAGGGCGTTGCCACGATGAAGGTCGGCGGCAAGCGCACGCTGATCATCCCGCCGCAGCTCGGTTACGGCGCGCGCGGCGCCGGCGGCGTGATCCCGCCGAACGCGACCTTGATGTTTGACGTCGAGTTGCTCGCGGTGAAGTGAAGACTTTCGCCGTCAGTGCGGATGGATAAAAAAAGACCAGCCTCGCGGCCGGTCTTTTTGCTTTCAGTCTCGATCTTGCGCGCGTTACTCCGCCGCGCGGCGTGCCGCCGCAGCGGCGCGATCGATCGCTTCCTTCGCGGCGTCCTTGGCATCGCCCGTGGCCTTCTGGCCCTTGCCCTTCACCTCCTGGACCGCGCCTTCGCCCTGCAGGTGTTCGGAACCGGTGGCTTCGCCGATGTCCTGCTTGGCCTTGCCGATCGCTTCGTTGGCGGCGCCCTTGATCTTGTCGCTCGTGCTACCCATGAAACTCTCCTTCCGGTTTTCTCGCCGGGACAACAGCTGACGCGCGCGAGGGTTCCTATTTTGGTATGGCTTGATGTCGCGGCTTTGGTTAGCTTGCCCCGCACGGAACCAACAGAAAGCAAGATCAATGACCGGCCATGACCACTCGCATTCCCAACATGCACACGATCATGACGATCGCTGGAAACATGACGGCGTGCGCGTCATTCCCGGCAACCAGCTCGATACCAACGTGCCGTCGACGGCAGGCATGGACCGTGCGGCCGCGATCAATTTCGCCCGCGTCGGCGCACAGAAATTGTGGGCGGGCACGGTCAGCATCAAGCCGGATGCGAAGACCGGCGCGCATCATCACGGTCATCTCGAAAGCGTCATCTACGTGGTGAAGGGCAAGGCGCGGATGCGCTGGGGCGAGAGCCTGCAATTCACCGCCGAGGCCGGTCCCGGCGATTTCATTTTCGTGCCGCCCTACGTGCCGCACCAGGAGATCAATGCCAGCCGCGACGAGGTGCTGGAATGCGTGCTGGTGCGCAGCGACGGCGAGGCGGTCGCGATCAATCTCGACATCGAGCCGGTCGAGAAGCCCGAGACCGTGCTGTGGATCGATCCGGTGCACCGGGATCCGAACGAGAAGAAGTAAGGCCGAAGACTGCGCGGGGTTCGGTGCGACAGAACCCCGCAGCCGGCGGCCGGGAAAATATTTCGGAAGTCGTGTCGGATGGCGGTCCAGCCATCCGTCCTTGGGAAGAACCCTGCCCAAGGAGCTTTCGATGCCCAGGATGATTTTCCTCAATCTGCCGGTGACCGACCTCAAGCGTGCGACCGCCTTTTATGAGGCGATCGGCGCGACCAGGAACCCGCAGTTCAGTGACGACACGGCGAGCTGCATGGTCTTTTCGGAGACCATCTACGCGATGCTGACGACCCATGACAAATTCCGTCAGTTCACGCCGAAGCCGATCGCCGATGCAAAGACCTCGAACCAGGCGCTGTTCTGCCTGTCCGCCGATAGCCGGAACGAGGTCGACGATATCGTCGGCAAGGCCGAGGCTGCGGGCGGAGTGGCCGATCCCAGCCCGAAGGACGAATACAGCTTCATGTACGGCCGCAGCTTCGAGGATCCGGATGGTCATATGTGGGGTGTGAACTGGCTGGACATGGCAGCCGTCCCCCCGAAGCCCGCCATGGCGAACGCCTGATCGAAACCCTGAAGAGGAGCATTCGCAATGTCCAAGCTCGTGCCCTGCATGTGGTTCAACGGCGACGCCGAGGAAGCCGCGAAGTTCTACGTCTCGCTGGTGCCGAATTCGGCGATCACGCACGTCCAGCACAATGTTGCGGACAACCCGTCCGGCAAGGAGGGCTCGGTGCTCGTCGTCGAGTTCGCGGTGGCCGGCCAGCCGCTGGTCGCGCTCAACGGTGGCATGAAGGTGGAATATACCCACGCGCTGTCGCTGATGATCCATTGCGACGATCAGGCCCAGGTCGACAGCGTCTGGAATGCGTTCTTGGCCAACGGCGGCAAGGAGCAGCAGTGCGGCTGGATCTATGACCGCTACGGCGTGTCCTGGCAGGTGGTGCCGAAGGTGATGTTCGACTTCCTGTCGAGCCCCGACAAGGCAGCCGCCGCACGCGCGATGCAGGCCATGATGAAAATGGTGAAGCTCGATGTCGAGGCGCTGCGGCGCGCGTTCGAGGGCAAGTCGGCGGCGTAACGTCAGCACAGGTGCCGTAGGGTGGGCAAAGGCGCGATAGCGCCGTGCCCACCATTCGTCTCCGGTTGAGAGAGAAGTGGTGGGCACGCTCCGCTTTGCCCACCCTACGAGACTGGGCTCGCGGCTAGTAATTAATCCTCAACCCCACGCCGCCATGGATGGTGTTGCCGACCGGCTGCGGGCCCAGTGTGCCGTTGGCGAAGAGGTCCACGATCCAGCCTTTCTGCACGCGGAAGCCGAGGCGGCCGCCATATTCGAACCAGCCCTGGTTGCCCATCGTCGGCACCACCATGCCGTCGCCGGTCACGGTGGCGACAATGCCGCTATGACTGGCGAACGACTGCACCCAGCCGCCGTTGATGTTGGTCTCGATGTTGCCGGCGAAGAGATGGGTCCACTGGCCGCCGATCTTGACCAGGCTGGTGCGGTCGGTGCCGGTCGCAATGCTGGCGTCGAACGGATTGAACGCGACGGTGTTGTCCGTATAGCCCGATACGCGCTGCCAGAGCTGCCAGACCTCGACGGAGGCCGCGACCTCGTCGCGCGGTGACAACCGGCTCATCCAGCCGGCGCGGCCATAGACCGCGTAATTCGCGGCGTTGGTCGAGCTGGTCACGCTCACCGGGCCGAGGCTGGTGTTGTAGCTGCGGGTGTAGCGCGCCTTCTCCCACGGTGTCAGGATCGTGCCGACGTCGAAGAATGGGCGCGACGAGCCCCAATCGGTGAAGTCATAGCGCAGTGCAAAGGCGCCGATCGGTGCGCTGGTGATGTTGTAGCCGCCCTCGCCGTATTGCGTGTAGGCGAGGCCGGCGAGCAGCGACAGATTGGGCGTCAGCTCCTTGCGGCCGTGGATGCCGGCCGAGAACGAGCCGGCCGAGCCGAACGCGCTGACGCAGTCGCTGCAATTGACCTGCTCGTTGACGCCGAGCAGCACCGTGCCGAGCACCCGGTTGGTGATCATCTGGTTGAAGCGCTCGTTGGCGAGGCCACCGATCGAGTTTCCGCTCGAATCCGAGCCGGTCGGCGTCGGGCTCGGCGATGGGGACGGGCTGGGTGCTGGCGATGGAGACGGAGACGGAGACGGACTTGGCGCGGGGGAGGGCGAGTATGTGGGTGATGGGTAGGGTTGCGGTTCGCCGCATTCGAACTCGCAGGTACTTGCGGCCGTGGCCGGGCGGGTATCGAAAGCAAATAGCGCAAGCGCCGCGCCCGCAGTTAATGCGCCGGCCAGGACAAGCCTCGTGAAGCCGAGCTTCCCCACCATCAGCGCCCGCACAGCATGCCATCGTCATGGACGGCGGGCGAGATGGTCGGCGAGGCGTCGGCATACTGGTTGACGGAGCAAAGCCCGGCATTCGCAGCGCAGTTGGCGGCGAAAGTCCAGGGCGGGGTGTTGGTCTTGGTGATGCTGGCCTTGCCGCCGATCGAGGTGATGACCGCGGTATCGCCAGGCTGGGTGAGCTGGATGCATTGGAAGTTCAACGTGCAGACGCTGGCCGCGCCCTCCTGAAGCACGACGACCGAACGGCCGCGCTGCGACAGGATGTCGAGCGTGGTGCCGCGCACCCCGATGGTCGCGAGCGGCGTCGTGATCTTGTAGGCGGTTTTCTCCGAATGTCCGGTGACGAAGCGGAATGCTCCGGTGGTCATGCGGATCGCGACGTCGCGATAGCTGTGCTCGTCGTTGAAGACGGTGCGGTCGAGCTTCAGCGTCGCGCCCGGTCCGAGCGACAGATTGGTGCTGTCGGCCATGACGAAGCGCGCTGCGCTGTCGGCGCCGGTGCGCACGGTCTCGTCGCGCAACATGCTGTCGCCGACGCTGATCGGTGACGTCGTCGCGGCGACGCGCACCACTTCGTTCTGAACCAGGACGGCTTCGCCGACGCGCGTTTGAGCCTGCGCGCAAGGCGCAGCGCACAATGTGGCCGCCAGCAGTGAAGGGAAAAACAGAAAACGAAAATTCATATCATACCCGATCGAAATCCCTGATCGCGCACCCGTGTTGTGGCAGAATTATCACAAGCGGCGCGGGACGAGCGTAAGCTTAGTGACAGTTGCGGCAGAATGCGTTCAATGGATCGGCTGAGTTATTTTTTATTCGCGGTGACGCAGATTTGCCACGCAAAGTAGCCCTACAGCAGTCGCTTGAAGCACACGCGGTTCCGAATTTGTCGCGAAGCGCAGTGATCGCTGTCGCGATCTTCCTGGCTGCGCATCTCGCGCTGCTGATCGGGCTGGTGACGCCGGAAAAGTTCGTGTTCGACGAGGTGCATTACGTGCCGGCTGCGCGGCAGATGCTGGGCTCCGGCGCGTCGCAGCCGATGCTCAATCCGATGCATCCGCCGCTGGCGAAAGAGCTGATCGCGGGTTCGATCGCAACATTCGGCGACAATGCGTTCGGCTGGCGCTATCCGGCGACGCTGTTCGGCGCGCTCGCGATCGTCGCGGTCTATCTCTGCGGCCTCGCGCTGTTCGGATCGCAAGGGCCCGCGATCGCAGCGGCGCTGATCGCGGCGTTCAACCAGATGCTCTATGTGCAGGCGCGCATCGCGATGCTCGACATCTTCGCACTCGGCTTCGGTCTGCTCGCCATCGCCGCCTTCATGCACGGCTTTCGACGAGAGCGGCCGCAGGCGCTGTTCGCGCTCGCAGGTAGCTTGTTCGGTCTCGCCGCCGCCTGCAAATGGAGCGGCCTGTTTCCGCTCGGTGTCTGCATCGTCATTGTTGCGGTGATCCGCCTGATGCAGGGCTGGCACGCGCTGTTTGCCGACGCCGAGCCGAGCGACTGGTATCGCCCCGATCTCTGGCCAGAGTTCAGAGCACATCATGCTGCGCTCTGCTTTGCGCTGTTGCCGGCCGTGACCTATCTCGCCGCCTTCGTTCCGCTCTACGGGGTGTCGTTGCCGGATATGATCGAAGCACAGCGTCGTATCTTTGCCGACAACACCACCACCTCGATCGCCGGCCATACTTACATGAGCTCGTGGCCGTCGTGGCCGCTGCTCGCGCGTCCCGTGTGGTTCCTGTTCGACAAGACCTCGGACGACAATGTCGCGGCGGTCGTTTTCCTCGGCAATCCTCTGGTCGCATGGCCGGCGCTGCTCGCGCTCGTCGTGGTGTTGCGTGACTTCATCGTTGCGCGTCACTGGGATGCGTTCCTGATTGCAGCGTTCTATTTCGGCCTCTGGCTCGCCTGGGCGCTGCTGCCGCGCACGCTGGGCTTCATCTATTATTATCTGCCGGCCGCAACCGCGGCCTCGCTCGCGCTGGTCTATGTTCTGCACAGGGAGGGCCTGCCGCGCTGGCTGTTGTGGGCCTACGTCGGCGTCGCCGCGATGGGCTTTGTGGTGATGCTGCCGATCTCAGCCGCCTTCGTCGGTACGTCGATGCAGACGTTCAACCGGCTGATGCTGTTCCAGAGCTGGATCTGACAACAGAAAGCCGCCTGCCACTCTCGCGGCAGGCGGCTTGTCGATTGCTGCAATCACTTCTCAGATCATTTGGACGCGGTCTTGGTGTCCATGTTCACGACCTGGACGCGACGGTTGATCGGGTCGGCGCCGTTGGCGGTGTCCTTCAGCTTGGTCTTGCCATAGCCGACGGTGACAAGATCGTTGCCGCTAAGGCTGTAGTTCTGCACCAAATACTTCTTGATGGTGTCGGCGCGACGCTCGGAGAGGCCCTGATTGTATGCTTCGGTGCCGATCGCGTCGGTATGGCCGGCGACGACGAAGGTCGAGCCCTTCAGCGACGGGTCGGACAGCGCCTTGCCGAGCGCCTGCACCGACGGCACCGAGGTCTTGGCGATGTCGGCCGAGTTGTAGTCGAACTGGATCTCCAGATCGATGTTCGGCTTGGTCGCCGCGAGTTCGGCGATCTGATCTCGCTCGCCCATCGACAGCGAGCGGGTCTGCCGGTTGCGCACGGTGTTCAGGAAGCTCGCTTCCTTGGCCTGCGCCGTCGGATCGGCCTGCGGACCGACGGACAGGCCGCGGGTGATCGGCCTGGGCTTCAACGCATCCAGGATCTGGTTGGTGGAGACGTTGGTGTCGCCGGCGAAAGCCAGGCTCGCCGTCATCGACAGCGCGGCCGTGAGTGTCATCGCCTTCAGTCCAAAAAACTTATTGAAATGGGTCATCTTCGTATCCTCGCTGTGACGCCTGATGCCGATTTGATGCTGCGAGCATAGGGTAGGTTCAAAGGCTTGGATGTGATTCGGGTCACATTCAGAAATGGCCGAAATTCCATTCGTACCTTAGCAGCCGAGGTCGACATCCAGCTAGTAGCAGCGTCCTACCTCCGGTGCAGCACAAGGCCTGCGTCAGGAAGTAACGCTGTCTCATTCGATGCTCGAAAGCAGCGTGCAAATCCTTCATGTCTTTTCGAATGGGCTTCCGCGACGCGCTGGACTTCGTTCCGCAGCGGGTACAATCTCCCTGCCATTGCTCGTCACCAGCGATTATTGCCCGTTGCGCCAACCGCCCGAAAAGTAGCCGTCGCAGCGCCTCTCAGCTCGGTTCGAGCAGCAGAAATCCCCAGGTGATCAAGATCACAGTGCGTCGTTGTGATCTGGATCAGATTGCTCTGATCGGGCCGGCTCTGGCTGATCCGATGGCAGCGAAGAAGTTTGGATCAGGGGAGAATGACCATGCGCTTCTTGATCGCAGCAATTTCAGTCGCAGCATTTCTCGTCAGCGGCAACGCAGCTTTCGCCGACAAACGCGTCGCCTTCGTGGTCGGCAACGCCGCCTACAAGAATGTCCCGCAGCTCCCCAACCCCGCGATCGATTCTAAGGCGATGGCCAGGGTGCTGCGCAATGTCGGCTTCGATGTCGTCGAGGGCTCCAATCTCACCCGCGACGCCATGACTGCAAAGCTTTTGGAGTTTGGCAAGAAGAGCGAAGGCGCCGATGTCGCCGTGTTCTTCTACGCCGGCCACGGGATTGCCGTGAATGGTATCAACTACCTGTTGCCGATCGACGCAGACCTGAAATCCGAGATCGACGTCAAGCTCGGCGCGGCGATCAATGTCGACATCACGCTCGATCAGACCATGGCGGATGCGAAGGTGAAGCTCGTATTCCTGGACGCCTGCCGCGATAACCCGTTCGCGGCAAAGATCCGGTCAGCCAAGGCGACCCGCTCCGTCAACGTGCAGACTGGCCTCGCCGAGATGAAGTCGGGCGAGGGCACGCTGATTGCCTTTGCCACCGGCCCCGGCCAGACCGCGCTCGACGGCGAGGCCGGCACCAACAGTCCTTTCACCCGCGCCCTCGTCGCCAACATTGCCCAGCCCGGGGTCGAGATCCAGCAGGCCATGACCAAGGTTCGTGCCCAAGTCAGTGACGAGACCAGCAAGGGCCAATTGCCCTGGGGACACACCAACCTCACCGGCAACGTCTATCTCAATCCGGTTGGCGCGTCGGCTGCGGCCACGATCGATCCGTCGAATGGGCCGGTGTCTGCCGCGACCAAGCAAGGCTCCGACATCGAGCTCGAGTTCTGGCGCTCGATCAAGGACACCAACAAAGTGGAAGAGCTCAACGCCTATCTCACCAGCTATCCGAGCGGCACGTTCAAATCGATCGCACTCGCCCGCATCGCGGCGTTGCAGGATGGACCGTCCAACACCACCCGCAACCTGTCGGCCGGGATCGATCCCGCCACGTTCACCGAAGAAGCCAACCAGATATCGGAAGACCAGATCGGTTTCGACAAGGGGCAGCGCCGGGACGCGCAGCGCCGCCTCACCGGGCTCGGCTTCGACGTCAAGGTGACCGGGAAGTTCGACGACGAGACCCGTTCCGTGATCAAGCGTTGGCAGGCGGCACGTGGCTATCCCGCCACAGGTTACCTCAACAAGCTCCAGCACAAGGCTCTGCTATTGGAGGTCGTTTCAACCCGCGCTGCCTCTTCCGAGCAGGCAGACGATGAGCCGTCGCGGCGCCGTTCCTCCGGTGGCGGCGGCCGGCGACATTACAGCGGTGGCGGCGGCGCCCCGACGGGCGGCCCTGGCGGTCTGTTCGGCGGCATGATGGGCGGGTTGTTCGGCCGTCGCTGAGCGGCAAAGGGCGACAGGGGGCGACCCAGTCCCGGCCGCCTTCCCTGTCGGAAACCTGCGCTCACGCTTCATCTCAAAGCGGTCGCGCGATGGCCTGTCTGCGAACAAGTTTTCGGCCAGATGCGCGCCTAGCAGACACCTTCGTCAGACATCGCCAGGTGAGGGAGCCGAGTTCCATCCAGTGCCGAGGCCAAGTGACTATCAATTCTATCGCAGCGGCCCGCCGGATCGGACTGTGTCTCTGAATCCCATGCCCATTTATATTGGCGCCGCGATGATTGCGGTGGCGATCCTGCTCTCGACGCTGATCACGGGGGTGACCTCCCGCTATGTCGGCCTCGAAGCTCCGACCGACGAGAGCATGTGGCTGGTCGATCGGCTCACCGGCAGCGTCTACCGCTGCCAGGCGGAGGGGCGCGGCAGGGCGTCCTGCGAGCCCGATATCGCCACCGGTAGCCTCAGTGACAGGCCCAGGGCGCCGAAGGACGGCCGCTGAGGCCGATTCCCTTCGCATTGCAGCAAGAAAATTGTCTTCTCCGCGAAACGTTCTCGCCAGAGAATACGTATTGCGAATGCCGGCATGACGCCGGTTTCGTTTTACTTCAGGAGATATTTCGATGAAGACCTTGCTCACCGCCGCAGCCTTTGTCGCGTTCGCTTTTTCAGTTTCGCCCGCATCCGCCGCGATGATGGCGTGCACCAGCGATAACATGATGAAATCGACGGCCATGATGACCGGCCCGGCCGACACGCCCGCCAAGACGGCCGCGAACAAGGAGATGGCCATGGTCAACACCGACATGAGCATGGGCAAGATGAAGGGCGCCTGCATGCACTACATGAAGGCGCAGAAGGCGATGATGATGAAGTAGGCCTCGGCCCGCACCATCCAGCCGCGCTGTCAGCAGATGGCAGCGCGGCTTTTTCTTTGGCAGCCTGCTTCTTTCTCCCGGCGCGAATCTCGCTACATTGCCTCTCGCAATGTCCCGCGCACCAAAATCCCTTCCGCTCCCGACGACACAGGCCCGGCAGATCTGGCTGCGCGCCCAACGGCTCGACACGCGCGCGCCGTTCGGGGAAGGCGCGCAGGCCGTGGCTGGTGCGGTCTCCCATCTCGGCTATGTGCAGATCGACACCATCAACGTGATCGAGCGCTGCCATCACCACATCCTGTTCAGCCGTATCCCGTCCTACAGCCGCGCCGACCTGCGCCATGCCCAGAGCGTCGACAGGAGCGTGTTCGAATACTGGACCCATGCGCTGTCCTATGTGCCGTCGAACGATTTTCGCTTCTTCCTGCCGGCGATGCGCGAGCACAAGCGCGAGGGGCACAGATGGTATGCCTCGGTGACGCCGGGCGACACGCGCAAGGTGATGCGGCTGTTGCGGGCCGGTCCGCTGACGATCCGCGACATCGAGGACGACGTGCTCACCGAGAAGGAGCATCTGTGGCAGAGCCGAAAACCCTCGAAGCGCGCGCTCCAGCTTGCCTTCTACACCGGCGTCGCGACCATCAGCGCGCGCCAGGGCATGCTCAAGACCTATGATCTGATGACGCGGCATTTCGGCTGGGACAAGCTGCCGAAGCCGGCCTCGGCCAAGGAGATCACGGCCTATCTGCTCGACCGCGCGTTGCGCTCGCAAGGTGTCGTCAGCCTCGATTCGGTCTGCCATCTCGATGCGCCGAGCAAGAAGGCGGTGGCAAGCCTGATCGCCGCGCGCGTTCGCCGCGGCGAGCTCATGCCGGTCGCGATCGAGGGCGCCGGCAAGCAGGAGCATTGGGCGCAGCCGTCCGCGCTGGAGCCGCATGAGGTGTCGCCGGATCTTGTCCACATTCTGTCGCCGTTCGATCCGCTGATCATCCAGCGCAAGCGCACCAATCTCATCTTCGGCTACAACCATCTGTTCGAGGCCTATGTGCCGAAGGCCAAGCGCAAGCTCGGCTATTTCGCGCTGCCCGTGCTGGTCGGCGACGAGATCGTCGCCGCGCTCGACCTCAAGACGGACCGGCAGGCCAAGAAGCTCTTGATGCAGAAATGGACCTGGCTCGGGCAGGCCAAGAAGATGGCGGGGCGCAAGGAGCTCAAGCAGAAGATCGAGGAGGAGCTTGATCGCTTCGAGCGGTTTCAGCTCGCGGAGTAAAAAGTCAGGCCCGCACTTTACGGCCCCTTCTTGAGCTCGCCGCGCGAGCCTCGTGGTTCGCCTCCATGGACGGACACCACATGCGCATAACGGTCCAGCACGTCGTCGGCCGAATAGCCCGGGCGTCGCGCAAATTCCTGCCGCAAGCCCAGCCGCGCAGAGACCTTCAATCGTTCCGCCGTTGCGGTCGTCATCAGGGGGTCGAAGCCCAATTCCCGCAGGCCCTCCACCACGCCTTCCATTTCCACGGCGCGGCGCTCGGCATGCAGCACGTCGGAGCGGACGCACATGTCCAGGAACTTGCTGAACGTGGTGGCATCCATCGACGCGCAAAGCCCGCGCATGGTTTCCTCGCGCACGCCGGCGAGCGTTGCGGCGGTCAGGGCCTCGACCAGCAGCGCTTCCATGCCCTTCGTCACCACGCTCCGCAGCATCTTCACGGCCGCTGCTGTTCCAGCTTGTGGACCCGCCACCTCGATGCGAAAACCGAGTGGCTTGAAAATGTCTGAGAAGCGCTCGGCGCCGCTGCCGGACGCATAGAGCGGGACCGCGGCGCCATAGAGGTCGACCGAACCCATCAGATTCGTGTCCGCGAACACGCCGCCGCGCGCCTCGACGGCTTCGGCGACACGCCTTTTCGTTCGCGGGCTCGCGGCATTGATGTCCGCCACGAGACAGCCGGGACGTACGATTCTGGATATTGCCTCGCCGGTCTCGGCTGCAACCGCAACGACGACCGCGGAAAAGATCACGTCCGCGTCCGACAAATCGTCAAGTCGCTCGACCAGCGTGACGCCGCAACCGGCCGCCATCGCGCGAAAGGCCTGCGAGTAGGGCGGTGCATTCGTCTTGCCCTGACAGAACGCGACCATCGGCGCATCGGTCTGCGCCGCGAGATGCTTGGCAAAGCATTGTGCGGCCTCGCCAAATCCAACAAAGGCGACCTTGGGCTGAGGCATGGCTCTTCTCCGGAATCGTCCGATCGAGAGGATGGGATCTCGTCGTGCGGCTTTCAGCGTTGCCGCCATTGTGCCAAGTCCGGCGCCGGAGTCAATGAACCGGTTCATATAAGATTCGAGAAGCTTTATGCGAATGATAGAAACTTCTACAATTTCTGTCCAAACCCTTGTCTCATATGATGAACCGGTTCATATAACCGGCATGTTGTCACAGCCACGCCGTTCGCAAACTGTAAAAGTCAGGGACGTGGCCCGAGAGGCCGGTGTCGCGGTCGGCACTGTATCCCGTGTGCTCAATGATCATCCTACGGTGGCCCGGGAGCTGCGCGAGCGCGTCGAAAGGGCCATGGCGCATCTCGGCTATGAGGTCGATGTCACGGCGCAGAGCATGCGCGCGGGACGCTCGCGGCTCGTGGCCTGCGCGATTCGCGATTTCGACATCCCGCGCTTCGCGTTGTTCATCAAGGAGGCCGAGGCGGTTCTACGCGAGGCCGGATACACCTTGCTTCTGGCGAGCACGACCAACCGCCCCGAGGTCGAAATCGCCTTGCTGCGGGCCTTCCGTAGGCGCCGGGTGGATGGCGTGATGATGACGCTGAGCGACGAGGAGCACCGCGACGTGCGCGAAGCGCTGTCGGAGGCGCCGATGCCGGTCATGCTCATCGACCGCGATCGCATCGAGGCGCTCGATCGCGTCACGGCCGATCATCGCCAGGGCGCGCGGCTTGCGACGAGCCATCTGCTCGGCCTTGGGCATCGGCGGATTGCCATGCTCGTCGGCGACATCAAGGCCTTTCCGTCACGAAGCCGTCTGGAGGGATTTCGCGCGGCGTGTTCGACGGCGGGCATCACGCCGGACCCGAGATTGTTGCGAGACAACGTGCTCTCGAGCGAAGACGCCTATCGGGCGACGGCGTCGCTCATGAGTCTCGCGAATCCCCCGACGGCGCTCTTCGTCGCGGCGATGGACATGCTCGGCGGCTGCCTGAGGGCCCTGCGGACGATGAGCATTGCCGTCGGTGACGGGATTTCGGTGGTGGCTGGCAGCGACTCCGACCTGGCCGAATTGCACACGCCGCCTATCACGGCGATCGAGTGGGATCTTGCGGCCATGGGCCGCCACGCTGCGACTATGCTGCTGGAGCGGATGCGCGGCGACGAGATTGAATGTGGCCGTGCTCTCACCGTGCCGACGGAGCTGATCATTCGCGGGTCGAGCCGGCCTGTTGCGAATTGAGTTTGCGACATCGAGGCAGGATCCGATCTTGGGCGAAGCTCGCGACACGGCTGTCGAGCCAGAGGCCGGCCACGATTCCGATGAGGTAGGCGACCAAATTCCACAGCGAAAAGATTTGGCCCAACAGCAACGCGCCCGCTGTGGTCAGCCGGAACGCATCGAGCCAGGGCGTATGCACCAGCCGCGAAAGCTCGACCACGATCGCAATCACCATCGCGATGGCCGCACGCTGGCTCCGCGTCAGCCGCGGCAGCAAAACCCCGATCAGCAAAAACACCATCGTCGCCCACAGCAGCGAGCCGCCGTACTTCACCACGAAGGCGGGGAGGCCGAGCGGGAAGCCGTACCAGCGTAGGGATAGGCCGCAGGCGATCACGATCAAAGCCAGGGCGGCGCGGAGCAGCATGCTCTGTCGCAGCGCAATGGTGTTGACCGGCTGCGCTCCGTGCATGGCTTCCATTGACTCTTTGCCCGTGATGCTGAAAACCGCCTTTTAGCTCACAAAAGCAACAAATCGGGGGGAAGCCATGAGCCAGACCACAACCTATACCGGTTCCGCGGGGGCCGAGAATACAAACAAGTCGGACATCGAGACTTCGACCATCCGCGCCATCTCCTGGCGCCTGATCCCGTTCCTGGTTCTGGCCTATTTCTTCTCCTATCTCGACCGCGTCAATCTCGGCTTCGCCGCGCTGACCATGAACGCCGAGTTGAAGTTCACGCCGCTGATCTTCTCCTGGGGCGCCGGCATCTTCTTCATCGGCTATTTCATCTTCGAGGTGCCGAGCAATCTGGCGCTGGAGAAGTTCGGCGCCAGCCGCTGGATCGCCCGCATCATGGTGACGTGGGGCATCATCTCGGCGCTGATGGCGCTGGTGAACGGCGTGACCAGCTTCTACGCCCTGCGTTTCCTGCTCGGCGTTGCGGAAGCCGGCTTCTTCCCCGGCATCATCCTTTATCTCACCTACTGGTACCCGGCCGAATATCGCGGCCGCTTCCTCGCGGCCTTCGCGATCGCGGTGCCGGTCTCGACCGTGATCGGCGCGCCGATCTCGGGCCTGCTGCTCGGGCTCGACGGCGCGATGGGTCTGAAGGGCTGGCAGTGGCTGTTCATTCTCGAGGGCATACCCTCGGTGCTGCTCGGCATCGTCACTTGGTTCTATCTCACCGACAAGCCGGAGAAGGCGGACTGGCTCTCGGCCGAGCAGAAGGCCTGGCTCAAGACCAGACTCGATTCCGAGATCGCTGCCAAGCAGGCGGTGAAGCACCTATCGCTCGGTGAAGCGCTGTCGTCGCCGAAGGTGATCACGTTGAGCCTGGTCTATTTCGGCTTCGTCGGCGCGCTCTATGGCATGCAGTTCTGGCTGCCGCAGATCGTCAAGGCGTTCGGGCTGAGCAACGCCCAGACCGGCTTCGTCACCGCGATCCCCTATCTGTTCGGGACGGTCGCCATGATCCTGTGGGCACGGCATTCGGACGCCACGCGCGAACGCGTGATGCATGTCGGTGCGCCCATGATCCTGATCGCGGTCGCGCTCGCCATCTCCAGCTACATCTCCGATCCCACCATGACGATGGTGGCGCTGACCTTCGCCGCGATCGGCGTGTTCTGCGTCTTCGGCGTGTTCTGGACCTTGCCGACCTCGTGGCTGTCGGGCACCGCGGCCGCCGGCGCCATCGCGCTGATCAACTCGATCGGCAATCTCGCCGGCTTCGGCGGACCCTATCTGATCGGCTGGGTCAAGGAAGCCACCGGCCAGACCTCGACGGGTCTGCTGGTGCTCGCCGTGCTGCCTCTGCTCGCCGGCATTCTGGTGTTCATCGGCGGCCACGAAACCAAGCACGAGTTCGCCGAACAGGGACGGTAATTATCTCTCCGACCTAGCCAGCCCGGATTTCGCTGAAGCCAAATCCGGGCTACCGGCTAATCTGCGCCGGCGCCTTTCTGCGAACCGGCCAATCCGAGAAACACCAGCAGGGCGCGGCTGAGACGCAAAATGTCCTCGTCGTCGAGCCGTCCCACAAACTTTCCGATCTTGGACCTTGGCACGGTGGTGATTTTATCCACCATCAGGCGGGAGCGTACCCGTAGACCATTGCGTTCGGACTGGTCGACCGGCAGGCGAAATAGCGGCGCTTCAGTCTCGTTGGTCGTGAATGCACAGACCGTGACGGAGTTCGCGGTGTCGAAACCGTCATCCTGGACGATGACCACGGGACGCGGTTTTCCCGCATAGTCTTCGCCCCCAGCGAGTGTCCAGATCTCGCCCCGCTTCATTCGTCGTTCAAAATGGAGACGGAATCGATGAAAGCCTGATCGTCATATTCCTGAGCGCTCGATGAGACCGCCAGTGACTGGCGATGGGCTTCCGCCTTGAAGGACGCTGAACGCACATCCGGAACCCAGATCTGGATCGGACGGAGCCCCTGCGCGCGCAGCCGCTCTCGATGCTCGCGGACCTTCGCTCGCGATGACTTTGGCTTGGAAGAGGACGGCACGGGTTCCTCCATTCGGTTACATGTAACCATATCAGGATAAGGGAGTTCCGCCAACCCATGACTCCTTACCACCCCTTAACGATCACGCTTTTCTGATGACTGACGATTATTGACTTTTATCAGTGATTAGTCGACATTCCTCTCATTGCAGACGCAGGAGTGTCCTCCGATGTTCGTTCGGTCCGTTTTGTCCAGCTATTCCAGGCTCTTGGCAGGTGTGTCGCTGGCCCTGATGGCCGCTGCGCTGGCCGGGTGCAATGATACCGTGGCGCAAAAAGCCGAGCCGCCGCGGCCGGTCCTGGTCGCAACCGCCCATTATGATGCCGAGACCCCGGAGCGCAGCTTCGTCGGCACCGTCAGGCCCCGGATCGAGAGCGATCTGGGCTTCCGCGTCGCCGGTAAGGTCGCAAAACGCCTCGTCGAGGTCGGCCAGACGGTCGAAGTCGGCCAGCCGCTCGCCACCCTCGATGAGGTTGACCTGAAACTCCAGGCCGAGCAGGCCGTCGCCGAGCAGACCGCGGCCACCGGCGTGCTGGCGCAGGCTGCCGCGGCCGAGCAGCGCGCCAAGGATCTGAAAGCCAAGGGCTGGACCACGGACGCAGCGATGGATTCGAGCCGCGCCGCCGCCGACGAAGCCCGTGCGCGCCTCGACCGCGCCGTCCGCTCGGTCGAGCTGACCAAGAATTCCCTCTCCTACGCGACGCTCAACGCCGACGCCCGTGGCGTCGTCACCGCAACGCTGATCGAGCCGGGCCAGGTGGTTGCCGCAGGCCAGACCTCGATCCGTGTCGCCCGCTTTGCCGAAAAGGAAGCGGTCGTCGCGATCCCTGAGACGCTGGTCGGACGTGCCAAGTCGGGCGCCGCCAGCGTCACTCTTTGGTCGGAGCCGGACAAGAAGTACACGGCGAAGCTGCGCGAGATCGCGCCCACCGCGGATTCCGCGACGCGCACCTATCTTGCAAAGTTCTCGCTGCCCGAGGCCGACGACAAGGTTTCGCTCGGCATGACCGCGACGCTGACGCTGTCGGACGCTGCTACCGAGCGTGTCGCGCGGCTGCCGCTGTCGGCGCTGTTCAACGAAGGCGGCAAGCCGTCCTTCTTCGTCGTCGACGACAATGGCGCGGTCACGCTGAAGCCGGTGGCGGTGAAGTCCTACGATAGTAACGACGTCGTCATCACCAGCGGTGTCGACGAGGGCGCCAAGATCGTCACGCTCGGCGTGCAGAAGCTCGATCCCGGCCAGAAGGTGCGGGTCGTGTCGTCACTGTCGTTCTAGAGATTACGAGTTACGTCGTGTGAGGTGAGTTTCGGCCTGTGCCCCTACGCAAAGGCTGAAGCGGCGAAGCGATCCAGAACCTGCCCAGCCCCCTGGATTGCTTCGCTGCCTCGCGACGACGCCTTGAACAGAGTGGCTGTCGTTTTTGGCAATTGGATCGTTTTTTCCGGAGAGTGCGATGAAGCGCTTCAATCTTTCGGCCTGGGCCGTCAGCCATCCGACGCTGGTCCTGTTCTTGATGCTCGTGCTCGGCGTCGCTGGCTTCTTCTCCTATCAGAAGCTCGGCCGCGCTGAGGATCCGTTCTTCACCGTGAAGGTGGTCAACGTCTCCGTGATGTGGCCGGGCGCGACCGCGCAGGAGATGCAGGCCCAGGTCGCCGACCCCATCGAGAAGAAGATTCAGGAGCTGCCCTACTTCGAGAAGGTGCAGACCTATTCCAAACCCGGCTTCACCGCGCTTCAGGTAACCTTCCGCGACTCCACGCCGCCCAAGGACGTGCCGTATCTGTTCTATCTGCTGCGCAAGAAGCTGGTCGACGTGCAGGGCCAGTTGCCCGCAGGCATTCTGGGACCCGTCGTCAATGACGAGTTCTCTGACGTCGATTCCATCCTCTACATGATGACCGGCGACGGTGCCGATTACGCCCAGCTCAAGAAGGTCTCCGAAGGTTTTCGTCAGCGCCTGCTCAAGGTGCCCGGCGTGACCAAGGTCGACGTCTACGGCAATCAGGACGAGCGCATCTTCGTCGAATTCTCGCACGCCAAGCTCGCCACCCTCGGCATCACGCCGCAGGCGCTGTTCGATTCGCTCGCCAAGCAGAACAACGTGACGCCGGCCGGTACGGTCGAAACCTCGTCGCAGCGCGTGCCACTGCGCGTCACCGGTGCGCTTGACGGCGCCAAGGCGGTGGCCGAGACCCCGGTCGAGAGCGACGGCCGCGTGTTCCGCCTCGGCGACATCGCCACCGTCACCCACGGCTATGTCGATCCGCCGAGCTTCGTCGTCCGCCAGGAAGGCAAGCCCGCGATCGGTATCGGCGTCGTCACCGCCAAGGGCGCCAACATCCTCGATCTCGGCAAGGAGGTCGAGAAGGCGACCGCGGAATTCATGAAGGCCGTGCCGCAGGGCGTCGACGTCAAGCTCATCGCCGATCAGCCCAAGGTGGTCGAGCACGCCGTCAGCGAGTTCGTGCATTCCTTCATGGAAGCGCTGGTGATCGTGCTGTTCGTGTCGTTCCTCGCGCTCGGCTGGCGCACCGGCATCGTGGTCGCGCTCTCGGTGCCGCTGGTGCTCGGCATCGTCTTCATCGTCATGAACACGATGTCGCTCGACCTGCACCGTATTACGCTCGGTGCGCTGATCATCGCGCTCGGCCTGCTCGTCGACGACGCCATCATCGCGGTCGAGATGATGGTGGTGAAGATGGAGCAGGGCTGGGACCGCATGCGCGCAGCGTCCTTTGCCTGGGAATCAACTGCGTTTCCGATGCTCACGGGAACGCTGGTCACGGCCGCTGGCTTCCTCCCCATCGGCTTTGCCAATTCCGCGGTCGGCGAATATGCCGGCAGCATCTTCTGGATCGTGGCGATCGCGCTGGTCGCCTCCTGGTTCGTAGCCGTGATCTTCACGCCCTATATCGGCGTCATGCTGCTGCCCAACATCAAGGTGCATCACAATCACGATCCGCACGCGGTCTACGAGACCCGCATGTACCGCGGCCTGCGCGCGATCGTGCAATGGTGCGTCAATCACCGCATCACCGTCGTGGTCGCGACCGTCGGCGTGTTCGTCGCCTCGATCGTTGGATTCGGCCACGTCCAGCAGCAGTTCTTCCCGCTGTCGGAGCGGCCTGAGCTGTTCCTCCAGCTGCGCCTGCCCGAAGGCACCGCCTTCAACGTCACCGAGAAGGCCGTGAAGAAGGCCGAGACGCTGCTCAAGGACGACAAGGATATCGAGACCTATACGTCCTATGTTGGCCAGGGTTCGCCGCGCTTCTGGCTCGGCCTCAATCCGCAACTGCCGAACGAGGCCTTTGCCGAGATCGTCATCGTCGCCAAGGGCGTCGAGGCGCGCGAGCGCGTCAAGGCCAAGATCGAGGGTGCTGTCGCCGACGGCACGCTGACGGAGGCCCGCGTGCGCGTCGACCGTTTCAATTTCGGTCCGCCGGTCGGCTTCCCCGTGCAGTTCCGCGTGATCGGCCCCGACGCCAACAAGGTGCGCGAGATCGCCTACCAGGTCCGCGACGTCATGCGGGAGAACAAGAACGTCAAGGACGTCCAGCTCGACTGGAACGAGCAGTCGCCCTACCTCAAGCTCGTCGTCGATCAGGATCGCGCTCGCGCCATGGGTCTGACCCCGCAGGACGTCTCGCAAGCGCTGTCCATGCTGATCTCCGGCGCGCAGGTGACGACCGTGCGCGACGGCATCGAGAAGGTCGGCGTGGTTGCGCGAGCGATCCCGTCCGAGCGTCTCGATCTCGGCGGCGTCGGCGATCTCACCATCACCTCGCGCAATGGCGTCGCCGTACCGCTGCAGCAGATTGCCAAGATCGAATATGCCCACGAGGAGCCGATCCTGTGGCGGCGCAACCGCGACATGGCGATCACCGTGCGCTCCGACGTCGTCGACGGCGTGCAGGCGCCCGACGTCACCGGCCAGATCGCGCCGAAGCTGCAAGCCATCAAGGACCAGCTCGAGCCGGCCTACCGGATCGAGCCGGGCGGGGCGTTCGAGGAGTCCGCCAAGGGCAATGCCTCGATCTTCATCCTCTTCCCGCTGATGGTCATGGTGATGCTGACGCTGTTGATGATCCAGCTGCAGAGCTTCTCGCGCCTGATCCTGGTGTTTTTGACCGCACCGCTCGGCATCGTCGGCGCCTCGTTGGGGCTCAACGTCGCCAACGCGCCGTTCGGCTTCGTGGCGCTGCTCGGCCTGATCGCGCTCGCCGGCATGATCATGCGCAACGCGGTCATCCTGGTGGACCAGATCGAGACCGACGTTTCTCATGGCTTGACTCGCCGAGAGGCGATCGTGGAGGCGACCGTCCGCCGCGCCCGTCCAGTGGTGCTGACGGCGCTCGCCGCCATCCTCGCCATGATCCCGCTGTCGCGCTCGGCATTCTGGGGCCCGATGGCGATCACGATCATGGGCGGCCTGTTCGTCGCGACCTTCCTGACGCTGCTGTATCTGCCGGGCCTCTATGCCCTGTGGTTCAGAAAGAGCCTGGACGAGGCCGGCACCCCCGAGCAGCCTGCCGCGCCGCAGCATGGGAGCGATGACCAGGAAGCAATTCCGCTTGCTGAAGCGGCTGAATAAATGAGAAGACTACCGACAGACGAGTCCTGACAGATGACACTGGTTGCGGAACATATCGAGGGCGACACCCGGGATCGTATTCTCGAGGTGGCTGAGCGGCTGTTCCGCGTGATCGGCTACCAGAAGACCACGGTCGGGGACATCGCCAAAGAGCTCCGGATGAGCCCCGCCAACGTCTATCGCTTCTTCGAATCGAAGAAGGCGATCCACCAGGCGGTGGCGCGGAGCTTGATGGGTGAGGTCGAGCTGGAGGCGCAGCGGATCGTGGCGAGGCCCGGTCCGGTGCTCGAGCGCTTCCGCGAGCTGCTCACCACCATCAACCGCATGAACACCGAGCGCTATGTCGGCGACTCCAAGCTGCATGAGATGGTCGAGATCGCGATGCAGGAGGACTGGGACGTCTGCGTCACCCATATGGAGTGCATTGCCGGCTTCATCGGTCAGATGATCGCCCAGGGCGCCGCCACCGGTGAGTTCGAGGCGCCGGACCTGCAGCTGGCGTCGCTCTGCGCCTGCACCGCCATGATGCGCTTCTTCCACCCCCAGATGATCGCCCAGTGCGCCACCAAGCCTGGCCCGAGCATCGACCAGATGATCGATTTCGTCATCGCGGGTCTGTCGCCGCGCCACTGACAGGGCGCTGGAATTCCTCCTATAAGTGGATCTGCCGCCCCCGCGAGACGATGGCGGGCAAGGACGGATCAACAATCTCCGTCATTGCGAGCGCAGCGAAGCAATCCAGTCTGCGTCCTGCGGAGGGATTCTGGATTGCTTCGCTGCGCTCGCAATGACGATCAGGGGAAGCCAGCGTGACCGACAAAGACCTGTACTTCTACGAGCCCGCCAAGGGCCACGGCCTCAAGCACGATCCCTTCAACGCCATCATCGCGCCGCGGCCGATCGGCTGGATCTCCTCGCGCGACGGCAAGGGCCACGTCAATCTGGCGCCCTACAGCTTCTTCAACGCCTTCTGCTACGTGCCGCCGATCATCGGCTTCTCCTCCACCAACTGGAAGGACTCGGTCGAGAACATCCAGCAGACCGGCGAATTCGTCTGGAATCTCGCTACGATGGATCTCGCCAAGCACATGAACGCGACCGCCGCGCATGTTGCGCCCGAGGTCGACGAGTTCGAGATCGCAGGCCTCACCGCCGTGCCGGGCAAGCTCGTCAACGTGCCGCGCGTGGCTGAGAGCCCCGTCGCTTTCGAGTGCAAGGTGTCTGACGTCGTCCGCCTCAAGGGCGCCGACGGCAGGGAGGCCGACGCCTGGCTGACGCTGGGCGAGGTCGTCGCCGTCCATATCGACAAGGCCATGATCAAGGACGGCGTCTACCAGACCGCCGCCGCCCGCCCGATCGTGCGCGCCGGTCGCCGCGGCGATTACTTCGAGATCAAGCCGGAAAACATGTTCGAGATGGTCCGGCCGGACTGATCCAGGCTACTGCTCGTCCCACCTATTCCGTCCCCGGAACCGCCCCCACGCCCCTGCCGTTATGGTCCGGGTGGCCGCCCGGCCGCGTCAATTCGCTTCTTTTTGGGCGCGAAGTGTTCACTTCCGCCGGCCACTTTCCGCTAAAATGCCCTGTAACCGCGCCGTTGCATGAGGTCCGCCATGAACTTCCGCCGCGACACCCTGACAAAACCGATCTTCTCCTGGGCGCGCGGCGTGCTGCCGGCGATGTCCGATACCGAGCGCGAGGCGCTGGAGGCCGGTGACGTCTGGTGGGACGCCGATCTCTTCACCGGCAATCCCGACTGGTCGAAGCTGCTGAGGATTCCGCAGGCAACGCTGACGGACGAGGAGCGGGCTTTCCTCAACGGTCCCGTCGACGAGCTCTGCGCCATGCTCGACGAGTGGAAGATTTTTTGGGAATGGCGTGACCTGCCGCAGGAGGCGTGGGCCTTCATCAAGCGCGAGAAATTCTTCGGCATGATCATCCCGAAGGAATTTGGCGGCCTCGGCTTCTCGCCCTATGCCCATTCGGAAGTGGTGCGGAAAATCTCGACCCGCTCGATCGCCGCCGCCGTCACGGTGATGGTGCCGAACTCGCTCGGCCCCGGCGAGCTCCTGATGCGCTTCGGCACAAGGGAGCAGCAGGAGCGCTGGCTGCCGCGCCTCGCGGATGGTCGCGACATTCCCTGCTTTGGCCTCACCAGTCCGGAGGCCGGCTCCGATGCCGCCTCGATGGTCGACACCGGCATCATCTGCAAGGGCTTCTTCGAGGGGCAGGAGGTCTTGGGCCTGAAGCTCAACTGGCACAAGCGCTACATCACGCTTGGTCCCGTCGCGACGCTGCTGGGTCTCGCCTTCAAGGCCTACGATCCCGATCATCTCGTCGGCGATCAGGAAGAGCTCGGTATCAGCGTGGCACTGATCCCGACCAATCTGCCCGGCGTCGAGATCGGCCACCGCCATCTGCCGTCGATGCAGGTGTTCCAGAATGGCCCGAACCGGGGCCGCGATGTCTTCATCCCGCTCGACTATGTCATCGGCGGTGAGGCACGGCTCGGGCACGGCTGGAAAATGCTGATGACCGCGCTCGCCGCCGGTCGCGGCATTTCGCTGCCGTCGCTCTCAGCGGCCGGCGCCGCCTACGCGGCGCGCACCACCGGCGCCTACGCCCGCATCCGCGAGCAATTCGGTATCTCCATCTCAAAATTCGAAGGCGTCGAGGAGCCGCTTGCGCGTATCGTCGCCACCGCTTATCAGCTCGACGCGGCGCGGCGAATGACCTGCGCTGCGCTCAACGCCGGCGTGCATCCCGCCGTGATCTCCGGCATCATGAAGCTGCACGCGACCGAGCGGATGCGCGTTGCGGTCGACGACGCCATGGACATCCACGGCGGCAAGGCCGTGATCGACGGTCCGCAGAACTATCTCGGCAATCTCCACCGCGCCGTGCCGGTCGGCATCACGGTCGAGGGCGCCAACATCCTCACCCGCAATCTCATCGTGTTCGGGCAGGGTGCGATCCGCGCCCATCCCTATCTGCTCGACGAGATGAATGCGCTCGCCGATACCGATCGCGAGCGCGGTCTCGCCGCGTTCGACAAGGCGTTCTGGAAGCATGTCGGCCACAGCTTCCGGACGCTGTTCCGCGCCTTCGGTCGAAGCTGGACCTTTGGCGCCTTTGCGCTTGCGCCTGATGCAGGCGACGCCACGCCGTTCTATCGCCAGCTATCGCGCTACTCCGCGGCGTTCGCGCTCTGCGCCGACATGGCGCTGCTGACGCTCGGCGGTGCGCTGAAGCGCAAGGAGATGCTGTCGGCGCGATTCGGCGACATCCTCTCCGAACTGTACCTGCTCTCTGCCGCGCTAAAGCGCTGGCAGGACGAGGGCCGGCAGAAGGAAGACTTTGCCGCGCTGGAATGGTGCATGACGACCGGATTCCGGACGATCGAGAACCGGCTCGCCGAAATCCTCGCCAACCTGCCGAACCGCTTCGTCGCAGTGATTCTCAAGCTCGTGGTCCAGCCCTTCGGTGCCCGCGTGCTCGGCCCGTCCGACCGCGTCGTGCACCAATGCGCAAGCCTCGTGCTGGAGCCCACGGCCGCGCGCGAGCGCCTCACGCCGGATCTCGCCCATGTCGACGACGACAGCGGCTTCGCCCGGCTGGAGCGCGCATTCAAGCTGGTCACGAGCACCGACGCCATCGCCAAGCGCATGCGCGCTGCGCGTATCCGCGACGCCAAGGACGCCGTCGCCAAGGGCGTGATCACGCAGGCCGAAGGCGAGCAGGTCGCGGCCGCTCATGAAGCCGTCACAAAAGTCATCGAGGTCGACGATTTTGCGCCGGAGGCGCTGTCGCCGATTTACAAAAAAACCGGCGGCGTGCATCAGTTCTTCCAGGAACTCGGTGAACAGAGGGCGGCGAGCTGATGGCACGACCGGTATTCATCGTCGACGGCAGCAGGACGCCGTTTTTAAAGGCGCGCTCGGGGCCCGGCCCGTTCACGCCGGTCGATCTTGCCGTGCAATGCGGCCGGCCGCTGCTGGCGCGCCAGCCGTTCTCGCCCACGACTTTCGACCAGGTCATCCTCGGCTGCGTCAACGTGATCGCGGACGAGATGAACCCGGCTCGTGTCGCAGCACTTCGGCTCGGCATGGGTGAGGACATGGTCGCCTTCACCATGCAGATCAATTGCGGCTCCGGCATGCAGTCGATCGACACCGCCTACCGCTACATCCGCGAGGGCCACGCCGACATGATTTTGGCGGGCGGCACCGAGGCGCTGAGCCACGCGCCGCTGGTCTGGCCGAACTCCGGCGTGCGATGGTTTGCCGGTCTTGCCACGGCGAAAGGCATTGCCGCGAAGGCCGCCGCTGCCTTCAAGCTGCGTCCGCGCTATCTCAAGCCGATCATCGGCCTCGAGCGTGGGCTGACCGATCCCATCACCGAATTGAACATGGGCCAGACCGCCGAGGTCGTCGGCCATCTCTTCGGCATCACCCGCGCACAGTCGGATGCCTATGCGGCCGAGAGCCATCGACGCCTTGCACACGCGCAGGCCGAGGGCTTTCTGAAGGGCGAGGTCGAGACCGCCTTCTCCCGCGACGGAAAATTCTTCGACCATGATGACGGCGTGCGTCCGGACTCGACAGCCGAGACGCTGGCAAAACTCAGGCCGGTGTTCGAACGTCCCTGGGGCCAGGTCACCGCGGGCAATTCCTCGCAGATCACCGATGGCGCCTCGTGGGTGATCCTCGCCTCCGACGCGGCCGTCGCAAAGCACGGACTGAGGCCGAAGGCTGCGATCGTCGATAGCAACTGGGCCGCGCTCGATCCGAGCATCATGGGGCTCGGCCCCGTGATGTCGGCGACGCCGCTGCTCCAGCGCAACAACCTCACAATCCAGGACGTCGAGACCTGGGAATTGAACGAGGCCTTCGCAACGCAGGTGCTCGGCTGTCTCGCCGCCTGGAACGACGACAAATTCTGCCGCGAGATTTTGGGCCTCGACGGTGCCGCCGGCGAGATCGACCGTGAGAAGCTCAACGTCGATGGCGGCGCGATCTCGCTCGGCCATCCCGTCGGCACCTCCGGCAACCGCATCGTGCTGCACCTCGTCAACGCCATGAAGCGGCTGGGAACGCGACGCGGGATTGCCGCCGAATGCATCGGCGGCGGGCTCGGCGGTGCAATGCTGATCGAGGCGGTATGACCATGGATTCGAAAATCATGACCGCACTCGGCGACCGCGTGCTCTCGCTCGGGCCTCAGCCCGCGGCTGATAGTCCGTACAAGAGCTTCAAGCTGACGCGCGACGCCGACGGCGTTGCCTGGCTGCTGCTCGATCGTGCTGATGCCAGCGCCAACACGCTGTCCGCCGAGGTGATGGAAGAGCTCGACGCCGTGCTCGCCGCGATCGAGACCGAACGTCCCGCCGGTCTCGTGATCCGCTCGGCAAAACCGTCGGGCTTCATCGCGGGCGCCGACGTCAACGAATTCCGTGGCGCCAGCGATTCCGCGATGGTCGAGACCCGCATCCACGCCGCGCATGCGGTGGTCGATCATCTGGAGGCGCTGAAGCTGCCGACGGTCGCGGTGATCCACGGCTTCTGCCTCGGCGGCGGGCTCGAGGTCGCGCTGGCCTGCCAGTCGCGCATCGCCATCGACGGCGCGCGCTTCGGCTTCCCGGAGGTGATGCTGGGCCTGCATCCCGGCCTCGGCGGCACCGCGCGCTTCACCGCTCTGGTCAATCCGACCCAGTCGATGGCGCTGATGCTGACCGGCCGCACCATCGATGCGAGCCGCGCCAAAGTGCTCGGTCTCGTCGACACCGTGACGCAGGAGCGCCATGTCCATAACGCGGTGAAGGACGCGCTGTTTGGCCGGCTGAAGAAGGCGCGTCCGAACCTCCTTGCGCGGGCTGCCAATTTCGGACCGGCGCGTGGGCTGCTGGCAAAGCGTATGCGTCGCGAGGCGGCGAAGGCCGCGCCCCGCGAGCATTATCCGGCGCCCTATGCGCTGATCGATCTCTGGGAGACCCATGGCGGCAGCAAGTCCGCGATGCTGAGGGCGGAGCAGGCCTCGTTCGCCAAGCTGATGGTGACGCCGACCGCGCAGAATTTGATACGCGTGTTCTTCCTGCGCGAGCAGATGAAGAAGGCGGCGGGCAGCGGCAACACGGTCAAGCACGTCCATGTCATCGGCGCCGGCGCCATGGGCGGCGATATCGCGGCCTGGTGCGCGGGGCAGGGGCTTCGCGTCTCGCTCGCCGACATGAAGGCTGAGCCGATCGCAGGTGCGGTCAAGCGCGCTGCCGAGCTCTACGGCAAGATCATCCGCAAGCCGACCGAGGTCCGCGACGCGCTCGATCGCCTGATCCCGGACATGGACGGCGAGGGCGTCCGCAATGCGGACCTCGTCATCGAGGCGGTGCCGGAAAAGCTCGAGCTCAAGCAGAAGGTCTATGCCGGCCTCGAGCCGAAGATGAAGCCGGGCGCGATTCTCGCCACCAACACCTCGAGCATTCCGCTTCAGGATCTGCGCACCACGTTGTCGCGGCCGGAGCGACTCGTCGGCCTGCACTTCTTCAATCCGGTGTCGCGGCTGCAGCTCGTCGAGGTCGTCAGCCATGACGGCAACGACGCGGAAGTCCTCAAAGAAGCGCTCGCCTTCGTCGGCGCGATTGACCGGCTGCCGCTGTCGGTGAAGAGTTCGCCGGGCTTCCTCGTCAACCGCGCGCTGACGCCCTACATGCTGGAAGCGATGGTGATGCTGGACGAGAAGATCGACCAGCGCCTGATCGATGCTGCCGCGGAACAGTTCGGCATGCCGATGGGGCCGATCGAGCTGGCCGACCAGGTTGGCCTCGACATCTGTCTCGACGTCGGCGACATGCTGCGCACCAGGTTCGGCGACCTGCTGCCGCCGACGCCGGCCTGGCTGCGCGAGAAGGTTGCTAAGGGCGAGCTCGGCCGCAAGACCGGCAAGGGGTTTTATACTTGGAAGGACGGCAAGGCGGAGAAGACGCCATTGCCCGAGACCGGTCCGCGCGTCACCGACCAGATGATCGACCGCCTGGTGCTACCGATGTCCAACGTCTGCGTCGCGTGCCTGCGCGAAGGCATAGTCGACGATCCCGATGCGGTCGACGGCGCCATGATCTTCGGCACCGGTTACGCGCCGTTCCGCGGCGGGCCGCTGAACTATGCGCGTGCACGCGGCGTGGAGAATGTCGTATCCACCATGCGCGCGTTGGCCGAACGATTCGGCGAACGCTTCGCGCCCGACCCGGGCTGGGACAATTTCAAGTGAGCAGATGTCACGCGAGAGAAGCATGAGCGAACAGGGGACTACCGAGCCGAGCGGCGATCTCTGCATCCGCACGCTGGCGATGCCCGCCGACACCAATGCCAATGGTGACATCTTCGGGGGCTGGCTGCTCAGCCAGATGGACGTCGGCGGCGGCGTGTTTGCCTCGAAGGCCGCCAAGTCGCGTACCGTCACGGTCGCGATCGACGCGATGAATTTTCGCAAGGCGGTCTATGTCGGCGATCTCGTCTCGGTCTACGCCAATCTCGTGCGTGTCGGTCGCACCTCGCTCACCGTCCATCTCGAAGCCTGGGCGCTGCGGCGGCGCGAGTTGCAGCCGATCCTCGTGACCGATGGCAATTTCACCTACGTCTCGATCGACGATAACGGCCATCCGCAAGCGATTCAGTGGGATGATCCGCCGATCGCGACGTAATTTCGCGCGGCGCCTTGTCCCATCTCACGAAACAGCACCGTGAAACGCGGCGCTGGTGAGTGAGCATGCCGCGGCATTGCCAACAACCAGTCATAAAACGGATGAGGTTCCGGCGTACTCAAAAGCGCGTCGATTCGGGGTGGAAACGGCCGATTTGCCCTTGGGAACCTTTGGGCAAAAGCGTCGTTATTTGCCCGCACTGAGGAATCTACGGGCCATGCCGGACAGCTACATCATCGAAGTTAACTCTCAGACCGCGGGCATCGTCGTCCGCGGCGACGGAGGTTATTGTTTCTTCGCCTCGTCTCACCCGTTCAATCGCCTCGAAGGCCAGATATTCCGTAATGCGCGCGAAGCCGAACGCGCCGCGCGCAAGCTGGTTAGCGGCGATGTGGAGGAGGCGGCGTAACCTCTGTCATTCCGGGTCGCGCAAAGCGCGAGCCTGGAATCCATTTCGGCTGAGAATACGTCGCTCGATGGATTCCGGGCCCGCGCCCTTCGGCGCATCCCGGAATGACACTGTCCATCACAACTTCGTCGCTGCGCGCGACAAGAGTTTCCACTCGTCGCCCTGCTTTTGCCAGTTCATCAGGATGTGAAGGTTGGTCGGCACTTTTTTCCCATCGGCCGCCATCTCCTGTTCCGCGACCCAGTGGAAGCGCACGATCGCGGCCGGGCCGACGACCTTGATGGTCGGGTCCTGATAGGCGATCGAGAGAAACTTCGATTTGCCGTCGGTGGCATTGGTGATGAAGGTCGCCTTGTCCTCGACCTTGCCGCTGGAATGGCTGTAGCTGAGATCGTCCCAGCACAGTGCGCCGAGCGCCTTCGGGTCGGCCGCGATCTGGGCGAGGCGGAAGGCCTCGACCTGCTTCGCCACGGCTTCTTCGTCCGCCGAAGCAGCGAGCGCCGGTGTCGAGAGCGCAAGCGCGGAGACGGCGAGAGTCGAGAGAGCCAGATCGCGTCGGTTGATCGTCATCGTTTCCTCCTTTTTGATCTTGCATGGAGTGTTGCAGCCGCGCGCGGCTTTGTCGAGTGGCGCGTGGTCGTCATGCTCATGCGTCATTGCGCGCGAGAGGCTCTATTGATACGTCTTCGGCATTGATGCGTGTCGCATTCGGGAAGGTACGGACATGATCGAGATTCTCGGCAGGGCATTGCTGTTCGACATCGACGGCACGCTTGCCAACACCGACCCGCTGCACCTGAAGGCGTTCAATCAGGTGCTCGGTCCTCACGGTCATGTTTTCGACCACGCGCGCTTCTCCAGGGAGCTGCAGGGCTTCGCCAACGTGTCGATCGGGGAGCGTTTTCTGCCCGATGAAACGTTGGAGCGGCGCGCAGCGATCCTCGGTGAAAAGGAAGAAGTGTTCCGCACGCTGGTCGCGGGGCAGATCGAGCCGTTGCCGGGCCTGACGGCGCTGCTCGACCGCGCGGATGCCGCCGGCATTCCCATGGTTGCCGTCACCAACGCGCCGCGCCTCAACGCCGAGCTGCTGTTGTCCGGCCTTGGCATTACGCAGCGCTTCAAGGCGCTCGTGATCGGCGACGAGCTGCCGCACGGCAAGCCGCATCCGCTGCCCTATCAGGAGGGGCTGCGTTTCGTCGGCGCCAGCGCGGCTGCCTCGATCGCCTTCGAGGATTCCCGCTCCGGCGTGCAGTCGGCGGCCGCCGCCGGCATTCCCACCATCGGCATCCGGACCAGCCTCAGCGACGCTGACCTTGTCGGCGCAGGCGCGGTTGCCTCCGCGAGCGCCTTCGACGATCCCGAGTTGCTCGTGCGGCTCGCAGCTGCGATGGCGTGGTGAGGGCTTCATCCATTAACCGTGATCGGCGCGCGCATTGACCGCGCGCGCGAACCGCCGCACCATGCATCGTTCTGATTTGAGGCCATTGCCGTGACCGGATTGACCCATCGCCAAGCCGAAATCCTCAACATCGCCCGCGCCTCCGGCCGCGTCATGGTCGACGAGCTGGCGCGCCGGTTCGAAGTCTCGGCGCAAACCATCCGCAAGGACCTCAACGATCTCTGCGAGCGCCGTTCGCTGACCCGTGTCCATGGCGGCGCGATCATCGCCTCGGGCGTCGAAAATCTCGCTTACGAGGCGCGCCGCTTCGTTGCCGCCGACGAGAAGAAGGCGATCGGCGCGGCCGCCGCCTCGCTGATCCCGAACGGCTGCTCGCTCTTCATCAACATCGGCACCACCACGGAGGAGGTCGCGAGCGCGCTGACCTCGCATGAGGATCTCCTCGTCATCACCAACAACCTCAATGTCGCCATGCTGCTCTACCGCCATCCCCGCATCGAGGTGGTGGTGGCCGGCGGCACGGTGCGGCGCGCAGACGGCGCCGTGGTCGGCTCGACCGCAACGCAGCTGATCGGCCAGTTCAAGGTCGATTACGCCATCATCGGTGCGTCCGCGATTGACGAGGAAGGCGCGCTGCTCGACTTCGACTATCGCGAGGTGCAGGTGGCGCAAGCCATCATCGCCAATGCCCGCAGCGTCATGCTGGTGGCTGATTCCACAAAACTTCGCCGCAGTGCGCCGGTCCGCATCGCCCATATCAGCCAGATCCAGACCTTCGTCACCGATCAGGAACTGCCCGAGCGCCTCTCCACCATCTGCCACGGCAAGGGCATCGAGGTGGTGGCGGCGATGCCGAAGGCGGCGGGCGATATCGATGAGGCTCAGGCCGAAACGCAGGAGGCGGCGCCGGAAGCAGCACCTGTGGTGCGGCTGCGATAGCGCCTCAGGCGTTGCTCCACGGGTTAAACAGCGCCACGCCCGTGGGTTCGAAATCCCCCACATTGCGTGTGACGACTGTCAACCCGTGAACAAGCGCGGTTGCTGCAATGAGAGCGTCTCGTTCAGCCCGCGGATCGGGAACGTGAAGTTGCGCACAGCGCAGCGCCACGGCCGTATCGACGGCCAGGATTCGCCCCTCAAAGCGAACCAGCACTTGATCGTCGATCCACGAGCGCAGGACACCACCTTGCGTAGCGTCTTTGCGCTCGATCAGACGCGCGCCGAGTTCGATCTCGAGAATCGAGATGACAGACATGAAGAAATTTGCCGCAGGGACCGCATTGGCCCAGGCGACGACATTGCGATCGGCTTTATCCGTTCGCCTGAGTTCGGAAATGACATTGGTGTCCAGCAGAAACATTAGTCGAGATCGGCGGGCTTGAAGACCCCGTCGAACATGCGAGGCGGATCGAAATCAAAGTCCGCGTTCGCTTGTGCCAGCGCCTCGGCGAGGCTCATGTGTCCGCCGCTCAGACGCAAATAATCTTCGATCGTCAGCAGCACATGGGCTGGGCGGCCGCGATCCGTAATAAAGACCGGTCCTTGCGAGGCAGCCTTTTTGGCACCGCTGGTGTCCTGATTGAATTCTCGGCTGGTGAGGGTGGTCACCATCGTTAGCGCTCCTGATTGCGCGGTGCCATACGTGTGCCGAAGTATATGTAGCTATGTTGCTACATTCAAGATCGCCTTCGCCCTTATTGGCTCCGGAACGTCCACATGACGTCCAATCGCGCCGATTGCCTTTGAATCCGTCCGTCCGCCTGCCCATTTCTACGCCATTCTGGCGGTCAAAAAGTTCCACTTTCGCTTCCTTCCGCCCCTCTTTCGTCTTGCTTTCGTTTTTCGGTGTGATCTAATCAAAAACGAAAGTAACCACTCGACGGAACGAGTGAGTCGCCGGGGGAAGCGTCTGTTGGAGCGTATTTTCGACCTCGCCATCATTGGAGGCGGTGTTAACGGTTGCGGCATCGCGCGCGATGCCGTGGGCCGCGGAAACACTGTTTTCCTGTGCGAAATGAACGATCTGGCGAGCGGGACATCGTCCTGGTCGACCAAGCTGGTGCATGGCGGCCTGCGCTATCTCGAATATTACGAGTTCCGGCTGGTCCGCGAAGCGCTGATCGAGCGCGAAATTCTCTGGGGCATCGCGCCCCACATCATCCGTCCCCTGCGTTTCGTCTTGCCGCATCACGCGGGCCTGCGACCGGCCTGGCTGCTGCGCCTTGGCCTGTTCCTTTACGATCACATCGGCGGTCGTCATTTGCTGCCGGCGACCCGCTCGGTCGATCTCGGGCGTGACGAGGTCGGCCGCCCGCTGATCCCGAATCGCTACAGTCGCGCGTTCGAATATTCCGACTGCTTCGTCGATGACGCCCGCCTCGTCGTGCTCAACGCGCGCGACGCCGCCGACAAGGGTGCAGAGATTCGCACCCGCACCCGTGCGACGGATATCAAGCAGTCCGACGGCGTCTGGACCGTCGGTATGATCGACACGCTGACCGGCGCGCGCTCGCAGGTCCAGGCTCGCGCGCTGGTCAATGCCGGCGGCCCCTGGGTCGAGGACGTGCTCGGCCGCGGCGCCGGCGTCAATGCGAAAGCAAAGGTGCGCCTGGTGCAGGGTTCGCACATCGTGGTCAAGAAGCTCTACGACCACGACCGCGCCTACATGTTCCAGAACGCCGACGGCCGCATCATCTTCGTCATCCCCTATCAGGACGATTTTACGCTGATCGGCACCACCGACCGCGACTATGACGGCGATCCCTCCAAGGTGAAGGCCACCGCGGAAGAGATCCAATATCTCTGCGCTGCTGCCAGCGAATATCTCGCCAAGCCGGTGACATCAGAGGATGTGGTCTGGACCTATTCCGGCGTGCGGCCGCTTTATGACGACGGCGCCAGCGAGGCCAAGGCTGCGACCCGCGATTACGTGTTCGAGCTCGACACGCCCGGCGGTTCGCCGCTGCTGTCGATCTACGGCGGCAAGATCACGACCTATCGCCGCCTCGCCGAAGAGGCGCTGGAACGGCTCGCGCCCTATCTTCGCAGTGCGAAAGCGCGCGAGGGCTGGACCGGCAAATGGCCGCTGCCGGGCGGCGACATGGATGTGTCGGCCGTCGAGGGCCTGATCGGCGAGCTCCAGCGCGGCTATCCCTTCCTAAGCCATGAGCATGCGCGACGTCTCGCGCGCGCCTATGGCACCCGCGCCATCAAATTGCTCGGCGACGCCAAATCGGTCGCCGATCTCGGCCAGGCCTTTGGCGCGACTCTGACCGAACGTGAGGTTCGCTACCTGATGACCAACGAATGGGCGGTGACCGCCGAGGATATCGTCTGGCGCCGCTCCAAGCTTGGTCTGCGGCTATCTGCCGACGAAATTGCCGCCCTGGACGACTGGATCAGGACCCAAATTGTGTCGCAAAGTCCCCTGCTGGAAGCAGGAGGACGCTCATGAGCGTGACACTCGATCACGTGACCCGGACCGTTGACGGTATCGAGCACATCCGCGACGTCTCGCTGACGCTGGAGAGCGGCACGCTCAACGTGCTGCTCGGGCCGACGCTGTCGGGCAAGACCTCGATCATGCGGCTGCTCGCCGGCCTCGACAAGCCGACCACGGGCAAATTGCTGGTCAACGGCCAGGACGTCACTGGCGTCGACGTGCGCCAGCGTTCCGTCGCGATGGTCTATCAGCAGTTCATCAATTACCCCTCGCTCACGGTCTACGAGAACATCGCGTCGCCCTTGCGCGTGCAGGGCAAGCCGCGTGAGGAGATCGAGGCGCGCGTGGCGGAAGCCGCCCGGCTGCTCCGGCTCGAGCCGTTCCTGAAGCGAACGCCGCTCCAGCTCTCCGGCGGCCAGCAGCAGCGCACCGCGATGGCGCGCGCGCTGGTGAAGGGCGCCGATCTTGTGCTGCTCGACGAGCCGCTCGCCAATCTCGACTACAAGCTGCGCGAGGAGCTGCGCACCGAGCTGCCGCGCATCTTCGAGGCCTCCGGCGCGATCTTCGTCTATGCCACCACCGAACCGACCGAGGCCTTGCTGCTCGGCGGCAACACGGTCTGCATGTGGCAGGGCCGGGCGCTCCAGATCGGCGAAACGCCCGGCGTCTACCGCCGTCCACAGACGCTACGCGTCGCGCAGGTGTTCTCCGATCCGCCGCTCAATCTCGTTGGCATCGAGAAGAAGAACGGTTCCGTACAATATGCGGGAGGCATCGCCGCGCCGGCGTCTGGTCTTTATTCCTCGCTCGCCGACGGTGCCTATCGCGTCGGCTTTCGCGCGCATCAGCTTGCGCTCGCCAACGGCCAGGCCGACCGCCATGCCTTCCATGCCACGGTAACGGTGACCGAGATCACTGGTTCGGAGAGTTTTGTGCATTTGACCCGCGGCGGATCGAACTGGGTTGCGGTGCTGCACGGCGTGCACGAATTCGAGCCCGGCCAGACCATCGATGCCGTGCTCGATCCCAATGATGTCTTCGTGTTCGACGCGGCCGACCGTCTGGTCGCCGCGCCGAGCTCATGAGGGAGGTGCGCCATGGCTCGCATTGATCTCGTCGATCTCGCTCATTCCTACGGCGGCAACGATGCGCCGCAGGAAAGCTTTGCGCTGAAGCCGGTGACCATGACCTGGCGGCAGGGCGGCGCTTATGCGCTGCTCGGCCCGTCCGGCTGCGGCAAGACCACGCTGCTCAACGTCATCTCCGGCATCATCACGCCGTCGCGGGGGGAAATCCTGTTTGACGGCCAGGACATGACACCGCTGTCAACCCAGAAGCGCAACATCGCCCAGGTGTTCCAGTTTCCGGTGATCTACGACACCATGACGGTGGGGCAGAACCTGGCGTTTCCGCTGAAGAACCGTGGCGTGCCGAAGGCCGAGATCGACAAGCGCGTTGCCGAGATCGGCCGCCTGCTCGACCTCGAGCCCTATCTGAACCGCAAGGCGACCCGGCTCACCGCTGACGCAAAGCAGAAGATTTCGCTTGGCCGCGGTCTCGTCCGCTCCGACGTCGCCGCCGTTCTGTTCGACGAGCCGCTGACGGTGATCGATCCCGAGCTGAAATGGCAGCTCCGCTCCAAGCTGAAGGCGCTGCATCGCGAGCTCGACCTCACGATGATTTACGTCACCCACGATCAGACCGAGGCGCTCACCTTCGCCGACACCGTCGTCGTCATGCATGACGGCCGCGTGGTGCAGAGCGGCACGCCGGCCGAGCTGTTCGACAAGCCGGCTCACACCTTCGTCGGCTATTTCATCGGCTCACCCGGCATGAATATCCTGCCGGCCGAGGTGAAGGGACGCGAGGCGCGGATCGACGGCCACGTCATCGCGCTCAAACGCGCTTACGACAATCTGCCGGCAAACGCCAAGATCGAGATCGGTGTGCGTCCGGAATTCGTCGAGGTCGTCGCGCCAACACCCGGCCTGCTCACCGCGAAGATCGAGCGCATCGACGATCTCGGCCGCATCCGCTTTGCGCGCGCGCATCTCGGCGACGCAAAGCTCGCCGCGCGGGCGCCTGCGGGTTTCACCAGTTCGGACGGCACGGCCGGGCTGAAATTCGATCCGGCGCACATCCACGTCTATGCCGACAGCCTTCTGGTGGAAGGAGCCGCCTGATGGACAAGACCATCAACCAAAAAGCCTGGTTCCTGGTGCTGCCGGTGTTCCTGGTCGTCGCCTTCTCGGCGGTGCTGCCGTTGATGACGGTGGTGAACTATTCGATGCAGGACACCTTCGGCAACAACCAGTTCTTCTGGAACGGCGTCGGCTGGTTCAAGGAATTGCTCGATCCCTCGACCGATCTCGGCGGCCGCTTCCTCGCGTCGCTCGGTCGCAATCTGTTCTTCTCGCTGGTCATCCTCGCCATCGAGGTTCCGCTCGGCATCGTCGTCGCGCTGTCGATGCCGCGCCAGGGCTGGACGGTGGCGGCCTGTCTCGTCACCCTCGCGCTGCCGTTGCTGATTCCGTGGAACGTGGTCGGCACGATCTGGCAGATCTTTGGCCGGCCTGACATCGGCCTGCTCGGCTATGTCCTTAACCACATAGGCCTCGACTATAATTACGTCTCAAATGACATCGACGCCTGGGTCACCGTCATCGTCATGGACGTCTGGCATTGGACCAGCCTCGTTGCGCTCTTGTGCTATGCCGGCCTGAAGTCGATCCCCGAGGCCTATTACCAGGCCGCCCAGATCGACGGCGCCTCGCGCTGGGCCGTGTTCAAGGCGATCCAGTTGCCGAAGATGAACCGCGTGCTGCTGATCGCCGTGCTGCTGCGCTTCATGGACAGCTTCATGATCTACACCGAGCCGTTCGTCGTCACCGGCGGCGGCCCCGGCAACTCGACCACCTTCGTCTCGATCGAGCTCGTCAAGATCGCGCTCGGCCAGTTCGACCTCGGCAAGGCGGCTGCGCTCTCGCTTGTGTACAATCTGATCATCCTGATCGTCTGCTGGATCTTCTACACCGTCATGACCAATGCCGGCAGCGAACGGAAACCCCAGAAAGGAGCGGCGTGATGCACTCGATTCCCGGCCGCCGCCTCATCATGGGGCTGTTCCTGATCTTCCTGCTGTTGCCGATCTACTGGCTCGTCAACATGAGCTTCAAGACCAACGCCGAGATCGTCTCGACGATGACCTTGTGGCCGCACGCGCCGACGCTGCAGCACTACAAGCGCATCTTCACCGACGAGAGCTGGTATTCCGGCTATATCAATTCGCTGGAATACGTCATCCTCAACACCATCATCTCGATCTCGGTGGCGTTGCCGGCGGCCTACGCGTTCTCGCGCTACCGCTTCCTCGGCGACAAGCATCTGTTCTTCTGGCTGCTGTCGAACCGCATGGCGCCGGCGGCGGTCTATGCGCTGCCGTTCTTCAACCTCTATTCGGCGATTGGCCTGTTCGATACGCCATGGGCGGTTGCGCTGGCGCACTGTATCTTCAACGTGCCGTTGGCGGTGTGGATTCTCGAAGGCTTCGTCTCCGGCGTGCCGCGCGAGATCGACGAGACCGCCTTCCTCGACGGCTATTCCTTCCCGCGCTTCTTCGTCCGAATCCTGGTTCCGCTGATCGCGAGCGGCATCGGCGTCGCCGCCTTCTTCTGCTTCATGTTCTCATGGGTCGAGCTGCTGCTGGCGCGGACACTGACCTCGGTGCAGACCAAGCCGATCGCGGCAATCATGACGCGCACGGTGTCGGCCGCCGGCATGGATTGGGGCCTGCTGGCGGCGGCCGGTGTGCTCACCATCATTCCGGGCGCGCTGGTGATCTGGTTCGTCCGCAACTATATCGCGCGCGGTTTTGCGCTTGGCCGGGTCTGAGGAGGCTCTTATGGAATCCATCGCATGGATGGCCTGGACGCTGCCGACGGCGATCTTCTTCGCAGCGCTCGCTTGCACGCTTGCCGTGATGACGTGGCTCGCGTCTGTCTATCCGGAGGCCGAGCGTGTCGGCGTGCTCAGTATTCCGACCACGCGCGGCGATCGCCTGTTCATCTCGCTGATTTTGGCTGCCGTCATCCACCTGGCGTGGATCGGCCTGGTCGGCACCGACCCGATCGCCTCGCTGCCGATCGGCGAGGAGGGGATCGAGATTTCGAGCCTGTGGCTCGCAAGTGGAATTTCGCTGGCCACGGCCGTGCTCATTTTTCGCACGGTCTGAAGCTCGCGAAGGGACGGCCAGATCCGGGGTCAACCCGGGCCTGTATAAAAGTTTGTCGCTGCAACGGAGGAACAACATGCGACAGTTTAGGAGAAGGAAAGGTCCATTGACCAAGATTAGCTTTCTGACCGTATCGAGCGCCGCGGCCATTCTCGCCACCGCGTTCGCTGCCTCGGCGCCGGTTCGCGCCGCCGACGATGCCGCCATCCAGAAGTGGATCGCGGAATTCCAGCCTTCGACCATCTCGAAGGACGACCAGAAGAAAGAGCTCGAGTGGTTCGCGAAGGCCGCCGAGCCCTTCAAGGGCATGGAGATCAACGTCGTCTCGGAGACCATTGCGACCCACGAATACGAGTCGCAGACGCTCGCCAAGGCGTTCTCCGAGCTGACCGGCATCAAGCTCAAGCATGACATCATCCAGGAAGGTGACGTCGTCGAGAAGCTTCAGACCCAGATGCAGTCCGGCAAGAACGTCTATGACGGCTGGATCAACGATAGCGACCTGATCGGCACGCACTTCCGCTACGGCCAGACCATCGCGCTGTCGGACTACATGACCGGCGAGGGCAAGGACGTCACCGATCCCCAGCTCGACGTCAACGACTTCATCGGCAAGTCGTTCGGCACCGCGCCGGACGGCAAGCTCTACCAGCTGCCCGACCAGCAGTTCGCGAACCTCTATTGGTTCCGCTACGACTGGTTCACCAACCCCGACTACAAGGCCAAGTTCAAGGCCAAGTATGGCTACGATCTCGGCGTCCCCGTGAACTGGTCGGCGTATGAAGACATCGCCGAGTTCTTCACCAACGACATCAAGGAGATCAACGGGGTCAAGGTCTACGGCCATATGGACTATGGCAAGAAGGACCCTTCGCTCGGATGGCGTTTCACCGACGCCTGGCTGTCGATGGCGGGTAACGGCGACAAGGGCATTCCGAACGGTTTGCCGGTCGACGAGTGGGGCATCCGCATGGAAGGTTGTCGTCCGGTCGGCTCGTCGATCGAGCGCGGCGGCGACACCAACGGTCCGGCTGCGGTCTACTCGATCACGAAGTACCTGGAGTGGATGAAGAAGTACGCTCCGCCGCAGGCGCAGGGCATGACGTTCTCCGAGTCGGGTCCGGTCCCGGCGCAGGGTAACATCGCCCAGCAGATGTTCTGGTACACCGCCTTCACCGCCGACATGGTGAAGCCGGGCATCGCCGTGATGAACGCGGACGGTACGCCGAAGTGGCGTATGGCTCCGTCGCCGCACGGCTCGTACTGGAAGGAAGGCATGAAGCTCGGCTACCAGGACGCGGGCTCGCTCACGCTTCTGAAGTCGACCCCGGCGGATCGCCGCAAGGCGGCCTGGCTGTACCTCCAGTTCATCGTCTCCAAGACGGTGTCGCTGAAGAAGAGCCATGTCGGTCTCACCTTCATCCGTGAATCCGACATCTGGGACAAGTCGTTCACCGAGCGTGCGCCGAAGCTCGGCGGCCTGATCGAGTTCTACCGCTCGCCCGCGCGCGTGCAGTGGACCCCGACCGGCAACAACGTGCCTGACTATCCGAAGCTCGCGCAGCTCTGGTGGCAGAACATCGGCGATGCGTCGTCCGGTGCGAAGACGCCGCAAGCCGCGATGGATGCCCTTGCCGCCGCGCAAGACTCCGTCATGGAGCGTATCGAGAAGTCGGGTGTGCAGGGTGCCTGCGGTCCGAAGCTGCACAAGAAGGAGTCGGCCGAGTTCTGGTTCGCCAAGGCCCAGAAGGACGGCACCATCGCGCCGCAGCGCAAGCTCGCCAACGAGAAGCCGAAGGGCGAAACGATCGACTACGACACGCTGATCAAGTCGTGGCCGGCCACCCCGCCCAAGCGCGCCTCGCTGCAGTAAGCGACGCTTCATAACGACGAAAGGCCGGGAGCAATCCCGGCCTTTTTTTGTCTTGGTGAGTTAGGCGGAATACCTCAGCGCCGTCATTGCGAGCGAAGCGGCGTAGCGAAGCAATCCAGAGTCTTTCCGCGGAGGCACCGAGAGAAGGCCGCGCGCTTCTCTCCCAGGAGCAGACGAATGCCGCCGCTTGACTCCCCGTCATACCGAATTCATAGTTAGCATAATGCGATTGCAGTAATCGTATTACGATTACTTGCGCAGACGCCGTTTGGGCCAGTATCGGCCCGTCCCGGAGGCTGGTGATGGCATTGATCGAGGCGTTCAGGCAGTTGCTGGGCGACACGGCCGTGCTGACTCGCGAGGAGGATCTCGCGGGCCTCACCGAGGATTGGCGCGGCCGTTTTCGCGCGGCGGCGCTCTGTGCGGTAATGCCATCCACCACGGAGCAGGTCGCGGCCATCGTCCGCCTTTGCGTCGCGCATGAAACGCCAGTGCTGCCGCAGGGCGGCAACACCAGCCTGTGCGGCGGAGCGACGCCATCGGGGCAGGGCAAGCCGCCGGTCATCGTCGCGCTGACGCGCATGCGCCGGATCCGTTCGCTCGATCCCGTCAACAACACCATGGTGGTCGACGCCGGCTGCGTGCTCGCAACCATTCAGGATGCCGCCGCTGCTGCGGGCCGGCTCTTTCCGGTGAGTCTCGGCGCCGAAGGGTCCTGCCAGATCGGCGGCAATATCGGCACCAATGCCGGAGGCGCGGGCGTGCTGCGCTACGGCAATACCCGCGACAATGTGCTCGGGCTAGAGGTGGTTCTGCCGGACGGATCGGTCTGGGACGGCCTCTACGCGCTGCGCAAGAACAACACCGGCTACGACCTCAAGCATCTCTTCATCGGCTCCGAGGGCACCCTCGGCATCATCACCGGTGCGGTGCTGAAGCTGCATCCGCTGCCGACGGCGGAGGCCGTCGCCTGGCTTGCGGTCGATCATCCGCAGAAGGCGCTGGACGTGCTGGGCCTGTTCCAGGCCTCTTGCAGCATGCGGCTCTCAGCCTTCGAGTTGATGAATGCGAAGCAGATCCGGCTCGTACTGGAGCAGGTGCCGGGCCGGCGCTGTCCGGTCGCGGAAATCGACACCTGGCACGTCCTCGTCGAATTGTCCGACACCGGCGATGCCGCGGCGCTCGCGACGACGATGCAAACGGTGCTCGAACAGGCGCTCGAGGCGGGACTGGTCAGCGACGGCGTCGTCGCCGCAAGCGAGGCACAGCGCAAGGCAATGTGGCTGGTGCGTCACAGCGTCTCGGAAGCCAACAAGAAAGCAGGCGTGGGCCTCACGTCGGACACCGCGGTGCCGGTGTCGACCGTGCCGGCCTTCATCGACCAGGCGATGGCCGCTGTGCGCGCGGTCGTGCCGGATCTGCCGTTCGTGATCGTCGGCCACATGGGCGACGGCAACATTCATCTCATTCCCTTCTTCAGCTTTGCCGAGTGGGAAGCCCTGCCGGAGCGCGACACCGTTGCGCAGCGCATCCGCCGCGCCATGAACGATGTCGCAAGCTCGCTGCGCGGCACCTTCAGCGCCGAGCACGGCGTCGGACGCACGCTGACCGGCGAGATGTCCCGCTACAAGCCGCCGGTCGAGCTCGCCTTGATGCAGGCGGTGAAACAGGCGTTCGATCCGCAGGGCCTCTTCAATCCTGGCCGCGTTCTGCCACCACCCATTGCAACATCATAGAGGGGACTGACATGACCAATCTTCCGAAGATCATCACTTCCCGCCGCCGTCTGCTGCTCGGTGCGGGAGCCGGCGCCGTCGCGCTCGCCGCGCCCTCGGTCTGGTCGCCTTCCCGCGCCGCCGGCAAACGGATTGTCGTGCGCGACGACGGCGGCATTTACACCAAGGCCTATGGTGCGGTGTACTACCGGCCCTTCACGGAAGCGACGGGAATCGAGGTCGTCGGCGTGCAGGCCAATGCTGAGCCGGTCGCTCAGATCAAGACCATGGTCGACACCAAGAGCTACACCTGGGACATGGCCAAGATCTCCTGGCCCGCGATTCAGCTCCTGACCACCGGCGGCAAGCAATATCTCGAGAAGCACGGCCTCGAATCCGAGCCCGTCGTCAAGTCGATCCCGGCCGAATACGCCTCGCCCTACGGCGTCGCGACCAACGTCTACACCACGGTGCTCGCCTATCGCACCGACGCCTTCAAGGGCCGCAAGGCGCCGCAATCCTGGGCCGATTTCTGGAATGTGGCGGACTTCCCCGGCCGCCGCTCGGTGCGCAAGCATCCGTTCGACACGATCGAGGAGGCGCTGATGGGAGCCGGCGCGCCGACCGCGCAGGTCTATCCCTGCGATCTCGACAAAGCCTTTGCCTCGCTCGACAAGATCAAATCGTCGGTCGCGGTGTGGTGGACCAGCGGCGCGCAGGTCGAGCAGATGCTGACCTCGGGCGAGATCGACATGCTGCCGACCTGGGTGTCGCGTGCGCAGTCGGCACAGGCGGCAGGCGCTCCCGTCGAGATCGTCTGGAACCAGGGGGTCTGGGGCGCCGACAACTGGTCGATCCTCGCCGGCTCGCCGAATGCGGATGCCTGCCGCGAGTTCATCAAGTTCGCCTCCGATCCGAAGCGGCAGGCAGCCCTCGTGGAATATTTTCCGGCCGGCCTCACGCAGCCGGAGGCCTTCAACTACGTCAAGCCGGAGGTCGCCAGGAACTGCCCGACCTATCCGGACAACATCAAGGCCGGGCTGAAGATCGATCCGAAATACTGGTACGACAACCAGGCCGCCGTCATCGAGCGCTTCAACAGCTGGATTCTGGCTTGACCGGCGCCCAGGGAAGCGCGAAGCGATCGGAGCGGCCCATGGTCTCGTCGAGCCTGCGCATTCACGAGCTGTGCAAGCGCTATGGCGACTTCGTCGCGCTGGCGCCGACCAGCCTCGACGTCGCCAGCGGCGAATTTCTGACCCTGCTCGGCCCGTCGGGATCGGGCAAGACGACGCTGCTCAGCCTGATCGCAGGCCTCGCCCATCCTGACGAGGGGCGGATCCTGATCGACGATACCGACGTCACGCACAGCCCGGCTTATGACCGCGATATAGGCGTCGTGTTCCAGAACTACGCGCTGTTTCCTCACATGACGATCGAGGACAACATCGCGTTTCCCCTGAAGATGCGGAAGGTGGCCGACGCTGAGGCGCGCCGGCGCACGGCCGAGGCGCTGGAGACGGTGCGACTGCCGCACGTTGCAAAACGCTATCCGCGCGAGCTCTCCGGCGGCCAGCAGCAGCGCATCGCGCTGGCGCGCTGCATCGTCTATCGGCCCGCCATCATTCTGATGGACGAGCCCTTGGGCGCGCTCGACAAGAAGCTGCGCGACCAGATGCAGCTCGAGATCAAGCGCATCCATCGCGAGCTCGGCACCACGATCGTCTACGTCACCCACGACCAGGAAGAGGCGATGACGATGTCTGATCGCATCTGCCTGATGAATGCAGGCGCGATCGAGCAGCTCGGCACGCCTGAGGATCTCTATTTCCGTCCGCGCTCGGTGTTCGTCGCCGACTTCCTCGGCGAGTCCAATTTGCTCAGCGCCACCGTGCGTGGCGTCGACGGCGATGGGCTCGACATCGTCCTGGCCGCACAGGCCGCGCCGTCGCGCGCGGTCGGCAATGGCGGGAGTTTCGCCGCGGGCGAGCCGATCAAGGTGATGGTGCGTCCCCAGAACCTCGTGGTCGGGGACGCCGGCGGCGGAGGCCAGCTCTCCGGCCGTATCTCTGGGCGGCTTTTGGACGTGATGATCAGCGGAAGCCTGACGCGGCTCTACATCGCGCCGGAGACGGTGGGCATGCCGCAACTTGTCGCCGCGCATCCGACCCGCAGCGGCGCGGCGCCCTACGAGATCGGACAGCTTCTGTCGCTCGGATGGCATGCGGCGGACGCCGTCGCCATCCGCGATGGCAAGGGGATCTGAGCTTGGCCGCCCCGCGCGCGATACAGCGGAATCTGGCCTGGACGCGGGCGGCAATGGGCGCCCCGCTGGTCCTGCTGCTCGCGCTGTTCCTGGTCTATCCGGTCGGCCAGCTGCTGCTGCTTAGCGTCTACGGCGACAATGGCTTCACGCTGGCGCAATACCGCCAGCTCTTCGCCTCATCGGTCTATCTCGACGTTCTCCTGATCACCCTGAAGATCTCGCTGGTCACCACCCTGGTCTGCGTCATCACGGGGTATCCGATCGCCTATCTGATCTCGGTCGTCGACAAGGAACGCAAGACGACGCTGCTGTTCTGGGTGCTGCTGTCATTCTGGACCAGCTTCCTGGTCCGCGCCTTCGCTTGGATCGTGCTGCTCGGGCGCAACGGCGTCATCAACAAGCTCCTCATCTCGCTCGGCATCATCTCGAGCCCCGCGAGCCTGCTTTACAATTTCGGCAGCGTGCTCGTCGGCATGGTCAATGCGCTGCTGCCGCTCGCCGTGCTGACGATGCTCGCGGTGATGGAGAACATCGACCGCACTCTGCCGCGCGCGGCCGCCACGCTCGGGGCGCGGCCGGGCATGGCGTTCTGGAGAATCTATTTTCCGCTGTCGCTGCCGGGCGTCGCCGCGGCGGGCATCATGGTGTTCGTCACCGCGATCGGCTTCTTCATCGTGCCGGCACTGCTCGGAGGACGCCGCGAGACCATGATCACGCAGCTCATCATCGACCAGGTCCAGCAGACCATGAACTGGGGCTTTGCCGGAGCGATCTCGGTGCTGCTGCTGTTGGTGGTCTTCATCGTCTTTGGTGCCTATGACCGCCTGCTCGGCCTGTCGACCATGACCGGCGCGGCCGCGCCGCGCAACGCGGCACCGTCGCGTTCGTCGGGCCCCCTTCACAAGGCGGGTGACGCGCTCCTTACGCTGCTCGGTGCGGTCTCCGACCGGATCCTCCGGCTCCTGCCGTCACGCCGTCGCGACCGCAATCCCGACCAGGCCGGCATGGGCTTGCAAGCCTTCGTCTGGATCATGCTGCTCATCATCAGCGCGCCGACCATCCTGATGATCCCGCTGTCGTTCGGCACCGGCGGCCTCAACTGGCCGCCGCAGGGTTTTACCCTGCATTGGTATGAGACCGTGCTGAGTTCGCCGCTCTGGACCCAGGCCATGCTGCGCTCGCTCATGGTCGGGCTCGGAACGGGACTGCTCGCCATGCTGATCGGCACGCCGGCCGCGTTCCTGCTGGTGCGCAGCGACATCCGCGGCAAGGCGGCGTGGCTGGCCTTCATCCTGTCTCCGATCGTGGTGCCCCGCATGATCATCGCGGTCGGGCTGTTTTACGTCTTCGCGCGGATGGGCCTAATCGGCAGCGCTTTCGGCCTCATTCTCGGCCATACCGTCGTGGCGGTGCCCTACGTGGTCATGACGATGATGGCGGTGCTGCGCAATTACGACACGCGGCTCGACCACGCCGCGCAGAGCCTCGGCGCGCGCCCGTTCGCGACGTTGCGCTACGTCACCTTCCCGATCCTCGGCGCGGGCATGATGTCGTCATTCCTGTTCGCCTTCGCGACCTCGTTCGACGAGCTCACCATCGCCCTGTTTGCGACCGGCGGCCTCAACGCGACGCTGCCAAAGCAGTTTTGGGACGAGGTGACGCTTCAGGTCTCGCCCGCGATCGCCGCCGTTTCGACCTGCCTGTTCGTTTTCATGGGGCTCCTGATCTTCGTCGCCGAACGCCTGCGCCGGCGGGCCGCCGCGAGATAGAAGCTCCGCATTCCAACCAGAGGTTCACATCATGCTTACTGCCAATCGTCTTCGCGGCCTGTTCCCGGCCATTCCGACCCCGGTCAAGGCCGACGACACCATCGATGCCGGCGCGGTCTCGGCGCTGTTTGCCTGGCTCAACAAGCAGGGGATCGACGGCGTGGTGCCGCTCGGCGGCACCGGCGAATATGGCGCGCTGGCACGCGCCGAGCGCATCAAGATGGCCGGCTTGTCGGTGAAGGCGATGGCGGGCAAGGGCCCGGTCATCGCCGGCGTGCTGGACACCGGCTTCCACGATGCCTTGCAGGCGGGCAAGGAATTCGCAGCGGAGGGCGTGGACGGTCTCCTGGTTCTTACGCCATATTATACCAACCCGACTCAGGCTGGCGTCCGCGACTATTTCCTGCGTTATGCCGACGCCTCGCCCGTGCCTGTCCTGATCTATGAGATTCCCTACCGCACCCGGATAGCGATCGAGCCCAAGATCCTGCATGAGCTCTCCAGGCATCCCAACATCATCGGCATGAAGGCCTGCAATCTCGACATGTACCATTTCCTCCAGGTCGTGGCCGGCGTCGACGCGAGCTTTGCGGTGCTGAGCGGCGAGGACAGCCTGTTTCCGCTGCATCTCGCGGCCGGCGCGACGGGCGGCATCGTTGTGACCGCATGCCTTTTGCCGCGAGCCTGGCGCCAGATATTCGAGACGGCCACAGCTGGCAAGACAGCGGAGGCCTTGAGCCTCCATCGCCGCCTGATCCCGCTGATGAACATGGCGTTCGCCGAAACCAATCCGGGACCGATGAAAGCGGTGATGGACCTCGTCGGCGTCGAGGCGCCGCGCATGCTGGCGCCGCTGGTCCAGCCGGCACCGGCGCTGGTCGCTGCGCTCCGCGCCGAGCTCGGCCGGCAGTTGGCGGTCTCGGAGGGCATCGGGTGAGAGGACGGCAGCATGGCGCGTAGCAGTCGTGACGGCAGCGGCCGCGCCGCGAAGGCAAAGGCCGCCAAGGCCGACGAGAAGGCCGCGGACAACGGCGGCGAGTCACGTTCGTCGCTGTTCGTCGGCTCGACCGAAAAGGCGTTCCAGGTCCTGCACGCCTTCGACGGCCCGCAGCGCTACATGACGCTCGCCGACATCGCGCGCGCCGCCGGTCTCGACCGTAGCGCCACCCAGCGCCTGGTCTACACGCTCGAGACGCTCGGCTATCTCAAGCGGATCGAGGGCACGCGCAATTACGGTCTTACCTCGAAGGTGCTCCAGTTCTCGCACAGCTATCTCAAGGCCAACGATCTGATCGACCGCGCATCGCCCTATTTGCTCGAGATCAGCCGCAATCTCGGCGAGACGACCAACCTGCACGAACTGGATGGCCACGAGGTTGTCTTCGTGGCACGCTTTCCGGGGGCGCACCTCATCAACATCGACATCGTGATCGGCAGCCGGCTGCCGACCTTCTTCACGGCGTCCGGCACGGCGATCCTGTCGGCGCTGCCCGAGGAGGAACGCCTCGATCTTCTCAAGCGCACCCCGCTCGCGCCGCTCACGCCTTTCACTGTAACCGACCCGAAGATGCTGATGGAGCGTGTACGCGTCGCGGCCCGGTGCGGCTATGCCGTCATCATGAACGAGACCGTGATGGGCGACATTTCGGTCGCAGCTCCCATTATCGACGAGCATGGCCGTGCGATTGCCGCGATCAACATTTCAGTGCCGACGACGCGCTGGACCAAAGAGCGTGCCGAGGCCGAGCTGGCGCAGCACGTCCACGTCGCCGCAACCTCCATCTCCAAGTCGAAGTTCAACCGCTACGCGGCCTGAGGCGCGGGGGTAGCAAAAAGGCCGGGAGCGATCCCGGCCTTTTCCTTTCGTGGCGCGCCACGCTCGCCGTTCCTCTCCGCAGTCATCGTCCGCGAAGGCGGACGATCCAGTACGCCGCGGCCTCTCGACCTGATCTCGCTGCCGGTGGTTACTGGATGCCCCGCCTTCGCGGAGCATGACAGTCGTCGCTTGGGAAAGGCTACTCCGCCGGCTCGGCGGCCAGCGTCGGGTAATCCGTGTAGCCCTTGGCGCCGCCGCCGTAGAACGTGTTCTTGTCCCAATCGTTCAGCGCCGTGCCCTTCTTCAGCCGCTCGACCAGGTCGGGGTTGGAGATGAACGGCTTGCCGAAGGCGATCAAATCGGCCGCGTTCGCGTCGAGCACCTTGGTCGCGAGTTCGAAATCGTAGCCGTTGTTGGCGATGTAGGCGCCCGAGAAGCGCTTGCGCAGGCTCGCATAGTCGAACGCTGCGAAGTCGCGCGGGCCGCCGGTGGCGCCTTCGACGACGTGGAGATAGACGAGCTTCAGCGCGCTGAGGCCGTCGGTGATGTGATTGAACAGCGCTTGCGGATTGGAATCGGCAATGTCGTTGGCGGGCGTCACCGGCGAGATGCGGATACCGGTCCGGTCGGCACCGGCTTCCGCCACGACGGCCTTGGAGACCTCCAGCATCAGCTTGGCGCGGTTCTCGATTCCGCCGCCATAGGCGTCGGTGCGCTTGTTGGCACCATCCTTGGCAAACTGGTCGAGCAGGTAGCCATTGGCGCCGTGGATCTCGACGCCGTCGAATCCGGCCTCCAGCGCGTTCTTCGTGGCGCGCTTGAAATCGTCGATGATGCCTGGAATTTCGGAGAGCTCGAGCGCGCGGGGCTCGGAGACGTCGGCGAAGGTGCCGTTCACAAAAGTCTTGCCCTTGGCGCGAATCGCGCTCGGCGCCACCGGGGCTGCGCCGCCCGCCTGGAGGTCGACATGCGAGATGCGGCCGACATGCCAAAGCTGGATGAAGATCTTGCCGCCGCGCTCGTGCACCTTGTCGGTGACCTTGCGCCAGCCGGCGACCTGGTCCTTCGAATAGATGCCGGGAGTGTCCTGGTAGCCCTGGCCCTGCTGCGAGACCTGGCTCGCTTCGGTAATCAGCAGGCCCGCAGACGCACGCTGGCCGTAATAGTCGGCGGCGAGCGGAGAGGGCACGAAGCTGCCGGGCGCGGCGCGATTGCGCGTCAGCGGTGCCATCACGAAACGGTTGGCCAGCGTGATCGGGCCGAGCTTGTAGGTCTCAAACAGTTTGGTCGGACGGCTCATTGGGGTGCTTCCAGGGTTGAGAGGTCCGGAACACTTGTGCATTGCGACATCAGGCGCAAGGGATGAGCCATACGGAAAGTGCAGGCGAGCTGCGCGGCAGGCCCGCGCAGCATAATTCATGTGCATTTTCGGCTGCCGCAGCGTGAATTCGCTGCCGCGGCCGTGCGGCCTGACAAACTCAGTTTACGCCGAGGAAATCGCGCTTGCCGATCTCGACGCCGCTGTGACGCATGATGCCATGAGCGGTGGTGGCATGAAAATAGAAGTTCGGCAGCGAGACCGCGCTGAAGAACTGCTGGCCCTTGAGCGTCATGGTCCGGTCCGGGCCCGCCGGGAAGGTCACGTCCTTGGTGTCGGCGCCTTCGAACTGCTCCGGCTTGAATGATTTCACGTAGTCGATCGTCCTGGCGAGCCGCTGCTTCAGCTCCTCGAACGTCTTTTCCGTGTCGGGCATCGAAGGCACCTCGCTATGCGTCAGCCGGGCGCAGCCCTTGGCGGCGAAATCGCTGGCGAGCTGGATCTGCTTCGACAGCGGCAGCATGTCCGGGAAGAGGCGCGAGCCGAGCAGGACGGCCGGGTCGATCTTTTTGGCCGCGCAATGCGCCTCGGCCTTGGTGAGCAGGCCGATAAGGCTGTTCAGCATTTGCAGATAGGCGGGGACGACGGCGTCGTGGAAGGACATGTGATGCTCGCTTCAATGGTGGGAGATCTCAGGAGAAAACCTGAGCCACTCACATGGGAGCCTCATGGAATAATACAATCGTCGAAGCGGCTTGTGCGGTGAGAAAATTCTACCGCACCGTCGCCTGGGGCTGCGCCTGTGCCGTGCTGCCCCGCATGCGGGCCAGAAGCTCCGCGGTCGGCCAGGAATCGGCGGGCAGGCCGTATTTGATCTGCATCGCCTTCACGGCCGCGCGGCTCTGCTGGCCCAGCACGCCGTCGACCTTGCCGACATTGAAGCCGGCTTGGACCAGAAGTTGCTGCAATTGCCTGAGCTCGTTGAACGGCAGTTGCGCGACCTGCCCGGCCGGCCTGCGCATCGGGGCGGCGCCCGCAATCCGCGAGGCAAGATAACCCGCGGTGGTCGAATAGATCAGCGAGTTATTCCATTCGGTATAGGTCGCGAAATTGGCATACGCCATGAAGGCCGGCCCAAAGCGTCCCATCGGCAGCAGCACGGACGCCGCGAGATTGTCATTCGGCAGTGGACGGCCGTCGGGATAGGTGACGCCGAACTGCGCCCATTTCGAGCGCGGCAGCTGCACGCTGAGGTCGGTCTGATCCCATGGCAGGCTCGAGGGCACCTTGATCTCTTCCAGCCACGGCTCGCCGCGCCGCCACTTCAAGCCCTTGGCGATGTAGTTCGCTGTCGAGCCGATCACGTCGTCCTCGCTGCGCAACAGGTCGCGCCGGCCGTCGCCGTCATAGTCGACGGCATAGTTGACGTAATGCGTCGGCAGGAACTGCGTCTGGCCGAGCTCGCCGGCCCAGGAGCCGATCATCTCGTCGGGCGTGAGATCGCCGCGGTCGATCACCTTCAGCGCGGCGATGGTCTCGTTCGCGAACATCTCCGAACGGCGGCAGTCATAGGCGAGCGACACCAGCGATTTCAGCGTCGGCAGATTGCCCATGTTGACGCCGAAGTCGCTCTCCAGGCCCCAGAACGCGGCGATCACCGCCGGCGGCACGCCGTACTCTTTTTCGGCACGGGCGAACGCCGCAGCGTGTTGCTTGATATGCTGCTGGCCGTTCTGCATGCGATAGGGCGCGGCCATGCGGCCGGCAAATTCGGTGAAGAGCTGGCCGAACACGCGCTGGCCGCGGTCGCGGTTGACGATGCCCTGGTCGTAGACGAGGTAGGGCGAAGCCTCCGCTATCGTTCGCTGCGACACGCCGGCCGCAACCGCCTGCTGTTTCAGGTCGGCGAGGAAGCGATCGAAGCTCTGCCCATTGTGGCACGACGCCGCGCGCGACGAGGGCACCGTGGCCTTGGGCGCGGCAGGCCTTGCGGGTGGCGGCGCGATCTGGGCGGAGGCGGTTGAAGAGAGCGCGAACAGAGCGGCGGCCGCGATCGCAAATCGGGTCTTGGACATGAGGTTTCCGAAAGGGGGAGGAGACGTTTGGATTCTTGACGAAGTTTAATGGAATGCTCGAGCTCAAACCAGTGCCGCGGCTCCGCGACGCACCCTAGAACCTTGCATCCGGGCCGGGGTCATCCCTACCTCGTGTTTGCCGGCCTGCCACGCGTCCAGCGGCCATGGCCGGCTCCAGGAGACGGCCATGAACTATCTGCGTACCGCAATGCTTCTCGCAGGCCTCACCGCCCTGTTCATGGGCGTGGGCTATCTGATCGGCGGCGCCGCTGGCGCCATGATCGCGCTCGTGATTGCGGCGGCGACCAATCTCTTCACCTACTGGAACTCCGACCGCGCGGTGCTGTCGATGTACGGCGCCCATCAGGTCGACCGTCAAAGCGCGCCGGAACTGGTCGGGCTCGTTGCCGAGCTTGCGGGCCGCGCAGGCCTGCCCATGCCGCGCGTGTTCGTGATGGACGAAGCGCAGCCCAACGCGTTCGCGACAGGCCGCAATCCCGAGAACGCCGCCGTGGCCGTCACAACGGGCCTGATGAACCAGCTCAGCCGCGAGGAGCTTGCCGGCGTGATCGCGCACGAGCTCGCGCACATCAAAAATCACGACACCCTGCTGATGACTGTTACCGCCACCATCGCCGGCGCCATCTCGATGCTGGCGCAGTTCGGCATGTTCTTCGGCGGCAACCGCGACAACAACGGCCCCGGCATCGTCGGCTCGATCCTGATGATGATCCTGGCGCCGCTCGGAGCCATGCTGGTGCAGATGGCGATCAGCCGCACCCGCGAATACGCCGCCGACGATCTCGGCGCGCGCATCGCGGGACAGCCGATGTGGCTGGCGTCGGCGCTGGTGAAGATCGAGGGCGCCGCGCATCAGGTGCCGAACTATGACGCCGAACGAAATCCCGCGACCGCACATATGTTCATCATCAACCCGCTGTCGGGCCATGGCGTCGACAACCTCTTCGCCACCCATCCCTCGACGCAGAACCGCATCGCAGCGCTCCAGCAACTGGCGGCCGAGCTCGGCGCGCGAGCGAGGCCGTCGGTCGGCGCCAACGAGAATTATCCGCCGCAGGGCCCGTGGGGCCGCTCGTCTTCACGGGGTCCCTTGGATGGGCCTTCACGTGGACCTTGGGGCTGATGCGGAATCCGCCGGATTTTGGCTGGCTTTGTGACCTGGCGCACACAGGGCCGGTCTCGCCGGTGGTAACACCTGACCGAGAGTGTTCCTTCGAAAGGGGATGCGTGGCCGGCCCGTCGCCGGTCGCCGTCGAAGATGACCAGAGCTGCGGTGCCATTGTTGATCGTGCTGGGCGTGGCCATTGGCCTGTCCACGCATACGGTCGTGAATTGCGGTGATGAGGACGAGCCCGACATCTGCTCGGCCGTGATCGGCTTCTCGCCGTTCCGTGGCTCCCTGATCGCCTTCGCCTACGAGGGGCGCGGACGGATCGCGCTGCGCCACGGCGACAACGGCCGGGCGATCGCCGATTTCAACGAGGCCATCCACCTCAATCCCAACCGCGCCTCGCTCTATCGCGACCGCGCGCAGGCGTACCGTCAGAACGGCGAGCTGAGCCTCGCGATTGCCGATTTTGACGAGGCGATCGCGCTCGATCCCAAGCCGGCGCCGCCCTATCACGAGCGCGGCCTCGCTCTCGCCGCCAAGGGTGATCTCGACCGCGCGATTCTGAGCTACAGCACCGCCGTCCGCCTCGACCCCTCGGACCCGAAGGCCCGCCTCGACCGCGGCCTTGCGTTCCTCGCCCGCGGCCAGGCCAACGATGCTCGTGCAGATTTCGAAGCCGCTGTTGCGTTGCCGCCCGGCAAGGACGGCCGCACACGCGCCGCCGCGCGCGCAAAACTCGCCGAGCTTGCTCACGCCGAGCCGACCCGCGTCTCGGCGCCGACGCGGTGAGAGGTGTTCTCCCTCGCCCCGTTCTTACGGGGAGAGGGTTGGGGTGAGGGGCTCTATCCGCGAAGATGGTGAGAGTTGGATCTGCGGAGACTCCCCCTCACCCGGATCGCAAGAGCGATCCGACCTCTCCCCGCAAGCGGGGCGAGGTGAAGGGCGCAAGCGTCGGCTACTTCGCCTTCTTGGTTTTGGCCTTCTTGGCCTTCGCGGCCTTCTTCGCCGGCTTGTCCTTGGCCGGCTTCTCGGCCTTCGCCTCGATGGGCGTGCTGGCGGCCAGTCGCATGGCGCGGGCATAGCTGTCGGCGACATTGTCGGCGGACATCTGGAGGCGTTTGGCAGCGGCGGTGGCCTGCTCCATGGTGGCCTTGGCCATCATCTCGAAGCGGGCGCCGGTCTCCTTGCCCCTGGCCTTGGCCGCAAGGCCGCTGAAGCGATCCCGCCGCTGCTTGGCGCGGGTCATCAGGCCCGTCTGCAGCTGTCTGGCCAGTTGCCGGATCACGACATCCAGGTCGGCGTCCGCCATGTCTTCTATCCTCTTCGAAACAGTCCCAATCGATGCGGCGGGACTATGCAGATCGGGCCCCGCCTTGGCAATTCCTGCCCGGGCGTCATCCGCAGCTTCCGGTTACCAAAACAGAAAAGCCGCGCATGTCGCGCGGCTTTTGGCATTGGCTTGGCGCGAGGTGCGCCGTGCCGGCCTTATTTCAGCGAGGCGACCGGTCCGCTTGAGCTTGCTGCCGGATCGGGGTCGAAGCCGAACACGCCGACCAGATATTTGTAATAGTCCGGCATCTTCTCCTTGAGCGCCTCGCGGGTCTTGGGATCGTGGAATTCGCTCTTGCCGGCGAGGAAAATGCTGGCGGTCACCGCAAAGAACTCCATGTGGTTCTTCAGCGCATAGGCTTCCTTGGGCAGGAAATCCTTGGATTTGGCATAGGCGTAATAGCTGATCACGCCCTTGTTGGCGTAGCCGTCCGGCAGCAGGCGCGCGTGATAGGCGTGCAGCATCTCGTGGAGCAGCACGGCCTCTTTCTCGTAACGCATCATGTCCGGCCGGACCATGATGACGCCGAGCCCGGAATCGACTGCGAGGTCGACGGCGTTCGGGTTGGTCCAGCGCTGCTTGTCGTGGTCCCACACCGTTAGCGTCCGCGGGGTGGTGCGCTGGGTATCCGGCGTGACCCGGCCGTAGCAGGCGGTTGCGGCGCCTTCGTCGAGGCAGGCCAGCTCGCTCGCGATGATCGGGACGGTACGGAAGAAGCGAAGCACGCGCGGCGAGAACCCGGCGCCTTCGACCACGTCGATCTGCTGCTTCAGATTCTCGGTGAGCTTGTCGACGTCCTTGCGCTCGGAATTCTCCGACACGTCGAACATGTAGCCGCGGTAGCTCTGGAAGCCGGGCGGCAGCGCCTTCGCGGCATCGGCGGACGCGACATCGAGCGAGCCGGCGGTGGACGGATTGGCGAACAGCGCGCCGACAACGGTCGCGGTCAGCAGCAACGCAATGCGCATGATGAACCCCCTGATGTCACTTCACGCGGCAGGATAGGCTGCCGTTGTTTGCGAAAAGTGAGTGGGGCGAGACTAAGGCAGCGATGTTGAGGCGTGCTTAATCCTTGGTTGCAGATCGCGAAGGCGGATTAGGGCAGGGTTAACCAAGCCGTAGATCGGCGGCGCGCTTGGGCGTAACATGCCGCTCGGGCATCAAGCCCGGATCAGAAGCCGAAGGGAGGATGCCATGTATGCCGCCATCCGTCAGGCCAAGGCGAAGAGCGGAAGCGCCGAAGAGCTGGCGCGCCGCATCAAGGACGGCGCCGTTCCGATCATCAGCGACGTCGACGGCTTCAGGGCCTATTACGTCGTCTATGCCGGCGACGACACGGTGACCGCGATCTCCATCTTCGACAAGTTCGAGCAGGCCGAGGAAGCGAACCGGCGTGCCATTGCCTGGATCGAAAAGGATCTGGGGTCGCTGTTGGCGGGGCATGCGAGCGCCGCCGCGGGGCCGGTGATCGTGCATACGCTGGCGTAGTTGGTTGGATCGCTCGCGCCTCAAACTCAACGGTCATCGCCCGGCTTGACCGGGCGATCCAGTACTCCGAGACGGCTATGATTGAACCGATGGGCCGCGCCGTACTGGATGCCCCGCTTTCGCGGAGCATGACAACGGAGAGGGGTCACAACTCCCTTGCATTCGAGAACGCGAACGAGCTCACCCGTCGCGTGGTCTCGTCCAGGATCAGCGTGCGTGTGATCGGCGGCTCGGCGCGCTGGGCGCAGTTTTCGCGCTCGCAGAGCCGGCAGTTGACGCCGATCGGCGTGCCTTCCGTCTTCTCCAGGTCGATGCCGGCGGCGTAAGTCAGGCGCGCGGCGTGGCGGATCTCGCAGCCGAGGCCGATGGCGAAGCGCGGTTGCGGCTGCGGGTGCGGCGCGACGGGCCGGCGCACCATCTGGGCGATCGAGAAATACCGCGTGCCGTCGGAGAGCTCGATCACCTGCTTCAGCAGGCGGTCGGGCGTGTCGAAGGTCGAGTGCACGTTCCACAGCGGACAGGTGCCGCCGAATTTCGAGAACGGGAACGTGCCGGAGGAAAAGCGCTTCGACACGTTGCCGGCATTGTCGACGCGCAGCAGGAAGAACGGAATGCCACGCGCGTTCGGCCGTTGCAGCGTGGTGAGGCGATGGCAGACCTGTTCGAAGCCGGAATTGAAGCGCTGCGCCAGCACGTGGATGTCGTAGTTGAGGGCTTCGGCCGCCGCGAGGAAGGCCGGGTAGGGCATCATCACGGCCGCTGCAAAGTAGTTGGCGAGCGTGATGCGGAACAACCGGCGCGGCGTATCGTCGAGCGGGCCGGCGCGGCCGATGATGGTCTCCAGGGCTTGCGTGCATTCGCCGAGGCCAAGCTGGAAGGCGAGCTGGAAGGCGCGACCCGGAGGGTCGACCAGCTCCGAGATCAGGAGCTGACGGCGGTGACGGTCGAAACGGCGGAGCGTTTCGCGCATCACGTCGACCGGCATGATGCGGGTCTGGATCGAATGCTTTTCGCGCAGGCGTGCGGCGAGTGCGGCATAGAGCCCTTCGGCCGGCACATTCAACTCGTCGCGAAGGTTCTCCGCGGCCTGCTCGAGCTCCGGGAAATAATTGCGGTTGGCCTCGATCAGCTCGCGCACGCGCTCGACCGGATTGGCCTCGTAGCGCGTGCCGACATCGCGGTCGGCCATTTGCGCTGCCGCCAGCGTCTCGCCCTGGCGTGCCTCGGTATAGGCCGCGTAGAGCCGCTGCAGCGCGTGCGTCACGCCGGGACAGAGCTCGGCGAGGTCGCGCAGCTCCTGCTTGGGGACCTCGATCTGGCGGAACAGCGGATCGGAGAAGACCTCGTTGAGCTCGGCGAAGAAGCGGTCCTCGTCGGCGGTGGCGAGGTCGCGCAGATCGAGGTCGTAGGTTTCGGCCAGCCGCAGCAGGATCTGCGCCGTCACCGGGCGCTGGTTCCGCTCGATCAGATTGACATAGCTCGGCGAGATCCCGAGCCCCTCGGCGATCTGGGTTTGGGACAGTCCCAATTGCTGCCGGATCCGCCGGAAGCGCGGACCGACGAACAGCTTTTTCCCGGATGCGGCGGGCATTTCTTACATCTCCAGAGGCACTAAGGGCAGTCTCACTGACCTGTATTCTTTACAAAATTTACAAAATAACATCTACTACATGTTCTTATGTTACATGACATCATCATTCGAATACAAGGCCTCTATACGAATTTCTCTTTCTCGCGTTTAGCTCGTGTCACGCGTTTCGCAATGCACTGTCAAAACTGTCGAGAGAGAGCACACACATGAACTACCAGCCCCGTGGCATCAACGCGCTCCAGCGCCCGGCCTCGTATCAGAGCGAGATCGAGTCGGCCCAGGCGCTCCTCGAGACCAAGCCGACCTGGAATGGGGTGTCGGCCGAGGCCGTCGCGCGCATGCGCATCCAGAACCGCTTCAAGACCGGCCTGGACATCGCCCGCTACACCGCGGCGCTGATGCGGGCCGACATGGCGGCCTATGACGCCGATCCGACCAAGTACACCCAGTCGCTGGGCTGCTGGCATGGCTTCATCGCCCAGCAGAAGCTGATCTCGATCAAGAAGCACTTCGGTGGCAAGACCGATCGCCGCTACCTCTATCTGTCCGGCTGGATGATCGCGGCGCTGCGCTCCGAGTTCGGACCGCTGCCCGACCAGTCGATGCACGAGAAGACCTCGGTGCCGGCCTTGATCGAGGAGCTCTACACCTTCCTGCGTCAGGCGGACTCCCGCGAGCTCAACGACATCTTCCGCGCGCTCGACAAGGCGCGCAAGGAAGGCGACAAGGCCCGCGAGAAGGAGCTGATCGAGAAGGTCGACAACTTCCAGACCCATGTCGTGCCCGTCATCGCCGACATCGACGCCGGCTTCGGCAACGCCGAGGCGACCTATCTGCTCGCCAAGAAGATGATCGAAGCGGGCGCCTGCGCGCTGCAGATCGAGAACCAGGTCTCCGACGAGAAGCAGTGCGGTCACCAGGACGGCAAGGTCACCGTGCCGCACGAGGTCTTCCTGGCGAAGATCCGCGCCTGCCGCCACGCGTTCCTCGAGCTCGGCATCGAAGACGGCGTCGTCGTGACCCGCACCGACTCGCTCGGCGCCGGCCTGACGCAGCAGATCGCCGTCAGCCACAAGCCCGGTGACCTCGGCGACCTCTACAACAGCTTCCTCGACTGCGAGGAAGTGACGGCGCAGAACGCCCGCAACGGCGACGTCATCATCAACCGCAACGGCAAGATGATGCGTCCGAAGCGGCTGCCCTCGAACCTCTACCAGTTCCGCCCCGGCACGGGCGAAGATCGCTGCGTGCTCGACAGCATCACCTCGCTGCAGAACGGCGCCGACCTGCTCTGGATCGAGACCGAGAAGCCGCATATCGAGCAGATCGCCAAGATGGTCGACCGCATCCGCAAGGTCGTTCCGAACGCGAAGCTCGCCTACAACAACTCGCCCTCGTTCAACTGGACGCTCAACTTCCGCTGGCAGGTCTACGACGCGATGAAGGAAGCCGGCAAGGATGTCTCGAAGTATAACCGCGCCGAGCTGATGAAGCCGGAATACGACGATACGCCGCTGGCGATTGAAGCCGACGAGCGCATCCGCACCTTCCAGGCGGATTCGGCCAAGCGCGCGGGCATCTTCCATCACCTGATCACGCTGCCGACCTATCACACGGCCGCGCTGTCCACCGACAACCTCGCACGCGAGTATTTCGGCGAGCAGGGCATGCTCGGCTACGTCAAGAACGTGCAGCGCCAGGAGATCCGCCAGGGCATCGCCTGCGCCAAGCACCAGAACATGGCCGGCTCCGATATCGGCGACGACCACAAGGAGTACTTCGCAGGTGAAGCTGCCCTGAAGGCGGGCGGAGCCCACAACACGATGAACCAGTTCGGCTAACGCCACGCAACAGGAGACTGACAATGACCAAAGGCAGCAATTTCTGGGTGATCGGCGGCGAGTTCGGCTCGATGAACTTCCACAAGCTCGTCGAAGGCTCGGCCCAGGTGCAGGGTCCGTTCAAGACCCGCAAGGAAGCCGAAGACGCCTGGCGTTCGGTTTCGGAAGAGAACCGCCACAAGGCCGGCGTCCGTTTCTCGATCGTGGAAGAGCCGTCGCGGGTCTCGGCCTGACGGCTGCCTGACAAATAAGAAGACGTCCAAGGACGGAGGGTCCCATCCGGCGCAAGCCGGGTGGGATCGTCTGCTTTTGGCACACATCAACGGCCTGTGGGTGTCGTAAGTATCTGGAATGATAGGCCCTTTGCGGGCGCTTTGGTTGCTGATAGGTTAATGGTGGAAAGTCGAGGACCAGGCCGACAATGTCAGAGCCCGAGACCAGCGGGACCCATCCCAGCCAGCCGCGCCCGGTGCGGCTGCGCGATGCGCTGCTGCGCGCGCGGATCGAGGCCGCCGACCGGACCGGCGTCGTCGTCGATCTCAGGGATGCCGAGGTGGCGCGGCTCGAGATCCTCAACGACGCGCTCGACCCGCTGTTCGCCCAGGTTCCGGATCAGATCGATTTGTTCGACCGCGGCATCAGCCAGGGCGATACGCCGCGGCTCTGGATCGACGTCGTCGCGCACATCATGATGGGGCGCGACAAGCGGCTGTACCGCTTCGTCCAGGACAGCCGCTTCGGCCGCATCGTGCTCGCCGAATCGCACGACACTGCGGTGATCGTTGACGCCGTGACCGACTACGTCGCCCGCCGCATGATCGAGCGCGAGCGCGCGATGGTGGTGCTGCCCGAGCCGAAGCCGGAGGTCGCGGAGCCGCCCCGCCGCTCGCGCTTCTGGCCGTTCGTGTTCGGCTTCATCCTCGGTGCCGCCGCGCTGTTCGGCGTCGCCGTGCTCGCGGCGCTGCGGAGCTGGTGAGATTTCGTCATTGCGAGGAGCGAAGCGACGAAGCAATCCAGGCTGTCTCCGAGGAAGCAGTCTGGATTGCTTCGCTTCGCTCGCAATGACGGCAAGGCTAAACCACCCGCGCGCGCGTGATCTCTCGCACCTGCAGGTCATGATCGATGCTTCGCACGATCTGCTCGCAGTGCCAGCCGGCATTGTCCTTCTCGATCGCGAACAGATTGTAGGCCGCCGCCGGATGTCGCCCGTGCGCGAGCGCCGAGGCCGACGGCACGCCGATCGCGGGAATGTTGCCGTTCCGACCAGCGAACCACATCGTCGAATGGATGTGGTCGTGCCCGTGCAGGATCAGCTCGACGCCGTGGCGCTTGAGCAGCGCCAGCAGCGCCGCGGAATCCGTCAGCCGCTTCTGCCATGCGCTGGACTTCAGGGGGTGATGCACCAGCAGCACGCGGAAGACATCCTCGGCCGCGAGCTGATCGAGCACCCGTTCGAGTGCGGCGAGCTGATCGTGCCCGAGCGTGCCCGTCGCCATCAAGGGCGGCGTCGGCACGGCGCTGGAGAGGCTGATCAGCGCAGCCGGCCCGCGCCGGCGCACACCGGGAAAGCCGGTGTTGCCGTCGTCGTCTGCAAGATAGGGCGCAAAGGTCTCGCCGAAGCGATGGCGCGTGGCGCGGACATAGGCGTCGTGATTGCCGGGAATCGTGGTGACGCGATCGGGCGGCCCGACCCCGTCGAGCCAGGCGCGCGCCGGCGCGAACTCCGCCTCCATCGCCAGATTGACGAGATCGCCTGTGACCGCGATGTGGTCGGGCGTCTGCGCCTTGATGTCGGCGACCAATGCATCGAGCACCTCGCGGCGGTGGTAGTTGTGACGGTTGCGCGTCCAGTTGACGTAGCCGAGCGCGCGCTTGCCGGCGAGCTCGATCAGCCGCGGCTTCGGCAGCGGCGGCAGATGCGGGTCGGACAGATGGGCGAGCGTGAAAGGTGCCATGGCGCGCGGTTGCCTCGCTATTCGCACGCTGTAATGGCAAGGTCGCCGGCAACGTGCAAGGGACGCTTGAAAGGGCGCTTCAGGAGAGCCTGATGGGGGAACGCCTGGACAAGATCCGACGCAGATTCGAGCCGCTGCTGCGGCGTGTCTTCCACGCCTATTTCCTGCTGGTCCGCGGTATGACGCTCGGCGTCCGCGCCGTGGTGCTCGATGCCGACAACAAGGTGTTTCTGGTCAAGCACAGCTACGTCTCGGGCTGGTATCTGCCGGGCGGCGGCGTCGACTATGGCGAGACCATGGAGCAGGCGATGCGCCGCGAGCTCAAGGAGGAGGGCGATATCGACCTCACCGGGGAGGCCGTGCTGCACGGCGTCTTCCTCAACAGCCACATCTCCCGCCGCGACCATGTCGCGGTCTATGTCGTCAGGCATTTCCGGCAGGACAGGTTGCCGGCGCCCAACCACGAGATCATCGAATGCGGCTTCTTCGACACCGCCGCGCTGCCGGAGGAGGCGACCCCCGGCACGCGGCTGCGGATCGCGGAAGTGCTTCACGGCAGGCCCGTGATTGCGACGTGGCGCTGAGGGCGGGCTATGCTAGTACCAGTCCGAATGGGCGCCACGGAAACCTGATGAAAGCCGCAAAACTCGCCTTCGGCTTGATCTGCCTCGCGATCCTCGCCAGCAACATTGCGACAATGTCGCGCTGGAGCGAGGCGCGCGGGGTCTATGACGACATCTGCTATCTCCGGCAGGCGCATCTGTTCCAGCGCTTCGGCGCCGGTGGGCTCAACACCAACGCGGTCAGGGACGACGACCGCTATTTCGAAGGCAAGCTGAAGGACATTGCCTTCGCCGAATGGAAGGATCCGATCCGCTGGCCCTGCCACAATCCGATGCCGGGCGGCAAGGTCGTGTTGCAATATCCGCCGGGCACCGGCTTTCTGCTGGCGCTGTTTCCGCAAGGCCATCAGGTCGTGCCGCTCTACATTGCGGCGAGCCTGATCGTGTGCGGCCTCGCGCTATCAGGCATTGCCATGGCGCGGAGCCTGCCGTCGGTCCTCGGCGCTGGCGTGTTCGGCGCGCTTGCCGTCTATCTCATGATCAATCCGGCGAAAGCGAGCTATTCGGTCGCGCCGACCATGGCGCTGTGCGCGGTCGCGGGCTTGCTGACAGCGCTGTGGCTGGCCAGGGGCAAGCGCAGTGTCTTACTGATTGCGCTGATCGGTCTCCTGCTCGGCGCATCCGTGAATTTCAGGCTGCCGAATGCCTTGCTCGCGGCCGGCTATTTCCTCTTCCTCGGCATTCCCTTCCTGTGGACGCGCTCGCTTGCAACGTTCGTGCAGGGCCTCGCCTTCGGAGCCGGCGTGCTCGTCGGCATGGCGCCGACGCTGGCCGCCCAGGCCATCAACGCCGGCAGTGCGCTGTCGACGACCTATGGCAGCGCCGATCTGGTCGCGCCAGCGTTCGATCTTGCGGTTTTCGGTCAGTATTTGCGCGACATGCAGATCGTGCTGATCGTGCTTGCGATCGGCGCGACGCTCTCGCTGTTGTGGTCTCGCGAGGGGCATGTGCAGCAGGCTGCCTTCGTCGTTGCCGGCAACCTCGCCGTCAATCTCGGCTTCTTCCTGAGCCATCCGATTTTCACACCGTACTACGTCGTGCCGATTGCGATGTTGTCGCTGTGGACGCTGTCGTTTGCCCGGCTGCTTCAGCCAGCCGAGGCGCGCGAGGCTGCATCGGTCCGGCGCGAGCCGGCCAGTCTGGGAGCGCTGCCGCGATGACATCCGCTCAATCCCGCATCGCCGTGCTGGTGCCCTGCTACAATGAGGAGGCGGCGGTCGCGACTGTCGTCGCCGACTTCCGCAAGGCGCTGCCCGCGGCGGAAATCTATGTCTACGACAACAATTCGCGCGACCGCACCGCTGCCGTCGCGCACGAGGCCGGCGCGATCGTGCGCAGCGAGCGGCGGCAGGGCAAGGGCCACGTGGTGCGTCGCATGTTCGCCGATGTCGAGGCCGACATCTACGTGCTGGTCGACGGCGACGCCACCTACGATGCGCCGAGCGCGCCGCCCATGATCGACAAGCTGCTCGACGAACATCTCGACATGGTGGTGGGCTTTCGCATCGACCAGTCGCAGGCCGCCTACCGTCTCGGCCATCGCACCGGCAACCGCATGCTGACCGGCTTCCTGTCCTCGACCTTTGGACAGGAGTTCAAGGATATCCTGTCCGGGTACCGAGTGTTCTCGCGGCGCTTCGTCAAATCGTTCCCCGTGCTGTCTGATGGCTTCGAGATCGAGACCGAGCTCGCGGTCTACGCGCTGGAGCTGTCGCTGCCGGTTGCCGAGGTCGAGACACCCTATTACGCGCGCCCGGAAGGTTCGTTTTCGAAGCTCAACACCTGGCGCGACGGCTTTCGCATTCTCGGTACCATTCTGAAGCTGTACCGCTCGGAGCGGCCGCTGCGCTTCTTCACCGTCATCGGGATCCTGCTGGCGCTGGCCGCGATCATCTTTGCGATTCCGATCGTCGTCACATTCATCGAAACCGGCCTCGTGCCGCGCCTGCCGACCGCCGTGCTGTCGATGGGATTGACGATCATGGCGCTGCTGTCGGTCTCGTCGGGCCTCGTGCTCGATACCGTGACGCGGGGACGGCGGGAGATGAAGATGCTGGCCTATCTGTCCCAGCCGGCGCCGAAAAGGAACTGAAGTCGGGCGCTGCCATGGACTGCCGAACGTCCAGATGCTACTCCGCGAAACAACATGAACGATCTCTCAATCACCATCAGTCCCGAAGCTGCGGGCGACGCCCAGGCGATCGAGCGGCTGCACGAGCGCACCTTCGGCCCCGGCCGCTTCGTGCTCAGCGCCTACCGCATCCGCGAGCACGTCGACCATCTGCTCGACGTCTCCTTCACCGCCCGCATCGGCACGCTGCTGGTCGGCTCCGTCCGGCAATTGCCTATCACGATCGGTGAGACGCCGGCGCTGCTGCTCGGGCCGCTCACCGTCGAGCCGCCGTTTCGCAGCCGCGGCATCGGCCGCATGCTGATGGAGCGGGCGCTGAAGGACGCCAGGGACAAAGGCCATCGCCTCGTGCTGCTGGTCGGCGACGAGCCCTATTACAGCCGCGTCGGCTTCAAGCTCGTCCCCAAGGGACGCGTGACCATGCCGGGCCCGGTCGATGCCGCCCGCGTCCTGGTGTTCGAGCTCGCCGACGGCGCCTTCGAAGGCGTCTCGGGCAAGATCGCTCCCGACTGGAGCAAGGCGCGCGGGTAGGCTCACATGTTCCGGGTGACAGCCGACACATTGCAGGCCTACCTCGATTTCGATCCGCAGCGAAGGCGAGATCTGACCGAACTGCACAAGCTGGTCGTCTCGGTTGCGCCGACCCTCAAGCGCTATTTCCACCGAGGAACTGCCGCGGGAGAGGCGGGAATGCGCATGAAGATGATCGGCTACGGCAAGTTTCGCTACGCCGTCAAGTCGGGAAAAAGCACGGAGTGGCCGGTGATCGGTGTTGCGCTTCAAAAGAACTACATCAGCGTGTACGTGGCGGTTACCAGGCAAGGTGCGCCGATCGTCTCCCGTTATGCGGGAGAGCTCGGCGAACTGCGGATGGGGGGCAACAACTTCAGTTTCGAGCGGTTCGAGGATCTCGATCAGGATGCCGTATCGACCCTCGTCGCGGAAGTTGCCGGCATCTTCAAAGCGGATCCTGAAAACCCCGTTCGCTATATGCAGGGCTCGCCGGTGCCCGGCAAATAGCTCTGGGGCGTTATTCTGAACGCGGAAAGCCGGACACCGCTATACCGTCAGCGCGGTTTATGCCAAGAACAGCAGGCCGCGAAGCTGACGAAGGACATGTGAAGTTTGGCCGCATCCAAGAAGGGCACCTCGCCCGCGGAACGCCAGAATGGGATTGATCGGACCATCGATCTCCTGGAAGCGCTGCTGCATTTGCGCGCGCCCTCCAGGCTCAGCGACCTCGCCAAGCAAATGGGCGCGCCGCGCTCGACGGTCTATGCCATCGCCAACCGCCTGATCGAGGCGGACCTGCTGGAGAGCGTCGGCGAGGGCGGTCAGGTCTATTTCGGCAAGGCGGTGCATCTCTACGGGCGGGCCTATGCGGAGGCCAATCCCCTGCATCGCCGATGCCGCGAAGCCCTCGACCGGCTGGCGACCCAGCATAGTGCCACCGCGCAACTCTGCGCGCTGCGTGGCCGCAAATATGTGGTGGTCGATACGCGGGACGGGTCGGGCCTGTTCCGGATCACGACGGATGTCGGCATCGAGGTGCCGCTACCGTGGACTGCATCCGGCAGGTTGCTGCTGGATCACATGAGCCCGGTAGAGATTCGCGCGTTCGTTCCGAAAGAGGATTTTCGCCTGCCGGACGGCCGCGTCCTCGATATCGACGATTTCATCAAGGACGTCGCACGCGCGAGACGTGACGGCAAATGCGTGACGACGGCGCTGTCCGATCGGTTTACGTCGTGTCTTGCCGCCCCCATCCGCGACAAGAAGGGTGTCGCGGTCGCGACGCTCTGCTTCGTCGTTCCCGCGGATTCGGTGAAGGAGCGTAAGACCGCGCTGCTCGACGACCTCGTCGCCACCGCAACCGAACTCTCGGATCGCCACTGAACCCAGTCGACCGGCAGCGCCACGGCCGATGCACTGGCATCGGGCCGTCGCGGCCCCGCGTGTCCACTCTTGACATCATGCCGCTGCAATATCTAACGTAACGCTATAAGATAACATTGTCCATTATAAGAGACAATGTAGCAGCAGGCGTGAGAGGCGCGACCCTGCGTTCCAGGCGAGGATTCGAAATGGCAAATGCAAGACAACAGGTACCCGGGCGACGCTGGCTGATCGGTTGTCTGCTCGGCGTCGGAATTCTCATCAACTACATCGATCGCGTCGGGCTGTCCGCCGCGACGCCCGAGCTCACCAGGGAGCTTGGCCTCACCGCCACCGATATCGGGCTGCTCGGCAGCGCGTTCTTCTGGACCTATTCGCTGCTGCAAGTTCCCGGCGGCATGGTGCTCGACCGCTTCGGCGTCACCATGGTCGGCCGTGCCAGCAGCTTCCTCTGGGCGGTCGCCGCCACCATCACCGCGCTCGCCAGCGGACTTTGGGGAATCGCCGGCGCGCGCCTGTTGCTCGGCGTCGCGGAAGCACCGGCCTTTCCGGCCAGCCAGAAGGCGACCGGCCACTGGTTTCCGCTCGATGAGCGCGCGCGCTCGACTGCGATCTTCGATTCCGCCGCCAAATTCTCCAACGTGATCGGCGTGCCGCTGGTCGCCTATGTGATCTTTCTCTACGGCTGGCGCTGGGGTTTTGGCGTCACCGCGCTGCTGAGCTTTCTGTATTTCGTCGCCTACTACCTCATCTATCGGAATCCGAGCGAGGATCCGAAGCTGTCCAAGACGGAGCATGACTACATCGTCGCCGGCGGCGGCACGCCGGAAGGCCCGGCCACGGCAGGGCAGAGCCGCATGCTCGGCTACCTCTTGCGCAACCGCAAGGTCTGGGGACTGACCATCGGGTTCTCCGCTTATGGCTACACCTTCTATCTCTTCCTGACCTGGTTGCCGGGCTATCTCGCGCAGACCATGCATATGAATCTGATGTCGGCCGCGGGCTATTCGACGATTCCCTGGATTTTTGCGACGCTGTCGGACCTCCTGATCGGCGGGTTCCTGGTGGATCATTTGATCGCCCGTGGTTACGACAGCACGCGGGTGCGCCAGTCGGTGATCATCGTCGGCATGCTGATGGGGCTTGCCGTCATCGGCGCCGCCTTCACCGTGAAGCCGGGCTGGGCGCTGCTGTGGCTGTCGATCGCGATCTCGGGATTGTCGGCCGCGGCGCCCGTGGGGTCCTCGATCGTGTCGCTGATCGCGCCGAAGGGCGGGGCAGGAACGGTCGGCGGCATTCTCAATTTCACCAACAACATGATGGGCGTGCTCGCACCGATCGTGACTGGTATAGTCGTCGACTGGACTCAATCGTTTGCCGGCGCCTTCATGATCGCCGGCGTGGTGCTGCTGATCGGCATCTTCTTCTATGTCGTGGTGCTGGGGCGGATCGAATCGATTCCCGATTTCGCCGAGGCACCGCCGCCGGACGCCGTGCCGGTCCACTGAGGAGAGGGCCATGCCCCAAGGAACAAGCCAAAGCAGAGCCAGGGACACTCTCATCCGCAATGCCCGGCTGATCGACGGCACCGGCGCGCCGTGGTTCGAGGCCGACCTGCGCATCAGCGGCAGCCGCATCGCGGCGATCGGCGCCTCGCTGCCGGCGGAGGAGGCCGACATCATCGACGCGCGCGGATGCTATCTCGCGCCGGGTTTCATCGACGCCCATTGCCATGACGACCTGATCTGCCTGCGCGAGCCTGACAGGCCCGAGAAGGCGTTGCAGGGCGTGACCACGCTCGTGGTCGGCAATTGCTGCTTCTCGCTCTATCCGGCGACCGCAGGCTCCGCCGAGATGCTGCGCCTGCACTTCTCGGGTCTCGCCGGCGAAACCCGCTCGAACGAAGTCTTCGACAGTTTCGACGGCTACCGGCTGGCGCTGGAAGGGCCAGGCGTGGCGCTCAACCTCGTCTCGCTGGTCGGACATGCCGCGATCCGGCTCGCGGTGCTCGGTTACGACCGCCGCGCGGCGACGGCGCAGGAGATCGCGGCGATGCAGGCGCTGCTCGCCCAGCAACTCAGGCAAGGCGCTGCCGGCCTGTCGCTCGGTCTCGTCTATCCGCCGAGCGCCTATGCCGACACCCATGAACTGTGCGCGCTGGCGGAGACGGTGCGCGCGCACGGTAAGCTGCTCACCGCCCATATCCGCAGCTACGAAGCGGGCCTGCTGAATTCCATCGACGAGTTCATCGCGATCCTGCGCGCCTCCGGAGCCGCGGGGCTGCTGTCGCATCTGCAATCGGCGGGAAAGCCGAACTGGGGCGCGATCCCCAAGGCGCTCGACCGGCTCGAGGCCGCGCGCGCAGAGGGGATCGATATCTCGTTCGACATGTATCCGTATCCCGCCGGCAGCTCCTACATGCTGCAACTGTTGCCGCCGGCGGCGCTCGAAGGCGGCATCGACGCGCTGCGCGCGCGGCTGCGCGATCCGGCGAAGCGCGAGGCGTTGCGCGTGCTGGTAGAGGAGGGCGATCCCGATCCGCATGCCGCACAGTCCAAGATCGTGCTGATCGGCTGGCACAATGTGCGTATCTCCGGCACCGGCAATCCCGCGCTGAAGCCGCTCGAGGGCAAGTCGATGGTCGATGCCGCGCGCGAGCTCGGCATCTCGCCGTTCGATCTCATGGTTCGGTGCATCGAGGAGGACCAGGGCCAGACCGGCATCATCATGTTCCAGCTCGATGAGGCCGATTTGCGCGCCGCCTTCACCCATCGCCTGCACATGGTCGGCTCCGACGGCATTCCGCGCCCAGGCACCAAGCCGCATCCGCGCGCCTATGGCAGCTTCCCGCGCGTCGCCGGCCGCCTGACGCGCGAGCAAGGCTGGCTCACGTTGGAGGATGCCGTACGGCGAATGACGGCGATGCCCGCCCAGCGGTTCGGCCTGTCCGATCGCGGCATCCTGCGGCCGGGCATGATCGCGGATCTCACTTTGTTCGATGAGACCATCATGGACAAGGCGACGTTCGAGACGCCGACGGAAATGCCCGCAGGCATCCGTTCTGTATTCGTCGCAGGCGAGGCCGTGGTCGCAGACGGACGCAGCACCTTCGCGCGGCCGGGCCGGGCCCTGATCGCCGGATGACGGCCCTGCAGACATCATCACCACAGACAGGACGAGACCAATGACGCTGAAACGATACGGCGCGGCCGGCGGCACCGGTACCGGCGGCCAGCACCTTCCTTTTGCCCGCGCGGTCGAGGCCGACGGCTGGCTTTACGTTTCGGGGCAGACGCCGATGGAGAACGGCGAGGTGATCGAGGGCGGCATCATTCCCCAATCGCACAAGGCGATCCGCAACCTGCTCGCCATCCTGACCGAGGCCGGTTACGAGCCCAAAGATGTCGTGCGTTGCGGCGTCTGGCTCGACGATCCCAGAGACTTTCAAAGCTTCAACAAGGTCTTCGCCGAATATTTCGGCGCCAATCCACCGGCGCGGGCCTGCGTGGTGTCGAGCATGGTGGTGGATTGCAAGGTCGAAATCGACTGCGTCGCCTATCGCAGGTGAGCCGGATTGTGCTGCGTCGGGGCCCGAAGGCCCCGACGCAGCAAGCCGCGCAGCTAGAACCGCTGCGACATGCCGACATAGAAGCCGCGCCGCGGTCCGTATTGCGGGGCGAACACGCCGATGCCGGAGCCGTCGCGGATCTGGTAGATCGTGTCGAACGCATTGACCACGTCGAAGCGCACCGTCGTCGGCTTGTTCGGCGCGACGATGTTGAAGTCGTGCGACAGGCCGAAATTGACCTGCGTGTAGCCGGGCAGGTGATCGGTGTTGGCAAAGCCCGAGCGCAGGCCGCTGCCATAGATCATCGACACGCTGTAGCGCGTCCCCTCCCAGAGATAGGAGGCGCCGGCCGATCCCGACAGCATCTGGGCGTGGTCAGTGTAGATGTAATGGCCCGAGATGTAGGCAAGCTCGTCCGCGCCGAACAGATACTGGTTCGAGACGACGCTGGTCGCGATCTGCTTGGCCCAGGCAAGATTGGCGTAGGCGCTGAAATTGCCGTTGCGATAGGTCGACTTCAGCTCGACGCCGACGTTCTCGCCGCGATCGTAGTTGAAGCCGCTGAGCACATAGGCCGCGCCGAACTGGCCATCGTCGAGCAGGTCCCGCGCCTTCTTGTAGTAGGCGTCGGCGCCGACCTCGAGACCGGGGATCGGATAGATCTTCTGAACGACGCCGACATCGAACACGTGCGACCGCTCCGGCAGCACCGGGCTGTTCTGCCCGACCTCCGGCGTCTGCGTGTTGGCGGGCGCGCCGGGCGGGGTCACCAGCGCGAGATTGACCGGTGTCGCGATCACCTGCGAGGGCGGGGTGAAGTTGCGCGCGTAGCCGGCGTGGAAGGTCGTGCCGTCGAACGGCTTCCAGGTCAGGCTGACGCGCGGGCTGAGCTGGTTGGCATCGACAAATTGATACATCTGGTCGAAGCGCAGGCCGGCGTTCAGGGTCAGATTGTTGGTGATCTTCCATTCGTCCTGGACGTAGGTCCCGATCAGCCAGCCGGTCTTGGCGCTGGAATCGAACACCGAGAACGGAGCGTCGATCGTGCCCGCCGTCGGGTCCGCGGGATCGGCCAGCGGCAGCACCGTCGTTCCGCTGTTGACCAGCGTTCGCTCAGCGCTCACCGACAGGCCGAACCGCAGCGTGTGCGCGTAGCCGATGCGCCAGGCGGTGTCCTGCTGGATGCCGTTGACCACGCTCTGGCGATAGACGTCCGAGGAGACGCCGTTGAAGACGAGATCGCCGATCGGGTCGGGGTAGAAGTGCAGCTGGCTGTAGCGGTTGAAGTAGGAGGTCTGGGTATCGAACTCACCGTCCGAAGTCTGGTAGGAGACGACGTTGAACTGGTTGAACTCGTTCTGGTGCTCGTTGAGCCGGGACGAGTCGAAATCCGACACGCCGAAGGCGGTGAAACCCGGCGTCTGGCCGGGATTGTTCGGGATCTGGAACGTCGCATTCGACACGCCGCTCATGAAGGTGAGGCGGCTGGTCGGATCGATCATCGTCGAGAGATAGAGAAATCCCTTCTCCTGGTTGGTGCGGTCGTGGATCGCATTGACCGACGGGGTCGGGTTCTCGATGCCGAGATTGTTCTGGAGAAAGCGTCCCGACAGGAAATACTGCGTCTGCCCGGCGGTCCCGCCATATTCCACGTTGGTCGAGATGGTGCCGTGGCTGCCGCCATAGACGCCGACGACGCCCGTATTGTTGAAGGCGTCGGCCTTGGTCTGGATGTCCAGCACGCCGGCGGTTCGCTGGCCGTACTGCGCCGGCAGCGCACCGGTGAGCAGACTGAGGCTGCCGATGATGCCGGTGTCGAGAATCTGCCCGAATGCGCCGACGCCGTCGGGAAGCATGACGCCGTTGATGCGATACTGAAGATTGGCGTGCTCGTTGCGGACGTGCAGATCGCCGCTCGCCGCCGAATCCTGGGTGACGCCGGGGAATTGCAGCAGCACCTTGTCCAGCGAGGCATTGCTGCCCTGCGGCAGCGCCTCGATCGCCTGGTGATTGAGCGTGTGGGTCGTGGCCCCGCCGGGCGGAAGCACGCTTTGGCGCGCAGCGTCGAACCGGTCGCTCTGGCCCTCGACGGCGGCGGGAGCCTCGGTCTGTGGCCGTGCCTGCGTTGTCGCACGCCGCTTGGCAACGGCGACGCGAACCTTGGGGCGGCGCGGCGCCTGGGTCTGCTTGGGCGCATCGACTTCGACGCTCGGCAGCGTCGTGGTGGGAGCCGTCGTCTGCGCCATGGCGCTGCCGCCGGGATAGAACAGCGTGAGTGCGGCGAGGCTCGAGCCCGCCAATATTGCTTTTGAAGACACCATTGTCCTGATTTCCGATCGCGCACCGCCGCTTTCTTTTGGAGGCTTTGCGGGCGATACGCGCCGTCGACACGCGACGGATCAATTTCGATAACCTTGCGGGATCAGCGCGACGCGCGGCCGATGCCAAAGGCAGCTCAATCGATGGAGATCAGGACGCAGGTGGGGCGCGTGGCTGGAATGCCGTGCGGGCCGATTGCAGATGGATGAATTCGGCATCGGTGGTGCGGTAAAGCAGCTCGACCGCCTGCGGCAGCAACAGCAGGGGCGGCGTCGCGAACGTGACCGTGGCGGCCATCGCGACCAAGGCGCAGATCGCGCAATTGTCCTCGCCCGGCCGTTCGCGATCGGGATTTGTCGGGGACTGCTTCTGGACCGATGCGCTGTCGGTCGATGCGATGCTCTTGGCGCTGTCGGCCAGCTGAGACTGGGCGAGGGGCGCGGCCTGCGCGAACCAATGGCTATGACCGAAGGTCAGCGCGAACTGCACCAGCATCGCGAACAACGCGAGCCGGGCGCCGTGCCTGATATTCGACCGGAACCACTTCATCTGGAAACGCCACCCCGCATCGCGAGGCGCCGATCGGCGTCGCGATGTTATATTGTAACATCGCAGCAAGGGTCAGCGGATGTCAACCGCCGCCGCAACGGCCAAGTCGGACCGTTGCTCAATGTGTCGTTCCGGCAACTAACGCCCTTCGCGCACCCAGGTCGCGGCGAAGGCGCCGAGCAGCAGCAACAGGCCGATCAGGCCGGCGAAGATCGGCAGCACGCCGACGCCCTTGACGACGCTGGCGTCGCGCATCCGCACGCCCATCCAGCCGTCACCGGCAAACACGCTGGTCGAGCGCACCGGGACAATGCGCGGCAGCTCGACGCTGCCGCCATCCGCGATCCGGACCGCGCTGCCGCCGGTGGCCTGGGTCAGCGGCTTCAAGGTCTCGGTGGTGGAGGTGACTTCCGAAAACTCCTTCGGATTGGTCGGGCCGACATTGATCAGTGCCTTCAGCGTGCCGTCGGTCGCCTGCCACAGGCCGAGCTCGCTCGCGGGAAGGCTTGCGCGCCACTCGCCGGGATCGCCGGGGCTGAGCGTCAGATCACGCGAGACGCCGGAGGGCGAGGTCACGCTCACCGGCTGCACGCTGTCCGCCATGGTCTGGCGCACCACGACGAGATCCTTGCCCTGCACCTGGAGCCGCAGCGCTTCCTCGTCGAGGTCCGGCTGCTTCATCAGCCAGTGCGACATCCGCCTCAACAGATCGAGATGCGGGCCACCGCCCTCGTAGCCGCGCGCCCAGAGCCAGATGTGGTCGGACAGCAGCAGCGCGACGCGGCCCTCGCCGAAGCGCGACAGGAACAGCAGCGGCTTGCCGTCCGCGCCCGTCATCACCGGCGGGTTGACCGAATTGCGGGTCTCGACGGTGCGGAAGAAGCGGCTCCAGTGCGGCGGCTCGAACGCCGAGCCCTCCAGCCCGCGCGTGACGGGATGGCGTTTGCCGATGTCGGAGAGATGCGCATAGAACGGCTTTTCGGTGACGCCGACGGGTTCTGCCGGCAGCACCGTGTCGAGCGGCGTGCGCCAGATGCTCGTAGTCGAGGCATAGTCGGGGCCGGCCGACACCAGCACGGCGCCGCCGGCGCGCACGTAGCGCGCGATGTTGTCGAAATAGGCGATCGGCAGCACGCCCTGGCGGGCGTAGCGATCGAAGATGATCAGCTGGAATTCGTTGATGTGCTGCTGGAACAGCTCGCGGGTCGGAAACGCGATCAGCGACAATTCGTTGATCGGCGTGCCGTCCTGCTTCTCCGGCGGCCTTAGAATCGTGAAATGCACGAGGTCGACGCTGGCGTCGGACTTCAACAAATTGCGCCAGGTGCGCTCGCCGGAATGCGGCTCGCCGGACACCAGGAGCACGCGCAGCTTGTCGCGTACGCCGTCGATGGCGACGACGGCGCGATTGTTCACCGGCGTCAGCTCGCGCTCGAGCGGCGAGGCCTCGATCTCGACGATGTTCGGACCGGCATGCTTGATCTCGACGTCGACGCTGGCGCTCTGGCCGCTCGAGAGCGTGCGCTCGTTGATGACCTCGCCGTCGCGGCGGATCGTGACCTTGGCGCGCTCGCCGGTGACGCCCTGGTCGTCGAGCTTGTAGGTGATGGTCTGGTTCTGGCCGACGATGCCGAAGCGCGGTGCCGCCGTGATCGCGATGCGGCGGTCGCGCTCGTCCTTCTGTCCGGTGACCAGCGCCTGCACCGGCGCCTGGAAACCGAGCGCGGCGGCGTTGGCGGGGATATCGTGAACACGGCCGTCGGTGATCAGGAACGCGCCGGCGACGCGGTCGACCGGCACGTCCGACAGCGCGGAGGCCAGCGCGCCGAACAGCTTGGTTCCGTCGGTCTCGCCGTCGGCCTGTCCGGCATCGACGACGCGCACTTCAAGTCCCTTGATCTTCTTCAGGCTGTCGACCAGCGCCTCCTGCGCCTTCGCGGCTTCCTGGTTGCGCTTGCCGAAATTCTGGCTCGGGCTCTTGTCGACCACGACCGCGGCGACCGAGGTGAGGGGATCGCGGTCCTCGCGCGTGAAGGAGGGATTGGCGAGCGCGAGCAAGAACAGCGCCAGCGCCGCCACGCGCACCGCCGCGCCGCGCGCCCGCGCAACCAGCAGCACGATCGCGATGACCACGATGGCAGCGAGCGCGATCCACAGGACGATCGCGGGAACCAGCGGCGTGAACGCAATGCCGTAATTCATATCGATCCTATTGCCCCAGTCGCTCGATCAGGGCCGGCGCGTGCACCTGGTCGGCCTTGTAGTTGCCGGTCAGCGTGTACATCACGATGTTGACGCCGGCGCGATAGGCGAATTCGCGCTGACGCGGCTCGCCCGGGGTCAGCGGCAGCATCGGCTGGCCGTCGGGACGCAGCGCCCAGGCGCCTGCGAGGTCGTTGGAGGTGATGATGATCGGCGAGACGCCGTCGCCGCCGCGCGCGGGCCGTTGCGCGCTCTCGTCGTCGTCCTCGCGCGGCAGCGCTTCGACCCAGGTCTGGCCCGAGTTGAAGCGGCCGGGGAAGTCGCGCAAGAGATAGAAGGTCTTGGTCAGCACGTGCTCGCGCGGCACCGGCTCGAGCTCGGGCACGTCGAGCGAGGACAGGATCTCGCGCAAGGCCTGCATGCCCGGCGTCTGCGAGGCCCCGTTCTCGCCGGGCGGCGCTTCGACCGCGTCGCGGGTGTCGAAGATCACGGTGCCGCCCTGCTTCATATAGGCGTCGATCTTGTTGATGGCGTCCTGCGGCGGCTTCGGCGCGCCCGGCACGATCGGCCAGTAGATCAGCGGGAAGAAGGCCAGCTCGTCGCGCGCGGGGTCGACACCGACGGGATCGCCGGCCTCGAGCGCGGTGCGCTGCGCCAGGAACAGTGTCAGGCCGGACAGGCCCGCCTTGACGATGGAATCGACGTCGGCATTGCCGGTGACGACATAGGCGAGGCGGGTCTGCGAGGTCGACTTCATCGCGAACTCGTCCGACGCGCTGTCGGCGCGCGACGGCGTCGGCGTCAGCACGGCCATGCCTGCGAGCACGAAGCCAAGCAGGATCATGGCGGGCGCTGCGCGCCGGCGCAGCAGTGCGGCAAGGCCGCCGCCGAGCAGCGCCACGATGATGGCGTCCACCAGAAACAGCGCCAGCGCCGTCGACAGCAGCCAGCCGCGCAGATCGCGCGGCTCGGCGTTGGTGTAGGTGGCGTGCCGGGCGCGGAGGCCTGCGGTGTTGAGGGCTGCGATGCGGTCGGCGGCTGCGAGCGTGTTCACGGCGAGCGGTCCTTCTGCCGGACCGTAGAAGCCGGGCGGATGATCCGGCGTAGCGCGGTCGCGATAATCAGCCGTCAGCGGCTTGGCGGTGGCCGGCGGCGGCCCGAACGCGCCGAAGCCGTCGAGCAGATGCAGCGGCGCCAGCGTCTCGGTGCTGGCTTCGACGGCAACGCCGGCGCCGGGCTTGGCGGTGTAGCCGGACATGTCGACGACGCGCCGGAGCATTTCGACGAAGGTGCCCGACATCGGCAGATCCGACCAGCGCATGTCGGCGCTGACATGGAACAGGCTGACCAGTCCCTTGCCGCGATGCTCGCCGGTCACCAGCGGCGTTCCGTCTTCGAGCGAGGCCCAGCTCTTGGTGGCAAGCACTGCGTCTGGCTCGGCCAGCACCTGCCGGCTCACGGTGACATCCTTGGGCACGACGACGCCGGCAAACGGACCGTCGGCGGCGAACGCGGCGAGATGCTGCGGCTTCTCCCAGGTCAGGCTGCCGCCGAGCGTGCGGCCGCCCTTGCGCAGCTTGACCGGAACGAGATCGTCTTCGGCCTGCGCCAGGCGGGGGCCTGCGAACCGCACCAGCACGCCGCCCTGGTCGATCCAGGCGTTGAGACGCTCGCGCAATTCGGGCGCGACGGTGCCGACATCGGCCAGGATAATCATCGGCAGCTTCTGGTCGAGGAACTGAGTGATGCCTTGCTGCGGCGAACCCTTGTCGGCAAGCCGCACGTCGGCGAACGGCGCCAGCGCGCGCGTCAGGTAGAAGGTCGGCGCCAGCAGCGGCTGCGCGGTCTCGCTGGTTGCGCCCGAGACGATGCCGATGGCGCGCCGCCGCCAGCGCTTGTCGAGGAGCTGCACCGCGCCGGCCGAACGCTCGCCGGAGATCTCGAGCCGCGAGATGTCGTTGCGCAGCTCGACCGGCAGGTCGAACGCCGCCTCGACCTCCTTGTCCTGCGGGCCGAAGGTGAAGCGCGCCTCGCCGATCGGCGAGGCCTTCTGGTCCAGCGCCCGCACGGTGCCGGCGGCAATGCCGCTGTCGGTGCGCAGCACCTTCACCGTCATCCTCGCCGCCGCGTTTTCCGCCGCGACCAGCGCCAGCGGGGAGGAGGTGCCGCCTTCGAACACCGTCAAGCTGCGATCCCCTAAGGTCTTGCCGAGCCCCTGCACGAACTCTTCGCCGCGGCCGGTGTCGACGCCGTCAGACAGCCAGGCGATCTCGCAGTCGCCGGTCGCTTTCAGGAAACGATCGATTGCCGTGAGGGTTTCAACGCGCTCGATCGAATAGGGCTTTGGCACGATCTGCCGCAGCGCAACGCGCGCAGCGCCCGCCGGCATCAGCGTGATGTCGCGGTTCGGCTCGGACAGTGGCACCAGTGCAATCGCGCGGCGGTCATTGTCGGCATTGGCAATCAGCTCGTCGGCGGCCCGGATCCGCGTGTCCCAGTTCGAGGCGGCGCTCCAGCCGTCATCGAGCATGATCATCAGCGGCGCCTTGCTGGAGGCGAGGCCGGTTTGCGGATTCCAGATCGGGCCGGCGGCGGCGAAGATCACCAGGGCTGCGGCGAGCAGGCGCAGTGCGGTCAGCCACCACGGCGTCCGCGCTGGCGTCTCTTCCCGTGGTGCGATGTCGAACAGCAGGCGGGTCGGCGGAAATTCGATACGGCGCGGCCGCGGCGGCATCACGCGCAACAGCCACCACAGCACCGGCAGGCTGACGAGGCCGATCAGGAGCAGCGGTTCGGTGAAGGCGAGCGGCAATCCCATCATGCGGCCGGCCCCGCCTTGATCGAGGTGGTGCGGGCGCCCGACTTGCTCACCTGCATGCCGGCATGGAGGAACAGCAAGAGTTCAGCGGCCGAGCGGTCGGTCGCATGCGTCGTGAACAGCCAGTCGAGCTTGTTGGTCTCGGTGCGGATCTGGTCGCGATGCAGCGCCAGCCGCGCGGTGTAATCGTCCACCCAGCTCTCGGCGCGGCCGGCGGTGATCACGCCAAAGCCTTCCGGCTCGACGAACTCGACGCGGCCGGAATAGGGAAAACTCTCTTCGGCGGGATCGACGACCTGCACCAGCGTGCCATGCGCGCCGGAGCCGGAGAGCCCTGCGAGCGTGGTCCTGATCTCCGCGATCGGCGACCAGAAATCCGACAGCACGATGGTCTCGGCCAGCGCGGCGGGGACGAAGGACGGCGGCAGGCTCAGCCGGTCTGCATCGTCATGCAGCATCGCTTGCGCCATCTTGTCGATGACGCTGCTGCTTGCGGTCGGCGCCATCAATCCGGGAATGCCGACGCGCTCGCCGCCCGCAACCAGCAGCTCGGCCAGCGCGAACGCAACGATCAGCGTGCGCTCCAATTTGGAGTCACGTGCGGTCTTTGAGGCGAACGCCATCGACGGCGAACGATCAGGCCAGATCCAGACCGTGTGCGAGGCCTCCCATTCGAGCTCGCGGACATAGAGATGGTCGTCACGCGCCGAGCGGCGCCAGTCGACTCTCTGCGCCGGCTCGCCGGAGACGAAGCGGCGGTACTGCCAGAAATTTTCACCGGACCCCGCGCGGCGCCGGCCGTGCAGGCCGTGGATGACGTTGGCGGCGATACGGCGGGCCTCGAGCACCAGGCGCGGCAGCGAAGCGGCGAGCGTACGGCTTTCGCCATCGGCACGTCGGATCGCGATGACCTCCTTTGCTGTGTGCCCGGTCTCTGCGGCCATCAACCGATCCGTGTCTTCAATTGCCGGATCACGTCCGGAATCGTACGTCCCTCGGCGCGCGCCTGGAACGTCAGCGCCATGCGGTGCTTCAGGATCGGCTCGGCGAGGTCGAGCACGTCGTCGACCGAGGGCGCGAGACGTCCGTCGATCAGCGCGCGGGCGCGCACGGCGAGCATCAGCGATTGGCTGGCGCGCGGACCGGGGCCCCAGGCGATGAACTTGCCGGCCTCGCCGCTCTCCTCGCCCGGACGGGCCGAGCGCACCAGCGACAGGATGGCTTCGACCACGGAATCACCGACTGGCAGGCGGCGCACCAGCCGCTGCGCGGTGATCAGCGCATCGGCGGTCATCGAGCCCTTCGCCAGCGTGTCTTCGGCGCCGGTGGTCTCGAACAGGATGCGGCGTTCGGCGTCGCGATCGGGATAGTCGACGTCGATCTCCATCAGGAAGCGGTCGAGCTGCGCCTCGGGCAGCGGATAGGTGCCTTCCTGCTCCAGCGGGTTTTGCGTCGCGAGCACGTGGAACGGTTTTGGCAGATCGTGGCGCGCGCCGGCCACGGTGATGTGCTGCTCCTGCATCGCCTGCAGCAGCGCCGATTGCGTGCGCGGGCTGGCGCGGTTGATCTCGTCGGCCATCAGCAGCTGCGCGAAGACCGGGCCGGAGATGAAGCGGAACGAGCGCTTGCCGGCGGTGCTCTCGTCGAGCACTTCGGCGCCGAGAATATCCGACGGCATCAGGTCAGGCGTGAACTGGATGCGCTTGGCATCGAGACCGAGCGTGACGCCGAGCGTCTCGACCAGCTTGGTCTTGGCAAGGCCGGGCACGCCGATCAAAAGCGCGTGGCCGCCGGAGAGGATGGTGACCAGCGTGTTCTCGATCACGCGATCCTGGCCGAAGATCACCGATGCGATCGCGTCCTTCGCCGCGCGCACCTGGCTCGACACCTGCTCGGCCGAGCGGACGATGCCGTCTTCGAGCTTCTCGACACTTTCCGCCATCCGTTAGCTCCTTAAGCCTGTCACGCGGCAATCTTGCGTCGTCAGATCATCTGCCGTCACGTGATCTCGTCACGTGATCACATGGGCGCCATGCTAGACTTGCAGGAAGGCCATGTATTCGTTGAATTAACCTATCCCCACCTTATCGGCTTAGGGTTATGTAGGGCATCACGAAGTGGCGACCTCCACACCGGACTAATGCGGGGTGGAACCGCGCACCGATCTGCAACGTAGACTTACAAATCAGACGTGCACCAATCGTGCCAAAGGGCAAACCATGGCGAACCAAGGGCAGAGCGCCGACCGCGGTCTTGAGGGGCTGACTGCCGCCGCCAAAACTGCTGCCGGTGCCGAAGGCGCCAAAAAGGGCCTGCCTCCGGTGCATTTGTGGAATCCGCCGTTCTGTGGCGATCTCGACATCCGAATCGCGTCCGATGGTACTTGGTTCTACATGGGCACGCCAATCGGGCGTCATGCGCTGGTGCGGCTGTTCTCGACCATCCTCAAGCGCGAGGGCGACAAGCATTTCCTCGTCACGCCTGTGGAGAAGGTCGGCATCCGCGTCGACGACGCGCCGTTCATGGCGGTCGAGATGCAAAAGAGCGGCGAGGACAACCATCGCGTGCTGAGCTTCCGCACCAATGTCGACGACTGGGTCACTTGCGATGCCGCGCACCGGCTGCGCTTCGAGCAGGCCAGGGACGGCGGGTTGACGCCCTATCTGCACGTGCGCGCCGATCTCTGGGCCAAGGTCACCCGCGCGCTCTATTACGATCTGGTTGACATGGGTGAGGAGCGGATGGTCGATGGCCAGCCGATGTTCGGCGTCGAGTCGGCCGGCGAGTTCTTCGCCATGGCCGACGCGGAGCAGGTGAGGGCCGCACTTTGAACAAGCCTATCTCCAAAAGCGAGAAGATCGAGCCCGTTGCTTTCGGCGCGGCGGATTTCTTCGCCCGCTCCAGGGCGAAGCTCGGCTTCGACGTTCCGCCCGGCCTGTTCGACCCGAACATCATTCCGGCCTCCGGCGATCCCGGCACCGACAAGATGCTCGAGATCGTCGCGCGCGAGCAGCCGGTGCGCCCCGCAGCCGTCCTGATCGCGGTGGTTGACCATCCCGAGCCGACCATCCTGCTGACGCAGCGCTCGACGAACCTCAACGATCACGCCGGCCAGATCGCCTTTCCCGGTGGCAAGATCGACGCGACCGATTCCTCGCCGCTCGACGCCGCGCTGCGCGAGGCCGAGGAGGAGGTCGGGCTGTCCAGAGATTTCGTCGAGCCGATCGGCTATCTCGATCTCTATGGCACCGCGTTCGGCTTCCGCATCCTGCCGACGGTCGCCAGGGTGCGGCCGGGATTTCAGCTCACCATCAACCATTCCGAGGTTGATGACGCATTCGAAGTGCCGCTATCCTTCCTCATGAATCCGGTGAACCACCAGGTGCACAGCAAGGAATTCCGCGGCATGGAGCGGTTTTACTATGCGATGCCGTTTGCAGAGCGCTACATCTGGGGTGCGACGGCCGGAATGCTGCGTGTGCTGTATGAGCGGATCTATTCGTCATGATCCGGCCGGTTCTGACCGAGATCGGAATCTTCCTCATCCCCTTTGCCGTCTATGCGCTGTTCCTGGCCGCCACGCGATCCGGCCTGTTCGTGCAGTCGTCCTGGCCGATCACCGTCGTCGCGCGCCTCATCCTGGTGGCGCTGGTGCTTGTCATCGCCGGGTTGATCGGGCTGGCGCATTTCTCCGGCGCCGCACCGAACTCGACCTACATTCCCGCCCACATCGAGCATGGCAAGCTCGTGCCGGGCAGGGACAGCTGAATGGAAAGATAAGGGCCGGACAATGAGCGCGGAGCCGATCCTTGAGCCGGTCCTTGCCGATGCGCCCTGGCTGACCGCGGGCGGGACCGCGCGCGTCCTGCAACTGCTCAACGCCGATGGCGAGGAGGCGCGCGTGGTCGGCGGTACCGTCCGCAACGCGCTGCTCGGCCTGCCGCCGGGCGATACGGATATCGCGACCACGGCGCGCCCCGACGAGGTGGTCCGGCGCGCGAAAGCTGCCGGCATCAAGTGCGTGCCGACCGGCATCGACCACGGCACCGTCACGCTCGTCATCGATAGCGTGCCTTACGAAGTCACGACGCTGCGCGAGGATACCGAAACGTTCGGCCGCAAGGCCAGGGTCGCCTTCGGCCGCGACTGGGTGAAGGACGCCGAGCGGCGCGACTTCACCATGAACGGCCTGTCGGTCGACGCCAGCGGCGTCGTCTACGACTATGTCGGCGGCATCGCGGATGCGAGAGCGCGGCGCGTGCGCTTCATCGGCGACGCCGACCAGCGCATCGCCGAGGATTACTTGCGCATCCTGCGCTTCTTCCGCATCCATGCCGCGTTCGGCGCCGGCGAGCCCGACCGCGACGGCTATCTCGCCTGCATCCGCGGGCGCGCGGGCCTTGCGGCCCTGTCGGCCGAGCGCGTGCGCTTGGAGATGCTGAAATTGCTGGTGGCGGGCGGCGCATCCGCAGCCACGCTGGCGATGGCCGATGCCGGATTGCTGCAAACGCTGACCGGTGGTGTCGCCTATGCCGGCCCGCTGACGGCGATGATCGCGATCGAGCAAGAGCTGCGCTTGCCGCCAAGCGTAACGCGCCGTCTCGCCGCGCTGACGGTGGCCGTGACCGAAGACGCCAAGCGTGTCGCAACGCGCTTGAGGCTCTCCAATGCCGAGGCCAAGGCGCTGGATTCGATGGGCCATCGCTGGTGGCGCTTCGCCACCAAGAACGAGGCCGATGCGCGGCGGCTCCTCTACCGGCTGGGGCCCGAGCGCTATCACGACCGTGTGTTGCTGGCCTGGGCGAGGGCCGGCGGCGACGTGACGTCGTCGCGCTGGCGCGAGCTCGCGGAGCTGCCGCAACGCTGGACCGCGCCGAAATTCCCGCTGCGCGCCGCCGACTTCATTGCGCGCGGCATGGCGGAAGGACCTGCGCTCGGACATGTGTTGACACTCGCCGAGGACGCTTGGCTTGCGGCGGATTTTCCACTAGACGAGGCCGCACTCGCTTCCATCGCCGATCAAGCTGCGGCACGCATCAGCCGCGATGAGAGAACGTGACCATCGTCTCAGGCTTCGCCGACATCTCGATGTTGCAGCTTCTGCTGGTCGCGTTGATGGCGTTGTTTGCCTCGGTCATCGGAGGTCTCGCCGGCTACGGCACCGGCGCGTTGATGCCGCTGGTGCTGGTGCCGCTGGTCGGTGCCGAGCCGGTGGTGCCGATCATCGCGATCTCCGCACTCTTCACCAATTCCAGCCGTGCGGTTGCCTATCTCCGCTATGCCGACCGTCGCCGCGCCCTGCTCGTGCTGGCCTGCGCGGCGCTGACCACCGCGCTCGGCGCCTACGGCTATACACGCCTCACCAATGCCGGAGCTGCACTCGTGATCGGCACCATGCTGATCCTGAGCGTGCCGCTGCGCCGCGTGCTGCGCCGCCGCGAGGTCAAGATCGGCGACACCGGTCTCGCCGCAGGCTCCGTCGGCTACGGCGTGCTGGTCGGCGGCACGTCAGGCTCGGGCGTGATCCTGCTCTCGCTCTTGATGGCCGCGGGTCTCGAAGGCGCCGCCGTGATCGCGACCGATGCGATGATCTCGCTCGGCACCGGTCTGATCAAGATCTCGGTGTTCGGCCTCGCCGGCGCCGTCACCGCGCAGGTGCTCGCCTTCGCGCTCCTGATCGGCGGCATCGCCATCCCCGGCGCGTTCATGGCAAAGGCCTTCGTGGAGCGGATGCCGGTGCACATCCACACCGCGATCCTCGATGTCGCCGTGATCACCGGCGGGCTGGTGATGATCTCGGCGGCGGCGAGGCAGCTCGTCGCGTAGGTGGCCGGCCCGATTGGCGTTCGTGCAGCGGCCGCCGAACGCCCCGTTCGTCTCTAGAAGCCGTAGTTCAGGCCGACGCGCACCAGATTGCCGTTATTACGAAATCGGTACGTGATCGTATTGCCCGCATCGCCCGGAACCGGGGCGTAATCCAGGGTGAGGTTTTGCGTGCCAAGATCGTAGTAGAGGTATTCGAACTTGGCCCTCCAGTTGCTGGCAAATGCGTATTCCAGGCCGCCACCCGCCGTCCACCCGACGCGAACCGCCGCCGAGCTGGCGCTGATCAAAAACGGGCCAGCGCCGTTTGGCACGCCAATGGTATAGATGCTGTCATCGACCTTGCCATAGGCCAGGCCGCCGGTCAGGAACGCAAGCAGCCTGTTGTTCAGGGTTGTGAACCCGAGGCGACCGCGTACGGTCCCGAGCCAGCCCAGCTTTTGTGTCGCGGATTCGGTATTGGCGTCGATGATGCCGCCGCCGATGAAAGGGGTCGCCGGGAACACGCGCGTGTCGGTCTTCTTCAGGCCGCTGTAGTTGATGTCGGCTTCAATACCTGCGACCCAATTTGACCCGAACTGGAAATTGTATCCAACCTGACCCCCGCCGGTGAAAGCGGTATTGCCGACGTCGAAGCTCGGAAATTGGCCAACGGCCTGGCGCCCGGAAAAGTCAACGCCGGTGGTCGTGAATGACACGGGGTCCACCCGCCGGTCGCTCCATATGACGCCCACGTTCCCGCCCAGGTAGAACCCGGACCAGCTGTAGGCGACCGGTGCCGCTCCCGCAGGCGCCTTGTACACAGGCGCGAGATCGGCCGCGTTGGCCGAACCAGCGATCAAAATCGTGGCGATAGCAGCAGGAACCCACGTCTGCACGGACCATCTCCCGTTACCCCGTGGGCTTATCTAACCACAAGCACGGGACGATACCTGTGCACTTCAGGCAACACCTTGTGAAATAGTGCAATCCCCTCTCGGTGAGCGGGCCGCCCCTTGCTCGGGTGTATGGTGCGGTTGAAGGATTGAGCTGCGAAATTGAAGTTCCGACGTCTTACCTGGCGATCAATCTCAGGAGCCACCACGATGAATGCGGTCTCAGCGCCCGACAGGATCAATCGCCCTCCAGGGAAAATCGATATCCCATCGGCCTGGCGAGGCGCCGAGATGAAGGCCAATCCTGATCGATGGCTGATATCGCTTGCGGCCAGCGAGATCACGGAACTTGAGAACGCGGCTGAATCCTATCTCGGCAGGAGCAAGAAAATCGCCGAGATCACGAAGGACAGCTTTCCGCTTCCTCACTTCGGCGCGCATCTGGAAGGGCTCAAGACAAGGCTGCTGGCCGGCCTCGGCTTCGAGGTCATCCGCGGCCTCCCGGTGGCAAACTACAGCCAGGAGTTTGCCGCCACGATATTCTGCGGGGTGGGCGCGCATCTGGGGTCGGCGCGGTCCCAGAATGCGGCGGGTCACATTCTCGGTCACGTCCGTGACACCGGCGCCGATGCCAGGGATCCGAACACCCGGATTTATCAGACGTCGGAACGGCAAACGTTCCACACGGATTCCTCCGACGTGGTGGGACTGTTATGCATTCGCGAAGCCATGGAGGGAGGCGATTCTCTCCTCGTCAGCACGTCGACCATCTACAACGAGATGCTCGAGAGGCGTCCCGACCTTGCCGCGCTCCTGTTTGATCCCATCGCGACCGACCGGCGCGGCGAGGTGCCCGAGAACGAAAAGCCGTATCTCGAGATCCCGGTGCTGAATTGGCACGCGGGATTCCTGACCGGGTTCTATCAACGCCAGTATATCGACAGTGCGCAGCGCTTTGCCGATGCGCCGAGACTGACGCCGGCTCACGTCGAGGCGCTCGATCTGTTCGACGCGCTCGCAAATGATACCACGCTGCATTTTGGCATGCGGCTTCAGCCGGGTGACATGCAGTTCGTCTACAATCATGCCTTGCTGCATGACCGGACCGGATTCCGTGATTGGCCCAATGCAAGCCAGGAGCGTCATTTGCTGCGCCTCTGGCTCAGCATGGAAGGTGACCGGCCGCTGCCCGATTGCTTCAGGCAGCGCTATGGTTCGATCGAGATCGGCAACCGTGGCGGCATCATCACCAAAGGTGCCAGTCTGAACGTGCCGTTGGATTGATGGTCGAAGTCAGACGACGTCGCTCGCCCCAAGCATTACGGGCTGTGCACGGTGGCCAGAAATCGCTCCTTTTCGCCAGGCGCATAACCCTGACAAGCGCCGTAATACGGTTCAGGCTTGTCACAGGAGGGGGTAGACCGGAATTGGGCCGGCGGCGGCGGTGGCGCGTAGGCAAAGCTCGAAGCGGGACCTGGTGCGAACATGCCCTGTTGGGAGTGAACGACAGCGTGCCGGTGGGCGTGATGTACCGGCGCCGCGTTCGCAACGCCGCACAGGGCGATCAAAAGGCTCAAGGCCAAAATGGAACGCATCGCTTTTCTCCAGCTGCCCCTCGCTCCGTACGTAACGCTCGGCCGCAGAGCCCCAAGGGATAACGGCTTCACGACTGCTCACATCCCCGGCATCATGACCGAAGGGACCAGTCTGGACGTACCGTTGGATTGACGTCCGCGCGTACGCGGTTGCGGGCAGAGAAGCGCACATTAGGGGAGCCGGAGCCGAGCACTCCGATCAGCGTTGCCGTGATCAGCGCGTCCGGGGCGTCCGGGGCGGAGCCGGCTGTTTGAACCTGACGCGCGGGTTGACATCGCAATAGGTGTTCCACCGCCCGGACGCCGAGGCCAGGCACTGTTCTCGCGTCACATACATGCACTCGCCGGGAGCGCCGAGCTCGCCGCCAAAGACACACCAGGGATAGTCGCGCTCAGCGTGCGCTGCGGGAGCAAGCCCCGCGACCATGAAGACAACCAGCGCGGCGATCCGCATGAGATACTCCATCAGTCAGCCGAACGGCGATCGCCGGTGGCTGAATGTGGCTAACGAATTGTCGCCCCAGCCGCAAGGATCAATCCGGCGTTACACGACATCGTTCCTGACGAATTGCGAAAGCTTATCATCAGCCTTTAGGAACGTCCGCATGCAGCTTCGGTTGACGGGCACAACGTCAAACGGAGTTGAAGAATGCGAAAGACGATTTTCTCAATGGCCATGTGCGCGTTGCTGGCCGGTGCATCGATCGGCTTCGCCCACGCCCAGGCGGGCGGCGGCAGTGCAGGTGGAGGAGCGGGTGCGGGCGCTGGAGGAGCCGGTGCAGGTGCGGCCGCTGGAACAGGCGCCGCTGGCGTGGGAGGAGCCGGGTCCGCGGCCGGTAACGGATCGGGCAGCGGCACAACCGGCATGGGCGGCGGCGCTGGCAGTGCCGGGGCCGGATCCGATGGAGGCACCAACAGCGGCCAGGGCGGCCCCCAGACGCTTCGTCCTGGCAGGAGCAACGATCCCACCGGTCGCTGACATCCTCGCCGCGTGATCTGACAAGAAAAAAGGAGGCTGCCGAGTCGCGCTCGGCAGCTTCTTTCCTATGAGGGCGTCTTCAGATTGTTCGGACCGCCCCACCGGACATCCGCACGCGCATCTTGCAGTCCGTCAGAAGCGCGTCGTCCACCTCGCGCCCTCGCTATGGAGCGGGACTGTCAAATTTTGTTCGATCGGACAAGAGTTGCCGTTAACGGCGCTTAACGGTTCCAGTCTGAGCGGAATCGCTTCGAAGTTTGTTAAATTTTGCTGGGTACGTCTTCCAGGCAGTGATCTGGGGGAAAGATATGAGCAAGCGGGCCAAACGTGGAAAGGCAGAGACACTTGCGCTCCCAATGGTCGGCAGAGTTGCAATCGGCGCCGTGGCCGTCGCCGCATTGGGGTACAGCTTGCTGTCTCGCCCGGCGAGCGTGCCACCGATACGAAAACCCTCCGCGCACCAGGCCCTGGCGTCGTCAACTCCGGTTTACGTGTCAACGCCGGTTCATGCATCAGCGCCAGCCCCAGCTCCGATTCCTGCTCCGGCGCCTCCGGTCGAACCACCAAAGGCCGCTGACGGTCCCGGAGCATTTGTTCGGCAGGTGGTTGACTACGCCAGCCACCAGACGCCAGGCACCGTGATCATCGATACCAAGAACACATTCCTTTATTTCGTCCTGAACGACGCACAAGCGATGCGCTACGGCATCGGTGTTGGCCGCGAAGGTTTCGCATGGTCCGGTGAGCAGACCGTGGCCCGTAAGACAGAATGGCCGGATTGGCGTCCGCCTGCAGAGATGGTTGTGCGTCAGCCTTATCTGCCGCGGTTTATGGCAGGCGGTCCCGGCAACCCGCTCGGCGCCCGGGCGATGTATCTGGGCGAGACCGAGTATAGAATTCACGGCACCAACAAGCCCGACACGATCGGGAAGCGGGTTTCGTCCGGCTGTATCCGGCTGACCAACGAGGACGTCGCGGATCTCTACGAGCGGGTGAAAGTCGGAGCGAAGGTGATCGTGCTTCCGGCAAATGCTGCCCGTCGACCATCCCAGGAAGCGCCGCCCGACGCCGCGCTCCGATCGCCAGACCCGGCATCGCCGTCGAACCGGCCCGCGGCAACCAACGCGCAGATGCTGTCATCTGGACCGAAGATCGCCGAGGCCCGGTAACTCAATCCCTCTTCCCCGGTCAGCAACTAATCCGAAGCGGTCAAGCCGATGTTTATCTAAAATTGAGCATCTGCGGCGCGATCGTTTGACATGCAGCGTACACGCAACCAAACGATGATGTAAGCCGCGTGTGAGGTCGCGAGGAAGGTCGGTAAATGGGTTTGGCGCTTCTAACCCTTGCGGTCGGGATCATCGCCCTCTTCGCGGCATTGGCATTCTTGCTGCTACGAGCGCCCATTGCTGCCGACAGCTCAACAAGCGAGCAAGCAATAGCTCCGGTCGAAGCAAGCTCGACCTCCCCGAGGCCGGGTGGCGCTGGTTATACGTTGATCGCTGCTGCGGGCATTGGGATCCTTTGGTTTTTTGTTTGGAAGCTGACAGCAATCACGCTGCAGTACCTG